>NZ_MAEJ01000016.1 GCF_009933175.1 Candidatus Enterococcus huntleyi | reverse complement strand
CGACTCCCTTTGGGTGCATTATTCGGGAAGTAGCTCAGCTTGGTAGAGCACTTGGTTTGGGACCAAGGGGTCGCAGGTTCGAATCCTGTCTTCCCGATATTTTAAAGAAACACGGGGCCTTAGCTCAGCTGGGAGAGCGCCTGCTTTGCACGCAGGAGGTCAGCGGTTCGATCCCGCTAGGCTCCATATCATTTTAATAATGATTATCTTTTTCGCGGTGTAGCTCAGCTGGCTAGAGCGTCCGGTTCATACCCGGGAGGTCGGGGGTTCGATCCCCTTCGCCGCGATTATTAGAGCCTGGACCTTTAGCTCAGTTGGTTAGAGCAGACGGCTCATAACCGTCCGGTCGTAGGTTCGAGTCCTACAAGGTCCATAGTGGCGTTGTATCACACTTTCATAACGGAGGATTACCCAAGTCCGGCTGAAGGGAACGGTCTTGAAAACCGTCAGGCGGGTAAAACCGTGCAAGGGTTCGAATCCCTTATCCTCCTTTTTACTACTATTATCGCGGGATGGAGCAGTCTGGTAGCTCGTCGGGCTCATAACCCGAAGGTCGTAGGTTCAAATCCTGCTCCCGCAATTGCTTAGATTTTCTAAGCACACGTAATAAAATCAAAGTTGGTTTGGTAGTTCAGTTGGTTAGAATGCCTGCCTGTCACGCAGGAGGTCGCGGGTTCGAGTCCCGTCCAGACCGTTTCTTGCGGGTGTAGTTTAGTGGTAAAACCACAGCCTTCCAAGCTGTTGTCGCGAGTTCGATTCTCGTCACCCGCTTTAGATTTTATTATGGGCCTATAGCTCAGCTGGTTAGAGCGCACGCCTGATAAGCGTGAGGTCGATGGTTCGAGTCCATTTAGGCCCATTATATATTTCTTGGGGAAGTACTCAAGTGGCTGAAGAGGCGCCCCTGCTAAGGGTGTAGGTCGGGAAACTGGCGCGAGGGTTCAAATCCCTCCTTCTCCGTAAAGTTTTTATTTAGGCCCGTTGGTCAAGCGGTTAAGACACCGCCCTTTCACGGCGGTATCACGGGTTCGATTCCCGTACGGGTCATTGGGTTCATTATATGGAGGATTACCCAAGTCCGGCTGAAGGGAACGGTCTTGAAAACCGTCAGGCGGGTAAAACCGTGCAAGGGTTCGAATCCCTTATCCTCCTTTTTATTACTATTATCGCGGGATGGAGCAGTCTGGTAGCTCGTCGGGCTCATAACCCGAAGGTCGTAGGTTCAAATCCTGCTCCCGCAATTGCTTAGTTCAACTAAGTAGCAACATTAGATTCATTGGTTTGGTAGTTCAGTTGGTTAGAATGCCTGCCTGTCACGCAGGAGGTCGCGGGTTCGAGTCCCGTCCAGACCGTTTTACAATTTATGTGTTTTTTGGCTCGGTAGCTCAGTTGGTAGAGCAATGGATTGAAGCTCCATGTGTCGGCAGTTCGATTCTGTCTCGCGCCATTAATAGTTTATCGCGGGTGTAGTTTAGTGGTAAAACCACAGCCTTCCAAGCTGTTGTCGCGAGTTCGATTCTCGTCACCCGCTTTATTTTTTTTGGGCCTATAGCTCAGCTGGTTAGAGCGCACGCCTGATAAGCGTGAGGTCGATGGTTCGAGTCCATTTAGGCCCATTATCAATAATATTTTATGGCCCGTTGGTCAAGCGGTTAAGACACCGCCCTTTCACGGCGGTATCACGGGTTCGATTCCCGTACGGGTCATCATTAAATACTCTATGATAGAGTATTTTTTTTTGCTTTTTTATCGATATATTTAGTTGAAAAAGAGAGCAAATCTATGTGTTTTCTGCTATACTAGGGACGTTGCAAGTTCCCGAGAGGATCCGTGAAGTAAGCGGAGATGCCTTGTAACCGAAATTATTAAGGGGGAATCAAGAAAATGAAAGAAAGACATTTATTTACATCAGAATCTGTTTCTGAAGGACATCCGGATAAAGTTGCTGATCAGATTAGTGATGCAATTTTGGACGCGATTTTAGAGAAGGATCCTATGGCACGAGTAGCGTGTGAAACATCAGTAACGACTGGCTTGGTTTTAGTATTTGGTGAGATTTCTACGACAGCGTATGTCGATGTCCAAAAAATTGTTCGTCAGACAATTAAGGAAATTGGCTATACACGTGCTAAGTATGGATTTGATGGAGATACAGCAGCTGTTTTAGTTGCGATTGATGAACAGTCACCGGATATTGCTCAAGGAGTCGACGAAGCATTAGAAATTCGTGATGAAAAAAAAGAATCGCTTGATGAGATTGGCGCAGGGGACCAAGGCTTAATGTTTGGTTTTGCTGTGGATGAAACACCTGAATTAATGCCGTTACCGATTGCTTTGAGTCATCGTTTAGTCAAACGATTGGCTGACTTGCGCAAGAGTGAAGAACTAGAGTATTTACGTCCTGATGCAAAATCTCAAGTCACTGTAGAGTACGATGAAGCAGGCTTACCACAACGTGTGGATACTGTCGTTATTAGTACACAGCATGACGATGCGATTGACAATGAAACGATTCATAAAGATGTTATAGAGAAAGTAATTAAGGAAGTCATTCCTACTGAGCTATTAGATGAAGAAACGAAATATTACATTAATCCTACTGGTCGTTTTGTAATTGGTGGCCCTCAAGGGGATGCTGGTTTAACAGGTCGTAAGATTATTGTAGATACGTATGGCGGCTATGCTCGTCATGGTGGTGGAGCTTTCTCAGGAAAGGATGCCACAAAGGTTGACCGTTCAGCTAGTTATGCGGCTCGCTATATTGCTAAGAATATTGTGGCGGCGGGTCTGGCTAAAAAGGTTGAAGTACAGCTTGCGTATGCGATTGGTGTTGCCCAACCTGTTTCAATCTCAATTAATACATTTGAGACATCAGTTGTTGCTGAATCAAAACTAATCGAGGCTGTGCGGGCAAACTTTGATTTGCGCCCAGCTGGAATTATTGAAATGCTTGACTTGCGTCGTCCAATTTACAGACAGACGGCAGCTTATGGTCATTTTGGTCGTACAGATATCGAATTGCCTTGGGAGAAAACGGATAAAGTTGATGCGTTAAAGGCAAGTTTGAAAGAGTAGAGAGGCGACTTCTATTAACGAACTAGTTGATAGGAGTCTCTTTTTTTGTTTGAAATTATTATTTTTAATAAAAGAAATTTGTGAATTTTAAATAGATAAAGTAAGGGAGTTAAGAGTTTGGAAAGAAAAACGAATGTCACGTTGGTGACGATAAGTATATTTGTAGCAACATTTATGACAGCAATTGAGGGAACGATTGTGACAACGGCTATGCCGACGATTGTTGGGTCATTACATGGAATTGAAATTATGAATTGGGTATTTTCTATTTATTTATTGACGAATGCCATGTTAACACCGATTTATGGGAAATTAGCTGACAAAATAGGTCGGAAACCAATTTTCTTATTTGGTGTATTGATCTTCATGATTGGTTCTTCCCTCTGTGGATTTTCGCAAGATATGTTGACTTTAATTATCGCCAGAGCGATTCAAGGGATTGGTGCAGGGGCGATTATGCCTGTTGCTTTAACGATTATTGGCGATTTATATAGTGTTGAGAAGCGTGCCAAATTTATTGGCTTCAATAATGCTGCTTGGGGGATTGCTAGTGTTTTTGGTCCCTTAGCAGGAGGCTTTATTGTAGATACAGTTGGTTGGAATTGGATTTTCTTTATCAATATTCCGATTGGAATTATATTAATGGGCTTGATTGGTTACTTTTTAGTAGAGCCTAAGCAAAAACGAGCAACAAAAAAATTAGACGTTTTAGGTTCAATTAGTTTGATGTTGGTTCTGTTAACCTTATTATTGGCTTTCCAATTCTTAGGGGATGATGGAATTAGTGGTACTGCATTGGCTCTCTTTGTTGGAACGATACTTAGTTTGGCTCTCTTTATATGGGCAGAAAAACGGGCAGAGGATCCAGTGATTGCCCTAGATTTATTTAAGAATCGAACATTTGTCGTCGTCAATATTGTTGCTGCACTGATTGGTGGTTTTTTGATGGGGATTGATGTCTATATCCCGATGTGGATGCAAGGCGTTTTAGGTATGAGCGCGGCAATTGGTGGGTTGGTTTTAGCGCCCTTATCTATTCTTTGGATGCTAGGATCCTTTATTGCTGGCCGTTGGTTATTAAAAATGTCTATTCCTAGAATTTTATTTTCCGGACTATTGATTGTTTTTGTCGGTGGATTAGGACTGTTCTTGATGCCGATACATGCCCATTTTTCATGGTTTGTAGTAATTTCAACAATTACGGGGATAGGTTTAGGTATCATCTTTACGACGACTACAGTAGGGGCTCAGAGTAGCGTACCAGTGGATCAACTAGGTGTAGCGACCTCATTCAATACGTTAGCTCGTACGATTGGGCAAACAATTATGGTCTCGGTTTTTGGTATTTTAATTAATAGTGTCAATAAACAAAAATTACTTGAGACGAACTTAACAGATGATCCAGATATCATGAATAAGCTAGTCAATCCTCAAACGGCGAAAGAATTATCAGCAGATTTATTACAACCACTTAGAGGGATTTTATATGAAGGCTTGCATATGGTCTATTTTGTTGGTATTTTATTAATAATCGTTCCGTTAGTGTTGACGTTTTTTATGAGCGGATCAAAGAAAATTAATTAAAGGTTGGGTGAGAAAATAATGGCATTTATCCAAGCAAATATCTATTCAAACGTTCTTGAAATGGAAGTAAATGTAGACGTAATTCTACCACAGAAAACAGAAAAGGTAATCGGTGAAAGTACTCAGCAAGCGAATTCAGATGTTCCGGTCTTGTATCTTTTACATGGAATGGGAGGCAATCACAGCGTTTGGTCGCGGAGAACCTCGATTGAAAGATATGTTGCGCAGTATCAAATGGCCGTTATTATTCCTTCTACAGACCTGGGCTGGTACACGAATACAACCTATGATATGAATTATTGGGATTTTATCGCAGAAGAATTACCTGAGATTTGTCACGAATTATTTCCTCAATTAACGACTAAACGCGAAAAAACATTTGCTGCTGGCTTATCAATGGGTGGCTATGGTGCTTTAAAGTTAGGCTTAAAGAAACCGGAAGCTTTTGCGGCGGTTGCTTCTCTATCTGGTGCAGTTGCGATTGGGGGCAATATGGAGGCTTTATTAAATGTCCGCAAAGCGGCTTTTTGGGAAGGGATTTTCGGACCGTTGAATCAAGTTGAGGGTTCAGAAAATGATCCGTTATACTTAGTAGCGGATCTAGCAGCTAGTGGGAAAGTAGCTCCCCGCTTTTACTTAGCTTGTGGCGAAGAGGATTTTCTTTATGGCGCCAATCAACAAGTAGTCGCAAAAATGACAGAAAGCAAACTACCCGTTACATTTGAACATGGTCCAGGAAACCATACGTGGGAATTTTGGGATCAATGGATTCAACGGGCGCTGGAATGGTTTCATGAAGAATCAGTAAGTGAATGAATTTATCAATAGTAAAAAAACAGGTGCCCGTTGTGGCAACCTGTTTTTTTTGCTATTTAATCGTGTTGTTGACAGAAGTGAGTATCCAGTCCGTCTAAATAAATCGCGATACTTTCGAGGTATTCACTCTTTAGGCTACGCTCTTTTCTAGTTTGCATCCCTTGTTGAATGTTCACCAGCTGATTTTCCTCGGCATAGTTTCGCATAAAATGAATATGTTCCAATAAGGATTGATTCCCATCAACAATTTCTTGACGAAGATGGGCTTCTTCTTTGTAATCCATCATAAAGCCAATCAATAAGTTTTGAAAAGAACTGACGGCTAAATGACTTTGTGCTAAGGGGACGCCACCAGAACGGATAATCTGAATCATCGTATCAATATGTTCCAAACGACTAGGATAAGCCGGAACGGTCTGGATTTCAAGTTCAATACCGCAGGGGAACTGAGTATAAAGATCAAAGTAACTTTCCATATAGGCTAAAATATCTTTTTTCCAGATGCCCTGTATCTCTGGAACAATCAAGTGTGACTCCATAGTTTCAGCCATTGCTTGGAGCAGCATTTGTTTATTTTTGAAATACCAGTATAATGCCGGAGCTTTGACATCAAGCGCTGACGCAATATGACGCATCGATAACCAACTCAGGTTTTCTTTTTCTTCTAGTAAGTGAAAGGCTGTTTGAATAATTTTTTCTTTAGATAATTTGGCTTCCATAAGTGAGGACCCTTCTTTATATGAAATTTTGATTTAAACTGTTGCTATTAAAATTAAAACATGGTACATTATTATGCGGCTTTATTTTACAGTGTTAAATAGAGACTGTCAATTTTTTTGTGAAAGTGGGGAAAAGATATGGATTTAATTTTAAAACACGTGAAAAATTATCGTGTGCCAGTGACAATTTCATTATTATCGGTTGTTGTCATGGTGGTTGCTTCGTTATGGCAGCCTAAATTGTTACAACAAGTACTAGAAGCTATCATGCAAGAAGATAACGATAAGATGTTAGGCTTGGGTATTTACCTGATTGGCTTGGCGGTTCTAGGCTTGTTTGCGGGGATTATCAATACGATCTTTTCGGCACGCGTAGCACAGGGAGTCAGTGCAGACATTCGTGAAGAAACTTTCCGTAAAATTCAGACTTTTTCTTTTGGGAATATTGAAACTTTCTCAGCAGGAAATTTAGTGGTCCGTCTAACCAATGATATCACACAAATCCAAACGTTGATTATGGTTGCATTACAATCGCTCTTTCGGATTCCGATTCTCTTTATTGGGAGTTTTATTTTAGCGATGTACACTTTGCCTCAGTTGTGGTGGGTGATTGTCTTACTCATTATCGCAGTGGTGATTATTACGATACTTTCATTTACACGAATGGGTAAACATTTCATGATTATTCAAAAGTTAATTGATAAAGTCAATGGTTTGGCTAAAGAGAACCTATTGGGGATTCGCGTGGTTAAATCTTTTGTGCAAGAAGATTCAGAGCTAGCCCGTTTTACTAAAGTTAGTGATGACTTAACGAAGCATAATATTGTCGTAGGTACCTTATTTTCAGTCATGATTCCTTCCTTCATGTTAGCTGCTAACTTGGCAGTTGTCGGTTCAATTTTCTTTGTCAGTACATTAGTCAAAGATGATCCGTCAGTAATTGGCGGGATTGCTTCATTTATGAACTATTTAATGCAAATTATGATGGCGATTATTATCGGTGGGATGATGATGATGATGACGTCACGGGCAGCTGTCTCTTTACAGCGGATTAAAGAAATTTTGGAGACTGAGCCAGATATTACTTATCCAGATGTGCCAGAAGAAGAGTTAGTAGGAAGTCTTACCTTTGATCAAGTTTCTTTCCGTTATCCTGGCGATGAGCAAGATACCTTGAAAGATATAAGTTTTAGCATTCAAGCTGGTGAAATGGTCGGCATTGTTGGTGCAACAGGTGCTGGGAAATCAACGTTAGCACAATTGATTCCGCGTTTATTTGATCCAACCGAAGGAACGATTAAAATTGGTGGAAAAGACATCAAGTCAGTCAATGAGCATAGCTTGCGTCGGACTGTTTCTTTCGTCTTACAAAAAGCGATTCTATTCTCTGGGACAATCTCACAAAATTTGCGCCAAGGGAAAAAGGATGCAACTGATGAAGAGATGAGTCAAGCAACGCAAATCGCGCAGGCCAAAGAATTCATCGAAAAATTAGCGGATCGCTATGAAGCACCTGTGGCAGAACGCAGTAATAATTTTTCTGGGGGCCAAAAACAACGATTATCTATCTCTCGTGGGGTCATTGGTACGCCGAATATTCTAATTTTAGATGACAGTACTAGTGCCTTAGACGCTCGCTCTGAAAAGCTTGTTAGAGAAGCGCTGGATCATGACTTGAAGGGAACGACAACGATTGTCATTGCTCAAAAGATTTCATCAGTGGTTCGAGCTAACCGGATTCTAGTCTTAGACAAAGGACAATTGGTTGGTGAAGGAACCCATGAAGAACTCGTGCGCTCAAATACTGTGTATCAAGAAATTTATGAAACTCAAAAAGGAAGGGAGGACGAATAAATGATGGATTTAGTGAAAGCAGGTAAGTTCTTTTATCATTATTTAAAACGGTATAAATTCTCCTTCTTGATTATCTTCGTAACGATTGTGATTGCGACTTATCTTCAAGTGAAAGCACCTCAATATATCGGGGAAGCTTTCCAAGAATTGGCTAATTACGTGGTTAATTTGATGCAGGGTGTCGATGATAAAAGTAAGTTTGTTTCTGTTATTTGGAAGCTAGTTCTATTTTATGTTTTAGCTAGTGCAGCGAACTTTATCTACAGCATTCTGTTCACTCAAGTAGTAGGTAAATCGACGAACCGTATGCGTATTGGTCTATTTAATAAGTTAGAAAAACTGACGATTCGTTTCTTTGATTCCCATCAAGATGGTGAAATTTTAAGTCGTTTTACGAGTGATTTGGATAATATTCAAAATAGTTTAAACCAATCCTTACTACAAGTCTTATCTAATGCGGTTCTTTTAGTGGGCATTCTAATCATGATGTTCCGTTCAAATGTGACTTTAGCGTGGGCAACGATTGCCTCAACGCCGATTGCTATTTTAATTGCAGTAATTGTGATTCAAAAAGCTCGCAAGTATGTCGATTTGCAACAAGATGAAGTCGGTAAATTGAATGGTTATATGGATGAAAAGATTTCTGGTCAACGTATTATTATTACCAATGGGCTACAAGAGGAAACGATTGATGGCTTTGTTGAGCATAATACCAAGGTTCGTGAAGCGACCTATAAAGGTCAAGTCTATTCAGGTTTGCTCTTTCCAATGATGCAAGGGATGTCGTTAGTCAATACAGCTATCGTGATTTTCTTTGGTGGTTGGTTAGCGTTAAATGGTGAGCTAGATCGTTCAGTAGCGTTGGGGTTAGTAGTAACTTTTGTTCAATATTCGCAACAATATTACCAACCATTAATGCAAATTTCTTCAGGCTATAGCATGATTCAATTAGCGGTGACAGGTGCGAGACGTTTGAATGAGATGTTTGATGAGCCTGAAGAAGTTAGACCAGAAAATGGTCAAAAAATT
Organism: Candidatus Enterococcus huntleyi; assembly: GCF_009933175.1. Taxonomy (GTDB): domain Bacteria; phylum Bacillota; class Bacilli; order Lactobacillales; family Enterococcaceae; genus Enterococcus_K; species Enterococcus_K huntleyi. Next base: position 63,468 of record NZ_MAEJ01000016.1, on the reverse strand, counting down.
TCTGGTATCAATTCAGCAGTGGCGTTAAATCATGTTAACTTTGGCTACGATGAAGAGAAGCTAATCCTAAAGGATGTCTCGATAGAAGTGGCTAAGGGAGAAATGGTTGCTCTTGTGGGACCGACTGGTTCAGGGAAAACCACGATTATGAATCTGCTTAATCGCTTCTATGATGTGAATAGCGGTTCGGTAACTTTTGATGGCACAGATATTCGTGAATTAGATCTAGCTAGCCTTAGAGAGCATGTTGGGATTGTTTTACAGGATTCCGTCTTATTCTCTGGTACTATTCGTGAAAACATTGTGTTCGGTCGCCCTTCAGCAACCGATGAAGAGGTCACGTATGCTGCCAAACAAGCCAATATTCATGATTTTATTATGGATTTGGAAGAGGGCTATAATACGGAAATTACCGAAGAAAATAATATCTTTAGTACCGGACAAAAACAGTTAATCAGTATTGCTCGGACGATTATTACGAATCCAGCCTTGCTAATTTTGGATGAAGCGACAAGTAACGTTGATACGGTGACGGAAGCGAAAATTCAAAAAGCAATGGATGAAGCAATCAAAGGGCGAACAAGCTTCGTAATTGCTCACCGATTGAAAACAATCTTAAACGCGGATCGTATTGTCGTCTTGCGTGATGGTCAAGTCATTGAAGAAGGTAGTCATCATGAATTATTAAAAGAAGATGGCTTCTATGCTGAGCTGTATCATAACCAATTTGTGTTTGAATAGTAGATAAGTTTGTTTTACTGGAAATAATCTAAAGTAATAACAGATGGATAAAATCTGCAATAGTAAGAAAAATGAAACAGTCACTACAGAGTGCAAAGTGCTTTGTGTGGCTGTTTTTTGTCGATTAACTGGGTAATTATCGAGAAATACCTAATCTTACCTAGGTAAAATACAGAGGAATTCGCTACTATTTCCTGATTATCTATATTAAGGAGGGCTGGTTTTATAATTGTCATGAGCTGAATTTATTTTATTCATCAGAAAAAATAAGCATAAATATAGAGGAACAAAGCTTGTTATATCAAGGGATGTAATCATTTGCTATCGACATTTTAACCAAAGTGCAATATATTGGATTGAGAAAGAGTCACAGAAAATAGTAAATTGTAGGTGAAGATAAATGGAAATTAGTCAAATGCTAAAAGAAAAAAGAAAAGAATATCAGTTGAATCAGGAACAATTAGCTGAAAAAGTGTTTGTTTCTAAAAAAACAATCTCAAATTGGGAAACAGGAAAGACGACGCCTGATATTGATAGCTTAATTCGTTTAGCCAAACTATTTGATTTATCTTTAGATAATTTATTATTGGAAGGATCGATGGTTGTGGAAGAAATTAAGAAAAGAGAAAAAGCGTTTGAGATTCAAAAGGTTAGTTTATTAGGGGCTCAGCTCACCAATCTATTACTAATAGCCTTTTTGTTTTTGCCAGAGTTACTGAGTCAATTTTATATATCAGAGCCGATGTACATAGTTTTATTAGGCGTCATATTATCCAATACTTACACGCTCTACTATTTCCGAAGACAATTGAAAGAGTATAAGGGAACAGAGCTTGAATCGTCTAAAGTTAAAATGGGTAACCGTCTTTATATCGTTATTGCGGCGTTATTTTTCATCTTAGCGTTGGCGGTAAAATATCTGTTCTAGTCACTATATTGTAGTTGTGATAAAGACCTCCATCTAAAAAATCCTGCACCTTATAAAGGGGTGCAGGATTTTTTTAGGGTTTCTTACGTTCAATACAAAAGAGAATCGGTGGTTGATTCTTTTGATTAATAAATTGATAGTTTAGCACGCTGAATTGTTCTTGGGGAAGAGCTTCACAGTAATTTCTGACCATGTCTAATTCTTCCGTGCCTCCAACATGTCCATAGTAAGCGACCAAAATGAGACGTCCACGAGGGACGAGTCGAAGAAGAATTTCAGTCATAGCTTTTTTTGTTGTACTAGGTAAAGTGATGATTGATTTATCACTTTTAGGTAGGTAACCGAGGTTAAAAATTGCTGCTTTTATAGAAAAATCTGGATCTAAAACTTCCCCCAGTGTTTCGTGTCCTTGTAGATAAAGTTGCGCACGAGTGTCTAAGCCTGCGGCAATCAATTTTTCTTGGGTTGTTTTGACGGCCTGTTCTTGGACATCAAAACTAAAAACTTTCCCAGTCTTACCGACTAAATCAGCTAGGAATAGAGTATCAAACCCATTTCCCATAGTTGCATCAATCGCATTATCGCCAGGCTGCAAGACCTCTTTTATTAGTGTGTGGCTATAATGTAGCGCTGTTTGTAACATTTTAGACCTACTCCTTTATACGAACATCAAATTTACCTTGATAAGAATCTCTACGAATCAATTCAGCATCAATCGCATTGAGGACTTCCCATTTTTTTAGACTCCACATAGGTCCAACTAATGAGTCCCAGGGAGCATCACCGGTTAAACGATGAATAATAATTTCTTTAGGAATCATTTCTAGTTGATCACAGATAACAGAAACATAGTCATCTCGAGACATTAGCTGCAAACGACCTTCTTGGTAATCTCTTAACATACGCGTGTTAGTCATCAAATGAAGTAGATGAAGCTTAATTCCTTGAATATCAGAATCCAGGATGGTTCGTTTGACGTTTTCGCGCATCATATCCATTGTTTCACCGGGTAAACCATTGATTAAGTGGGTACATACCCGAATGTTGTGCTTTCTTAATTTGGCAACACCATCAAGATAGGTTTGATAATCATGGGCGCGATTAATTAGATTGCTTGTCTCTTCGTAGGTGGATTGCAGACCAAGCTCGACCCATAAATAATATCGTTGATTGAGCTCAGCAAGATAGTCAACCACATCGCCAGGTAGGCAATCAGGCCGTGTACCGATGGAAATACCTACCACACCGGGTAAATTAACCACCTGTTCAAAGCGTTCGCGTATCACAGCTACAGGGGCATGGGTGTTAGTGAAATTTTGAAAATAGACGATATATTGCTCAACGTTCGGCCATTTTTTATGCATCTCATCGATCTCTTTTTTGAACTGAATCGGTAGGGGTTCTTCGGGTGCAACAATCATATCGCCAGAACCAGAAACGCTACAAAAGGTACAACCACCATGGGCTACTGTTCCATCTCTGTTAGGACAATCAAAGCCACCGTCTACAGGGACTTTAAAAATTTTCCCACCAAATTCTTCACGTAAGGCGTAATTCCAGGAATGGTATCGCTTTGTACCATCTTCAGAATAAGGGAAATGAGTCATATAGTTTCCTTCTTTCTTTCATCAAGTGACGCAAATAGAGTTATTTTTGTTTACTTTTAAAGCGCCAAACAAAGCGTTTTTCTTCATAAATCGGATACGTTAATAGTAGCCAAGAAAGCCCCAGGCAAAAACCGCCTAAGACATCACTAGGGAAATGAACGCCTAGATAAACCCGGCTGACACCAATGGAGAGAATCAAGCAGCCAAGTAGGATTTGAACTACGAGTCGAACCTGTTTATGCTGAATAAATAGGGGAGTCATAAAAATCAACGTGCCAAAGAGTAACATACTGGCATTTGAGTGTCCGCTGGGAAAACTGTAGCTAGTTTCAAGGACCAAATGTTCCAGTGTTGGACGCTGGCGCAGGAAAACGAGTTTAATTAAGGGATTCACTAGTCCGCCAATTAGCCCGACATTGATAGTTAGCCAAAGTGCTTCAGCGTACCGTTTCCCCATGAGAAGTACTAGTAGAAAAGCCGCAGTTAGAATGACCATTGTACTGGGATTACCAAATTTAGTCACCCACAGATAAAAAGAATTCCAGTTTGGATAAGGGTGGCGAATGACAGAAGTAAGCACTGAGTCAAAACCTTGTAACCATGAGGGGTAAAAACGAACGACGTAGCCTAGGAAAACAAGAATAAGCAAGGCACTACTGCCTGCATATTGATAATATAGTTTATTTTTCATTGAACGCTCCTTTTTTTACAATGAACCTATTATAGCACCACTTTTCATTTAGAAAAAGAATCGAAGAGAGAAAGTTATATCAAAATGTCTACACAAAATGAATGCATGCCGTTTTTGATAAGTCATTATGGTGAAAAATAAGCATCGAATGTTCAATTTTTCTTCGAGGTAAACGTTCAGGGGTTATAATAAAACGGAGGTTTTTAAAAATGAAAATTCGCTTAGAGAGGGATCAGTAATCTTGGTGTAATGTAGTAGAGACAGCGGTAACTAGTCGGTAAATAAATAACAAATGAAATCAACTGGTAGGACAGGGATTCTGATTTATTTAAAACGGTCGTTATTCTTTAGTTTACAGGGAGATTACAAATTGTTTTTATTTCTTAAAATTCTTTTAATAAAGTGTAAGAAAAGTTATAATTAACTCATCGATTAAAAATCAGAGCGGGAAGAAAGTCGGAGGAAAAAAATGAAAGAACTCTACATATCAAGAAAAGATAGACGCAAGGCTGAAACACAGCGTCTTGCTTTTAAACAAATGAAAAAAGGGGCAACGGTTATGGGGACTGCCATGATGTCTTGTTCGATTGCGGCACCTTTACTTGCACCACTAGAAGCGCAAGCTGTTGAGTCGAATCAAGTCGCTTTGCGGACCAATACCTCTGCTTTTATTTCACAAATTGCGACTTATGCACAACCTGTAGCCAGTGCCAATGATTTGTATGCCTCAGTAATGATTGCGCAAGCGATTGTAGAAAGTGGTTGGGGAGCTAGTGGTTTATCGATGGCGCCAAACCATAACTTATTTGGTATTAAAGGCAGTTACCAAGGCCAAACGGTTTACATGGATACGTGGGAATATTTGAGTGGTCGATGGGTGACTAAGAAAGAGCCTTTCCGTAAGTATCCTTCTTATGCGGAATCATTTGCAGATAATGCTTACGTGTTGAGAAATGTTTCCCTGCGAGCAGGAGTCTATTATTACTCTGGCACATGGAAAAGCAATACGTCTTCTTACCGCGATGCAACGGCTTGGTTAACTGGACGTTATGCAACAGATCCGTCTTACGCCAGCAAATTAAATAAAATTATTACAACTTATGGATTAACAAGATATGATACTCCAGCTACTGGTAATGCGGGTGGCGGTGCGACTACAGGTAATTCGAATACTAGTAACACAGGGAATGCGACTACGGGTAGCTCGAATAATACAGCGACAGGTTCAACGGCTGGTAAACAATATTATACAGTCAAATCAGGTGATTCAATTTGGGGCATTTCTAACAAATATGGCATCACTATGAGTCAGTTGAGAAGCTGGAATAATATCAAAAATGATTTTATCTATCCAGGTCAAAAGCTTGTCGTAAATAATGGCGGATCAGGAAATAGTTCTGCGAGTGGTTCGACTAGTACAAATAATTCGACGAGCTCAAATACCAGCTCCAACAACAAAGGTAATAGCAGTTCTAGTAGTAATTCATCTAGCTCTAGCCAGTATTATACTGTTAAATCAGGTGATTCAGTCTGGGCTATTTCGAATAAATACGGGATTAGCATGAGCCAGTTGAGAAGTTGGAACAGTATCAAAAATGATTTCATCTACCCAGGTCAAAAATTAGTGGTTAAAAAAGGGACAGCTGGTTCAAGTAGTTCAAGTAATAATTCGACGAGCAATTCAAACACTAATACAACCAACAATTCAGCGAATAAAGGCAGCAGTGGCTCAACGGGGACATCAAGTTCAAGTCAGCAGTATACTGTTAAATCAGGTGATTCAGTCTGGGCTATTTCGAATAAATATGGGATTAGCATGAGTCAGTTAAGAAGTTGGAACAGTATCAAAAATGATTTCATCTATCCAGGTCAAAAATTAGTAGTTAAAAAAGGGACAGCTGGTTCAAGTAGTTCAAGCAATAATTCGACGAGCAATTCAAACACTAATACAACCAACAATTCAGCGAATAAAGGCAACAGTGGCTCAACGGGGACATCAGGTTCAAGTCAGCAGTATACTGTTAAATCAGGTGATTCGATTTGGGCCATCTCGAATAAATATGGGATTAGCATGAGCCAATTGAGAAGTTGGAATAATATCAAAAATGATTTCATCTACCCAGGTCAAAAGTTAGTCGTCAAAAATGGTTCATCGACTGCTACTGCAGGCACAACAAATAATTCGACGACTGGCTCAAACAATAAGAGCAATAGCAGTTCTAACAATAATTCATCTACTGGCAGCCAGCAGTATACTGTTAAATCGGGTGATTCAGTCTGGGCTATTTCAAATAAATATGGAATTAGCATGAGTCAATTGAGAAGTTGGAACAATATCAAAAATGATTTCATCTATCCAGGTCAAAAGCTAGTGGTTAAAAATGGTTCATCGTCTGCGGGTACAACGAGTAATTCGACTAGTTCGAACACCAATAATAATTCAACGACTAATTCAAGCAGTAGTAATAGTAGTGCCTCAAATTCAGATCAGTACTATACCGTCAAATCGGGTGACTCAGTCTGGGGAATTTCTACGAAGCATGGTATTAGTATGACTGACTTCAAAAAATGGAATAATATTAAGAATGATTTCATTTATCCAGGGCAGAAAGTACGCGTTTCAAAAGCGGCTGGTAGCACAACAACTACGAATAACTCTGCAAGTTCGAATACTAGTTCAAAACCTAGCAGTTCTTCAGCAGCAGGCACTTATCAGGTGAAGAGTGGCGATACATTATGGACGATTGCTCAAAAAAATGGGTTAACAGTTGATAAAGTAAAATCATTGAACAATCTAAAATCTGATATGATTTACATTGGGCAAAAACTTAAAGTGAAATAAGAATTGAATTCGTTGAGTAAATTTGGTAGTATGAAGCTACTGAAATAGATAAGCGGATAAAAAGGAATTAGTAAAAAGTTTGAAATTTTAGAGAGCACATGGTTGGTGAAAATGTGTATGGATGCTTTTGAACTCGCCTTTCTCGTATATTTGCTGAACCAAAGTAAGCAAGTACGGTGACGATCGTTAACACGTCTGAGGCCTTTTCAATGAAAAGGTAAATGTAGGTGGTACCACGTAGATTACGTCCTATAAAAAGAGCACATGCTCTTTTTATAGGACTTTTTTTTAGTATAAAGGAGGAAAATCATGAGTTATAACCACAAAGAGATAGAAAAAAAATGGCAAAAATACTGGGCAAAAACGAATGCCTTTAACACGCTTGATGACCCAGAGAAACCAAAATTTTATGCATTAGATATGTTTCCGTATCCTTCAGGACAAGGACTTCACGTAGGTCACCCAGAAGGTTATACTGCGACCGATATTCTATCACGTATCAAAAGAAGCCAAGGGTATAATGTTTTGCATCCGATGGGTTGGGATGCATTTGGATTGCCAGCGGAGCAATATGCGTTAGATACAGGGAATGATCCAGCAGAATTTACGAAAAAGAATATTGAAACTTTCCGTCGCCAAATTAATGCACTAGGCTTTAGTTATGATTGGAATCGTGAAATTAATACTACGGATCCTGAATACTACAAATGGACGCAATGGATTTTCACTAAATTATATGAAAAAGGGCTAGCGTATGAAGCAGAAGTTGCTGTGAATTGGGTGCCTGAATTAGGAACAGTTATTTCTAATGAAGAAGTCATTGATGGCAAAAGTGAACGTGGCGGCTATGATGTTGTGCGTAAACCAATGCGTCAATGGATGTTGAAGATTACGGCCTATGCAGATCGTTTATTAGATGATTTAGAGACCGTTGACTGGCCTGAAAGTATCAAAGAAATGCAAAGAAACTGGATCGGTCGTTCGGTTGGAGCGAGTGTGACTTTTAAAATTGACGGAGCAGATGAATCATTTAATGTCTTTACAACACGTCCAGATACGTTATTTGGCGCAACGTATACTGTCTTAGCACCAGAGCTTGATTTGGTGAAAAAGATTACGACACCGGAACAAAAAGAAGCAGTTGAAGCCTATATTGAAGCTGCTGCGAAGAAATCTGATTTAAATCGGACTGATTTAGCCAAAGAAAAGACTGGTGTTTTCACAGGTGCCTACGCAATTAATCCAGTGAACGGCAAACAAATACCTATTTGGATTGCTGACTATGTCTTAGCTTCTTATGGAACTGGTGCTATCATGGCGGTTCCAGCGCATGACGAACGAGATTTTGAATTTGCTCAAACTTTCGGTATCGAAATTACACCGGTTGTAGCAGGTGGCGATGTCACTAAAGAAGCCTATGTTGGCGATGGTCCGCATATTAATTCTGATTTTCTTGATGGCTTGAACAAAGAAGAAGCAATCGAACAAATGAATGCTTGGTTAGAAGAACAAGGCGTGGGTAAAAAAGAAGTTAGCTATCGTCTACGTGACTGGTTATTTTCTCGTCAGCGTTATTGGGGTGAACCAATTCCAGTGATTCATTGGGAAGATGGCACGACAACAACTGTTCCGGAATCAGAATTGCCTTTGACTTTGCCAAAAACAGATAATATCCAACCAAGTGGAACAGGGGAGTCACCATTAGCCAATATTACTGATTGGGTGAATGTTGTGGATCCTGAGACGGGTATGAAGGGTCGTCGTGAGACAAATACGATGCCACAGTGGGCTGGTAGCTCGTGGTATTACCTACGTTTCATTGACCCGCATAACAAGAATGAAATAGCGAGTCAGGAAAAACTTGAACGCTGGATGCCGGTTGATATTTATATCGGTGGTGCGGAGCATGCGGTACTTCACTTATTGTACGCTCGTTTCTGGCATAAATTCTTATATGATATTGGGGTGGTTGCAACGAAAGAACCGTTCCAAAAACTGTACAATCAAGGAATGATTTTAGGTCAAAGTTTCCGTGACAGCCGTGGGGCATTAGTACCAACTAATAAAGTTGAAAAACGCGATAATGTTTGGGTCAGCATGGAAACAGGTGAAGAATTAGAAGAAGCGCCGGCTAAGATGAGTAAATCACTGAAGAATGTCGTGAATCCAGATGACGTGATTGAAAAATACGGTGCCGATACATTACGGATGTATGAAATGTTCATGGGACCGTTGGATGCTTCGATTGCGTGGAGTGAAAATGGACTTGAAGGAAGCCGTAAATTCTTAGACCGCGTATGGCGTCTGTTAGTGGATGAAAATGATAAAATGCGTGACCGAATCACCACAGTCAATGATGGGAAATTAACCAAAGTCTACCATCAAACAGTGAAGAAAGTCACAGAAGATTTCAATAATCTACATTTTAATACAGGGATTTCGCAGCTGATGGTGTTCGTTAATGAAGCCTATAAATCAGAAGTTCTTCCTTATGAATACATGGAAGGCTTCGTGCAATTATTGGCACCAGTTGCGCCACATATGGGAGAAGAATTGTGGTCTATCTTAGGGAATGAGGATGGAATTTCTTATGTTCCTTGGCCAACCTATGATGAAGCACAATTAGTGGAAGATGAGATTGAAGTTGTTTTCCAAATTAACGGAAAAGTTCGTACAAAAGTCAATGTGGCTCGTGACTTATCAAAAGACGAGCTTGAAAAATTAGCGATGGCTGATGAAACTATTCAAGCGAATATTGAAGGAAAAACAATTCGTAAAGTAATTGTCGTTCCTAATAAATTGGTCAATATTGTCGCAAATTAAAAGAAGGATTGTTTTATAACAAAAAGACGGAGGAATGACAAAAAATTGTCATCCCTCCGTCTTTTTTGAATTAGATCATTTTTTCTGGTGTTATTAGTATACGACTAAATTTACTTTTCAGTGAGTCGTTTAGCAATCGCATAGTCTCCTTCATAAGGTTCGTCTTTATTCAATACTTTTTGGTATAAATCGACTCCTTTACCAGCGATAACGACGGTATCCTCTGGGTTGCAGCTGTTTAAAGCTACTTCTATGGCTTTTGTTCGATCCATCTCGAAATGGACTTCGACCGTTTCGCTGGTAATCGCTGCAGCAATTTCTTCTGCAATTTTTTGTGGAGATTCATGAGCCGGATCATCAGTTGTTAAAATGGCTACGTCGGCAAGCTCTGATAGCACAGAACCAAAATCTTTGCGTCGCGAGATAGCTTTGTCGCCGGGACTGCCAATGATGACGATTAATTTACCCGTCGGATTTTCTTTTCTAGCAAATTGTAGTAAGTTTTTTAGACTGAGATAGTTATGGGCATAATCGACGAAGATGGCAGCCCCATTTACGTTCGTTAGACGATCCATACGTCCGGGAACACGGGCCTGAGAAAGACCTATCTGGCCATCTGAAATTGAAGCACCCGCTAGATTAGCAGCTAAAAGGGCACTTGCTGCATTTTCTTGATTGAAATCGCCAGCTAATAAAATTTTATAGTGACCCTCAATTGTCGATACTGTCTCATTTCCTTTGGCTAGATAAGCAGTAGTCGGTGTTAACTGAAAGGCCAGTGAATCTGTTTCATCAGTGATTACCTGGAAATCAGCATTTTCGTGGCGCCCGTAAGTCAAGGCTGGAACCTTTGCCTCTTGAATAGATTCAGCTAAGAGCGAATAATAATCGATGTCGCGATTAAAGATGACTTGTTTTGAATGGAGCAATAATTGCCGTTTACAATAGAAATAATCATCAAAGGTCGGATGCTCAATTGGACTGATATGGTCAGGTGAAATATTTAAAAACAGGCCGATATCAAACGTTAAGCCATAAACGCGCTGTGTCTTGTAGGCTTGCGAAGAAACCTCCATGACCAAATGCGTCATCTGATTATCGACTGCTTGACGCATCATTCGATACAAATCAAGCGATTCGGGAGTGGTTAAATGTGATTTGAAATAGTTCACTCCATCCAAAGTTGTGTTCATTGTTGAAAGTAAGGCCGTTTTATTATCTGTGGTCTGATCGAGAATCGCTTTTGTAAAGTAAGCCGCTGTGGTCTTGCCTTTGGTTCCAGTAAAACCAATCAGCGTTAGTTCATTTTGCGGATAATCATAGAAGGCCATACTAAGGACGGCCATGGCTTTACGAATATCAGTAACGATAATGCCGCATAGGGCAACTACTTCATAAGGCTGTTCAGAGACATAACAAGTTAAGCCGGATTGCAGAGCTGAAGTAAGATATTCTTCTTTAAAGTTAAGTCCTTTACAGAAAAAGAGTGTCTGTTCATCTACTTGTCGCGAATCATAAGAAATCTTTTCAAATGAGTAAGTAGAAAGTTCATTTAAGGTAAAATGCCAACCATCAGCCGTTACAAACTCCTTTAACAAATGGTGTTCAAGTAATAACGTACGGATTTTATCTAGGGAAAACGTCATAAGAGATGCCTCACTTTAAATTGTTTTTTATAAAAATAAATGGATAGGTTATATAAATATAAGGAAAAATGTGATTACTAATTTTTCAATATAGCCATCTTTGATTATACCATAGGATCTTTCATTTTTTTTAAGATAGGGAGAAACGAAAAGTTAGGAAAAATGAAAAGAATTTTATTTCTACTATAATATTTTGTAAAAGAGATTGCTAGTTTGATGAATTACAATTAAAATGAAGGAGTATGTTTTGAAGAAAGTTGGGAATCATTCAGATGGATAATCAAACACAACCAGTGTCAAAAAAATTGACCAATCAAGAGAAAATGGCTCGTGGTTCTGCGTGGATGACAGCTAGTAATATCATTTCTAGACTGTTAGGCGCTGTTTACATCATTCCATGGTACGCCTGGATGGGTGAACATGCTAAAGCTGCCAATGGCTTGATGAATATGGGCTACAACGTGTATGCTCTGTTTCTTCTTATTTCCAGTGCAGGTATTCCTGCCGCTATTGCCAAGCAAGTTTCTCATTATAATTCATTAAATGAATATCACACCAGTCGACAATTATTCATCCGAGCGTTACAGATGATGGCTGTTTTAGGTGTCGTTTTTGCTGGAATCATGTATATTGGCTCCCCTTGGTTAGCTGCGGCTTCTGGAGGCGGAAAAGATTTGATTCCTACTATGCGAGCATTAAGCGTAGCAATCTTGGTTTTCCCTTGTATGAGCGTTATTCGGGGCTATTTCCAAGGAAATCAAGATATGATGCCATTTGCCTTGTCTCAAATAGTGGAACAAGTGGCACGTGTGTTCTATATGTTATTGACGGCATTTATCATTATGAAAGTCGGTCAAGGCGATTATGTTGCTGCCGTGACACAATCGACATTAGCCGCTTTTATCGGAATGCTAGCAAGCATGGCTGTATTGCTATACTTTTTACAAAAACAAAAAGTGAAGATGGACGTCTTTGTTGAAAAAAGCACGAATCAGTTATCCGTAGCTACGAAGGAATTATTAATTGAAACGGTGAAAGAAGCCATTCCATTTATCATTGTAGGTTCAGGAGTAACTATTTTCAAATTAGTTGACCAAATGACCTTTGTTAAGACCATGTCAGATACAACAGCTTATGCACATGACCACTTGATCGAGTTGTTTTCTATTTTTAGTGCCAACCCAGATAAATTGACGATGGTTGTGATTGCCTTAGCCACATCGATTGCGATGGCAGGCTTGCCGTTGATTACTGAAGCTGCAACAATGAAGGATCGTGTTGGGTTAGCTAAACTGACTACTAATAATTTCCAACTATTTGCCTTTGTGATGTTTCCAGCCACTTTTGGCATGATGTTATTGGCTTATCCATTAAATACTTTATTTTATTCACCTGATCATTTAGGAACCAACGTATTAATTCAGGCGTGTATTGCGGGCTTGTTCTTAGGCTTGTACATGTTAGCATCTAACATGTTGCAAGGAATGTATCAAAATACAGCAGCAATTGTCTATTTGGCTGTAGGTTTCGTTGTGAAATTGATCTTACAATACCCGTTAATTCGTTTATTGGAAGTTTATGGTCCTTTAACAGCTACCATCATCGGATTTGCTGTTACTTGCTTCCTAACAGTCAGAAAGATTCATAAAGTTACACGTTTTAATGTGAGTTTAACGGGACGAAGAGTCTTGTTGATTTTCATTATGACCATTATTATGCTGATTGCAGCAGGGATTTGCCGGATGATATTTGGCCTAGTGTTGGATGTCGACAGTAAATTCCAGTCATTAGTTTTAATCATACTCGTTGCAGGAGTAGGTATGGTAGCTTATGGGTATCTTGCTTTGAAGACCCGTTTGGCAGACAAGCTTCTTGGCGATCGAGTAGGTAGCTTACGGAATAAACTTAAAATAAAATAATCATCTTGAGTGGAGTCCATGACAGCAGTCAGCTCCGCTCTTTTTTAGGAGGAAATAGCGATGCGTTTAGATAAATTTTTAGCAGATATGGGTTTTGGAAGTCGAAAAGAAGTCAAAGGGTTCATAAAAAAAGGCCTAGTGCAGGTCAATGGAGTAGTAGTGAAAAGTGATAAATTCCAAGTAGCCGAAACCTCAGATCAAGTAATATTCGAAGGTGAGCAAATTACCTACCAAAAAGATTTTTATTACCTACTAAATAAACCACAAGGAGTCATCTCAGCAACCCAAGATAATCACGAAGAAACAGTTTTAGATTTATTTGCTGATGAAGACTATCGTGAAGATTTATTTCCTGTCGGTCGCTTAGATAAAGATACCGAAGGACTGCTATTGATTACCAATGATGGCCTACTATCACACCAATTATTATCACCAAAAAAACATGTGGAAAAAGAGTACTACGCTCACGTTTCTGGTGTGATGACTGACGAAGATGTGAAAGCCTTTGATGAAGGTTTGGTCATTAGCGGTGATGAGCAGACGTTACCAGCCAAACTGACAATTGTCTCAGTAGACGAAGCCATGTCCACTTCTAAAATCAGCTTAGTCTTACATGAAGGGAAATTCCATCAAGTCAAACGAATGGTCGCGGCTGTAGGTAAAGAAGTTACCTACCTAAAACGGGTACGAATGGGTAATCTTTACCTACCAGAAGATATTCAACTAGGCAGTTATCGGCAATTGACTGAGGAAGAGCTGAAGGCGTTGAGAGGGGAATAATTCAATTTTTTAATAAATAGATTTTTTTGTTAATAATGAAATGGAAAATCTAGAGATTTTCCATTTCATTATTAACTTCGTATATGTATATTTTTTATTTTTGATATAATGTTGACTAATACTTAAAGGAATGTTAGTATGTTTTTGTAATAAAAAATGTCACACTTAAAGGAGCGGCTGTAACTTTTTAGAAGAGTGTTGTCGATGTCAAGGTTATGATTGCCGAAAAGATGAATAATCTTGTGGATTTAAATGTATAGGTATATATTTTAACGAATACTATCTGATTATATTGATTAGTATAATCAGATAGTGAATTTGGATTCTATGAATTGGAAACGGATACAAAAGAGGCTTGTGAGGTTTCTTAATATGGAATTGTGAAGGATTATATATCGTGCTTATAGAATAAGGGCATAATAATAAAGAAATGGAAAGGTGGATTTTTATGGGAAACTCATTTTATATTGCTCACGTCCGGAAATCAGATGGAACAGAGCAAGCTTTAAAGGATCATTTGAATCAAAGTGCTGAGCTTGCTAGAGGATACGGAGAATCTGTGGGGTTGGCGACTGTCTGTTATTTAGCAGGACTTTTACATGATGCAGGCAAATTCTCAAATGATTTTCAGGAGTATTTGCGGAAATCTGTTGATAACCCAGGTAGCACAGTTCGCGGGAGCGTCGATCATTCAACAGCGGGTGGCCGCCTTATCTATGAGAGTGTCAGACAAACCAAAATGTCTGCTAGCAAAGTATTACTTGCTGAATTAATCGGCAATTGTATCATCTCTCATCATAGTGGGAAAGGTCTACAAGATTTTATAGATGGTGAAGGACAGGCAGATTCGGCTTTTTTAGAACGTGTCGTAAAAAAAGAATTACCGGAGTACGAAGAGGTAAAAAAGCGATTTTTTGATGAGATAATAAACTGGCAAGATTTTGAGCAGCTACTGGAACAAGCTGCTGCTGAACTTATAGAATTTAGACAAGTAAAAAAATTGTCTAGTGATGATAGTTTCTTTCTGCTGAAGTTTGTATATAGCTGTTTATTAGACGCAGATAGGACTAATACTCGTTGTTTTGAAGAAAATACTGAAGTGAGGGAACTTGACGCCCAAGCACTATTTTTGGGTTATCAAAATCATCTTGAAACTCATGTTGAAAAGCTAAATAAGCAGTCGCCACAGAATACAATCAATGATCTTCGACAAAAGATGTCAGATGAATGCAAGCTGTACGGGAAAGAGCAGGCTGGTATATATAGTCTGTCTATCCCGACTGGTGGTGGAAAAACACTGGCGAGTTTACGGTTTGCATTGGAGCATGCGCTTAAACATAAGAAAAAAAGAATTATTTATATTGTTCCTTTTACGACCATCATTGAACAGAATGCAGCGACTGTGAGAGGGATTTTGAAAGATGATGTAAATATCATAGAGCATCATTCGAACATCATTCAAGAACCTGATAAAGATGATCAAGATGAGAAGAATGAAGAGGAACAAGCGTTGATGCGAGATAATTGGGAGGCGCCGATAATTTTTACAACGATGGTTCAATTTCTAAACACTATTTATAGTAAAGGGACAAGAAATCCTAGAAGGTTCCATAACTTGCAAGATTCGGTGTTGATTTTTGATGAAGTGCAGAGTGTTCCAGTAAAATGTACAAATTTGTTTGTTGCTTCATTAAACTATTTGAAGAAATGTGGAAACACCACAAGTATTCTTTGTACGGCAACACAACCATCGTTAGAGAAACTAGAACGAGAATTAGAAAAAGATGCTGAAATCATTCGGAATTTAAGTGAAATCCAACAAGCCTTTAAACGTGTAGCAATCCATGATAAAATCCATGTAAGCGGTTGGAATATCGAACAAACTAGCGAACTTTGTCAGGAAATCATTGAAGAGAAAAATAGTCTGTTAGTCATTTTGAATACAAAATCTGCTGTTTTAAAGTTATATAAAGAATTGGAAGAAAAAAAATTAAAAGGGATTACATTATATCATCTTAGTACGGCGATGTGTCCAGAAAACAGACGAGATATCCTTAAAGAAATTATAGAGAAATTAGAAGCTAACAAACCTAATGAGAAAATTATTTGTGTGACTACTCAATTAATTGAGGCAGGTGTGGATATTAGTTTTGAATCGGTCATCCGATCCGCAGCAGGGCTTGATTCTATTGCTCAAGCTGCTGGGAGATGTAATCGCCATGGTGAGACAAAAGTCCAACCTGTTTATTTAATTAATTTGAATGACAAGCTTGAAAACTTGAAGAATTTAAGAGAAATAGCTATTGGAAAAAAAGAAACCTTGCGAATATTAGATGAGATTAAAGAAGAGCCTACACTGTATAGTGGAGACATATTTTCTGCTGAAGCGCAGTTTATATATTTCCAAAGATTTTTTAAAGAATTAGAGACAGAACTTGGATTTCCTGTGGGGAATAACACAAGTTTAATATTGGACGAATTGATCGGTAAGAATATAAAATCGGTCGATCATTATGAGCGAACTTTGAATAAAAAGGTAGAACTACTTTTGAGAAGTAGCCCGAAAACAATTGCAAAATATTTTGAAGTGATTGATAGTCCTACTACCGCGGTGCTTGTTCCATATGGTGAAGGAATTGAAATTATTGGTCAGCTAAATGGAGAGCTTCAGATGGAACAAGTGATACCGTTAATAAGAAAAGCACAGGCCTACACCGTTAACTTATATAACCATGAATTAGCTGCATTAGAAAAAAGCGGTTCGATTTTTCGTTTATTTAACGGGGAAGTCTTAGCCTTAAATGATAACGCATATTCAAGAGAGTTTGGCGTTGACCTTACTGCACTTGCAGCGAGTGATGGATTATTTTATTAAGAAGGAGGAGCTATATGAGAAATCAAGTAACATTTCGGGTTGAAGGAGAATATGCTCTTTTTACCGACCCTGTGACAAAAATGGGTGGCGAGAAGATGACCTATCAAATCCCTACCTATCAAGCATTAAAAGGGATTGCGGAATCAATTTATTGGAAACCAACCATTATGTATTTTATTGATGAGGTGCGTGTGGTTAACCCAATCCAAATGGAGTCAAAAGCGATGCGCCCGATGAAATACAATGATAGTGGTGGCAATGATTTAGCCTACTATACGTATTTGAAGAAGCCTGTGTATGAGGTTAAGGCTCATTTTGAGTTTAATCCTTATCGACCTGATTTAAAACAGGATTGGAATGAGCATAAGCATTTTCAGATCTTGAAACGTTCAATTAAAGCAGGTGGAAGAAGAGATATCTTTCTTGGAACGAGAGAATGCCAAGGTTATGTGGAACCTGTGGAGTACGGGGAATCAGAAGGATTTTATGATCATTATGGAGAACTTCATTTTGGGACAATGGTTCATGGTTTTTCGTATCCAGATGAAACGGGAAAAGATGAACTGTCTGTGCGATTATGGCAACCAGTAATGAAGAATGGTGTGATTAAATTTCCTAGACCTGAGGAATGCACATTGGTTAGATCGTTAAAAGCAATGAAAGCGAAATCCTTCAGTATAGAAGATATGGAGCTTGTTGATGATTTAGCTGAACAACTGGGGGTGAAAGAATGACATGGTTATCTGATCTATTCGAAACATATGAAGTGAATAGTGAGCGTGTAGGGATAAAAGAAAAAAATAGATGGGGGCAAGAAATAACTTTGCTGCCAATCTCTCATGCGTACCAAAATGCACAAGTAGAAGTGACGATTACACCTAACGGGGATTTATTTAGTGCGACTGTTGTTCCTAAAGATGAAGCCGCGACGTTGATTCCCGTCACAATCGATTCGGCTGGACGAACTAGTAGTCCTTCCCCACATGGACTACATGACGGCTTACAATATGTGGCTGGTGATTATCAAGAGTATGGTGGCAAGTATAAGAAAGAAAATGCACATCTGATGTATCTGGAAAATCTCAGAGCTTGGTGCCATTCAGATTACGCAAATGCACGTGTGAAAAGTATCTTAACTTATTTAGAAAAAGGCACTTTAATCAAGGATTTGTTAGATAAACAAGTATTGGTAGCTGAAAACAATCAATTACTTGCTAAATGGTCAGCGGATTTAGGTGATAAGCCACCTTTATTTACCGTGTTAGTAGGAGACCAGTTTTCAACATTTATTCGCTTTAACGTCCACGAATTAGGCAGTGTCGATGTACCTGTCTGGGATGATAAACAAGTGATGGATGATTATGTGAATTATTATACTCAAAAACAAATCGAAGAAGGTGAAGGGCTCGATTATGTAACTGGAAAACAGATGCCTTTAACTGAAAATCATCCTTCAAAAGTGCGGTATGGTGGGGATATGGCGAAACTGATATCGGGAAATGATTCTACTAATTTTACTTATCGAGGACGTTTCTCAGATAAAAATCAAGTCGCGACTATTGGCTATGAGGTTTCACAGAAAGCACATAATGCATTGAAATGGTTGATAAGTAGACAAGGATATACAAATGATGGGCGTGTATTTCTCGTTTGGAGTATGGAAGGTGTCGCAATTCCTACACCTGAAGAATCAACCTATGATTTCTTTTTTGACGAAGAAGAGGACAGTATTTTGGATCACGATACGACAGCCCAAAAGTTTGCTGAAGTATTTAGAAGTGCCTTATCAGGTTACCAGAAAAAGTTAGCTTATGAATCACAAATTCAGTTGATGATCCTGGACAGTGCAACAAAAGGGAGAATGGGGATTTTATACTACCAAGTTCTGCCGCAACAATTGTATTTTGATCGTCTAGAAAATTGGCATGAGACATGCTATTGGCAACATACAGGTGTGTGGAACAAGAAGAATTATCAGTTTTTTGGCGCACCTAGCCTGAAAGATATTGCAGAAACTGCCTATGGGTCAAGAGGAAATGAAGCGCTAATTAAGAATACGATTCAACAACTCTATTCATGTGTTGTAGATGGGAAAGATATTCCTATGAATGTTGTTCAAAGTGCTCTTCGCCGAGTAAGCAACCCGGTTAATAGGGAAAAATGGGAGTGGAATAAGGAGCTGAGTGTCGCGTGCTCTGTTATGAATAAACATTATAAATTTAAAAAGGGGGAAAAAAGTGTGGCTTTAGATAGAGAGATTACAGATAGAAATTATTTGTTTGGTAGATTGTTAGCTGTAGCGGATGTTTTAGAAGAGCGAGCTTTGATGAAAGCAGGGGTAAAGAGAAATACTAATGCTAAACGTTATATGAATACATTTAGTATGCGGCCTCTATCTACTTGGAAAATTATTCAAGAAAATTTGATTCCTTATCAAATAAGATTAAAAGACACGAGTCATTTTTATCAAAAGGAACTTGATGAAATCGGTTCGAAAATCGTAGTGGAGAATAATGATTATGGCGATGCACCATTGAATGGTAAATATCTCTTAGGTTATTACAGTCAAAGAGAAGCATTAATAAACTATAAAAATAATACTAGTGATACGGAGGAAAAATAGATGAACACATTACAAAAGAAAATTGATTTTAAAGTGGTAGTATCTGTCGAAAATGCAAATCCAAACGGAGATCCTCTAAATGGAAACAGACCACGTCAGAATTTTGATGGAGTTGGTGAAATTTCTGACGTGGCAATCAAACGAAAAATTCGTAATCGTCTACAAGACATGGGCGAAAAAATCTTTGTTCAATCAGATGACCGTGCAGATGATGGATTAAAAAGTCTAAAAGAACGCGTGGATTCAATTGAAGAATTGAAGAAAATTTCTTCCGATAAGAAAAAAGCTGATACTGCTCGTTTTAGTGAATTAGCATGTGAGACATGGATTGATACTAGAAGTTTTGGTCAAGTATTTGCCTTTAAAGGCTTAGAACTTTCTGTGGGTGTAAGAGGCCCCGTTTCGATTCAAACAGCGGTAAGTGTTGATCCAATCACGATTAATAGTATGCAAATTACTAAAAGTGTGAACTCAGTCAGTGAAGGTGGCGGAAAAAGTTCTGATACGATGGGGACAAAACATTTTGTTGATTTCGGACTGTATATATTTAATGGAAGTATCAATGTCCAACTTGCTGAAAAGACAGGGTTCACAACAGCAGATGCGGAAAAAATTAAAGAAGCTTTACGAACATTATTTGAAAATGATGCTTCTTCAGCAAGACCAGATGGTAGCATGAGTGTCGAAAAAATATATTGGTGGGAGCATCCAACAAAAATGGGGAAACATTCATCAGCTAAGGTTCATCGTTCTGTTAAATATCAGAAAAAAGCAGAAGTCGATGTGCCGAAATCAATTGAAGATTATGAAGTAATTGAGGAGTCTCTTCCATATTTGGATGTTAATGTGATAGACGGGTTTTAATCTATGTATGATGAACAAGATTTTTTGATGATTTCAGGAATTCAACATTTTCTTTTTTGTAGACGTCAATGGGCGTTAATTCATATTGAACAACAATGGCATGAAAATGTTTTAACGCTAGAAGGTCAATATCTGCATGAACGTGCGGATCAGCCTATGATTCGTGAAAAGCGAAAGGATAAGGTGATTGTTCGGGCACTACCCGTTCAATCACCAACTCTTGGTATCACGGGTATTTGCGATGTGGTTGAGTTTGTTCAAGACCTCAAAGGAATTTCATTGGCAGGCGAAGAAGGGAAATTCATTCCTGTTCCTATTGAGTACAAACATGGGAAACCTAAAATAGAACCTAGTGATATTTTACAACTTACAGCTCAAGCAGTGTGCTTAGAAGAAATGCTGGTTTGTGAAATCTCGGAGGGGTATATCTATTACAATGAAACAAGAAGAAGAGAGAAAATCGTGTTCACAGAAGATTTGCGAGCTAATTTAAAGAAAAATTTGGAAGAAATGCACGGTTATTGGGGTCGGAAATATACGCCTAAAGTAAAAACAGGGAACTTTTGTAAAAAATGTTCTTTACAAAATATTTGCTTGCCTAAGTTAATGAATAGTCAGACTGTAAAGAGCTATTTAGAGCGGAGGTTACAGGATTGAGAAAACTGCTAAACACAATATATATAACAAATCCGGATACTTACCTAGCGCTTGATGGAGAAAATATCTTAGTTAAAGTTGATAACGAGATTAAAGGACGAGTCCCATTGCATAACATAGAAGCAATTGTGACGACAGGCTATCTAGGCACGAGTCCTGCATTAATGAGAAAATGTGCTGAAAAAAATATCAATTTGACATTTTTAACTAGGACAGGGAAGTTTGGCAGTCGTCTATCGGGACCGGTTACTGGTAATATCGCTTTGAGAAAAGAACAGTATCGAATATCGGATAATGAGGATAAAAGTGTCGAAATTGCCCGTCATTTTATTATTGGAAAGCTGTATAATCAGAGATGGATGCTTGAACGAGTGGCTAGGGAACAGACGTTAAGAGTGAATGTAGAACAATTCAAAATGATTTCCCTAGAACTGAAACAAACAATAGAAAGAATTCGCGAAGTTACAGATCTGGATACGTTAAGAGGGATTGAGGGCCAGGCAGCAAATCGTTACTTTCTATTGTTTGATCAAATGATCTTACAGCAAAAGGAAGATTTTGGATTTTATGGTAGGACTCGTCGCCCGCCGTTAGATAACGTGAATGCGATGTTGTCACTTGCATACACACTGTTAGCTCAAGATTGTTCTGCTGCATTGGAAACAGTTGGGTTAGATCCATACTCAGGGTTCATGCATCAAGATCGTCCAGGAAGACCATCATTATCTTTAGACTTAATGGAAGAATTAAGAGGGATTTTTGCTGACCGGTTTGTGTTGACTATGATAAATAAAAAGAAAATAGCTGCCAAAGATTTTATAAAAAAAGAAAATGGTGCAGTAATTTTAACCGATGAGGGAAGAAGAAAATTCTTTCAGAGTTGGCAAGAGAAAAAACAAGAACAGATTCAACATCCTTTTCTAGGTGAGAAAATACAGTGGGGCTTAGTTCCGTATGCGCAAGCTTTGCTGCTTAGTCGATTTCTACGTGGAGATTTGGATGGGTATCCGCCATTTTTATGGAAATAGGAGAAATTAAATGCTAGTGTTGATTACGTATGATGTAGCTACCAGTTCTGAAAAAGGCACTCGACGGCTCAGAAAAGTAGCCAAAAAGTGTCAAGATTATGGTGTTAGGGTTCAAAACTCCGTTTTTGAGTGTATTGTAGATGCAACAGAACTAGTGAGACTAAAGAAAGAATTAATTGAATTAATTGATGAAGAAAAGGATAGTTTGCGAATTTATCGTTTGGGTAATAACTATAAAACGAAAGTAGAGCATATCGGTGCAAAAGAAGCAATCAAGGTAGAAGAGCCACTGATATTCTAAAATTTGTGGTGCGGATGTGAAGTGCACATGAAAACACCGGGGCATCCGCACCGGTTTTTGATCATACTTAGACTAGAAAGCAACTTTTTCTAATCAAATATTAATGTTTTAAGGTGATTTTGCTGGATATTCGAAAGTACATTCGTGTTTTTTAGCAAAAATCACGGTCTAGCTCTGTATAGAGCTAGTGGATTGAAATACCGTAGAGGCGTTGAATGCTGTAAATCTGGAAGTCTAGCTCTGTATAGAGCTAGTGGATTGAAATTAATTTATTTTTGTATTCACTGGGTACATCAACTTGTCTAGCTCTGTATAGAGCTAGTGGATTGAAATCTCGAAGAATTTGTCTCTTAAAGTGAATGCTTTATGTCTAGCTCTGTATAGAGCTAGTGGATTGAAATTATGTATTACTGAGCTATCTATCAACTATCTATCGTCTAGCTCTGTATAGAGCTAGTGGATTGAAATATAGAGTAACGGATTGTACCTAGAACTTAGCAAGTCTAGCTCTGTATAGAGCTAGTGGATTGAAATCCCGCCATTGGCAGTAAACGTCTTGCCGCTATCAGTCTAGCTCTGTATAGAGCTAGTGGATTGAAATATGTTCAAGATTATTTTGTTTTAGGTAATCAACGTGTCTAGCTCTGTATAGAGCTAGTGGATTGAAATTAATGACGAAGAACGTTTAAAAGCTAAATCTGCTTGTCTAGCTCTGTATAGAGCTAGTGGATTGAAATGTAATATGCATCGAATACAATTTGCTCGCCGTTTGTCTAGCTCTGTATAGAGCTAGTGGATTGAAATACTAATAGTTATTGGAAAAGGAATATTGAGGTCTAGTCTAGCTCTGTATAGAGCTAGTGGATTGAAATTCCATACCTCGGCAAAACGGTAAAAACGAAGTGGTGGTCTAGCTCTGTATAGAGCTAGTGGATTGAAATTTGGATTATCCCTGATGGTGTATCACACGCTGTGGTCTAGCTCTGTATAGAGCTAGTGGATTGAAATTCCGTAAGGCACCCTGTAGGAATACAACTGTTTTGGTCTAGCTCTGTATAGAGCTAGTGGATTGAAATCACGTCTGGTTGTTCCTTGACAAACACAAATTGTGTCTAGCTCTGTATAGAGCTAGTGGATTGAAATATTGTTGGTCACCTCAGAACGGTAAATCGTCGTCGGTCTAGCTCTGTATAGAGCTAGTGGATTGAAATTCACGTGTTATCGAAGCAGGTGAATAATCATGAAGTCTAGCTCTGTATAGAGCTAGTGGATTGAAATCTTTAAAACAGCAACTAGCGCTTCGCCTTGTTTATGTCTAGCTCTGTATAGAGCTAGTGGATTGAAATTGAGGGTGATATCATCCGATTTGAAGGCTCAACTGGGTCTAGCTCTGTATAGAGCTAGTGGATTGAAATGATTGAGGACGTTTCCGAGTCCTTGCAATCGTTGTCTAGCTCTGTATAGAGCTAGTGGATTGAAATACCCTCTTTCCTTTTGGTTTTTGTTGTTAAACAAGGTCTAGCTCTGTATAGAGCTAGTGGATTGAAATTTTTAGTAGCTTACCTCTCATGCCGAATAGGGTTTCGTCTAGCTCTGTATAGAGCTAGTGGATTGAAATCGTACAGCGATACATGAATTGACTCACAGACAAGAGTCTAGCTCTGTATAGAGCTAGTGGATTGAAATTGTGAGCATGGTAGCGCTAGAACATACTTTAGAGTGTCTAGCTCTGTATAGAGCTAGTGGATTGAAATTTCTACCTTTTCAACTTTCTTCTTGGCCATTATAGTCTAGCTCTGTATAGAGCTAGTGGATTGAAATAAGGTACTTTGAAAATCAATGGAAAAACCGTCAATCGTCTAGCTCTGTATAGAGCTAGTGGATTGAAATAATCAAATCGTCATTTTCATCAACTCTGAATACTGTCTAGCTCTGTATAGAGCTAGTGGATTGAAATGACTTGGCCAGTCTTTTCTAGCCACAATTGATAGTCTAGCTCTGTATAGAGCTAGTGGATTGAAATAAATAGTGCAGTGTATAATTCTGAAAAGCTCTGTGTCTAGCTCTGTATAGAGCTAGTGGATTGAAATTTATCTTTGCCATCAAAGTTATGTTTGTTGTCCTGTCTAGCTCTGTATAGAGCTAGTGGATTGAAATTCAAATTTAATGTGCCAAATTTCTTGGTTCGAACTCGTCTAGCTCTGTATAGAGCTAGTGGATTGAAATCTACAAATATCGATATACCTAACCTTTTTGGCTACCGTCTAGCTCTGTATAGAGCTAGTGGATTGAAATAATTGTCACATTATTCCATCCTTTGGCAATATCCCGTCTAGCTCTGTATAGAGCTAGTGGATTGAAATTATGCGCTGTATGTAGGATTTTCAATCCTTCTTCTATCTAGCTCTGTATAGAGCTAGTGGATTGAAATAATACTTTGACCATAACTACCTCGGATGTTTTAAGTCTAGCTCTGTATAGAGCTAGTGGATTGAAATACCAATCATATTTTGAATTTTTTCTGATAACATGTGTCTAGCTCTGTATAGAGCTAGTGGATTGAAATAGTTGAAGTGTGTAGATACAAGTTATTGAATACTGTGTCTAGCTCTGTATAGAGCTAGTGGATTGAAATTCCCATGATTTCAATTGCAGCAGAAGCAAGTTCATGGTCTAGCTCTGTATAGAGCTAGTGGATTGAAATGTTGCCGCGGTGTCTGCTGCCTGTGCCACCATGTGTCTAGCTCTGTATAGAGCTAGTGGATTGAAATAATTTACCTGTATGAGAGCGCCATTCACGAACGTGTCTAGCTCTGTATAGAGCTAGTGGATTGAAATGTCAGCTGTATTAGGACCATTCGGAACGATAATTGTCTAGCTCTGTATAGAGCTAGTGGATTGAAATTTGGTATTTCCCTTTAGCCACGATCTCACCTCCGTTGTCTAGCTCTGTATAGAGCTAGTGGATTGAAATAACTGTTTCGTTCGGCAAGAGAAACTCTTTAATATGTCTAGCTCTGTATAGAGCTAGTGGATTGAAATTTGATATTTTTTTAATACGGCATCTTGAACTACTCGTCTAGCTCTGTATAGAGCTAGTGGATTGAAATAGCTGTAATCATAACGCTCTACTCCTTTTCAATATGTCTAGCTCTGTATAGAGCTAGTGGATTGAAATTGTATCTGAGGATAATGAAGATACCCAAGCTTTAGGTCTAGCTCTGTATAGAGCTAGTGGATTGAAATGGCTAGACAAATAGCACGCCCGTTGCTTGATAACATGTCTAGCTCTGTATAGAGCTAGTGGATTGAAATAGTTACGTGCATGTATATATTCATGGTCGTCTGTGTCTAGCTCTGTATAGAGCTAGTGGATTGAAATACGAATTGCCATTTGCTTAGAATGTACTCATACATGTCTAGCTCTGTATAGAGCTAGTGGATTGAAATCAATATCAATCTTGAATTTACGTTTTACCGCTCCTGGTCTAGCTCTGTATAGAGCTAGTGGATTGAAATAAAAGATAATACACCTTCTTCTACTACTGCATAGCGTCTAGCTCTGTATAGAGCTAGTGGATTGAAATAAATTTGCACTAGCATTGACATTGTTGTACGATGTCTAGCTCTGTATAGAGCTAGTGGATTGAAATTAGCTGAGATGGGCGTGCCGTTAAAAGCCATTATGGAGTCTAGCTCTGTATAGAGCTAGTGGATTGAAATATACAAGAGTGCATGAACTAGCTCGTGTCTAAGGACTGTCTAGCTCTGTATAGAGCTAGTGGATTGAAATTCAAATAGATAGGGCGTATAGTTTCAGATTCTAAGTCTAGCTCTGTATAGAGCTAGTGGATTGAAATTTACAGCACTATCCCGACTATCGCGCCGTACTAATGTCTAGCTCTGTATAGAGCTAGTGGATTGAAATAAGAAATTGCTGACGAATTGGGCTACAGCTATCAGTCTAGCTCTGTATAGAACTAGTGGATTGAAATCCGTCGATTTTTAAAACGATACTTGTCGGCAATTGTCTAGCTCTGTATAGAGCTAGTGGATTGAAATATCTCAGATGATGTGATATTGTTCAGTCGCTCGTCGTCTAGCTCTGTATAGAGCTAGTGGATTGAAATGTAAAATCAGTTTTTCGTGTAGGTTTATCTGCGTCTAGCTCTGTATAGAGCTAGTGGATTGAAATAATCTGTTTAATACGATCAATAGGCTTCCGATTTTGTCTAGCTCTGTATAGAGCTAGTGGATTGAAATTTAAAGCCGGAATTACGAGAAGTATTAGAATTGCTCTGTCTAGCTCTGTATAGAGCTAGTGGATTGAAATGTACTCGATATTTTGCAAGATGCCGTAGTACGCGTCTAGCTCTGTATAGAGCTAGTGGATTGAAATCCCTTCTACTAATGAATTTGAGGGCTGGAAAACAAAGGTCTAGCTCTGTATAGAGCTAGTGGATTGAAATACAGGGGACCACTTGAGGGTGTGAGCCGAACACTTGTCTAGCTCTGTATAGAGCTAGTGGATTGAAATTCTAATTTCATTTGAAGCAAGATTTGTATTAACGTCTAGCTCTGTATAGAGCTAGTGGATTGAAATGAGGATGAAGAGTAGCAAAAAAGCACAAGCCTTTTGGTCTAGCTCTGTATAGAGCTAGTGGATTGAAATCGGCATTCACGCAGATCCATCGCCGAATTGTATGTCTAGCTCTGTATAGAGCTAGTGGATTGAAATGTACTGGAAGGAACTTTGAAGAATTTCTGCTTGAAACGTCTAGCTCTGTATAGAGCTAGTGGATTGAAATCGGATGATGCGACAGAAGAAGACATAGAAGAAGGTCTAGCTCTGTATAGAGCTAGTGGATTGAAATGCTACTTACTTGTGGGTTAATAATCGGTGTCTTGTCTAGCTCTGTATAGAGCTAGTGGATTGAAATTTATGCTAGCCTTCATCCTTTTTTATGTTTTGGGCGTCTAGCTCTGTATAGAGCTAGTGGATTGAAATGATAAAGGGCTTTGCTTTTTCATCTCCAGAATCATGTCTAGCTCTGTATAGAGCTAGTGGATTGAAATTAAAAACAATTCTACTTGTTCCGCAGAATAGTATGTCTAGCTCTGTATAGAGCTAGTGGATTGAAATAAGCGGGAAAGTTACAAGAGACAACCACACATTAGAGTCTAGCTCTGTATAGAGCTAGTGGATTGAAATTAATGTAAAAGTCATTATCGGCTCATTTGTTTCGGTCTAGCTCTGTATAGAGCTAGTGGATTGAAATATACTCTGCCTTAGCATTCTTTTCTTTGATAGCCGTCTAGCTCTGTATAGAGCTAGTGGATTGAAATTTCCTTATATTCTTCTATCTGTTCTTTTGTCCATAGTCTAGCTCTGTATAGAGCTAGTGGATTGAAATAATTTTAATCCCGTAGTAGTAGATAGCACCAAAGGGTCTAGCTCTGTATAGAGCTAGTGGATTGAAATTTGTTTTTCAAATGGCTTAGCACTTTCATGTCCGGTCTAGCTCTGTATAGAGCTAGTGGATTGAAATTAGTCTTCAAATCAGCATAACTTGTGGATGTTACCGTCTAGCTCTGTATAGAGCTAGTGGATTGAAATATCAGCGCCTAATAACCATTCAAGATCAGTTAGTGTCTAGCTCTGTATAGAGCTAGTGGATTGAAATAGGATCGTTGTAATCAATGCCTTCAGGTGTTTCGGGTCTAGCTCTGTATAGAGCTAGTGGATTGAAATGTGTATGATATATCTGCTAGCACTATAAACTTTTTTCGTCTACTACTAAAACTCAGTGACTGCTGCTTAAAAGAATTAAAGTCGCATGAAATAATCATTTCTATACAAATGATCTGCAAGGTCTGTAACTGAGAAAAAATAATATTTACGATGACAGTTCTGAATTCAGGATCTGTCCTATTTTTTTGTGAAAAAACTATAGTTTGTTCTGAGTTACCTATATTTTGTTTATTCTTATTATCGATTGAAAGCGCTAAACTATGGGTGTAAGTTTTTTAGCTTTATAGAAAGGGGTTTGATGATGAATAAGAAAAAGGGTATCGGGCGTTTTCTTAGTAATGTCTGGCGGTTTAAAGCACTTATTTTTATGGCGATACCAGGAATGATTTGGATGATTTTCTTCTTCTATATTCCAGTATTCGCGAATGTGGTGGCATTTAAGAATTTCCACATTTCACCAGATGGATTTTTAGCAAGTTTAAGAGAGAGCCCTTGGGTTGGCTTTGAGAACTTTAAGTTTTTATTCTCTTCTGATCAAGCATTTTTGATCACGAAAAATACAGTGCTATATAATGTAACCTTCATTTTACTGAATCTTATTATTTCTGTAGTTTTCGCGATAATCATGAGTGAGTTGCGAAATAAACGTCTGGTTAAAGTGTATCAAACAATGTCGTTACTGCCTTACTTCTTATCATGGGTTATTATTGGCTATTTCGTATATGCCTTCTTGAGTCCTGATAGAGGGATTTTAAACAATTGGATTGTTGGAAATGGGGGCACTGCGATTAACTGGTACAATGATCCGAAATTCTGGCCATTCATCCTCGTACTGATTGGTACATGGAAAGGGATTGGCTACAATAGTATCATTTACTTTGCTTCTGTCATGGGGATTGACCCAACGTATTATGAGGCCGCGATGGTCGATGGTGCAACGAAATGGCAACAGATTAAAAATGTAACCATTCCACAGTTGATTCCGTTGATGTCTATTTTAACAATTCTAGCTGTCGGAAATATTTTTAGAGCAGACTTTGGACTATTCTATAATGTGCCACGAAATTCAGGATCTTTATATGAAGTAACACAGGTCTTGGATACCTATATCTTCAATGGCTTAACAGCTACCGGAGACTTCGGGATGACCGCAGCTGCTGGGTTATATCAATCAGTAGTTGGTTTCGTCTTATTAATGATTACCAATGCAATCGCACGTCGTTACGACAGCGAATCTGCACTATTTTAGAGAGGGAGAGATACGATGAAAAAGAAAAAAGTTGCACAAGTTCAAGTTCGCTCCTTCAATAAACCAGTGAACTTTGTCTTAAATATAGTGATTGCATTATTCGCACTCTCTTGTATTTTGCCATTTATCTTTGTGGCGGTGATTTCAGTAACCAGTGAAACTTCATTGACGACGAATGGCTACAGTTTTTGGCCGTCAGAATTTAGTAGTTTTGGTTACACTTACTTGTTTAGTCAAATGCAGGATAAAATTTTCCAAGCATTATTTGTAACGATTATTGTGACGGTGGTAGGGACATTAATTAATAGTACGGCGACTTCATTGTATGCCTATGCTATTTCTCGTTCAAATTTTCCGTTCCGTCGTTTTTT
Organism: Candidatus Enterococcus huntleyi; assembly: GCF_009933175.1. Lineage (GTDB taxonomy): Bacteria > Bacillota > Bacilli > Lactobacillales > Enterococcaceae > Enterococcus_K > Enterococcus_K huntleyi. Next base: position 33,771 of record NZ_MAEJ01000016.1, on the reverse strand, counting down.
CACTGTCTTTTGTTTGATTACTATGTTATTTTCACCAGGGATGGTGGCTAATTACTTAGTGATGACCAACTTATTACAATTGAAAGATACGATTTGGGCCTTGATTTTGCCGATGGCTGTCAGTCCCTTCAATATTATCGTGATGCGCACGTTCTTTAAACGTTCAGTTTCTGATTCAATTATTGAATCAGCGAGAATTGATGGTGCTAGTGAAATACGAATCTTTATTCAAATTGTCTTACCGTTAGCAGTGCCAGGGATTGCGACGATTAGTTTGTTCGCCGCCTTAGGTTACTGGAATGACTGGTTTAATGCGCTACTTTATATTCAAAATGATAACTTAGTTCCACTACAATATTTACTAGTGAAAATTCAAAATAATATCGAGTACTTGACACAAAATGCAGGCGCTGGAAGTCAATTAGCAGGCGGCCTAGCGTCAGTACCAGGTGAATCAGCACGTATGGCTATTGTTGTTATCTCCACTCTACCAATTGCAATTAGTTATCCTTTCTTCCAAAAGCATTTTGTCAAAGGATTAACAATTGGTGGCGTGAAAGAATAAAAAATTTTTAGGAGGATGAAACAAATGAAATTGTGGAAAACACTCGCTTTAACAGGCCTGTCAACTTTACTATTAGGGTCGTTGGTTGCATGTGGTACTTCGAAAGATAAAGATTCAAGTAAGGGTTCTGAGGATGGGACAACTTTACAAATGTACCAAATAGGGGATAAACCAGAGAATTATGATGATTTAATGAAAGTTGCAAATAAACGTATTGAGGAAAAAATTGGTGCGACAGTCAATATCAATTACATCGGCTTCGGTGATTATGAGAAAAAAATGAGTGTCATTGTCTCTTCTGGAGAAAATTATGATATTGCTTATGCCAATAATTATGTTGCGAATGCCCAAAAGGGAGCTTTTGCGGACTTAACTGAATTGGCACCTAAATATGCAAAAGATGCATATGATCAGTTAGATGAAGCCTATATTAAAGGGAATTTAGTTAACGGTAAGTTATATGCATTTCCTGTTAATGGGAATGTATTTGCGCAACAAATGTTAACTTTTAACAAACAATACTTGGATAAATACAATCTTTCTATTGATGGGATTAGTTCTTATGAGGATGCTGAAGCAGTATTAAAAGAATTCCATGAAAAAGAACCAAATATTGCAGCTTTCGCTATCGGTCAAGGATTCAGAGCGAAAAGTAATTTCGATTATCCATTAGGCGATGGTCTGCCATTTGCTGTTGAATTAAATGGCGACAAAACGAAAATTGTGAATCAATATGATACAGATTCTTATGTTAAAACATTAAAAACATTGCATAGCTGGTATAAACAAGGCTTGATTCCTGCCGATGCAGCGACAAGTAATAGAGACTACCCGCTTGAAGGAAACACATGGTTCGTCCGTGGCGAAACACAAGGTCCTTTCGATTATGGCGATACTATTTTAACGAATGCGGCAAATCAAGAGCTTGTTTCTAAACCAATTACTGTACCTTTGAAATCAACAGCACAAGCACAAATGGCGAACTTTGTTGTTTCAAACACTTCGAAAAATAAAGAAAAAGCAGTTGAATTTTTAGGTTTATTAAATAGTGATCCTGAATTATTAAATGGTTTGATTTATGGTATTGAAGGCGAAGCTTGGGAAAAAATTGATGGACAAGATGGCAAAATCAAATTGTTAGATGGCTACCAACCTAATATGCACATGGCAGCTTGGAATACTGGGAATAATGCCATTCTTTATACACAAGATACTGTAACTGATGATATGATTAAAACACGTGATGAATCAATTGCTGCTGCGGAAACTTCTCCAATTTTAGGATTTAGTTTTAATACAGATTCTGTTAAAGCAGAAGTAAGTAACTTATCTAATGTCATGAGCCAATATCTAGATGGCTTGAACACAGGGACTGTTGATCCAGATGAAACATTACCTAAATTAAATGAAGCATTGAAAAATGCTGGTTATGATAAAGTTCTTAAAGAAATGCAATCACAATATGATGCGTTTTTAAAGGAAAGTAAATAAACACAGCTAAATAAATTGAAGGACGGCGTAGAGGTGTTAAACTTTCGCCGTTCTTTGTATAATAAAGTTAACAATGAAAAAGGTGGTAAGAATTATGATAGGCAAAGCACTAGAAGCATTTTTTATTCGCATTTGGGTAATCATTAAACTGAATCTCTTTTTTTGGTTATATAGCGCAGCGGGATTATTCATCGCAGGTGTTGGGCCAGCATTGAAAACGGTCAATGAATTATTCGCAACGCATGAATTTGAATATAAGGATATTACTTTTAAAGAGGGTTGGCGTCTATTTAAAGCGAATTTTAAACGGGGAAATGGCTTTTTCTGGTTCTATGGCGGAATTTTTACTGTATTAGCGTATAATCTTTACCTTTCTGTCCAAATTAAAGGTCTAACTTTCTTAGTGATTGATTTTATTTTACTTTTTGCCTTGTTGTATACCTATGCAACCTATCAGTACACTTTATTATTAGACAGTCAGTACGAGATCTCAGCAAAAAATGTTGTAAAATTAGCCTTTATCTCTACTTTGTCGAGCTTTACAAATTTCTTGAAGATCGTAATCGGAGGAGCCGTCATTCTTTGGTTTACTTGGAAATACAAAGGCTTAATTTTATTTGGTACATTTGCTGCGATCCAGTTGTGGAATTACTATTCTACGCAAACATGGCGCAACTTAATTGATGAACGGTTAGAGACTCATGATTAAGCAGTTTAAAGTTTTATTTTCTACTGGCACGCTGCTCAATCGTCTGTTGCGAAAGTACGCATTCATTTTAGTTTCATTTATTACTATTGCTATTATTGGGATTAGTGTAAATACGTATTTTCAAAATTATAATTTGGCCAATGCAGTCGTTAAAGATGCGTTGCAAAATACAATGCGTATGCCTAGCGACCGAACGACGGTCAATCGCTTAATTAAAGATCAACTCGTAGGAAGTCCTGAAAAAATTCAGAATGTGACTTCCTATTTGACGTTATCAATTCCTGACTATTTTAATTTTGTCTACGATAATCAAGACAAGAGTCCTGATTATGTCTCGTTTACTGACCAAATTCAAGGCATCTATGCAGAATATTCTGAGGTCACATCGATTTACATTATATTAAAGAATACTCCAGATTATTTTCAATCAACGACGGAAGATAAAGGAGGAAGAATCTATAAAGGAACCCCAAAATTAGATAATGGCTTTTATATAAAGTCTCCCATTCTGCTGAATAGTGATGAAAAAGGGAGTATCTTCATCGGCTTTGAAAAGGAAGGCTTAGAGAATAGTTTGAGTACGTTATCTTCATTTGAAGGTTTATCCGTATACATGGTTTCGTCGACAAATAATCGCTTATATACGTACCATGATGCGGGCATGCCTAAAAGTCATGTTGAATGGCAGGAGAAGACACTGACGCATTCGCTGGAAGTGAATTCTCGGGTACCGGTCTCGGAATTTTATGATGATTATCTGGTGGAGTATCAACAACTAAATGGCGAATACCGAATCTTAGCAACCTTAGATAAACAGATGATTTTGCGAAAAACTGCGAAGGATATTTTCTTTCTAATCATCGGAGGTATCTTGTTGGATGGCATCTTGATTTACAGTTTGTCGCGGACTTTTACGAAGTATTCGACACAGTTAACGATGGTTATGAATACGATGGAAAAGGCGTCGGAGGGGAATCTGGATGTTCGGATTGATACAGAAAAGACCGAATATGAGCTGAAAGAATTGTCGGATGGGATCAATCATATGCTGAAGAGTATTAATCAGTATGTGGAGGATATTTATAAGCTGGAAATTAAGCAGCAGGATGCGCACATGCGAGCCTTACAGTCGCAAATTAATCCTCACTTTCTCTACAATACGCTGGAGTATATTCGGATGTATGCGATTAGTGAGGGCAGTGAAGAGCTGGCGGAAGTGGTCTACGCCTTTTCTGCTTTGCTGAGAAATAACACCAATCAAGAGAAAACAACACAGCTGAAAGCCGAGTTAGATTTTTGTGAAAAGTATGTCTATTTGTATCAAATGCGTTATCCAAAACGAATTGCTTATCATTTTACAGTTGCTCCGGAGTTAGAAAACTTGCAGGTGCCGAAGTTTATTATTCAGCCATTAGTTGAAAATTATTTTGTTCATGGCATTGATTTTACCCGAACGGATAATGCAATTAGTATCAAGGCAGAGACGGTCGGCAATCTCGTTCAAATTCTAATTCGAGACAATGGACGAGGAATCCCAACAGAAAAATTAGCAGAAATTGAAAAACGTTTGAACTATCCAAAAATTCAATTGTATCACTCGATTGGTCTACAGAATGTCAATGAACGATTGCGCGCGTATTTTGGGGCTTCCTACAAAATGGTCCTTTCAAATAATGTTGACGGTGGTTTAGTTATTCAGATTTCTTTTGAAAAGGGTGTGGGTAAAGATGTATAGAGTGTTGTTGGTTGATGATGAGTATATGATCTTAATGGGTCTGTCAAAGATTATTCCTTGGCAAAATTATGGGTTTGAAGTGGTTGCTACCGCTGAAAATGCCAAGGATGCTCTTTCGATTCTTGAAGAGAAGGCGATTGATTTAGTTATCACGGATGTCACGATGCCTGAGATGAGTGGCTTAGAATTTATTGAAGCTGCTCAAAATCAACGCTATGAGTTTGAATTTATGATTTTATCCGGGTACCAGGAGTTTGAGTATTTAAAGAGTGGACTACAATTAGGAGCGGTCAACTATTTGATGAAACCAGTCAATAAGGTTGAATTAATTGAGAGTTTGGAGAAGGTCAAAGAACGTCTGGAAGAGCGTGAGGAGCAAAAGAATCAGCAGGAAACCTATCGAGAATTTTTACTGACACAATGGGTCAACGAAGAGCTAGATGAACGGGAAGAAGAAGAAATTCAGACCTTAATGGAGCAATCTGTGGCCCCTTGGCGAGTCATATCTGGTCAGTTTCCACGAGTGTATCGCAAACAAGTCAGCCGATGGTTGGAAACAAACCGACAAGAGTTCTATTATTTCCGTAATCTGGGGGAGTTAGTTTTCTTCGTGTTAATTTATCAAGGGAAAGAAAACGTCGATGAATTTACTCATTTTGCTGAAGAACTTTTTGAAGATAGTGATTGGGTAATGAGTTTGAGCCAACCGGTTGTCGAAACAGAAGATATTCCTGAGATGTATCGAAAAGTACGCCAAAGTTATCAACTGCATCAATTTTATGGGGTAAATACGACCCATATATTAGTAGCGCAAGAAGAAGTTAATGCCGAGTCGCTGATTGATTTGTCGGAGTTTAACCGCTTAGTGACATTGAATAAACCAGCTACCTTGAAAGAAGCCGTAAGGAAAATCTTTTCCGATGTCTTATCGTTGGGGATTTCTCCTGAGGATGTGCGGCACATTGCCTTTCTGTTATTTATGGATATCTATCGCCAATTTGGCCAGTTGGATGATGAGGATTACTTAGCAACTATTCAAAAGATTAATCAGGCAATCACAGTCAATGAACTTGAAAAGCTCTTGGTAAAAGTCATTGATGAACAAAAAGAGCCAAAAATGTATAGCAGCAATGTTCAAAATGTTTTAGCTATTATTGAAAAAGATTATCAAAAAGAATTGACTCTAAAACGCGTATCAGATGAATTACATTTGAATGTGATGTACTTAGGTCAGTTATTTAAAAAAGAAACCAAGCGAAGCTTTTCTCAATTTTTGAATCAGTTTCGGATGGAAAAAGCCCAAAATTTACTGCTACACTCAGAAAAAAATATCAATGAAATTGCGGATGAAATTGGCTACAACAATAGCACGTATTTTTCCAAAATGTTTAAGAAAATGTATGGGGTATCACCGAAGGAGTATAGAGGAATCTCTGACTAGGTTGGACCGTAAAAGCCGTGGTTATAGGTAAAGGTTGTGGCTAAAGCTCTTATCACTAGACAAGTCTAAAGGTCAGTTTCTAAAGCGACAAACTATGAATTGCCAAAAAAACATAGTGAGAACTAGTCAAGAGTGCGCGATAATTGAAGCGATTTCAATTATTAACAGGTAAGAATTATTGACCAAAGAAATAGTAATTAAAGCAGAGATGAGGGCTGAATAATGGTTAAAAGATTAATTAGTGCGACGGCATCAGAGATTAGAAAAATGACGCGAGATGAGTTATTCGAGGCGATTAAAGCAAGTGATGGACGAGTGATTGTGAGCGAGAATGTCTGCGTGCAGGCACCCGTAACAGATAGTACAACCAATGCTGAATTAGCAGCGGCTTTTGGGGCAGATATGTTGTTATTGAATTTATTTGATTGCTTAAATCCGGTCGTGATTGGGCTTCCTGGAGTTGGTTTGCAAGAAGCATTTTCGATGTGGGCGGATCCTTCGTCTAATACCCGAAATCCGATTCAAGAGTTAAAAGAATTAACTGGTCGTGTAATTGGTGTGAATTTGGAGCCGGTGGTTGAGAGTCAAGAAACATTGGGTGAAAAAGTCGTTATTTCTGATGGACGTAAAAGCACAGCTGAGACATTTGCAGCGGCAGAACAATTAGGCGTTGATTTCATTTGCCTCACAGGAAATCCAGGAACAGGTGTGACAAATCAGGAGATTGGTGAAGCAATTCGTGTCGGGAAACAGCATTATAATGGCTTAATTATTGCTGGGAAAATGCACAGTGCGGGCGTGGATGAGCCGATTATAACTGAAGAGGCTATTCAAACATTCGCTGAGGCGGGAGCAGATATTCTCTTGCTGCCAGCTGTGGGAACAGTGCCTGGTTTTGATCAAATAGAAATGAAAACCGCAGTCAAGATGGCTAAAAAATTAGGACTATTAACGATGTCAGCAATTGGTACAAGTCAAGAGAGTGCCACGGTGGATACAATCCGCCAAATTGCTTTATACAATAAAATGTGCGGCGTGGATATCCAACATATCGGTGATGCCGGCTATAGTGGCGTTGCGCCAGCTGAGAATATCTTTGAATTATCGCTGGCTATCCGTGGAATGAAGCACACGATGCAAATTATGGCTCGCTCAATCAACCGCTAAGTGAAAGGAAGTCAAAGAAACATGTTGAAGTGTCGAGAAGATGGAACGTTTACGATTGCTCAATTTACGGATTTACATTTAGGCTATCCGGCGAATGAGGAGACAGAGCGGACGTATCAAGAATTGACTGCTTGTTTGGCGACGATGGATGCTGATTTATTGGTGCTAACAGGAGATCAAGTCTGGTGTTATGGCGAATATCAGCCAGAAAAAGCTTATCAACGGTTGATTAACTTATTGAATACATGTCCGATTCCAGTAACTGTGACCTATGGCAATCATGATTCTGAACATGGCAAGATTAGCCGAGCTCAGCTTCGTGCGATGGAAAACTGCTTAGTCAATCGCGTGATGCCAGAGAATGAACAGGTTGTTAGAAATCGGAAATCAGAGAGCATCGATATTTATGATGCTACAGGCGAACGGATTGTTAAACAGCTATTTATCATCGATTCGGGTGATTATATTGAAAATCAGGCATCGCTTGGCTTGAAGGATAAAAATGCAGATAACTATTATGCCTATTTGTATCCTGAACAAATTACTTGGTTTAACCAGACTTGCAAGGAGAATGGTAAAGGCGAAGAAGCACTTATTTTTCTGCATATTCCGCTTGTTGAATACAATGAAGCATCAAAACAACTGATTACTGGTGAATGCCGAGAAGAAATTTGTTGCTCTGAAATTAATAGTGGCTTTTTTGCTGCTTTATTAGAGAAAAATATTCGTAAATCTGTATTTTGTGGGCATGACCACGACAATAATTTTATAGCGGAATGGCTAGGCGTTGGTTTAAATTATGGGTTGATTGGTGGTTACAACGTGTATGGTGAATTCGATCGTGGCTATCGACGGATTATTTTGCATAAAGAAAAAAATCTAGAAACAAGTCTAGTCTATTATTCAGCAGAAAAGTGTGGATGAATTAGAGGTGGAAAAGTGGACAAAGCGATTAAAACAAATGAGGAACAACAACGGGCTGTGGACAATGAAGACCTAGAAGTTGGGAAAAGTATGTCTCAAGCAATAAAAGAAATACCAACTCAAAATGAGCCTGTGGATAATCAGCCAATCAAGCAAACGACTGCCGATGACTTTGTGAATATAGTGGATATAGCGAGAGGGAAAGTTGCTCGTTCTTCCACTCTATTTTCAGTGAGTAAAATTATTTTCGGAAATGTTCTGCTAGGCTTTGCTTACGCCAAATGGATGGTGCCGCATAAGGTGATTAACGGTGGCGTGACAAGCTTAGCGATGGTCCTGAATAAGTGGTTATTGACAGATATGACGTACTTAACGAATGGGTTGACGGGCATATTATTGGTGGCCTGTCTGTTCTTTTTGGGCAAAGAGAGTTTCTTGAAATCAATCATCAGCAGTTTTTCTTATCTATTTTTCTTCACGCTATTTTATCATTGGAATATTCAACTAGTGATTAATTTACCGATCGATTTTATTCTTTCGTGCGTACTTATTTCGTTGGGGTATTATTGTTGTATTTCGGAGAATTCCTCAACGGTTGGGATGGATGTAGTTGCTCTGATTATTCATAAGAAACAGCCGAAGCTACCGATTGCAGCCACGATTCGAAACTTAAATTTCCTGGTGTTAGCTTTAGGATTTTTCACTTACGGGCTTGGGTCGATTGCCCTGGGTATTTTATTTAGTTTCTGTTATTCGTGGTTACTTGCCAGATTATTGGCACTACATGCGGCTGGAAAAATTATTTAAGGAGCTTACTTATGAAACAACATAAGGGACAAGAATTGATAGAACGAGAATTCAGTGTTGCGACATTTAATATTGCAGCCGCAAATTTTTCATCAGTTGTAGATTTACAACAGTTTATTGCTGAACGAGGAGCTGAGTTTGTCGGTCTGCAAGAGGTTGATGAGTATACCCAGAGAAATCCTTTGTCGATGATTGAGGCGATTGCTGGATCAACTTACTCATATAGTCAGTTTAGTGCGGCGATGCCCTTAGAATCAGGAGAATATGGCAATGGATTAGTAGGTAAGGTACGACCGTTTGCTTATAAAGAATTACGTTATTCCACCTATGGCTTAGAACCGCGGACAGCTCAATTAGCGAATTTTTACCTAGGTAATAACCAGGTACTGACAGTTTGTAATACCCACCTGTCTTTTGAGTCGGCTGAGATAAGAAGCGCACAAGTCGAAGAACTGTTAGCAGAAGTAGCGGATTTTGGTGGGGAATACCGGGTAATTATGGGTGATTTTAATATGGATCAGGATAAAGAAGAATGGCAGCAGTTTGTTGGCGAGTATAACCTAGTGAATGGGCACGATAATCATTGGCTGGATACCTTTCATAAAGAAGATGCTACCATGAAAAGCTTTAGTATCGATAATATCATGGTCTCAAATAATATAGATGTGTTAGCAGTAGATGTCATCAAAAATGAATTATCAGACCATTATATGTTAGAAGCAAAAATTAAAATAAAAGAAGGCGGAAAAAATGACTAAATTTATGGAAAATCCTCAAATTAGTGTTTCTGAAAAAGCAGTATTGTTAGTGGCAAAACAGGCACAGCAGAGTATTAGACGTTTGTTCAAAAAAGAAGCACCGATTACTTTGAATGAACAATCGGCGACCATTCATTTACAGCTTCACCAGGATAAACAGAAGAATCAGATTGATATTCAGTCTGGCGATAAATTAGTAATTAATGCTGGGTCAATGGCAGAACTACAATTTGGACTATCACATGCCTTAATTCGCTTGTTCTGTGGCAGTTTAGCAGAAGGACATATGGCACTTTCTTATAGCCAAGAAGAGCGTATTTTTATGGTTGATATGGGGCGGAAATTTTACTCAAAAGAAACGCTGATGAAATTTATAGATGTTTTAGGCTTATTTCAATTTAACTATCTACAGTTGCATTTTTCCGAAGATATTGGCTTTCGGATTGAATCAGAAACTTATCCAGAAATTGTTTCTAGCCACTACTTAACCAAAGCTGAGGTGCGAGAGCTGATTGTTTATGCAAACTTATCTGGAATCGAAATAATTCCAGACTTTGATAGTCCGGGTCACTTGAAACAAATTTTAGCAAACCATCCTGAGTGGCAATTACGCAAAAAACTAGCAGATGGTACGATTGAATTGAATCCGGCTGCCTTGTCGATTGATAAGCCGGAAGCCGTGGCCTACATCTGGAAAATCTATGAGGAGTACGCGGAGCTATTTAAAGGAAGTACCTATTTCCATATTGGTGCGGATGAATTTGTTGATTTCGATGAGATTGATGCCTATCCTGATTTGACAGCCTATGCGAAAGAGTTATATGGACAAAAAGGGCAAGCAATCGATGCCTTTATTACGTATGTGAATCAAGTTGCTGAAAAAATTAGTCAGTTAGGATTTGTACCAAGAGTTTGGAATGATGGTTTTTTCCGGGTCAATAGAGAAGAACATGTCTGCTTATCTGATAAGGTGGAAATTACTTATTGGACACGATGGAACAAGAATATGGCGACCGTTTCGACTTTCTTAGAAAAGGGCTACACGGTGATTAATTATAATGATAATTTCTTCTACTATGTGTTAGGCGAGAATGCTGGCTATACCTATCCAACATACGAAAAGATTCGAAATGAGTGGAATCCTACTCGATTTGCGCAAGACCAAGTCATTGATTTAGACGGTTATTCTGAACAACTTCCAGGTGTCTGCTTCCCAGTTTGGGCGGATAAACCTGAAGCGAAGACAGAAGAGGAAGTTTTTGAAGAAGTTTCTTACGCGTTAGCAGCAGTCATGGAAAAAGAGTGTGGGAATGTCTTTTCTAGCAAAGAACAGATTGGTGAACTGCTGACTTGCTACTTTGCTGATTAAAAAATAGCGGAATAGAGTCCAACAAAATAGAGGGCGTAGGAATAGAAGTTGAGGCTAAAAATTGCTGAGAAATGCGATGGAAGGAGTATTCATTGAGTGATGAGCAGAACAGAAAAAGAACCAAATAGATCGAATATTTTATTTATTTTAACGGATCAGCAAAGAAAAGATACGCTTTCGGTGTATGATGAGGAAGGTTTGTGTCAGACACCGGTGTTAGATGCCTTGGCGAGCCAAAGTATGGTGTTTGATGATGCGTATACGACCTGTCCGATATGTACGCCGGCCCGAGCTTCGTTGCAGACAGGCTTATTTCCGATGCATCATGGCATGTTAACGAACTCATATAATTATGGGAATATGGTGCAGGAATTGCCTGATTCCCCTGAGTTATTGAGCCGTCGCTTAGAAAAAGAACAGTATCAAATTGGCTATACCGGCAAGTGGCATCTGGGCACTGGGGCACAGGCGGTGAGGGATGATTCGTATATCCAGAAATATATGGGCAATATCGGCTTTGCTGAGCTAGAGGCAGAAAAACTTTCTGTGCCGACAAAAGTTGGTTACACAGGCGATGATTTTCCTGGTCATGGTTTTGGCGGTTATATTTATCCGCAATTCAAAGAGTATTTGGCGAGTCAGAATAGGGAAGTCAAAATTGAAAATATACTTTCTGGGAACTACACGAGCCATCAAGCAGGAGAAATAACCAGTGGGCTAGAGACAACGATTGAGCATTATTTAGTCGAACGTAGTAAAGAAATCATTTCGGATTTTTCTAAGAATGAAGAACCCTGGTATTTGCAGTTGAATTTCTGGGGACCGCATGAGCCTTATTATGCACCGACTGAATTTTTGGATCAATATCGCGACATGGAGATTCCGCCTTGGAAAAATTATCAAGGAGATAGTCCGAATAAGCCCAGAATTCATGATGTGAAACGGGCGAATGATCCTAGCTGGGCGCAATTTGTACCTTACATCCGCCATTATTATGCGAATATGAGCCATATCGATTATCAAATTGGTCGCTTGCTTGATTTCCTGAAGGAAAATGAGTTATATGAAAATACGTTGATCATCTTTAGTTCAGATCATGGTGAGTCGCTAGGGATTCATAATGGCTTATGCGATAAGGCGATTTTTATGTATGAGGAAATCTGTAACATTCCATTACTAGTGAAACAAGCGCACCAACAAACGCAGAATCGAACGGCCGCGCTAGTCAATAGTTGTGATATTTATTCGACCATCTTGGATGCGGCTGGTGTGACTGACAACGAGCGAGATGGCGCATCATTCTTACCGATTCTGACAGGGGAAAAACAACAGTTAAGAGAAGTTAATGTGACCGAGTGTTCAGGGATTGGAAGCATTCTGTTTTCCCAACGGATGTTACGTTACCAGCATTGGAAATATGTCTTTAACGCTGGGGATATTGATGAGTTGTATGATTTGGCGAAAGATCCAGGTGAATTATCCAACTTGATTGATGACCCAGACTTCCAAGAAGAGAAAGTTACCTTACAACTCTTGATGGAAGAATGGATGGAAGAAAATAATGATAATTTGATTTTTGAATATCGTTATTTGCGTCGAAGATAAGACGGGAGTAACTAGTTTAATGGAAAGAGACACCTTCAGATTTTTGGGTGTCTCTTTTCGATTTGTAAAGTTATATAACACGTCTGAATTTAGTTTTGAATGAATTATCTACGGAAAGAAGAGTAAAAATATCGTTCTCGAAATTTTTTTTTATTTTTAATGAAAAGGTGGTTTTTCTATTTTTTGAGGAAAAATAAATTGAAAGTCCAAAATTAGACCCGAAAAAATTAAGTATACTTAATTTTTTCGGGTATTCAGCTTATTATGCATCAAATAAGCGTCAAAATTCTTCAAACGTAAATAGGGCGAAAAAGTAAGTATACTTACTTTTTTCCATTTTTTCGATTTAAGAATTAGTTACTCCCTGAGTTAAGAAATACTTGGAAAAGTAGGGCTATGGAAAGAGAAAATAACAAGGACTGAAAATAGTCTAACGTTAAATATTGTTTCATTAACAGTGAAAGAGGGCGATAGCTATGGACTGATTGGCCGGAATAGTTAAAGGGAAATGAGGATCATGAAATTGCTCCTATATTTTGTTAGTTATAGTTTACAGATAGAAAAAAAATATTCTGCAAAGGTTGATTTCTGATTGTTTATTCTTGCTCAAAAAATATTTAGTTTTTCTGTTGACAAACAAACTAAATGGTTTATAATTCATTTTGTTAGTTAATCGATAAACAAACTAAATAATAAAAACGATAGGAGAATAACTGATGCGTGAAATCACGATTATTAATCACTTAGCCCAGTTAGCTCATCAACCATTTTTAATTTTTGCCGGGAGAATGGAAGATAGAACGGACAATATTTTTGAAGCGATGCGCTTATTAGCCGAGGAAGAGCATGTGACGGCAGGCCGTATTTCGGAATATTTAGATATCAAACCTTCGAGTGTGACTCAAATTATTAAAAAGTTGGAAGAAGCTGGCACAGTCGAAAAAGTTAAATCGACGGAGGATGCGCGAGTGACTTTTGTTCGTTTGACTGAAAAAGGCCGCGAAGGATTAGAGGAGCAGGGCTCGATTTCTAGTGAGTTGAGAAAAGCAGTTTTCAAAGACTTTAGTGAAGAAGAGCTGAAAGAGTTGGACGAGTATATGAGCCGTTTGGTTGAGAATGTCTCGGGGGAAGAATTTTATGATAAATTGAACCAAATCTTTGGCGATGATCGACGTTGGCGCCAATTCGATAAGATGTCATCGCGGTTTTCAAAGGCCCGAGAACAGATGATGCGCCAAGGACAATTTGGTGGTTTTGAAGAGTTTCATCGAGATGGATTTTTTAGAGGAAGAGGGCGCAGATAATGACGCACGAAAGAGAAATAGCAGCAAGAAAGAATAACAAGTTTTCATTGAAACAATTTATGCAGCTGATTCGGACAACGAAACCGAAGTATTTACTATTGTTGACAGGGATTTTCTTGTTATCTATTTCGTCGGCAGTTCAGGTTTATGTGCCACAGCTAGCGTCTTCCTTAATCAATAATTTTTCAAAAGGAATCGATTATACGTTGCTGATTAAGGTGGTCGGGATGTTTGTTGGTTCGGCGTTGATTTCGGCATTAGGTGGAACGGTGCTAGGAATTTTCGGTGAAAATGTGATTCAAAATTTGCGGAAGAACTTATGGCTCAAATTGACGACCTTAAAAGTTCGCTATTTTGATACGGTGAAAGCAGGCGAAACTTCGAGTCGTTTGGTGAATGATACGTCGCAAGTCAAACAGCTGCTCGCAACGACTTTTCCCCAGACCTTATCCAGTGCAATCTTGGTGGTGGGCTCGGTCTATATGATGTTCCGCATGGATTGGCAGATGAGCTTGATTATGGTGATTGCCGTGCCAGTCGTGATTTTGTTCATGTTACCAGTCTTCACTTTTGGCTCAAAGATTGGGCATATGAGACAGGATGCGTTGGCGAAATTTAACGGGATTGCGAGTGAAACCTTGAGTGAAATTCGCTTGGTAAAAACCTCTAATGCAGAAGAGCAAGCACAGAAAAAAGCGATTGATGAAGTTGATAATTTGTTCAAGGTTGGGAAAAAAGAAGCGGTTTTTGATTCCGTGATGCAACCGCTAATGATGATGGTTATGATGAGTATGATTTTCGGCGTGTTGGCTTATGGGATGCACCGAATTGCTGTGGGAACGATGGCGATTGGCACGTTGATGAGCTTCTTAATGTACTTATTTAATCTGATTGGCTCGATTCCAAGCATTGCGACATTATTTACAGAGATGGCTAAAGCGGCAGGCTCAACGAAACGTGTACAGGAATTGTTGGATGAAGAGTCAGAGGACTTAACTAGTGGTGAAATGGTTGATTTATCGGGTAAGAAATTGAGTGTCGACCATCTTGATTTTTCGTATGAAGAAGATGAACCGATTCTGACAGATATTTCCTTTGAAGCTGAGCCCAATCAAATTATTGCTTTTGCGGGGCCTTCAGGTGGTGGGAAGTCGACCATCTTTAGCTTGCTGGAGCGATTCTATGCACCAACTAAAGGCACGATTGCTTTTGATGAGTTGGACGTGAACACAATTAACTTGGCAGATTATCGGGCACAGATTGGCTATGTCTCCCAAGATAGTGCGATTATGGCGGGAACAATTCGCGATAATTTGACATATGGCTTAGATCAAACCTATAGTGATGATCAGTTATGGCAAGTATTAGAGTTGGCTTATGCCCGCGTGTTTGTTGAAGCAATGCCGGATGGATTAGGAACAGAAGTCGGTGAACGAGGCGTCAAAATTTCTGGTGGCCAACGCCAGCGAATTGCGATTGCGCGAGCCTTCTTACGAAATCCTAAAATTCTGATGTTAGATGAAGCGACGGCTAGTTTGGATAGTGAATCAGAAATGATGGTTCAAAAAGCGTTGGCTAATCTGATGAAAGGGCGCACGACTTTAGTGATTGCCCATCGATTGGCGACAATTGTTGATAGCGATAAGATTTATTTCATCGAAAAAGGTCAAGTAACAGGCAGTGGCTCCCACAAAGAATTGGTGAGCAGCCATGAAACCTATGCCAAATATGTTAGTGAACAATTTATTCAAGGGGAATTGGCAGAATAAGTTGCCAGATTCCTTTAGAAAATAGGTTCAAAATGAAAATGTTGAAACAAGGAAATTGAAACAGAGAAATTGAGCTGGAAAATTTAAAATAGAAATAGTGAAACAAAAACGAGACTGGACGTAGCCTAATTTGGCTACATTCAGTCTCGTTTTTGAATGCTTAGTACTCTTTAGTTTAGTTGCTCAAGCTAAAGGGTAATTGTTCTTTTGAATAGTTTTTAGGACGAGGCACTGTACCTAAATGATAATCAATGGTTCCACCTGTTACTAAATCTTCATGGGTGAAGAAGAGGGCTTCGTGGCTCTGGCCGTTCCGTTTTACCCCGTTGATAAATTGTTGCTGTGGATAATTTGGTCCGGCTGTCAGCGTTAAGTTTTCCCCTGTGGATAAATGAATGGTTACTTGGTCAAATAGCGGCATACCTAGGACATATTCGCCAGAACCTGGGCAGACAGGGTAAAAGCCTAGTGCGTTAAAGATATACCAGGCGGCCATGCTGCCGTTGTCTTCGTCACCAGGAAAACCTGTGGATGAAGCATCGAATTCTTGGGTCATTAATTGTTTCAACAAAGGCTGCGCCATTTCTGGTTTGCCGATATAGCTAAATAAGAATGGGTAGTGGAAGCTTGGTTGGTTAGAAATTGCTAATTGGCCAAATTCAGTTGCCGCCATCTCGCTCATCTCATGAATCTCAAAGCCATAGCCTTCGACGTTATAACGTGGCGCTTGATTGCACAGCGTAATTAGTTTTTCTTCAAAGGCTTCCGAGCCGCCGTGTGCATCAATCAGTCCGGCAAAATCATGGTAGACAGCAAAGCTACTTTGCCAAGCGCTGCCTTCCGCATAATCTTTGCCCCAACGCGTATCTAAAAAGTTTTCTCTGAAGTTGCCAGCTTGATCTTTCGCACGCATAAAGCCAACGGTTGGATCAAATAGATTCTTATAATTGGTTGTTTGTTTTTTGTAGAATTCTTTTTCTGAATCGCCTAAGATTTCAGCGACTTGATGAATACAAAAGTCACTGTAGCAGTAATCTAAAGTATGGTTGACCGATTCATGATAATCGAGTGGGACATAGCCGTATTTCAAATAATCGTAGGTTCCTTGACGACCATAATTAGGATTGTCGCTTTGAATCGTCGCTGCTTTTTTCATCGCTTCTAAGAATTCTGGCATCAAATCAGGACGGATATTTTTGACTGCAGCATCGGCAATCACCGCGTCAATCAAGGTGCCGGGCATTAAGCCACGTTCATCTGGCGAAAGCCATTTTGGTAAAAAGCCAGTTTCTTTGTAACTGTTCAAGAAGCCTTCTAACATCTCGCCGTATTCTTCTTTGGCGATTAGTGAATAGAGTGGATAGACCGTTTTGTAGGTATCCCAGAAACCATTGTTGGTGTACAAAACACCTGGACGAACGGTTTTTGAATAGGTATCGTAATGGATTTTTTGCCTAGTGCCATCAATTTCATAGAAGGTTTGTGGGAACAAGAAAGTCCGATACAAGTTATGATAAAAAGTTGCAACTTGTGCTTTATCATGATGGCGAACATCGATTTTATCCAGATAGGATTGCCATTTTGTCTGACTATTGGTTAAATAATTGGCTGCCGTTTGTGTGATTTCTCGCTCTAAATTGAGTGTCGCTTGAGCTGAACTAATAAAGGAAGTGCCGAGCTGAGCGGTTTGTTTCGCAATGTCGCCAAATTGAACTAGGACAATCCCTTCTTGATTATGCGTATCAGTCAATTGTTGAATAGGAGCGGCAAATTTTAGTGTGAAATAGAATTTAAAATCAGGATCTTCACAGCCTGAGTAGTTAATAACGTAGCCGGAAAGTGTGGTGTCATTAATTTGATCAAGCTGATAATTTTCACCAAGAGCGAGTAATAGACTGGCCTTTGGATCGCTATACTCAATGTCTAATAAGCCACCATACAGACTAGGAATCAGGGTTGAGGTAATCTGATAACGCAAGGCGGTGATAGACAAATGACTGGGACAAAAAGTACTTTCTTCCGGACGGTAAGAACTTTGGGCATGAAATAAAGATGGTTCCGATAATTCACCACTATAAGGCAGTAGCAACAGATGACTGTAGTCGCCCATCCATGGACTAGGTTGGTGCGTCAGACGGTAACCTTGGAAAGTGCGATCTTTGGGATGGAACCACCAGCTGCCTTTTTGATTGGTTGTTTGCGGTGCGAAGTAATTCATGCCGAAAGGAACGCCGGTATAAGGTAGACAATTTCCATTTGAGAAGCTGTGCTGATTTTCCGTGCCGTGTCGAGTGTCGATGGTCTCAATGCGTGCTGTGTTCATTTCAAATCTCCTTTGTCGATTGACGTTTTATATAGCGAACCGGAACTTTTTGGTCAGAGGGGCGTGTCCCAGATTCAATCCATTCTAATAATAGGGTACCTGCAATTTCACCTAATTTTTTAAAATCCTGAGCGATCGTGGTGAGCGGAGGATCGACTAAAGCAGCTGCTTGAATATCATCAAAGCCGATCACTGAAAAGCTAGCTGGAACTTCTTTGCCAGCCTGACGCAAGACGCGCATTGCTTGGATAGCGACTAGGTCATTTTCACAAACGAGTCCCGTGATTTCATTGGTTTCTAGATAAATAGATAAATTGGAATCGATGAGTAATAGCTCATCGAGCTGCGTATGAAAGTCGAGATTGGCTTTTGACAAGCTATCAATATAACCTAAATACCGTTGACGCGCAGATTGTGGATGAATCTCGCCACCAAAGAGGTAAGCAATTCTCTTGTGTCCGTCGTCAATTAGACGAGTGGTTGCCAAGCTGCCGCCTTCAAAGTTATCTGAAAGCACGGTTGGGAACGGCAAATCATAGATTTTTTTATCTAAAATAATTACTGGGAATTGCAAGAGTGACAGCTCAAATAGGATATCCAAATATTGTTCAGTGCTATGGGCATAGTAGATCATGCCATCAAATTCTGCAGCGATTTCTTTGGCGGTTTTGCCGCTTAAGAAAAATAAACTGGCCATCATGACTTCAATATTTTTCTCAGACATCACAGGGTTTAAACCTTCTGTAAAATTTCCGACGGATAAGTCATTGACAAAAGGCAATAAAAATAAAATCCGTGAGGCGGTGGTTTTTGGCGTATGCACGGGCTCTTTGACAAAGCTACCGCGCCCTTGAATCCGATAAATTAAGCCGGCTTGCTCAAGTTCAGTTAGGGCTCTTTTTGATGTAATTCGACTGACGCCATAGGTTTCAGACAGTTCTTTTTCGGTAGGCAGTTGACTATCTATCGCTAGCTCACCAGTCTGAATAGCTTGTTGTAGATCAGACATAATTTTTTTATATAAAGGCTGACTCAAATTATTCACCTCTTCTTATTGATATATCATATTTTCATAGTATCACAAATAAATAAAAAGTAAATCTAAAAAAATAAAAAGAAAGCGTAGACAAGATGGCATAGTTGGATTATACTTTGTGTTAGAAATGATATATCAACTTAGAGTGGAGAGATGGAAATGGCTTATAAAGAGATACCAACATCAGTGAAAGAATTTATGGAAGAGATTACTCAACGTTGCGGCGAGGAACATGCTGATTGGGCAGAAAACTTTAACGCAGCGTTTGCAAATACTTTATTAACAACAGTGAAACGTCATGAAGATGGCACAACTTTCTTATTGACTGGCGATATTCCAGCGATGTGGCTGCGAGATTCAACAGCCCAAGTGAGACCGTATTTGGTCGTCGCAAAAGAAGATGAAGATTTGGCTGCGATGATTAGCGGACTTGTCAAAAAACAATTTTACTATATTAATATCGATCCTTATGCTAATGCTTTTAACGAAGAAGCGAATGGCGCTGGACATCAAACTGATAAAACAATTATGAATGACTGGATTTGGGAACGTAAATATGAGATTGACTCGTTATGTTATCCAGTTCAATTAGCGTATCTACTTTATAAAAATACCGGTCGCACGGATCAATTTAATGAAGACTTTATTGAAGGCGTGAAGAAAATTTTGACTGTCTTCAAAGTGGAACAAGACCATGATCAGTCACCTTATAATTTTGAACGTGACACATGGCGCAAGGAAGATACCTTGATTAATGAAGGTCATGGCGCCAAAGTGGTGCCAACTGGCATGACTTGGTCAGGCTTCCGTCCAAGTGATGATGCTTGTGCATATGGTTATCTGGTGCCATCGAATATGTTTGCGACGGTTGTTCTAGGTTATATCGAAGAAATTTTCGCGGAAGTGTTAGATAATACTGAAATTGTGCAGTCTGCCAAAGCATTACGTGAAGAAATTCAAGCAGGGATTGAGGCGCATGGTCGCACGACGAACCAAGCGGGCGAAGATGTCTTTGCTTATGAAGTAGATGGTCAAGGAAATGCGACGGTCATGGATGATAGCAATGTTCCTAACCTGATCTCAGCACCTTACTTAGGCTATGGTACAACCCAGGATGCGCGTTATTTACGCACAAGAAAAACGTTATTAAGTAAAGAAAATCCTTATTTCTATGAAGGCAAATTTGCCAAAGGGATTGGTAGCTCACATACACCAGAAAACTATGTTTGGCCGATTGCCTTAGCGATGGAAGGTATGACGACGGAAGATAAATCAGAGAAGAAACGGATTCTTGATTTATTAGTGGCGAACGATGCAGGTACTCATTTGATGCATGAAGGCTTTGATGTCAACGACCCGAATCAGTATACGAGAGAATGGTTCTCGTGGGCGAACATGATGTTTTGTGAATTAGTCATGGATTATTTTGATATTCGAGTGGAAAAATAGAGGAGAATAGTGATGAAGAAAAAAGTCTATATTGTATCTCATAGTCATTGGGATCGCGAATGGTATCTACCTTACGAACAACATCATATGCGTTTAATTGAATTAATGGATGATTTGCTTGATTTGTTCAAGACAGATCCGAATTTTAATAGTTTTCATTTGGATGGGCAAACGATTATTTTAGATGATTATTTACAGGTTCGTCCTGAGCGTCGTGGGGAAGTGCAACAAGCCATTGATGCAGGGAAACTTAGAATTGGTCCGTTCTATATTTTACAAGATGACTTCTTAATCAGCTCAGAATCGAATGTGCGGAATATGTTGATTGGCATGGAAGATAGTAAAAAATGGGGCACACCAGTGATGTTAGGCTATTTCCCGGATACGTTTGGGAATATGGGCCAAACGCCGCAGATGATGAAAAAAGCTGGCTTAGAGACGGCTGCTTTCGGACGTGGTGTGAAACCGATTGGCTTTGACAATGAAGTCTTGGAAGCCGAAAGCTATACTTCTCAATATTCTGAGATGTGGTGGCAAGGGCCAGATAACAGCGAAATCTTTGGCTTGCTATTTGCTAACTGGTACAGTAATGGGAATGAAATTCCGGCTGAAAAAGAAGCGGCACTGGCTTTTTGGAAACAAAAATTGGCGGATGTTGAAAAATTTGGCTCTACCAACCATTACCTAATGATGAATGGCGTCGATCACCAACCGGTTCAAAAAAATGTCACCCAAGCGATTGCTCTAGCGAACGAATTGTTCCCTGACTATGAGTTTATTCATTCGAACTTTACTGACTATATTGAAGCGGTGAAAAATGATTTGCCAGAAGATTTAGGTACGGTTCATGGCGAATTAACTAGCCAAGAAACGGATGGCTGGTTTACGCTAGCCAATACCGCGTCTGCTCGCGTGTATCTAAAACAATGGAATACTAAGGTGCAACGTCAGCTAGAAAATGTGGCTGAACCGTTAGCTAGTATGGCGTATGAGATTAGCGGTAGTTATCCTCATGATGAGTTGACTTATGCGTGGAAAACCTTGATGCAAAATCATCCGCACGATAGTATTTGTGGCTGTTCTGTTGATGAAGTGCATCGGGAAATGATGCCTCGTTTTGAAAAATCTTATGAAGTCGGTAAATACGTTGAAGAAGAAGCCTTGCGTGTAATCGGCGAAGCGCTAGATACCTCAGCTTTTCCTGAAACGAGCCAACCATTTGTCGTCTTTAATACGACGGGCTATAAGAAAACAGAAATCGTTTCTGTTGAGATTGAACTAGAAAGAAAAACCTTCAGTGAAGGCTACCCAAGTAAATTATGGGATGAATTGAAGCAACAACCAAAAAAATCGTATAAAGTAATCGATAAAAATGGCAACGAAATGCCGGCAACAATTAGTGAAGAAGCGGTGCGCTTTGATTATGACTTGCCAAAAGATCGTTTCCGGATTCCTTACATGGAAAAATATATCACGGTGGAATTACACATGGCTGAGATGCCAGCCTTTTCTTGGGAAACATTTGCGATTGTCGAAGGCCAAGCTGATGTAGCTACACCAGGCTTAGCCACAGAAAATGGCCGCGTGATTGAAAATGAAGCCATCAAAGTAACAATTGCCGACAATGGCAGCTTGACGCTCTTAGATAAGGCAACGCAGAAAGAAGTTTCTGATTTGTTAGTCTTTGAAGATGTCGGTGATATTGCCAACGAATATATCTTCAAAAAACCAGAAGGTGACCAAGCGATTCTATCTTCTGAAGGTCAAGCAACTTACTCAGTTGTTAAAAATTCAGCAGAGCAAGCGGTCGTAAAATTGGTACAATCCTTGATGATTCCTGTCAGCGCCGATGAATTATTAAGCCAAGAGCAACAAGCTGTGATTGATTTCCGCTATCGTAAGGCAGGTCGTTCAAAAGAACTTGCGCCATTGGTGATTGAAACACTAATTACTGTCAAAAAAGGCAGCAAACGAGTGGCCTTCGAGACAAAAATCAATAATCAAATGAAAGATCATCGTTTACGGGTCTTATTCCCAACCGATATTATCGCCCAAACACATGAAGCAGATAGTATTTATGAAGTCGTGACGCGTCCTAATCAAGTATCAGCTAGCTGGGAAAATCCGACGAATCCGCAACATCAGCATGCGTTTGCTAATTTACATGACGACAATTGGGGTCTAACTGTTTCTAATTTTGGCTTGAATGAATATGAAATTGTCGCGGGTCAAACGATTGCTGTAACCTTACTACGTTCTGTGGGCGAACTAGGCGATTGGGGCTATTTCCCAACACCTGAAGCACAATGTTTAGGAGAATTCACTTTCCACTATGGCATTGAGGTACATGGTGCACCAGAAACTCGCTATCAAACTTATCTTGATGCCTATAGTGCACAAGTTCCTGCCGTGACATTGCAAGTAAAACCACAATCGGGTACACTAAATAGTGCAAATGACTATTTGACGATTGAAGGCGCAACATTTGGTACAACAGCAGTCAAAAGAAATCGTGAAACCAATGAGTTAATCGTTCGAGGATTCAATTTATCAGATAAGAAAGAACCTCTACGGATAGAAAAGCAGGCAGCCGTGCCAACAAAACTGCTGAATTTATTAGAAGAACCACTTGATGAGCCCGTTGTAGAAACAATCGATCCTTATGAAATTCGCACAATGAAGTTTTAGAAAGAGGGAAAGCTGATATGTTATACGGAGGAATTGAAGCTGGCGGAACAAAATTTGTCTGTGCCGTGGCCGATGAGAACCAAAATATTCTTGAACAAGTGAGTATACCTACGACACAACCAGAAGAAACGTTAGAAAAAGTGTTTGCATTTTTTGATCAATTTACATTAGCGGCGATGGGCGTTGGCTCATTTGGACCCATCGATATCCAAACACAGTCTGAGACTTATGGTTATGTGCTAGCAACACCGAAAAAAGGTTGGGCGAATTATCCATTCTTGCCCGCTTTAAAAGAACGTTACGATATTCCGATGGCTTGGACGACAGACGTCAACGCAGCTGCCTATGGCGAGTTGAAAATGGGCGCAGCTAAAGGCAAATCAAGCTGTATCTATTTGACTGTTGGAACAGGTATTGGTGCGGGTGTTGTGATTAATGGCGATGTTTATCAAGGCATTGCGCATCCAGAGATGGGGCATATCCGCGTCAAACGTAACCCAGAAGATAGCTATGAAGGAACTTGTCCATTCCATAAAGATTGCTTAGAAGGCTTAGCTGCCGGACCTTCTTTAGAAAAACGGACAGGAACAAAAGGCCAATATTTATCAGAAAATGATCCAGTTTGGGAAATCGAAGCAGATTATATTGCCCAAGCATTAATGACTTATACGCTAACTTTAGCCCCTGAAAAAATTATTTTAGGTGGCGGCGTGATGAATCAACAACACCTTGTTGAAAAAATCCGCAAAGCCTTTGAGCGAGAAATGGCCGGCTATGTAGTCACACCGCCATTAGACGAATACATTGTGACTTGGGGCTTACCAAATAAGAGTGGCATTCTAGGCTGTACACTATTAGCTGAGAATTTAGTTAAATAAAAAAAGGTCGTGACAGGAGTGGTCAGCTTCAAGATGCCAGTTCCACTTACCAAGTATCGTAGTAGTGGAATGGTATGCGTAGGGCAATAGTTGTGAAATGTCCCATTTCACTCCCTTACATGACCATAGCTTGCCAGTTCCGCTTTTGTAGGAACATTTAGTGGAATGTTATGCGTTGCTGATAAAAGAAATGGAACATTTCATTTCCTAAAACAGCGTTAGCTAATAAGACGAAATTTCCGTTTATCAAAAAAAAGCTGATTTTCCAATCCAATGGAAAATCAGCTTTTTTAATAGTTTAAAATCAGTAGATATGATTGTGCATACATAGGGCACAATATTTTTTTATTAGCTAAGGATGCCAGTCTACCAAAGTCCTGGTGCGGCTGTGACGCTAATTTCTTCTTGTGTAAATGGATGTGTCATGTTCAGTTCAATCGCATGAAGCATCAAACGAGCAGCGGATTTCTTTTGATAGAGCGGATCACCGACGAGTGGGTGACCGATACTTGCGAGATGAACTCGAATTTGGTGGGTTCGGCCAGTATCTAGCACACAATAGATTTCAGTTTGCTTGCCTAGGACTTCGTGGCTCGTGACATGTGTGACAGCCTGTTGTCCGTTGCGTTCATCGATGACTCGTTTGCGGCGATCATGGCGGTCACGGCCGATTTTTTTGTTAATAGTCAGATTTTTGTCTAGTCTTCCATGAACAATCGCTTGATAGCGACGGCCAATTTGTTTCTGTTCTAACATGCGACCAAGAATCGGTAGGACTAATGGGTTTTTGGCAAAAAGAATCGCGCCGCTAGTTTCTTTATCGAGTCGATGGACGACATAAGGACGTTGATTTTGTTCTGAAAGATAAGCTGCTAAATGATTCAATAAAGTATCCGATTCGTCAGGTGCATTGGGATGCGTCTTCATCCCAGCGGGTTTATTGACGATTAGTAGATGCTCGTCTTCATATAAGGGTGTGACTAATGTTTTATCACCGTGAATCACCTCTTGATAGGTATAATCATCCTCTTCCAAAACTAGCGTTAAGCTATCGCCAGGGACGACTTCTTGATGAAAGAGTGCGACTTCCCCGTTGAGCCAAACATTTTTCCTCATACGCAAAAAGTGACGAACCTTTCTAGGCACTAGCCATTCTGTTTCTAAGAGATCGCGGATAGTTGTAGGTGCGTGATTTTCCGGTAAAGTAATTGTGAATTTCATAGAGACTCCTTTAAACTATTTTCTTAAATGGTGTATTTTAGGGTTAACACCATGAAATGATGGTTCTTGTGTTTGTAATTGTACCATTGTTTAGGAATATTTAAGGAAAAAAACAGATTTTTATAGAAATTTCTTGCTAGAATTAGAGCGAATCAGCTTTATTCTACTGCTAGGGACGTAGGCAACTAGCGGCTAGTTATGATAGACTTTAGACAGCAATTATTTTCTGATGATTGATAAGTCATGAGATTGGAGAGAGAAATAAATGGATTTTCAAAAAATATGGGGCAGTATCCGAGCAGGGCTGAAGACTTTTTGGCGCTGGCTAAAACCCAACTTAAGTAAATTTCATCAATGGCGTAAGCGGATTTGGAAAAAATATTATATTAATAAAATTCTGTTATTGATTGGCTTAGTTTTTATCTTAGTCAGCAGTATTTATTTGTATACCTTGGCTAAAGCTTCGAATGTTTCGGCCTTAAAATCAGGGATGACTCAGACCACGAAAATTTATGATGTGAGTGGAGAAGAAGCTGGAAGTATCTACGCGAATAAAGGCTCGTATGTCGAATTGGACCAAATTTCACCTTTTATTCAAGATGCCGTCATTTCTACTGAGGATCGAAATTTTTATTCACACCACGGCTATGACCTCAAAGGGATTGCTCGTGCTGGGGTCAGGATGATTACCAGTGGTGGTACTGGCGGTGGGGGCGGAAGTACGATTACGCAACAGTTAGCAAAAAATGCTTTCTTGTCGCTTGACCAAACCTTCCAAAGAAAGGCCAAAGAATTGTTCATGGCCATTGAAATTGAGAAGAACTATAGTAAAGATGAAATTTTGACGATGTATTTGAATAATTCTTATTTTGGAAATGGGGTCTGGGGTGTTCAAGATGCGGCTCGAAAATACTTCGGTGTGGATGCCAATCAAGTGACTCTTGGCCAGGCGGCAACGATTGCCGGCATGTTAAAGGGACCATCTATCTATAACCCGATTGATCATCCAAATTACGCAACGGATCGACGGGCGACTGTTTTGAGTGTGATGGTGGATAATAAAAAAATCACCCAGGCAGAAGCGGATCAAGAAGCCAGTGTTGATATGAACTCGATGCTTCAGGATACGTATCAAAATTCTTCTTCTGATTATCGGTATCCTTATTATTTTGATGCTGTCATTGATGAAGCAGTGAATACTTATAAGTTAGATGAAAAAGATATTATGAATAATGGCTACAAAATTTACACGACACTGAATCAAAATTATCAACAACAGATGGAGGCAACCTATCAGAACGATGCTTTATTCCCAGCTAATGCAGTGGATGGAGCGATGGTTCAATCAGCTTCTGTTGCACTAGATCCAAAGACTGGTGGGGTGGCTGCCCTAGTTGGTAGACGAGGAGAACATGTATTTAGAGGCTATAATTTTGCCACACAAATGCGCCGTTCACCTGGTTCAACGATTAAACCGCTGAGTGTTTATGCGCCAGCGCTAGAAGCAGGGTACAAACCAGATAGTATCCTGAAAGATGAACCGCAAACTTATTACGAAGCGAAAAATTATGATGGAACGTATCAAGGTGAAGTGCCGATGTATCAAGCGGTGGCTCAAAGTTTGAATTTACCAGCCGTTTGGTTATTACATGAAATTGGTTTACAAAAGGGCTATGACAAAGCGCAGGAATTCGGTTTATCTTTATCAAAATCTGATAAATATTGGGGCTTAGCTTTAGGTGGACTCGAACAAGGAGAATCACCATTGACGATGGCCAGCGCTTACAGTGCCTTTGCCAATGGTGGAAAAAAATATACGCCACACCTAATCACTAAAATTGTTGACTCACAAGGGGTTGTCCTAGTTGATAATACCAAGGTGAAATCTAAACAGGTTGTCTCAAAAGACACTGCAGATGAAATGACGAGTATGCTGCTAGGGACATTTTCTTATGGGACCGGTGCACAAGCAATGCCTTACGGTTACACTGTTGCTGGGAAAACTGGGACAACAGAAACCAACTTTGACGCGACAAAAGCCAATGACCAGTGGATTGTTGGTTACACCCCAGATGTCGTCATCTCAACTTGGATGGGCTTTGAAGAATCTAGTAAAGATCATTATATTGAAGGAACCAGTGGTAGCGTTGTGGGACAAGTTTTTAAAGCCCAGACCGAAGGGATCTTGCAATATACAAATGGCTCAAGCTTTACTGTAGCAGATGCTTATCAGACCGAAGGAAAAGTTGTCGCAGCTGATGAGGTGAATAACCAAGGCGATTCCTCTGATGAATGGAAAGAAGATGTCGCTGACTTTGGTGAAAAAGCTAAAGAAGGCATCAAAGATATCGGTGGTAAAGTCAAAGATGGACTAGATAAAGTCGGCGGCAAAATCAAAGGTGTTTGGGATAAGTTGACTGGTGGGTAAGCTAGGTAAAAAAATAGGTTTACCCAGCGCGAAAAAGAACTAGTATCTCTTGGGGAATACTTATATGAAATAATGCAAGTGAGTTGTTAATTGTATAAGTAGCCTATATTCTAAAGGATGCCAGAGGGTGCTGATAACATCTAGAGAGTGATTCAATAGACAACTAGATATAAGCCGCTAGTGGGTATTATTATGAATTCCCTAGGTATTTACCCGATGGATACCTACTATCTACCTAGTGGCTGATTGTAGAATTTAATCGGGTGAATAGACAAATGACGTAAGGTGAATGAAGCCTGACTAGTAGGAGTGACTGCTAGAGTAATGCCTACTATAAAAAAACTAGCTATCTGATTGATTACTTTGAAAACGATTTGTTACATGTTACAATAATTAGGAAAAATAAAAATACGAAATGAGGATTTAGAACCATGTCAAATATCTATGATAGCGCCAACCAGATTGAACGCGAAATTCGTGAATTAGCTGAATTCAAAGCATTGCAAGAAGCGTATAATAACGTAAAAGCCAATGAAGAAGCGCATGCGTTGTTCAAAGAGTTCCAAAACCTACAAATTCAATTACAAGAAAAACAAATGCAAGGACAAGAATTTTCAGATGAAGATGCCCAAAAAGCTCAAGAAATGGCGATGAAAGTTCAAGGCGAAGAAGTTATCAACAAATTGATGGAAAAAGAACAAGCTTTCAGCCTAATTGTGAATGACTTAAACCGCATCATCATGACACCTGTCCGTGAGTTATATCAAGACTAATTCTAGGGTATAGTTCGTTTAGTTGTGAATGTGCACTCAGTGAATAAGTAAGAATAAATGGAAAGGCCACAAAATCATATCAATGATTTCGTGGTCTTTTTTGCTGATGAAATTTCTTGTAATTAGTCTTCGAAGTAGTCAGGAAAGGCTTGTGTGACTACTTTTAAATCATTATCGATGACATCAATATGCGTGCCAACTAGTTTGGCTACTTTGTCTTTGTTTCTTTCTTTTAGCGCTTGAAGAATTTCTTCATGATCGGTCAAAATAACTTCCCAAGAAAGGCCAGCAACTTCTAAACGTAAAAAGCGGAAGCGATTGAGTTGTAAATTGATCGATTGGAGCCAGTTCCAGACATGGTTTTTATTGGCAATTTGATAAACCAAATGATGGAACTCCTCATCTAATTGGAAAAAATTTGTCTCATCTTTGAGTGAAGCATAGGTTTTTTGCAACACAAGCAATTTTTCCAATGCTTGATAGTGTTCCTCTGTGGCTAGGTCACAAGCTAAGACGAAAATTGATTTTTCTAGGGTTTCTCGTACAAATCGAGCTTCTTCAATCTGTTGAATATTGATTTTCGCTACATAGGTGCCGCTTTGAGGAATCACGCGGACAAGTTCTTCTCGACGTAAACGAATAATTGCTTCTCGAATTGGCGTCCGTCCCATCTTGAGTTGTTCTTCAAATTCTTTTTCGGAAATTCTGGTTCCAGGGACTAATTCCGCTGAAAGGATGGCGTTTTTTATGGATTCATAGGCTTGATTTTGAAAATTATTGGTACTCATTACGCGTCTCCTTTCTAATGTTATTTATGTTTATTGACAATAAAACTAGTATATAAGCTAAAAGTTTCTTTGTAAAGGTTTGCAAATTACTTTTAGATAGATTAAAATACTAATATATCAGTTTAGGAAATTTTAGGAGGGAATTATAATGCAAGGGATTGAAAAATGTTTGGATGTTCAGTTGCCATTAGTCGATAAAGAGGCTCTAGTTGCTTATACGAAGGATCATCCTCAATGGGTTCACTTTGGTGGTGGGAATTTATTTCGTGCGTTTCATGCGGAAATTGCCCAAGAGTTAGTCGATAAAAAAGAAATGCAGAGTGGTGTGATTGTCTGCGAAACGTTTGACGAACAGGTTATTGAAAAAGCGTATCAACCGTATAATAACAATATTTTAGAAGTAATCATGCATGAAGATGGTAAATTAGAGAAGAAAATGTTGAATGCCGTGGCAGAAAGCTATTATTGCCATCCATCAGATGAAGTAAGTTATCAGGCTGTACAGACAATTTTCGAACAGCCGTCTCTACAGATGGTAACGGTCACGATTACTGAGAAAGGTTATGCATTAGCGAATAGTCAAGGAGAATTATCACCTTTAGTGAAAAGTGATATTCAAAAAGGACCGAATCAAGGGGTTCATACCATGAGTATTTTAGCGAGTCTTCTCTTTCATCGGTTTAATCACGGGGCGCACCCGATAGCGATGATTTCCACCGATAATTTTTCGAGAAATGGTCAACGATTCCAAGAATCTATCTTGCAAATTGCTAAAGGTTGGGTAGAAAATGGATTTGCGGATGCTGCATTCATCGACTATTTAGAAGATACTGAAAAAGTGACGTTCCCCTGGTCGATGATTGATCGAATCACGCCTAATCCTTCACAGGTGGTGGCAGATAAGTTGACTGCTGAAGGGATTACTGGGTTATCCTTAATTCATACTGATAAAGGGACGAACATTGCGCCTTTTGCGAATACGGAAGCGACTCATTATCTAGTGATTGAAGATAGTTTTCCAAATGGTCGTCCAGCGTTGGATGCGGCAGGTGTGATTTTGACGACTAGAGAAATTGTTGATAAGACGGATGCTATGAAAGTCACGACTTGTTTAAATCCTTTACACACGGCGATGTCCATTTTTGGTTGTCTACTAGACTATCAATCGATTGCTGAGGAGATGAAGGACGAGGATATAGTTCAGTTAATTAAAGGTGTGGGCTATGTTGAAGGCTTACCGGTAGTGGAAGATCCTGAGATTATTCAACCGAAAGTTTTCATCGATGAAGTTATAACGAAACGACTTCCTAATCCGATGATTCCTGATATGCCGCAACGGATTGCTGCGGATACTTCACAAAAGGTGGCCATTCGATTTGGCGAAACAATCAAGAAATATCTAGAAAAGGGTCAGTCAAAAGAGTTAATTTACCTGCCATTAAGTATTGCTGGTTGGTTGCGCTATTTACTGGGCGTAAATGATCAAGGGGAAGTAGCTCAATTGAGTCCAGATCCGTTATTAGAAGAATTACAAGAAAACTTATCAGCTGTGAGACTTGGATTTATCGGAGATGTAGCCCCTATTTTACAACCGATTTTAAGCAATCGTGCAATCTTTGGTGTTGATTTGTATGAAGCAGGACTAGGTGAAAAAATTGAAGGTTATTTCAAAGAAATGATCGAAAAAGAAGGCGCAGTTCGCAAAGTATTACATGAAACAGTCCAATAAATTGTGCGCTAGTTTAACACCCTATTTTAATAGGCATTTTAATAAAAAGGAAAATAAATTGTTCAATAAATGAGGAGATGAAACAGATGGAAATGACTTTTCGCTGGTATGGCAAAGAAGCAGACAAAATTCAGTTACAAGAAATCAGACAAATTCCTGGGATGAAAGGAATCGTGGGGACGTTATTTGATATCCCTGCAGGAGAGGTTTGGCCGAAAGATCGGATTAAAGCTTTAGTGGAGGAAGTTGAAGCAGCTGGACTGACGTTGAAGGTGATTGAGAGCGTCAATGTGCATGATGATATCAAGATTGGTTTACCAAGTCGCGAGCAATATATCGAAAATTATAAAGAATCGATTCGCAATTTAGCAGAATATGGAATTGAAGTGATTTGTTATAATTTCATGCCGATTTTTGACTGGATTAAGACTGATTTGGATTATATTCTACCGGATGGTTCATCGACGATGGCTTTTGAAAAAGTTGGGATTGATAAGGATCCGGAAGATATCGTACGTGAGGTGGAGGAGTCAACTTCAGATTACACACTTCCTGGTTGGGAGCCTGAACGATTGGCTCAGGTTAAAGATTTGTTTAAAGCTTATGAGAACGTTGATGATGAGAAATTACGTGAGAACTTCGCTTATTTCTTAAAAGAAATCATCCCTGTGTGTGAAGAAGTTGGCATAAAAATGGCTGTTCACCCTGATGATCCGCCGTATTCAATCTTTGGCTTACCGAGAATTGTTAAGAATCGGGCGGATTTGGATTGGATTTGTAACGTCGTGGATAGCCCATCTAATGGGATTACGTTATGTACCGGTAGTATCGGAGAAGATCCAGCGAATAATGTCTATGAGATTCTAGCAGAATTTTGTAAACGAGACCGGATTCCTTTTGCCCATGTTAGAAATATTAAGTATTTGGGTAATGACAAAGATTTCTATGAAGCGCCACATTTGTCGTCAGAGGGTTCATTGGATATGTATAAAATTTTAGAAGCGATGTATGATAATGGCTTTGATGGATATATTCGTCCAGACCACGGGCGTATGATTTGGGGCGAAACGGGTCGTGCGGGCTATGGCTTATACGATCGTGCGCTAGGTGCTTCTTATTTACTAGGCTTATGGGAAGCTATCGATAAAAGTAAAGGCAGAGGATAGTGAGGAGAAATCATGTTTTTAGATAAAGACTTTCTATTAAAGAGCGAGTTTGCAAAAAAACTATTTCATGAATATGCGGAAGAACAACCGATTATTGATTATCATTGCCATTTGGATCCCAAAGAGATTTATGAAAATAAGAAGTTCGCCAATATCACCCAAGCGTGGTTAGGTGGTGACCATTATAAATGGCGCTTGATGCGAGCCAACGGGGTGCCGGAAGCGTTAATTACCGGAACCGGTGATGATTATGAAAAATTTCTAGCTTGGGCGGAAACGATTGAAAATTGTATTGGCAATCCGCTGTATGTCTGGACACATCTTGAATTAAAACGGATTTTTGGGATTGAAGAGCTACTCAATCGAAAAAATGCGCCAATTATTTGGGAAAAAGCCAACCAAAAATTGCAGGAAGAACAGATGTCGACCCGCAATCTGATTAAACAAATGAATGTTGAAGTGATATGTACCACGGATGATCCGATTGATTCATTAGACTATCACGCGAAGCTCAAAGAAGAGTCAGACTTCCAAGTGTATCCGACTTTTCGACCAGATAAAGCAATCAATATTCAAAATGAGGAGTATTTGTCTTATCTAACGGCTCTGTCTGAAGTGACTGGTAGTGAGATCAAAGAATATCAAGACTTGCTCGATTCATTAGAAAATCGTATGAACCATTTTGCTTCGCTGGGCTGCAAATTGTCTGATCATAGCTTTTCTACATTAAAGCCTTTTACCTATGATCGCCTATTATTAGCTGGTATTTTTGAGAAGAAACAAACACAGATTCCTTTGACAAATGAGGAAGTTGCGTTCTATCAATTTGGTTTGGCCGTTGATTTGATGCGCTTATATCACAAACAAGGCTGGACTGCGCAGCTTCATTTAATGGCGACTAGAAATAATAATCAACAATTGTTTCAAAGCTATGGACCCGATGCAGGTGCCGATGCACTAGGAGATGAACGAATCGAAGCGGGGATTAGTCGTTTATTTGATGAGCTCAATCAACAAGATCAACTACCGAAAACGATTCTTTATTCTTTGAATGCTAAAGATTATCTACCGCTCGTTGCGCTAATGGGCTGTTTCCAAGCGGATGTCAAAGGCAAGATTCAATTTGGTTCTGCTTGGTGGTTTAATGACACTTATTCAGGGATGCGTTATCAGATGACAACCTTGGCTGAAGGCGGAATTCTCGGGAATTTTGTTGGCATGTTGACCGACTCACGGAGTTTCCTTTCTTATCCGCGGCATGAATATTTCCGTCGGATTCTCTGCCAATTAGTCAGTGAATGGGTGGAAGAAGGCCAGTTGCCAGAAGATGATCAATATTTGGGTGAGATCATTGCGAAGATTGCTTATGGCAATGCGAATCACTACTTTGGCTTTGGTAAATAATACGCAGTAGCTGAGAAGAAAGTGATTGTAAGAAAAAGTGATTAGAAATCAAAAAATAATAGAAAATGAATTACGAAAATGCTGAAAAGAAAGGCTCTTCGTCAAATAGTGTTGGTGAGGGTCAAATTGAATAGAGTACAGTGTCTCCAGTTAAGCAGCTTTGCTTAGCTGGAGCTTCTTTTTGTTGTCTTTAACGTCTTCAAAAATTAAGCCTTGAACTAAATAGATGCGGTCACGTAGATTT
>NZ_MAEJ01000015.1 GCF_009933175.1 Candidatus Enterococcus huntleyi | reverse complement strand
ATGGCGATCTTTTGTTTTAATTCCCTTGAAATGTAACAATTCTCCTCGACGAGAGGAGTCTTAGCATTAAAGGTAGCTCCACATTCTTTACATAAAAAGCGCGTTCTTTTCAGAGACAAAAAGGTTGGAACTGAACGCAACGGAAGCAATTGAACTTTTGTTTTATGTGTGCCGTTCTTAATGATTTGACCTTCATTTTTTATCCCACACTTGGAACAAGCCTTTGGGGTGTAATCAAGTCTAGCATGGATAAAGTGGGTGGTCAGATGATTGATAGTCCGCGATTCTAACCAATTTTCTGGGAATTGAAAGTTTTTGTCTGTTAAACCAAGTAATTTTTTAGTATGATAGTCCATGAGAGATATCCTCCTTGATGATTGTTTTGTGGTGACTCAATTCTATCAATTTGGCTATCTCTCTTTCTATTTATTTGCTTACAAAAATAGTGTTGGGAGAAGATTCGAAAATCTTCCACCAACACTAAATATTATAGAACCTTTTTCTATTGAATAACGATTATTTTTTTGAGCAGATGGCTGAGCTTATACATTCTTCTATCAACTATCACTAACTGGCTAAGTGGACAATCGATAACGGATGTAATTTATATCAGGAAATTTTTTTCATCTAATTTATTGATAGAATTTTTTGAGAAAAAGCTGATTTTTTCGATAAATTCATCTAACAGTTTTGTCATATAGGGGTAAGATAGACAAAAATAACCCTTATTTGACGGTATTCTCCTTGTAATATTAGCGAATTTTCTTGAAACTAAGACTTTAGTTTGAGTGACATGGATAATTGCTATGATATAATGTGAATAACAATTCAAAGATTTATAGAAGAATGCGAGCTGATTTTCAAAGGAATTATTCGCTATCTGAACTTTATATAATCATTGAAACTAATCATAAACGAAAAAATATCAATTAGGATAGTTTGGAGGAATCATTGTGAAGATCGGTTTTTTTTCAGACACGTATTTTCCCCAGGTGAGTGGCGTAGCAACCTCAATTAAGACACTAAAAGAAGAACTTGAGAAAAATGGTCATGAAGTGTATATTTTTACGACGTCTGATCCCAACGCAGATAAATTCGAAGAAGATGTGATTCGAATGCCTAGCGTACCATTCGTGTCTTTTAAAGACCGAAGAATTGTGGTTAGAGGGATGTGGTATGCTTATTTAATCTCAAAGGAACTAGAGTTAGACTTGATTCATACGCATACGGAATTTGGTGCAGGTTTATTAGGTAAAATGGTCGGTAAAAAAATGAAGATTCCTGTTATTCATACCTACCACACGATGTACGAAGACTATTTACATTATATTGCCAAAGGGAAAGTGTTACGCCCGACGCATGTTAAATATTATTCACGTGTTTTTTCAAATCATTCAACGGGTGTTGTGTGTCCGAGTGAGCGAGTGATTGAAAAGTTACGTTCATACGGCGTATTTAAGCCGATGAGAATTATTCCAACAGGTATCGACATCGAAAAATTTAAGCGTTCTGATATTACAACAGAGATGATTCAAGAGACTCGAGCAGAATTAGGCATTCAACAAGATCAATTAATGATTTTGTCGTTAAGTCGACTTTCCTACGAAAAAAATATTCAAGCAATTATTCAGGGTTTTCCTAAAGTACTGGAGTCGCTTCCGAATGCTCGTCTCGTAATTGTTGGTAAAGGACCTTATATGGAGGCACTCCAAGAGATGGCTGTGGAATTAGGTATTTCAGATTACACGCAATTTGTTGGAGAGGTAGCTAATGATGCAGTTGCTTTATATTATAAAGCTGCAGACTTTTTCGTTAGCACGTCAACCTCAGAAACGCAGGGCTTGACCTATACAGAAGCGATGGCCGCAGGAACTCCTTTAGTTGTGGAAGGGAATGCGTATTTAAATAACTTAATCAGCCATCCATCGTTAGGAGAAACATTTGATTCTGATGAAGCCTTCCCAGAAGCGCTAGTCGATTATGTGAATCGCTCAATCTCCCATGATGAAGAAGTTTTGAAAGAAAAATTATTCGAAATTTCAGCTACTCATTTTGGAGAGGAAATGATTGCATTTTATCAAGATATGATTGATTATCATGAACAATTGCTCATGCAAAAAGAGCTGGAGCCGTCGATGGAAAAAATTCGCGTGCGGTTTAGTAGTTTTAAAAAATAAGTGAATAATAAAGATAAATCTTTGTTTCTAGAGTATACTTGAAGCAAAGATTTTTTTATTTGAATTAGGAGGAATGGATCGATGAAAATAGGCTTTATTGGTACAGGTGTAATGGGAGCGTCAATTATCAAGAACTTATTTAAAAAACAATATGAAGTAAATGTATACAATCGTACGAAGAGTCGGACAGATGAGTTAGTAGAATTAGGAGCAACATGGTATGACACGCCTAAGAAGTTGACTGAAGCGAGTGACGTGATTTTCACCATGGTCGGCTTTCCTCAAGATGTTGAGGAGGTCTATTACGGCGAAGAGGGGATTTATGAAGCGCAGGTAAAGGGCAAGACGTTAGTCGACTTAACGACAAGCACGCCGACTTTGGCGGTTAAAATTGCTGAGACGGCAAAAGAAAAGGGTGCTGAGGCTTTAGATGCCCCAGTTTCTGGTGGCGATTTAGGCGCTAAAAATGGTACGCTAACTATCATGGTTGGTGGAGAAGAAGAGACGTATCAAAAGGTTCGCCCAATTTTTGAAAGCTTCGGGAAAACTTTTATGCTCCATGGACCAGCCGGAAAAGGGCAACATACTAAAATGGCTAATCAAATCATGATTGCGGGAACTATGACGGGCTTAACTGAGATGCTTGTCTATGCGCAGGCAGCTGATTTAGATTTACCTAAAGTAATTGAGACATTAGGTGGCGGCAGTGCGTCTAATTGGTCTATGTTAAATTATGGACCACGAATACTTAAGGAGGATTATACAGCAGGATTCTTTGTCAAACATTTTATAAAAGATTTGAAGATTGCGTTAGATGAAGCAGAAAAACTTGCTATCCAATTACCTGCGACCGATTTAGCAAAAACTTTATATTCTCGGTTAGCTGAAAACGGTTATGAAAACGACGGAACACAGGCTTTAATTAAGCTTTGGTGGGATCAAGAAAAAAAACCTCAAAAAAATTGATAAAAAACACAATTTTTTTTACAAAAATCATGCAAGTATGCGTAGCTTTTGATACAATATAACAGGAATAGAGAAAGGGAGGCCACTCGCATGAAACATTCACAACTTGTTGCAATCATAAAACGCTTAGAAGCAATGACTGAAGCAACTGACAACGAAATACAAGTTCGCCGTTTTGAAAAAGAGGGTGTCGAAAAATGTACAGTTACTTTCGATAAAGCAACTGATACATTTGAATTAACAGAAGCAGATACACAACAGCAATATCAATTTGATAACATTGATATCGTTGCGATGGAAATCTATGATTTAATTCAATAAACCTTTTCGCTTATGTCTAGTAGACAATAAAGGAACCGATAAAAACTAAGGCAAATGTCTTAGTTTTTATCGGTTCTTTCTTCATTTAATGAATGAACGCTTCCTTCAATCTCACCAGCGGTAACTCTCTTTATATAACTTGCTAGGATATAAAGGGGATCAATCTGAGCTTTTTCAATGAATGTGGGGCGGTTCTCGACAATGCGTGTCTCTGACGAGAATACAGGAATAGCATCTAGCGGCGTCAAACAAGTTTCAAGGATGCTGCCATAGTTTATTCGGTAATGCTTCATTTGTTCTTTCGTGGTAGGCAAAGAGAGTATGAATTCTTGTGAAGTTAAGGTGCTCCTTTGTTGACTAATCAGATAGAGGAATGAGGTCATCCGCTCAATCGCTATTTGCAGTTTTTTTGCATACTCGAAATTCATCTGTTGACTACAATAAGCCTGTCTGTTTCTTAGATAGGTCAATATTTTTTGATTTTTCCCAGCAAGCATATCATGAATCTCAGTGTTTTTTTCTTCTATAGTAAGATACTGCATCTCAGGGAGTTGCGCTGTTAAAATTAATTGCGTAATCGGTGAGATAGTAGGCAGCTGGTAGGTCTCTTCGATGATTGTCAACAATTCAGGCAAACGCTGATAGTTTTTAAAAGGACCATAGCAATCTGCTGAAGGCTCCTGACTAAGTTGAAAAGTTTGGTTTTGATAGCTTACATAGAGGTAGTTTTTATAGTGATTCATAATGCGATTGTATATAGGGTGGTAGGCTTGAATTAAATGACATTCTAATAAGAGTGCATCTAGTTCGGTATCAACATGAATGACTTCAAAGTCGTGAATATTATGAATCATTCGGCTGACTTTCTTTGAATGTTGTTTATTTTTATGGAAATAACTAGAGACTCGATCTTTTAATCGCTTAGCTTTACCTACATAAAGCACTTCATCGCGGTAATCCTTCATCAAATAGACACCTGGGCTTCGGGGTAAATTTCTGGCTTTTTCTTTTAACATGATAGAAGCTCCCGTTTAAAATTAGTGACTGGATTATAGCTGATAATCGAAAAAAAGACAATTTAAACGATGCTAGATAAGAAAAATTTTATCCTTGTTTTTTATTTTTCCAATGAGTGCTTTGATAATCAAAATATTTTTTTGATTGCTGACCAATTTAAAGCAATGAGCAAAGCCTTGATAGACAATGCCTCACGAGAAATTATAAATAAAAAAATGAAACTATTTGATTGTAGAGAATGAAAAAAAGTCGAAAACGGGTTGCATTCATAAATGAAATACGATATAGTTTGAACATCAAATGATTTGATAATCAAACTAAATGGATGGTGCCCCATGGAACTGGAAACAATCAACGATTACCTGGTGACAGTCTTCAATGATATTCTTACAATTGAAGAATCCGAATTGAAAAAATCACAATTTAATGACCTTTCAATCACAGAAATGCACACGATTGAAGCGATTGGTATGTATAGAAAAAAAACAACGTCTGAAGTAGCAAAAGATTTGTCGATTACAGTGGGAACCTTAACGATTGCCATCACTCGATTGGTCAAGAAAGATTATGTTGAACGAATTCGTAGTGAAGATGATCGACGTGTCGTAAAGCTTGGTTTGACCAAAAAAGGAAAGTTACTTTTCCGAGTCCATCAGCATTTCCACCGAGATATGGTGAAAAATATATTAAATGACATGGAGAAAACTGAAGAAGAGGCACTTTTAAAGGCTTTGAAAAATCTTCATACGTTTCTTCAAGGATATAAGCGATGAGTAAGTTTGGAAAGATTCTTTCAACCGCACGTTATTTGCCTACAAAAGTCGTTACTAATGATGAGTTGGCGCAAATGATGGATACCTCTGATGAATGGATTCGTTCAAGAACAGGGATTAAAGAGCGACATGTAGTAACAGACGAAAATACTTCAGATTTATGTGTAAAGGTGGCCGAGCAACTAATTAATCGATCTGGTATTCAACCAGAAGAATTAGATTTCATAGTAGTTGCGACTATGTCACCCGACTATACAAGCCCTTCAGTTGCTTGCCAAGTGCAAGGAATGATTGGTGCTAAAAATGCTTTCGCATTTGATATCAGTGCTGCTTGTTCAGGATTTGTTTATGGGCTTTCAATTGCCGAGAAATTTATCCGAACAGGTTCACAGTATGGGTTAGTGATTGGCGGCGAAACGCTGTCTAAATTATTGGATTGGCAAGATCGCTCAACGGCTGTACTTTTTGGGGATGGTGCTGCTGGAGTCCTAATCGGCGCACAGGAAACACAAAGTATCCAACGAGAAAAGATTGCTGCAGATGGCACGAGAAATCAAGCATTGACTGCCGGTTTTCATGCGAATACAAGCCCCTTTTATGAAGAAAAATCAGAATCTTCTTACTGCTTAAACATGGTAGGACGAGACATTTTTGACTTTGCTCTTCGTGATGTGGTGGCAAACATTCAAGAAGTTGTTGGAGATGAGAAAGAGTCCGTTGACTATTTCTTATTGCATCAAGCCAATGAACGAATCATTGAGAAAATTGCTAAGAAATTAAAAGTTCCTAGAGAAAAATTCTTAACAAATATGAGTAGTTATGGCAATACTTCGGCTGCTAGTATCCCAATTTTGTTGGATGAAGCAGTTGAGAGTGGCAAGATTCAATTAGGTTCCAAACAAAAAGTTGTGTTTACAGGTTACGGTGGAGGGTTAACTTGGGGAAGTCTTCTCCTGACTCTATAGTAGCTGTTTACAATAGATTTATGAGCAATGCTCAATCAAAAAGTGAAAAACAATATTGGAGGAATATAGAAATGGTATTTGAAAAAATTCAAGAAATTATTGCAGAAGAATTAGGTAAAGAAACAGAAGAGATTCAATTAACAACAAACATTCAAGGAGATTTAGAAGCTGATAGCTTAGATTTATTCCAAATTATTAACGAAATCGAAGACGCTTTCGATGTGAAAATTGAAACAGAAGACGGAATCTCAACGGTTCAAGACTTAGTAACATACGTTGAAAAACAAAAAGCAGAATAAAAAATCATTGAGGTTAGGCTATTCGCCTGGCCTTTCCTTTTATAGAAGAGATAAATTTACTACGTTTTGATAAGGAGAACGCAATGAAAACAGCATTTTTATTTAGTGGACAAGGCGCCCAATACCAAGGGATGGGGCAATCTTTATATAACACGGAAGCAATTGTCAAAGAGACCTTTGAAGAAGCCAGTCAAGCATTGGGTTATGACATGGCAAAGCTATGTTTTGAGGAAAATCCTCAGCTGAATCAAACAGAATATACCCAACCAGCTATTTTGACGGTGAGCGTAGCTTTTCATCGATTATTAGCTTCAGAAAATTTTTCCGCAGATATCGTCGCAGGCTTAAGCTTAGGTGAATACTCAGCCTTAGTTGCCAGTGGTGTGCTAGATTTTT
Source organism: Candidatus Enterococcus huntleyi (assembly GCF_009933175.1). Classification (GTDB taxonomy): domain Bacteria; phylum Bacillota; class Bacilli; order Lactobacillales; family Enterococcaceae; genus Enterococcus_K; species Enterococcus_K huntleyi. Next base: position 139,853 of record NZ_MAEJ01000015.1, on the reverse strand, counting down.
CAGCAGCTGTTCAACTAGTTTCAAAACGTGGGAAATTTATGAGTGAAGCAGCTCCTTCGGGTATCGGCAAGATGGTGGCAGTTATGAACGCGCCAGTCGAAGTTATTGAAGAGTGCTGCCAAAAAGCTAGCGATTTAGGAATTGTTGCACCAGCCAATTATAATACGCCACAACAAATTGTGATTGGTGGAGAAGTCGTAGCAGTGGATGAAGCGATGCGCTTATTGAAAGAGGCCGGCATTAAACGGATGATTCCCTTAAATGTTAGTGGTCCTTTCCATACACAGCTATTAGAGCCAGCTGCTAAAAACCTTGAGGCAGTATTAACTGATGTGTCATTTTCTGAGCCCAAGATTCCAATTATCAGTAACACAACTGCGAAAATTATGCCGTATGATCAGATGAAAGAATTATTGAGAAGACAAGTGATGTCACCAGTTCGTTTCTACGAAAGTATCGAAACAATGAAAGAGTTAGGCGTCACAAGAGTCGTGGAGATTGGCCCAGGTAAAGTATTAAGCGGCTTTATTAAAAAAATTGATTCGTCAATCGCGATTTCACGAGTGGAAGACGCGGAGACGTTTGTTCAGACAAAAGAATTTTTAGTTGGAGGTAACTGATGGAATTAAAAGGGAAAAATGTCTTCATTACAGGGAGTACTCGTGGCCTTGGCGCGGCAATAGCAAAAGAATTTGCCAAAGAGGGCGCAAATATTGTGCTTAATGGACGTGGCGAGGTTGCTGCTGAAAGTATCAAAGAAATTGAAGATTTAGGTGTTTCATGCATCGCAGTTTCAGGTGATATTTCGGATTTTGACAAGGCTGGCGAGATGATTAATCAAGCAATCAGCGAATTAGGTAGTGTCGATGTCTTAGTTAATAATGCCGGTGTGACTAATGATAAGCTCGTTTTACGAATGACTGCGGATGATTTTGAGCAATGCTTAAAAATCAATTTAACAGGGACATTTAATATGACACAGCATGTGTTAAAGAAGATGATGAAACAGCGTCAAGGCGCGATTATCAATCTTTCAAGTGTATCTGGATTAATCGGAAACTTCGGTCAGGCTAATTATGCGGCCAGTAAAGCTGGTGTGATTGGTTTTACAAAATCAGTTGCGAGAGAAGCTGCGACTAGAGGGATTACGTGTAACGCAATTGCTCCTGGCTTTATTGAAACAGATATGACAGAAGTCTTGTCTGATAAAGTCAAGGAAGAAGCGACGAAACAAATTCCGTTACAACGCTTTGGGCAACCACAAGACGTTGCTGAAACGGCTGTCTTTTTAGCTAAAAGTTCATATATCACAGGACAAGTCATCAGTGTTGATGGTGGCATGGTCATGCAGGGATAAGGAAAGGAGCACACAATGAATAGAGTAGTAATTACAGGGTATGGCGTAGCATCTCCTATTGGAAATGACAGCGAGGCCTTTTTAGATAGTTTAAAACAAGGGAAAAACGGGATCCGTCCAATCACTAAATTTGATGCAACAGATACAGGTATTATTGTAGGGGCAGAAGTCCATGACTTTCCTTTTGATAAATATTTCGTGAAAAAAGATGCGAAACGGATGGATTTATTTTCTATTTATGGTATTTATGCAGCCTTAGAGGCAATGGAAATGAGTGGTATATCTGCAGAAACAGTTAACCAAGATCGCTTTGGCGTGATGGTCGGTTCTGGAATTGGTGGCTTGCAAACCATCCAAGATCAAGTAATCCGTATGCATGATAAAGGTGCACAACGTGTGTCACCAATGTTCGTACCTATGTCAATTGCCAACATGGCAGCGGGAAATATTGCTTTACGCGTAGGTGCAAAAGGAATTTGTACGGCAATCGTAACCGCTTGTGCAACAGGAACACATTCAATTGGTGAAGCTTTTAGAAATATCAAACATGGTTATTCTGACGTTATTTTAGCTGGTGGTTCTGAAGCATCGATTACTGGAATTGGTATTTCAGGTTTTGCTTCATTAACTGCTTTATCAAGAGCAGAAGATCCAGATCGTGCGTCTATTCCATTTGATGCAGAACGTAATGGCTTTGTTATGGGTGAAGGTGCCGGTGTCTTTGTAGTTGAGTCATTAGAGCATGCCCAAAAACGTGGCGCGAATATTTTAGGCGAAGTGGTCGGCTACGGTGCCAACTGTGACGCTTACCATATGACTTCTCCAACACCAGATGGATCAGGTGCTTCAAAAGCCATGATTCTAGCGATGGAAGAAGCAGGCATTACACCTGATCAAGTCGGCTATATTAATGCCCACGGGACAAGTACGCCAGCTAATGACAAAGCAGAAGCTAAAGCGATTCGTTTAGCATTAGGTGAAGGCTTTATGAATACTTATGTAAGTAGTACGAAATCGATGACTGGACACTTATTAGGGGCAGCAGGTGGGATTGAAGCGATTGCGACATTACTTGCCTTAAAACATCAATTTGTGCCACCAACCATCAATGTTAAAGAAGTTGATCCTGAGATTGAATTAAACGTTGTAATCAATGAAAGTAAACCTGCAGAAATGACTTATGCCATGAGTAATTCATTAGGCTTTGGCGGTCATAATGCAGTTATCTGTTTAAAACGCTGGGAGGATTAAGATGAATATCAGCGAAATTAAAGAGCTATTAAATCAATTTGACGAGTCTTCACTGACAGAATTTGATTTACGTGAAGGTAGTTTTGAATTATATATGAATAAGAACCAAAGTGCTAGACAACAAATAGCGCAACCAGCTGCACAGCCTGTTCAATCGCAAGAGTTGGCACCATCGCCGACTTCTGAGGTAGCGCAACAAGTAAGTCAACCGGTTGCTAAAAATGAATCTGTGGAAACAGCTCAAACGACTGCGGCAGTTGGAGAAGAAGTTCTTTCACCAATCGTTGGAGTGGTCTATCTTCAACCATCACCTGATAAACCTGCCTTCAAATCGGTGGGAGAAACAGTCAAAAAAGGTGAAGTGTTGTGTATCATCGAAGCGATGAAATTAATGAATGAAATTACTAGTGAATTCGATGGTGAAATCACTGAAATTTTAGTCGAAAATGAAGATGTGGTTGAGTTTCATCAACCTCTATTCCGCATAAAAACAAAATAGAAAAGAGGAGAACGATGAAACTATCTATTGAAGAGATTAAACAAATTATTCCTCATCGTTACCCAATGTTATTAATTGATACCATTGAGGAAATGACAGAAGGGCAAAAAGTTGTTGCCAAAAAAAATGTGACTATTAATGAACAGTTTTTCCAAGGGCATTTTCCCGGCGAGCCAGTTATGCCAGGTGTTCTGATTGTCGAAGCAATGGCTCAAGCCGGCGCAGTTGCTTTATTATCGTTAGAACAATTTAAAGGGAAAACAGCTTATTTTGGTGGGATTGATAAAGCAAAATTCAGACAAAAAGTTGTTCCTGGAAATACATTAATGCTTGAAGTGGAAATTCTTAAAGTGAAATCTTCAGCTGGTATTGGCAAAGGGATTGCCCGCGTTGATGGCAAAAAAGTAGCTGAAGCAGAATTGACATTTATGATTGGATAGGTGACCTATGTTTTCAAAAATTTTAATAGCCAATCGCGGAGAAATCGCGGTTCGAATTATTCGAGCTTGTCGAGAAATGGGCATTCAAACAGTTGCTGTCTATTCTGAGGCGGACAAAGAAGCACTTCATACACAGATGGCTGATGAAGCTGTCTGTATTGGGCCTGCCAAAGCAACGGATTCTTATTTGAATGTTCAAGCGGTTTTGAGCGCAGCAATCGTTACAAAAGCTGAAGCCATTCATCCTGGATTTGGTTTCTTGTCTGAAAATAGTCAGTTTGCCTCAATGTGTGAAGAATGCAATTTGGTATTTATTGGTCCTAAGAGTGAAACCATCGATGCAATGGGAAATAAAATAAATGCTCGGAAATTGATGATTGAAGCCAATGTTCCTGTCATTCCTGGAAGCGAAGGAGTTATTTCAAGTGTTGAAGAAGCACTTGAAATAGCTGAATCAATCGGCTATCCAGTGATGTTAAAGGCAGCCGCTGGCGGAGGCGGTAAAGGGATTAGAAAAGTCTTATCTGCAGAAGAATTGCCCCAACATTTCTCATCGGCCCAACAAGAGGCCAAGGCTGCTTTTAGTAATGATGATATGTATATTGAGAAAATCATTTACCCAGCACGACATATTGAAGTTCAAATTTTAGGTGATAAATCTGGAAATGTAGTTCATTTGGGTGAACGTGATTGTTCGCTACAAAGAAATAATCAAAAAGTTATGGAAGAATCACCTTCTGTGGTTATTTCTGAAGCCAAGAGAAAAAAATTAGGCGAAGCGGCTGTTCGAGCTGCCAAGGCTGTTTCTTATGAAAATGCGGGGACCATTGAATTTTTAATGGATGAGCATGGCGACTTTTTCTTTATGGAGATGAACACTCGAATTCAAGTAGAGCATCCCGTAACAGAGATGGTTACAGGTGTTGATTTGGTTAAAAAGCAAGTGGAAGTAGCTGCTGGGGAACCCTTAGGTTTAACTCAGGCAGATATCCAATTCACTGGACATGCGATTGAATGCCGAATTAATGCTGAAAATCCGGCCTTTCATTTTGCACCATCACCTGGGAAAATCAATAATCTATTGTTACCAAGTGGTGGGATGGGCTTACGTGTTGATAGTGCGATGTACTCTGGCTACAGTATCCCACCTTACTATGATTCAATGATTGCTAAGGTAATCGTACATGGTGAAACTAGATTTGATGCATTAATGAAGATGCAACGAGCATTGGGTGAAATAGTTACTGAGGGTGTGGTCACGAATGCGGAGTTTCAAATGGACCTAATTAGCCACCCTGCTGTTTTAGCTGGTGATTACGATACAGCATTTTTACAAGAAACATTTTTGCCTAATTGGGTACCTGAGGAAGAGTAGGAGGATCAAACATGGGTTTGTTTAAAAAGAAGAATTACATTCGAATTAATCCAAATCGACCGACCCAAACGTCGACTCAGCCTTCTGTTCCAGATAATATGTGGGCCAAATGCCCTAGTTGTAAACGAACACTTTATACGAAGGAAATTGGGGCAGAAAAAACTTGCCCACATTGCGGATATAATTTTCGAATTAGTGCTTGGGAACGATTAGCATTGTTAATTGACGAGAAGAGCTTTGAAGAATGGGCAACAGATTGTCACACAGAGGATCCCTTAGATTTTCCTGGCTATTTGGAGAAAGTCGATAAAGTGAAAGAAGCGACAGGACTCCATGAAGCGGTACTAACAGGGAAAGCCACGATAGAGCAGCAGTCTGTTGCCATCGGTATTATGGATGCGAACTTTATTATGGGAAGTATGGGAACAGTTGTCGGCGAAAAAATCTGTCGTTTGTTTGAACAGGCAATTGAAGAGAAACTACCAGTTGTTTTATTTACTGCATCTGGTGGTGCCCGTATGCAAGAGGGAATCTTTTCGCTAATGCAAATGGCTAAAATTTCTGCGGCGGTCAAACGTCACAGTAACGCAGGTCTATTTTATTTAACAGTCTTGACGGATCCGACTACGGGTGGTGTAACGGCTAGTTTTGCGATGCTAGGGGATATCATCTTAGCTGAGCCACAAAGTCTAATCGGTTTTGCTGGACGCCGTGTAATTGAGCAGACAATTAAGCAAGAATTGCCTGATAACTTTCAAAAGGCTGAATTTTTACTTGATCATGGCTTTGTTGATCAGATTGTGCCAAGAGCACAGCTAAAACAACGTTTAATTGAACTAATTCATCTTCATACAATGAAGGGGTGGTCTAGTATATGACGAATCGAGCACATGAAATTGTCCAATTAGCTAGACACAAAGATCGCTTAACTAGTTTAGATTATTTTGAACGGTTATTTGATCATTTTGAAGAGCTTCATGGGGATCGTTTGTTTAGCGATGATCAGGCAGTAGTTGGTGGCATAGCCTTGTTGGATGGTAAGCCAGTCACAGTGATTGGTATTCAAAAAGGTAGAAACTTACCTGAGAATATCGAACGGAATTTTGGTTCACCACATCCTGAAGGTTACCGAAAAGCTTTACGTCTAATGAAACAGGCTGAGAAATTTGGTCGCCCCGTGATTACGTTCATCAATACAGCAGGCGCTTTTTGTGGAGTCGGTGCTGAAGAGCGTGGTGAGGGCGAAGCGATTGCTAAGAATCTTTTTGAAATGGCAGATCTAAAAGTTCCAACCATCTCAATTATTATCGGGGAAGGCGGTAGCGGTGGGGCTTTAGCTTTGGCCTTAACGGATGAAGTCTGGATGTTAGAGCAGACAATCTACGCTATTTTGTCACCTGAAGGATTTGCTTCTATTTTGTGGAAAGATGGTAGCCGTGCCGAAGAAGCAGCTGAGTTAATGAAAATTACTGCCCCTGAATTAAAGGAGTTAGAAGTTGTTGATAAGGTCATTCCTGAAACATTTAAAGGAAAACCACTTTCTCAAGAAAAAGTGATTCAGATTGTTAAAAAAGCTTTGATTGATAAAATCACTCAGTTAGCAAAAAAAGAAATCGATGTATTGCTAGAAGAACGATATCAAAGATTTAGAAGATTTTAAAACAAAAGACAAAGTCAGCGGTTGATTTTTAGAAATTGGCCACTGGCTTTTTTTGCTGTCTAAAATAATAGTAATGTATAAATATTTGTTCCAGGTATATAAAAATCTATAGAAAAGCACACAAATAGAAGTTAGTTTTTAATGGCAAGCTAGCTGTAATAGTTGATAATACTGGGAAATCGCTTTCTGGATACGGAATGAAAAAATATTCAAAAAAATTAAAAAAATGGATGAAAAACCAAATCAGTTGTGGTAAGATGTATATAATCACAAATAAATGATTAATAATGCATAAAAATTAAGGAGTGTTAGTATGAAAAAGTATTTCGGGATTATTTTAACAGCGATGATGGTTATTACCTTGACTGCTTGTGGAAGTGGTGAAAAGAAGACGGCTTCAAGTGAGTCGGCCAAAACGGAAACGAATCAATTGGAAGCAATCAAAAAAGCGGGTGTCTTGAAGGTGGGAACGTCTGCTGACTTTGCACCGTTTGAATTTCACAAAATGGTGGATGGAAAAGACGAGATTGTGGGCGCAGATGTTGACATGGTCAATAAGATTGCTGAAGAGCTTGGTGTGAAGGTTGAGTTCATGGATATGGAATTTTCAGCTGTTCTGACTGCTCTACAACAGGGCAAGGTCGACGTAGCTATTTCTGGGATTTCGGCTACAGAGGAACGTCAGCAAACATTCGACTTCTCAATGAATTATTATAATCCACCACAAAAAGTCATGATTAATAAAAAGAATGCTGATTTGTATACTTCAATCGATTCACTAAAACAGAAAAAAGTTGGAGCACAAAAAGGCTCAATTCAAGAGAATGTGGTAAAAGAACAACTTGGGGACGCTCAAATTGTTTCCGTCGCAAAAGTTCCTAATTTAGTGATTGAATTAAACCAAGGATCAATCGATGCCTTAGTGGTTGAAGAAACGATCGGTGCTGCCTATATTGCCCAAAATGAGGATCTAATGTTTGCCGATATTGATTTGGTTTCAAATGAAGATGAAGCTTACGCGATTGCCTTACCTAAAGGGAGCACGGAATTAAAAACAGAGATTGATAAAATTCTTGAGGGCTTAACAAAGGATGGCACGATCGAGGAATATGTTCAAAAAAATATTAAACTAGCTAATGAGAGCACGGATCAATAGATTGGAGCAATAGATGATGAATTTTTCTTTCTTACCGGATTATCTGCCCTACTTTTTATCGGGGACAGTCGTAACCTTAATTATTTCAGTAGTCACCATTGTATTAGGGACCATTATTGGTGTCTGTATGGCTTTGATGAAGCTATCAAAAGTAGCGCCTCTTAGATGGTTTTCAAATATTTATATCGAAGTATTTCGTGGCACACCTATGCTTATTCAAATATTAATTGGTTTTGGCTTATTACAGGGACTTGTCTCAGCACCTAGTGTGACAATTGGTGTTTTAGCGATTGATTTTGGTCGATTGATTCCTGGGATGTTGGTTCTATCACTAAATTCGGGCGCTTATGTAGCTGAGATTGTCCGGGCTGGAATTATTGCCGTTGACTACGGGCAATCTGAAGCAGCAGGTTCTTTAGGATTACGGCCGATGCAAGCGATGCGCTATGTAATTTTACCTCAAGCCTTAAGAAATATCTTACCGCCGATGGGCAATGAATTTATCATTTTGATAAAAGATTCATCACTCTTATCGACCATTGGTATTTATGAATTATTAAGCAGTGCGCAAATGGTGGTCTCTAACTCATTTATTCCGCTAGAACCATTGTATATCGCTGCAGGAATTTACTTCATCCTAACATTCTTATTATCCAGAGTGCTTAATCTTTGGGAAAAGAAATTAGGGAAAGGCTATCATCGGTAGGAGGGAAATGGTATGAGTTCATTAATTGAGATACAAAAGTTGCATAAAACATTTGCTAAAAATGAAGTCTTAAAAGGCATCGATACGCAAATTAAAAAAGGCGAAGTTGTCGTTGTTATTGGCCCATCTGGTTCGGGTAAAAGTACCTTTTTACGCTGTATTAATTTATTAGAAGCACCGACAAGTGGGACTATTTTAGTCGATGGTACGGATATTACGCATAAAACGAATGATATTTACAAGATGAGAGAGAAGCTCGGGATGGTTTTTCAACAATTTAATTTGTTTCCGAATATGACTGTCTTGGAAAATATTACTCTCTCACCAATTAAAGTAAAAAAACTGACGAAAGAAGCGGCTGAAGCAATTGGCTTAGACTTGTTAAAAAAGGTTGGCCTTGTCGAAAAAGCCCACGCTTATCCGCAGTCTTTATCTGGTGGACAGCAGCAACGGATAGCGATTGCTCGAGCATTGGCTATGGAGCCCGAAGTGATGCTTTTTGATGAACCAACTTCCGCGTTAGACCCGGAGATGGTTGGCGAAGTACTTAGCGTCATGCAGGATTTGGCTCAAGAAGGCATGACTATGGTAATTGTGACGCATGAAATGGGCTTTGCCCGAGAGGTCGGCGATCGAATCTTATTTATGGATCAAGGGCTGATTGTTGAAGAAGGTACAGCTCAAGAGGTCTTCGAAGAAACGAAAAACCCACGAACTATCGATTTCCTTTCTAAAGTCTTATAAAATCTGTTAATCAATCAATAGATGGATGAAACACTTCATTTCCTATTTTGCTTGCGATCTTAAGCAAATGGGAACGGAGTGTTTCTTTTTGAGGATTATTATAGTTTATAAGAGCGATATCTTCTGGAAATTCCTGCTAAAAAAAACAGCGAGCTAAGAGTATCAAGAGCTAGTTGAATGCTAGGGTTTGACGCTAGTCTGAGGCTTTTTAGATTTCTACATCAGAATAGTAGTTTTTTTGCGAGAAATAACGTATAATATGGGGTTGAGGAGTACAAAACGTACTCCTTCATTTTTTACTCAAGGAGACGCTATGTTTTCAAATTATAAACCAACTTGGATGGTCGAGGCCATCTACCAAATTACACCAGAACAATTGAAAAAAAAGGGAATTAAAGCAGTCTTGACGGATTTGGATAATACGTTAATTGCCTGGAATAACCCAGATGGAACAGAAGAACTATTGAACTGGATCCTAGAAATGAAAAACGCCGGTATACCGGTCGTTGTTGTCTCAAATAATAAATCGAGTCGTGTAGAACGAGCGATTGAACGATTTGAACTTGATTATGTGGCCCGCGCATTGAAACCTTTTGCTCGTGGAATTAAGGCAGCACAAAAGAAACTTAATCTGTCTAATGAGGAAATCGTCATGGTTGGCGATCAAATTATGACGGATATTCGTGGCGCAAATAGCGCTGGCGTAAGAAGTATTCTGGTCCGACCGATTGTCGACACAGATGGTTGGAATACTAGAATTAATCGCTTTTTTGAGCGTAAGATTATGCGTGTATTACTGAAAAAACATCCTGAGATGAAATGGCGAGGTGAAATTCAATGACAGAAGCAATTCATTGTATCGGCTGTGGAGCTGAGATTCAAACTGAAATACCTGGAAAATTAGGTTATACACCGAATGGCGCATTGGAGAAAGGACTAGAGTCGGGCGAAGTTTATTGCCAACGTTGTTTTCGTTTAAGACACTATAATGATATCCAAGACGTTCATTTAACGGATGATGATTTTCTACGATTGTTGAACAGTTTAGGCCAAGAAGAGGCGTTGATTGTTAACGTCGTTGATATTTTTGATTTTAATGGTTCATTGATTCCTGGATTACACCGCTTTGTCGGTAATAATCCTGTGTTACTCGTAGGAAATAAAGTCGATATCTTACCTAAATCATTAAAGAAATCTAAAATGAAGCAGTGGATGGTCGAACGAGCACATGAAGCAGGTTTACGCCCCGTCGATGTCTTATTGACGAGTGCCAAAAAAGCCAGTGAGATGGAAGATTTGTTAGCAATGATTGAAAAATATCGTGAAGGCCGCAATGTCTATGTTGTTGGCGTGACGAATGTTGGGAAATCTACCTTAATTAATCAGATTATCAAACAGACAGCTGGTGTTCAAGATTTAATCACGACCTCTCAGTTTCCTGGGACAACCCTGGATAAGATTGAGATTCCACTAGATGATGGTCATTTCCTAATCGACACACCAGGAATTATTCATCGTCATCAAATGGCTCATTATTTAGGTAAAAAAGATTTACGTATTATTGCACCGACAAAAGAGATTAAACCAAAAATTTATCAATTAAATGCTGGTCAAACTCTTTTCTTAGGTGGATTGGCTCGCTTTGACTTTATTCAAGGGGATAAAAGTTCATTTATCGCTTATGTATCGAATGATATTGAGCCACATCGGACAAAACTTGAGAATGCTGATGCTTTTTATGCGAAGCATGTGGGTGGCCTAATTCAACCACCACGGGTTGATGAAGTCGCTGATTTCCCTGAATTGATTCGTTTCGAGTTTTCAATAAAAGAAAAAACAGATATAGTTTTTGCTGGTTTAGGTTGGATTACAGTTACGAGTCCGGGAGTTGTTGCTGGATGGGCGCCAAAAGGTGTCGATGTAATCAGACGTAAGGCATTGATTTAAGAAAGAAGGACAACTATGGCATTACGCGGAAAACAAAAAAGATTTTTACGAAGTAGCGCACATCACTTGCAGCCTATTTTCCAAGTAGGTAAAGGTGGCATGAATGAAGCGATGTGGGTTCAGATTGACGAGGCGCTTATGAAGCGTGAATTAATCAAAATTAGCTTGCTACAAAATACAGATGAAGTCGCCGAAGAGGTTGCTGAAATCTTAGAAAATGAAATTCATTGTCAAGTCGTTCAGATTATTGGACGTGTCTTGGTGTTATACAAACCTTCAGAAAAAGAAAAATATCAAAAAATTTCTAAAGAAGTCCACGCGATTTAAAAAAGGTGGTGCGATCATGAGTAGACAAAGACAGTCAGAGAATAGAACGACCGTGTTAACAATGCCCGAAGAAGTCGGAACGCCGGCTAGAAAACAAGTCGGTATTTTAGGTGGGAATTTTAATCCTGTCCATTGGACTCATTTAATGATTGCTGATCAAGTGGGGCAAAGTTTAGGGTTGGATAAAGTCTATCTAATGCCTTCATTCTTACCCCCCCATGTTGATGAGAAAAAAACGATTGCAGCTGAACATCGTTTGGCAATGCTAGAACTTGCCGTTGAGGATAATCCTTTATTGGCGATTGAAACGTTGGAGCTTGAGCGAAAAGGCAAGAGCTACACGTATGAAACGATGAAAGCGTTGAAAGAAAAAAATCCAGAGACAGATTATTATTTTATTATTGGTGGCGACATGGTGGAATATCTGCCAAAATGGCATCGGATTGAAGAATTAGTCGAGCTGGTGAATTTTGTTGGGATTAAACGCTTGGACTACGGCACAGAAACACCTTATCCAATTATTTGGGTAGATGTGCCTGAGAGTGATTTAAGCTCATCGATGATTCGAAAAAAAGTGACGAGTGGCTGTAGCATTCGTTATCTAGTTCCTGATAAAGTGCGTGACTATATTCAAGAGAAGGAGTTGTATCTTGATGAATTATAGTGAAGCTTATACACCTTATGCGCGGGAAGAATTAATGCAAAAAGTGCAGATGCGCATGAGTGAACGCCGTTTTAAACATGTTCTAGGTGTGGAAGAAACAGCGATTGCTTTGGCTGAAAAATATGGCGCTTCGCCTGAAAAAGCCAGTGTCGCTGCCTTAACCCATGATTATGCTAAAGAGCGACCGGATGACGAATTTATTATGGTCATCAAACGCGATGGCTATGACAAAGAACTGCTGAATTACGGCAACGCAATTTGGCATGGACTGGTGGGAGCTGATTTCGTTTCTCGCGAGCTGGGAATTATGGATGAAGAGATTTTATCAGCGATTCGTCTGCATACGACGGGTGCTGCCGAGATGAGTTTATTAGATAAAATTATCTATGTAGCAGATTACATCGAACCCGGGCGCTCATTTCCAGGGGTCAAAGAAGCACGTGAACTGGCGTTAATTGATTTAGATGAGGCAGTTGCGTTTGAAACGAAGCATACGCTAGCACATTTATTAGCACAAGAACAACAGATTTATCCAAAAACAATCGAAACATATAACTACTGGGTAGCTAAATAAGTTACCGTCTAAATCAAGGAGGGAATTATCATAGATAGTCAACAAATGTTAGAGATTGCAGTAAAAGCAGCTGATTCAAAGCGTGCTGAGGACATTATGGTTTTAGACGTAAGAGAGATTTCTTTATTAGCAGATTATTTTATCATCTGCTCGGGAAATAGTGAACGTCAAATCAATGCAATCGTTGAAGAAGTAATTGATCAAGAAGAACAACAACAAGTTGAAGTGAAACGGGTTGAGGGAAAAGACGGCGGCAAATGGGTCCTAATCGATCTAGGTGACGTGATTGTTCATGTCTTCCACAATTCAGAACGTAGCTTCTATAACTTAGAAAAATTATGGTCAGATGCACCATTGGTTAGTATCAACGAGTGGGTTAGCTAATATGGCTTACGAAACCTTTGCATTTGTTTATGATGAGGTCATGGATAGCAATCTGTATGAGCAGTGGCTCGCTTTTTCTAAGCGCCACTTTCCTGAAACTACCAAGGAAGTCTTCGAACTTGCTTGCGGAACGGGTGCTTTAGCAGTGGCTTTTGCTAAGGATGGCTATCAGGTGACAGGTTTAGATTTGTCAGAAGAGATGTTGATGATTGCCAGTAATCGAGCAGTCGAAGAAGAGGTTGACGTTCAGTTTGTCCAAGGAAATATGTTGGACTTATCTGAAGTTGGGCAATATGAAGCAATCACTTGTTTTTCAGATTCGTTATGCTACATGTCAAATAGACAAGAGGTTCAACAAGTTTTTGATGAAGTCTATCAAGCCCTAACAGACGAGGGGACTTTCATTTTTGATGTGCATTCTGTTTATCAAGTAGATACAGTCTTTCCAGAGTATAGTTATCATTATCAAACGGATAACTTTGCTTTTCTGTGGGATAGTTATCCTGGGAAAAAAGAGCATAGTATTGAACATTTTTTGACATTTTTTATTGAGGATCCTGATGAAGCTGGTCATTTCTTACGTGAGGATGAACTGCATCAAGAAAGAACCTATACAATGGAAAATTATCTCACAATGTTGGAAAGTGCGGGCTTTAGTCAAGTCAAAACGTATGCTGATTATACCGATGAGGCACCGACTGATACGAGTCAGCGTTGGTTCTTTGTTTGCCAAAAATAATAACCTGCCATTCAAAGGTTGGGACAGTGCCTTTAGTGGCTGTCTCAATCTTTTTTGTTATTTAAATAAGTGGAAATGAATAATTAATATTTCATGATGCGAGCGATTGTAAAAGAAAGGAGTGGCTCTATGCAAGCTTGTGGCGTAGTGGTTGAATACAACCCGTTTCACAATGGTCATTTGTACCATCTTAAGAAAGCACGAGAAGTTAGTCAGGCTGATATTATAATTGCTGTCATGAGTGGGAATTTTTTGCAGCGGGGAGAACCGGCTATTTTTGATAAATGGCTCAGAGCTAATGAAGCTTTACAAAATGGCGCCGACTTAGTGATTGAGTTGCCTGTAGAATGGGCGGTCCAGTCTGCGGATTATTTTGCTAAAGGAGCGATTCAGATCTTACAAGAATTAGCTTGTGAGAGTCTCTGTTTTGGTACAGATAGTACAGCTTCTTTTGACTATGAAGCTTTTGGCTTGTTTGTAAAAGAAAATCCAGCAGAAATTGAACAGACATTTCAGTCTTTGAAGGAGACTTCTTTATCCTATGCGCAGAAAATGACGGAAGTGTTTCAGACGATCTATCCTGACATGGCATTGGATTTTTCCTCACCAAATCACATTTTAGGATTAAGCTATGCCAAAGAGAATGCATTATATAACACACCAATGACGATTTATCCGATTCGTAGAGAAGGTGCGGAGTACCATGAGTCTCAATTCTCATCAGAAAAAATAGCTAGTGCCACGGCTATTAGAAAAGCCAAAATTGAAAACAAAGAGACGAATAATTATGTTCCTAGGCAGACGCAAATTGATTTATTTGCTCAGCATGCATCGACATGGGCAGATTACTGGCCCTATTTGCGTTACAAGATTCTTTCAACGGAGATTGAAGAATTAAGACAAGTTTATCAAATGACAGAGGGTTTAGAATATCGCTTAAAAAAAGCAGCAGTTGTTGCCGAAAATTTTGAGCAATTTATTGATTTAGTTAAAAGTAAACGTTATACGCAAACCAGATTACAACGTTTGGCTTGTTATATTTTGTTAAATATTAAAGCAGCAGAAATTGAGTACCACTGGCAGAATCCCTATCTTCATGTGCTAGGATTTACAAAAAAGGGGCAGGACTATCTTAAAGAGAAAAAGAAAAGCTTGAAGATACCACTTGTCTCAAAGATTGGAAAGAATCAAGAAGAACAGTATCCGCTGCTGATTCGAAGCGATAAAATTTATCAGATGGGTATCAATAAGGAAGAGCAAAATTTTGGTCGGTTTCCATTGAGAGTGGCAGGTGAGAAAGATGAATGAGTATGATAATTTAGAATTCTTCAAAAAATATGCGCAGATGGATCGCTCAAAAAAAGGGCTAAAGGGTGCAGGTGAGTGGCATCAGTTGAAAAGAATGTTGCCTAATATTAAAGGCAAGCGTGTCCTTGATTTAGGATGTGGGTATGGTTGGCATTGTCGCTATGCCTTAGAGAAAGGAGCTGCAAAAGTAGTCGGAATTGATGTTTCTGCACGAATGCTTGCGAAAGCCAAAGAGTTGACGGAACAGTCAATTAATGCTGGAATTGAACAAAAAACTGGACAAGACAGAGCTAGAAAAGCCAGTGTAAATCGCGGTGTGATTGATTACCGATTGATGAAGATGGAAGAGATTGATAAGTTAGCTGAATTAGAAACCTTTGACTGTGTAATCAGTTCTTTAGCGTTACATTATGTTGCTTCCTTTGAAGAAATTGTCCAAAAAGTTCATCGATTATTATCGGAACAAGGCTACTTTGTCTTTTCGGTAGAGCATCCTATATTCACGGCTGAAGGGACAGAAGAATGGTTATATGATGAAGCGGGAGAAATTATTGCATGGCCAGTCGATGATTATTTTGATGAAGGATTGAGAAAAACTAATTTTCTAGGCTCAGTAGTGACTAAATACCATAGAACATTGACGAGTTATGTGAATGACTTATTGCACAATGGCTTCGAATTAGTAGAATTGGTAGAGGCGACACCAGATCCTAGCATGTTAGATTTACCTGGGATGAAAGAAGAATTAAGACGACCAATGATGCTATTATTATCTGCTAGAAAAAAGTAGGAGATAATATCTGGAAAAATATATGCTAGCTTTATGAAAAAAAGCTTCACAGAATCTCTTTTCACAAGTATAATAATACAGGACGTTTTAGATTATAAAAATTACAGATAAAAAGAAAGTGACGTGATATTATGGGTCGTAAATGGGCAAATATTGTAGCGAAAAAAACCGCAAAAGATGCAAATAATAGCCGGATTTATGCAAAATTTGGAATTGAAATTTATGCAGCAGCAAAATCTGGTGATCCTGATCCACACGCGAATCAAAAATTGCGTTTTGTTATTGAACGTGCAAAAACATATAATGTACCGAAACATATCATTGATCGGGCCATCGAGAAAGCGAAGGGTTCTGGCGATGAGCAGTATTCTGAATTACGTTATGAAGGATTTGGACCAAATGGCTCAATGGTAATCGTCGATACTTTAACCAACAATGTCAATCGGACAGCAGCTGATGTTCGTGCCGCTTTTGGTAAAAATGGCGGAAATATGGGCGTTAGTGGTGCTGTTTCTTATATGTTTGATAACACTACTATTTTTGGATTCGCTGGCGATGATGCTGATGAACTACTAGAATATTTAATGGACAAAGATATCGATGTGCGTGATATTTTAGATGAAGAAGGTCAGTTAATCGTGTATGGCGAACCTGAAGATTTTAACGCAATTCAAGTAGCGTTAAAAGAAAAAGGGATTGAAGAATTTTCAGTTGCTGAAATCCAAATGATTGCTCAAAACGAAGTGACTTTAGAAGGCGATGATTTACAAAAATTCGAAAAAATGCTGGATGTATTAGAAGATTTAGAAGATGTCCAACAAATTTTCCATAATGTTGATTTAGACTAAAAATACTAATCTGTCAGCATTTATAATGAGTGCCGAATGATAAAAAAGTAAATAGGGGGCAAAAAGGGGGCGGAATCGAACCACTTCTTTTTGCCTCTCTTTTTTTGGCGAATAAAGGCATAGAGCAGTCGTGTAACCTGCATGATTTATGAATCATATCAAAAAGTTCTTAAAAATAGGCTAGCGCTAGAAGAATATTTTTAGTGCTAGCCTATTTGAATGAAGCTAAAGATTAAGCCTCTGATAAGTGCTGAGTTTTTTATGTGTTTATTCAGTATGGAGCGGTGAAGAAATGCTATAATTAATCAAAGGAAAGAAGCTATATCATAATTAAGAAATGAGGGGGCATGGATGGCAATGAAAAAAGCTGAGAAAGAGCTTGTTAAAAAAGAGCAAGTTCATTTACAAACCCAAGCTGAGACCTCATTACCTGTAGCTTTGACTCAGCGATTTGAATTATATCCAGAAAATAAGCGTCGACCGGTGAACAAAACCGTTTTTAAAAACAATTACTTCCAGTTGACCTATAACACGAGAGAAAATACGTTGGAAGTCTCGTCTATCGGGAACCTTGTCTATTCGGCAATTCCCTATGATACAGGGAGAAACTATTTGCAGCGAGCAGCTATTCAGTACCTCTTACATCCTGAGGAAGTTCGCGAGTATTTAGAGCGCCATCAAACCAATGTTGAGCAGTATTTGGCATTGAGTATCTTTCAATTAACAAATAAACGGGTAGATAAAAAATCACCTGAAGTTGCTCAAGCTTATCAAGCGATTTTACAAAATCCGTTATTAGAGATTCAAGTGGTGGGACGGTTATTACAACATGATGATACTGGACCGCTTTCTGCCAATTTAGCTGGGAAATTTCTGTTTAGTGAAAATGCCAAGACGGGAATAGCTGGTTATCTTTCTGAATACCTAAAATTTGTTGTTCAACTGACCCAATCATTCCCTTTGACGACAGATGGGAGAAATATCGGTGTATTAGAAAACCTTTCGCCGGAGTTTGCTCTAGCAGACAAAGAGCAGCAGCTAATGTTTGATTCTGATATTACGCCTGCGCTGAATACGTTACCTGTGGAGGTTAAACAGCCAATCGAGCAGTCTCTAATGCAGAATACACAGCTGATGGCTACCAATAATCAACCATTATTACGTTCAGAGTTTGGTAAAGAGCTTTCAGATGTTCGTAAAAACTATGTGGCACATAGTGTTGCGCCACAAGAACTGACGCAGTATTTCGAGAATGTCTTGCCGACTGAAAATGACAACTTAGTTAATGTCGTCTCTGATTTGCATATAAGAGATGGGAAATTTCCCTTTAGTAATAAGCACTATAATATTTTGGCTGGCAATGTGATGGATTCAAGGGTCACTAATCAGGTGATCAAGGGAATCTATGTCATAGGAAATCATGAGCTTGCAGCAGTTCTGCCAGAAAATTCGGATACAACGAGTGAAGAATGGGCTAAGTGGCAACCATTTAAAAATACGAAATGGTTCCAGCTGATTAGAGAAAATCCAAGCGATGCTTGGCCGCTCTTACCAATTGGCGATCATCCGTTTTATCGAGTTGTTCAAAAGGAAATTCAAGCACGTTTTCCTAAAATGACTGTGTTAAATAATAGTAGTGTCATTCATGACGGGATTCGTTATATAGGGTTAACAATCCCAGTGGCTTTGGTTCAACGAAAGAAGAGGCTTCAGCGTTTCATCTTGGCAACTTTGACGAAGCAACTCTCAGAAGACCGCGAAATCCCAACTGTCATCGTTTCTAATGCCCCGTTGTTTAATGAGTTGAGTCGCTTATCGCCACGTAGTCAATCTTACAGCAAAGAGTATGACTGCTCTGAACCAGCAATCAGACAATTATTTGAAGAATTTAATATTATCGGAGCGGTTCATGGACACCACCCAATTCCAGCCGCTTTTGGTCGCTATAAGCTGACTGAATTTGCTGGGCGTGAACGCTTTGTCGTGTGTTCAATCTATTCTGATATGAATACGGGGTTTGATTTGATGAGCCTGATTTGAGTAAGGCTCAGTCACTAAGATCAGACTGTATAAACAAACTAGCAAGTAAATTCTATTCGTTTGAATAGAGTCTACTTGCTAGTTTGTTGTCATCTGATAGATTTATTTATTTTGGTTCTGCTTTTGCTTTGATGAATTTATTTTGAAGCGTGTCACCTACATAGTTGACTAATTTCATGACGTATTGATCAAATAATAGAGCCATAATTAGGGTCATAAAAAGACTTAGCATAACTTCAATAAATTTAGGGTTATGTACAATCAACCTCTCTCAGTATATCAAACTCAGCCGTTATATGGGGAAATAAAAACTAATTAATTTATCACCTATCAGAGGGAGGTTTAGAAAAGTTGTATGCTCGCGGAATAGGTTTGGAATGGTCAAATTAGTTTAGGGGAGTTGTAGGATTACAGCGAACGATTAGAAAGCCTGTATCGTGTTATTTAATAACGATCATTATCTAATTCTTTGTGTAAAGAAGGTATGTTATTTAATTTGAAATTGACGATGATTTGGGTTTTTATTATGAAAGAATTATGCTACTATGAAGAGAGAATAATGTAAGTGATTTTTAAGTAAGTGAACAAGAAAAATTGAACCTTATTTAATTTGATACTTAGGGGCTAAAAAGCATGATATATTGATATATTAAGGAGAATTCAGGTGATGCAAGCAATTATTTTGGAACCTTTTAATCGTATTTTGAGTGGCTATAAGAAAGTTGAAGAACTAGCTGTACCGGTTGAGGCTTGCTCTTACTTGTGTGAACAATATCAGTCATTTGGTGTGCAGAGTTACTTATTGGCGAGTTTTCAATCGACTGGCTATTTGAATCGTTATTTAACTTGTACTTTTGAACATCTGCCAACGTTAGTTTATCGGAAAATTTATCGCATTCCGCTGATCTTTAGGAAATCGACGAATGCGCAATTATTATTTTCAGATAGCTATCGGTTTGAGGGATTTTTACTGTTGTTGGCTTGGTATTTAGAACATCAGCCAGATAAAATTATTATGGATAAACACAAGACCGATTTGAAAAATGGACCGATTTATTTGGATAGTGCTTTTTTGAATTTTCGCTTATCAGAAATTTTTGATGGCGCTGGATTTCCACTAAGTAATTTCAATTCTCTTGAACAATTCATCGAATGGAACCGTATTTATCGCTTGATTAATAATAAAAAAGTCGGTCGACATACAAAAGTATTTGATGAGTCTTCGGAAGAGAATATTTCTGAATTGAGAACTATTTTAAAAATCGTCAGTTTGAAATATGGACCTATGAGTTTTAGCGTATAAAAAGATCGCACCTGTTCAGTAGGATACTACTGATAGGTGCGATTTTTTTTAGAATTCGTTTAAAGTTGAATAGTTTCCACGAGGTTGGCATTCTGATTGGCTACTAATTGGCTTGCTTGTTGATTAGCTAAGAGAGTCAATTCATGCATAGCTCGGGTACAGATTGTATAGAGGACTAATTTATCTTGCTCGGTTGAAAATGTTTCAGCGCCGACATTCCAAGCAAATACTCGATCAAATTCTAAGCCTTTTGCTAGGTAAGCGGGAATAATGATTAGGGAACGTTTCATAAAGTCATCTTCATCGACAATTAGTTGGACCTCTGAATGCAGGGTGCTAGGGAGTTTGTCGTATAAGTCTTGACAGTCCTCGGCATGTTTACAAATAATCGCTGTCCGCCAATACTGAGCCTGCTCCTTTGTTTCTGTAAGGTGTTTCAATAGCCAATTAAGTGTATCGCCTTCTTTAGAAGATTGGACAAGCGTTGGTAATTTACCGTCACGCGCAGTTGTCTCGACTTGTTCCTCTTGGGCTAAAAATTGGTTGGCAAAATCAGTGATTTCTTTTGTTGAACGGTAGCTAGTGGTCAGCTGGAAGCGAGTCACTGGCTGCTCTGGAAATAAGTCGTTGATAGAAGCGACGATTGTTTCGTTGCCGAAGACTTTCTGGTTTAAATCGCCACAGAAGGTCATATTAGCTTTTGGATACAATTGACGTAGCAAAGCGACTTGAGCGGGTGAAAAATCTTGCATCTCGTCAACAAAAATATAACGAGCCTTTTGTAGAACATCCACAGGGTGGAGTTTCTTCAATAGCAAGAAAAACAACACGGCATCTTCTTGTGGAATTTCTTTGTTTTTCAAATGTTGACGCAATTCTTTCAAGGAGTCATTCCATTGTTCCTGGGTAATGCCTTTATCAGCTAAAATCTTTGGCGAAACGTTCTGTAGAAAGTGTAAATATTGTTTTTGTGCATTAATAAATCGATAATTTTGAATGAGCCGTTCAATTTTTCTGAATTTTTTTTCGACTAATTGTTTAGCTATTTTTTTACGGATACTTTTTTCTTTTTCTTCGGTGTAATCCATATCAGGATTTGCTTCAAAGACTTCTTCGATTTTTATGTCGACCATTTCTTTGACCCACGATTGTTTGCGTTCCTCATTTTGAAGTCCACCCAATTTATTCATAAGCTTCGTTTGGAGTAGGACCATCCGTTGGTACATCGGTAATTGCACGTTGGTTGCCTGATACCACCCACGAATTTTTTCTTTTGGCACGACGATTCGTCCATCTAATTTTAAATCACGAAAAAGGGGACCGAACTCAGTGATAGCTTTTGTATAACGAGTCATTTGTTTGACTAGGTATAAGCCACTTTTTAGCCGTTCAATCTTATTTTCATCGCCTGATAAAAAGAGTTCTTCACGATTGACTTCTTCTTTTAGTTCGAGGCCAGGTAGCAGTTGTTCAATATAATTTCTGAAGGTTTGTGTGGGAATGCCACTTTCACCTAAAGAGGGTAAAACTGTCGAGATGTAATCAGTGAATAGATGGTTAGGTGAGAAGAGTAGGACTTGTTCTGACTCTAGCCATTTTCGATTATGATATAGAATAAAAGCGACTCTTTGAAGCAGGGCGGATGTTTTTCCGCTGCCGGCGATTCCTTCAATCAGCATGACTTTACTTTGGCTATCACGGATAATTTGGTTTTGGGATTTTTGGATAGTTGCTACAATATTTTTCATCCGTGAGCTAGACGCTTCATCGAGAATTTCTAGTAGGAAATCGTCGTTAATTGCTTCTGAAGTATCGACCATCGATAAAATTTGGCCCTCTTTTATTTTAAATTGGCGCTTTAATAAGAGCTCAACTTGGAGTTGTTCGTCAACTGATTCGTAGTAAGCTTCACCTAACTCACCTTCGTAGTAGAGGTTGGCGATGGGGGCACGCCAGTCAATCACGAGTGTCTCCTCATCCTTGTTGCGTAAAGAAGCGATACCTAAGTATAAAGTTTCTACTTCATTCTCTTCTTTAAAATCAATGCGAGCAAAGTAGGGACTATCGGACATGGTAGTCAAGGTTTTTATTCTTTTTTCTTGCGTCGCCACCGAATTATATTTGATTAACAGTTCTTGTTCGTGTTGGCGATATTCAACAACGGATTCATAGAATGATTCATTGGAACCCGTGCGTATTTTGAAAGCAGAAGTTTCTTTTGATTGTTGTTCCATCTCTTGTGCGGCTTGTTTATTTTGCTGTGACAAGAGTTGTTTTTCTAGGTTTATTAAAGTAATCGTCTCAGTGACATGTTGCTGTTCGATTTGTTTTTCATTCATGTATGCAGTCCTCCTAGGCGTCCAATGACGACATAAAAGTATAGCACAAAAAAACCAGAAAAGATAATTTTCTCGTTTTAGTTTGTGCTAGACTATAAGTGTCAGCGTATGATCGAAAAAAAGTGAATAATTTGTAGATTACTTATGGGTAATCGTGGATAGAAAGCGCATTGTTCTACCAATCGAAAAGAAAGCCGTAGCCTAGAGCGAGAATCTCTCGTAGGTAGTTAGAAACAGTTGCAGACGTCTTCGATTTTGCAGAAAGACCGCTGACCTGTGTAACGCCTTGTCTCTTGGCGAGCATTTGAGCACGGTACATATGGAAATCATTGGTAACAACGGCCACTTTATCTAGAGTATATCGTTCATTTGAAAACTGGATATTTTCTTGGGTTCTTTTGGATTGATCTTCGAGCAGGATGGAATTTTTAGGAATTCCTTTGTCAATCAGGTAGCTGGACATGACCGCCGCTTCTGTAGTAGGTTCATCAGCGCCTTTTCCGCCACTGACGATAATAGTTATTTTTGGATGCTCTGTCCAGTAGTCAAATGCCGCATCCAAACGTTCTTTTAAAACAGGACTGGGGTAAGCTTCCGTCTCGTCCTTGCCGCGGATTTGCGCACCTAAGACAAGCAAGGTTTGGACGTCTTCTGCTGGTGTCGCTTTTGTTTGGCTGAATAATAGACCGATGATTAAGAGTGCATAGCAAGCGCCAATTGCTAAGAGGATACTTATGTATTTTTGCCACTTTTTCATAGAATGAGTCCTTTCTATTTGATAAACTAAGTGTAGCAAAGAAAAGAAATAGATGTAGAAATTCCTATGAATTTAGGGTTTTCTTTATAACTTTTAGAATAAATTAATCATATAGTATGTAAGGGTGAGGTGTAAGAGAGTGAGAACAGAAGCTGAAATGATGCAACAAATTATTGATATCGCGAGAAGACGTCCAGAAATTTTGGCCGTCGGGATGAATGGTTCGAGAACAAATCGGAGAGCACCTAAAGATCAATTTCAAGATTATGATATTGTGTATGTCGTCAATGATTTGGCAAAGCTGCTGGCTGATCGGTCTTGGTTAGATGAATTCGGCGAACGGTTGATTATGCAAACGCCAGAAGAAATGGCTTTATTTGCGCCTAGTCTAGGGAAACGTTTTACCTTTTTGATGCAATTCACGGATGATACGCGGATTGACTTGATGCTGTGTCCCTTATCAGAAGTTGAGAATTGGTTAAAAGAGGATCGTCTGATTGAAATAATCTATGATCCTTCACATATTTTACCTGCAGTGCCACGAGCGACAGACAAGGATTATTGGGTACAGAAACCAACGAATAGAGAATTTTCAGATTGTTGCAATGAATTTTGGTGGGTCAGTACCTATGTCGTCAAAGGACTTTTCCGAAAAGAGTTGGCCTATGCGCGAGATCATTTGTATATGCATTGTTATCAGGAATTATTGCGTCTATTTAGTTGGCAGATAGGGGAAGAGACCCACTATTCATTGAGTGTTGGGAAGAATTACAAATATTTGAGTCGCTATCTCAGTGAGGCGGAAAATCAGGCCTTAGATAATTTACTTGATTTGCGAACAGAGGATAGCTGCTGGCGAAGTTTGTGTAATATGGAAGCTTTATTCCACCAGACTGCTGAAAAATATGCTGAAACTAGTGGTCTGCGCTATGAGGGGAATCAGGGTCAGGCATTGATGAGTTATACGCATCGTTGGTATGATCAGGCAAAAGCTCGAGGCTGATGTCGGGTTTAGAAAGCCCGTGGACGGATTTATGAATCGTAGATAAGTAATTGCGAAATGAAAATAATTGATAACGAGAAAATAGGAGTAGAACTGTGTCAGGGTTCTGCTCTTTTTTTGCTATGCTGGTTGTGGCGAATTGTTATCTGAAGCGTTTTAGTTGAGATGAGAGTGATAGTTGTTTTCATCTAAGGGTTATCGGTTTATTCTCGCTGATTTATGAATTACTCTGAATGAAGAAGAACAGGACTAATTTATAAGAGACGGCTGCTGATTTATTAGCAATAAATACTTTAGAAATCTTATGAAGTAATCCGATTGAGGAAATAGAGACGCGTGGTAGATTCCATAGAGGAGGAGAAAGAGATGGGTCATTTCAAAAAATTCATTTTCACTTTATTTGTCGGTGTGTTGGCACTGGTATTGGAGTTTGTCTTCCATAAGCCTACTTTGTCATATTTATTGGTCATGTTGGTTGGGGGAATCATGGCGTTTCTGATGTTATTAGAGATGATCAAGACGTTAAAATCGGGGAAGTATGGCGTCGATATTTTAGCTATCACGGCGATTGTTGCAACTTTAGCGGTAGGAGAATATTGGGCTAGTCTGATGGTCTTAATTATGCTGACGGGTGGCGATAGTTTGGAGGATTATGCGGGACGTCAAGCCAGCAAAGAGTTGCGTGCTTTATTAGATAATTCACCGCAAGTTGCCCATAAAATTGTCGAAGGTCAGATAACCGAGATTGCAGTGGATGAGGTGGCAATCAAAGACCAATTATTGATTAAGCCTGGGGAAATTGTACCGGTGGATAGTCTTATAATTGAAGGCGAATCGACATTTGACGAGTCTTCATTGACAGGAGAATCAACGCCTGCTGAAAAGAAAGTTGGCGATGAATTGATGTCTGGTAGTGTGAATGGTGATTTTTCAGTGACAGTCAGGGTGACTAAATCGGCGATGGATAGTCAGTACCAAACCATAATCAAGCTCGTGAAGGAATCTGAAAGTCGGCCGGCAGAATTCGTTCGTATGGCGGATCGTTATGCGGTGCCATTTACATTAGCTGCGTATTTAATTGGGGGAATCGCTTGGATTATTACTAAAGATCCGGTTCGATTTGCAGAAGTTTTAGTTGTGGCTTCTCCCTGCCCGCTAATTTT
The DNA here is from genome assembly GCF_009933175.1 of Candidatus Enterococcus huntleyi. Taxonomy (GTDB): domain Bacteria; phylum Bacillota; class Bacilli; order Lactobacillales; family Enterococcaceae; genus Enterococcus_K; species Enterococcus_K huntleyi. The sequence goes on along the minus strand of NZ_MAEJ01000015.1, from coordinate 114,479 downwards.
GGCGGCACCGATTGCATTAGTTGCTGGAATGAGTCGTTCCAGTCGAAACGGAATTGTTGTCAAAACAGGCACCACTTTGGAAAAACTAGCTGACGCTAAATCGTTTGCTTTTGATAAAACTGGGACGATTACCAAAGGACAACTTTCGATTGATCAAGTCGTTCCCTTATCGCCAATGACGAAGGAAATCTTTCTTCAATATGTAGCCAGTGCCGAACAAGAGTCTAGTCATATTTTAGCGCGCTCCATTAGTAGCGAAACGAAAGGACAGTTTGATTTGTTACCGGTCACTAATTTGGAGGAAGTGACTGGTTCAGGAATTAAAGCGGTCGTTAATCAGCATGAGATTAGGATTGGGCGAGCAGAATTTGCTCACACAGTCCCATTAGAAACCGCTCAAACAATCATCTATGTGTCACTGGATAATCAACCGGTGGGCTACATGACATTTAAAGATATTGTTCGGGCAGAGTCGAGGGAAACGCTAGCTGAATTGAAACAATTGGGTGTGCAACAGTTGGTTATGTTGACCGGAGATCAAGTAGAGATTGCTGAGGAGATTGCGCAACAAGTCGGGATTACTAAAGTCTATGCGCGCTGCTTACCCAAAGATAAAATTAAGGTTCTTCGAGCGGCAAAAAAAGAAGAGCGGCCAATCGTGATGGTGGGTGATGGCGTCAATGATGCGCCTGCACTAGCCGTTGCTGATATCGGAATTGCGATGGGCGCACATGGCTCGACGGCGGCCAGCGAAAGTGCGGATGCCGTTATATTAAAGGATGATTTGACGCGTGTGGCGACAGCTGTGAAAATTGCACAGGAAACGATGCGCATTGCGAAACAATCGGTTTTAATCGGTATTTTCATTTGTGTCATTTTGATGCTCATTGCAAGTACGGGAGTTATCCCGGCATTACTAGGTGCCGCGTTACAGGAAGTAGTCGATACAGTCTCAATTTTGAGTGCGCTACGAGCGAAAAATGATTAATCAATATTTTATAAATAATTGGTAACGAAGCTGAGTGAAATTATCTGAAGAGAGTTCAAACTTTTAGTTCTGTTTAATCGTGTACATGTTATTTTTATGTCAAAGAGTGACTATGGTATACTTGATAAAAACTGAGTGGGTGTCCAAATGAAAAATTTAACGAGTCAAATGTATTGGGCGAATTTTGCACAGGAAAATAAACTAAGTGATAGCTATCAAGCTTGGTCTTTCGGAAATACAGCAGAAATGGCTGATGAGCTGGTTGAGTTGGTGCTTCGTGGAGAGAAAACAGCGACTACTTCGGCTTACCCAAGTTACCAAGTAGAGGGAGAAGAAATACCCAAAGTTGGCGAATACAGTGTAGTCTTAGACGGGGCAGGGCAACCAAAGGCAATTATCCGTACAACCAAAATTGAATTGATTCCGTACAACCAAATTTCTGAAGAGTATGCTTTTTTAGAAGGGGAGGGCGATAAAAGTTTGGCTTATTGGCAAGCAGCGCATGAAACTTTTTTCAGGGAAACACTTGAAGAAGCTGGACTCATTTTTACACAAGAGATGCTTTGTGTATGCGAATATTTTGAGTGTGTCTACAAGTAGTCGCTAGCAAAAAGAGGGCGTTTGTAGAGAATGATTAAAATAAAGTGCAACAAAAAGGGCTTTTCTATCTGTTAGAAAAAGTATATCATTAAGGAAACAAATCGAAGGGAAAGGTGGAAAAATTATGCCATTTGTACATGTAGAATTAATCGAAGGCCGTTCAAAAGAGCAGCTTGACGGAATGATGAAGGATATCACTGAGGCGGTCCACAAAAATACCGGTGCGCCGAAAGAACATATTCATGTAATTGTCAATGAAATGAAAAAGGGCACTTATGCAGTTGACGGAGCGTGGAAGTAGTCGCTGAAAAAAGACAAAATATTTTCATCGCGAAAGACTTGCTTTTTTTCGGCAGAAGTGTTTAAATTAACACATAATTGATTGATGAGAAAGACACCTGCACTTGTTTGTCGTCTAGTAGAGAGGAAAACCTTGGCTGAAAGTTTTCTAGATTTGACACAAGGAATGACCACTTTCGAAACCTTTGTCGAAACAAAGGCGGTCGGACCGTTACCACGCTGAGGAACACAATAAGTGTTTGAACATTAGGTGGAACCACGAATTTTCGTCCTAGTATCTTTAGAGATGCTAGGACTTTTTTTGTATTCCGAGGGCAGGTGCACGACTTTTTCAGATCAAATATAGAGGAGGAAATGATAGATATGGCAATTAAAATTACTTTTCCAGATGGCGCAGTTAAAGAATTCGAGTCTGGTATCACAACATTAGCAATTGCAGAAGGCATCTCAAAAGGCTTAGCAAAAAAAGCTTTAGCCGGCAAATTAAATGGGGAGTTGATTGATTTAACTCGCCCAATCGAAGAAGACGGTAAGATTGAAATTATTACCCCAGACCACGAGGATGGATTAGGAATTTTGCGTCACTCAGCGGCTCATTTAATGGCCAATGCGTTACGTCGTTTGTTCCCAAATATTCATTTTGGTGTTGGACCAGCGATCGATTCAGGTTTTTATTACGACACAGACAATGGTGAAAACCCAATTACAGCAGAAGATTTACCAGCAATTGAAGCGGAAATGATGAAAATCGTTAAAGAAAATAATCCAATTGTTAGAAAAGTCGTGACAAAAGCTGAAGCGTTAGACTTATTCGCGGGTGATCCTTACAAAGTGGAACTCATTACTGATCTACCAGAAGATGAAGTGATTACTGTCTATGACCAAGGCGATTTTGTGGATCTTTGTCGTGGCGTACATGTTCCTTCAACTGGACGTATCCAAGTCTTCAAATTATTGTCAGTGGCGGGTGCTTACTGGCGCGGAAATTCTGATAACCATATGATGCAACGTGTCTACGGAACAGCTTTCTTTGATAAAAAAGATTTGAAAGAATTTATCAAAATGAGAGAAGAAGCCAAAGAACGTGACCATCGTAAATTAGGAAAAGAATTGGATCTCTTCATGGTTTCTCAAGAAGTCGGTTCAGGCTTGCCATTCTGGTTACCAAAAGGCGCTACAATTCGTCGTACAATTGAACGCTATATTGTCGATAAAGAAATTAGCTTAGGCTATCAACACGTTTACACTCCAATTATGGCGGATGTTGAATTGTATAAAACTTCTGGTCACTGGGATCATTATCATGAAGATATGTTCCCACCAATGGACATGGGCGATGGCGAAATGCTGGTCTTGCGTCCGATGAACTGTCCGCATCACATGATGGTCTATAAAAATGATATTCATTCATACCGCGAATTGCCGATTCGAATTGCTGAACTTGGCATGATGCATCGTTATGAAAAATCAGGGGCTTTATCAGGGTTACAACGTGTGCGTGAGATGACTCTAAATGATGGACATACTTTTGTTCGTCCAGATCAAATTAAAGATGAATTCAAACGGACATTGGAGTTGATGTTAGCTGTCTATGAAGACTTTAATATTACGGATTATCGTTTCCGCTTAAGCTATCGTGATCCAAAAAATACAGATAAATATTTCGACGATGATGCAATGTGGGAAAAAGCCCAAGTCATGTTGAAAGCAGCTTTGGATGAAATGGAAGTTGATTATTTTGAAGCAGAAGGCGAAGCAGCTTTCTACGGACCAAAATTGGATGTTCAAGTAAAAACTGCCCTAGGAATCGAAGAAACTTTATCAACGATTCAATTGGACTTCTTGTTGCCTGAACGTTTCGACTTAACTTATGTGGGTGATGATGGTGAAAATACACACCGTCCAGTCGTGATTCACCGAGGTATCGTTTCAACAATGGAACGTTTTGTTGCTTACTTAACAGAAGTCTATAAAGGAGCTTTCCCAACTTGGTTAGCACCAATCCAAGCAACAATCATCCCAGTTTCAGTTGAAGCTCATTCGGAATATGCACATACTGTTAAAGAACGTTTGCAAGCGCAAGGGTTACGTGTCGAAGTTGACGATCGTAACGAAAAAATGGGCTACAAGATTCGTGGTTCACAAACACAAAAAGTGCCTTACCAATTAGTTGTCGGAGACAAAGAAATGGAAGAGGCAACAGTCAATGTTCGTCGCTACGGTAGTAAAGAAACAAGCGTCGAAGAGTTGAATATGTTTGTCGAAGCGATGTCTGATGAAGTGAAAAACTTTAGTCGTTAATTGAATCAATAAGTATTTAAAGGGAGTGTGGCGAATTGATGTCACACTCTTTTTTTCCTAGATAATAAAAGAAAAATTTTAAGGATAAAAAATCAGGAAGTTGTCCACAAAATTTGAGGGCAAAAAAATGTTTCACGCAAATTGAGTACTTAATTTTATTGGAGAAGCTCATTTTAAAGAGTTTTTACGAAAATAAAAAAGAAACAATTATTTTCTGTGAAACATTTGGACGTGAATTTTGACTAAAGTCAGGTAAATATATTAAATCTTTTCTTAGAAGAGCTATTTTTCCTTTTTAAATAGAAGATTTTTAGTTACAATAGAACAATGAGTGAATAGGCCCTTAACGAAAAGGTGCGTAGGTCCACTTAAAGGAAAAGTTGGAAGGATTACGATAAGATGAAGAAAGATTCAGGCTTCGGTCATAATAAACAAGTGAATGAAACAAAAGAAGAGCAAGCGAGACGTTCTCATATCCCTTTTCGCTTAAATTTTCTGTTTTTTATTATATTTACCTTGTTTGTCGCATTAATTGCCCAACTGGGGTCGCTACAAATTATAAATAAAAAAGATATTGATCAAAAAATTGAAGCTTCTTCCACGACTGAAGTCAGTGTGAGTACGCCGCGTGGGATGATTTATGACGCAAAAGGTCGAGCGCTAGTTTCTAACAAAGCGAATGCTGCGATTACTTTTACACGGACGAATTCGATGACTGGCGATGATTTATATAAATTAGCCAATAATTTAGTCAAATTAATTCAAGTTGACCCAGATAAATTGTCTGAACGTGATAAAAAAGATTATTGGTTAGGCAGTAAAGAAAACCTCAAAAAAGCTCAAGAACGTTTATCCAAAGCAGAAAAAGAAGAAACAGATATTAGTAAACAATATCTGGCAACGGTAGATAAAGTTACTGCTGAGGAAATCAAATTTACAGATATTGAGCTAGAGGCGGCTACGTTATTTAAACGGATGAATAGTGCTTATGCATTGACGACCGTTTTCGTCAAAAATGCGGATGTCACAGATAAAGAACTTGCACTTGTTGCAGAGCATGCGACGGATCTACCAGGGATTTCGACGGGGACTGACTGGCAACGAGAGTATCCTTACAAAGGCTCGTTAACAGATATTTTAGGACGCGTTTCTAGTGAAAAAGAAGGAATTCAAGCGGACGATTTAGAAGAGTATCTAGCAAAAGGCTATGCTCGAAATGACCGTGTCGGTACCAGTTTGTTAGAGAAGCAATATGAAGAAGTCTTGCAAGGGACGAAGACAAAATATGAAATTACATTGGATCAGAACAATGAAGTTGTGAGCAAAACGGAAAAAAGCCAAGGGGAGAAAGGTCAGAACCTGGTGCTAAGTATTGACTCTGCTTTCCAAGAGAAGGTCGAACAAATTTTAAAAACAAACTTCGAAGATATGATCAAAAGCGGGAAAGCTAAATATTCACCGGGTGTTTATGCGGTGGCGCTTAATCCAAATAATGGTGATGTTTTAGCGATGACCGGCTATCAACATACGCCTGAAACCAAGGAATTGGAGTTGCGACCTTTAGGAACGATTCTTGATGCGTACACGCCGGGATCGGTCGTCAAAGGGGGAACCTTAACGTCAGGTTATGAAGCAGGTGTAATCACAGGAAATGATGTACTGATTGATTTGCCAATCTACATTCAAGGTTCAGCGGTGAAAAAATCAGTCTTCACGACAGAGTCGCCACGAGAAATTTCGGCGCAAAAAGCCTTAGAATTATCTTCCAACGTGTACATGATGCAGATTGTTTTCAGAATGTTGGGCATTAGTTACGAACGTGGTATGACCATGCCTTATGCGGCGGAGCAAGCGGACATATTTGGTAAACTACGTAAAGGCTTTAATGAATATGGTATGGGTGTCAAAACAGAAATCGATATTCCTAATGAAGAAGTCGGCTTGTCGTGGACCAATTTTGGTGAAAATGGCCCGAATGCTGGGAACCTACTGGATTTATCTTTTGGACAGTATGATACCTACACAACGATGCAGTTGGCTCAGTATGCAGCGACCGTGGCTAATGGCGGTAAACGAATTGCACCACATGTCGTCAAAGGCATTTATGACAACAAAGAGGACGGGGCTTTAGGCTCAGAAAAAGAAGCGATTGGTCCGAAAGTCTTAAATGAAGTTAATATCACGACAGATCAAATGAACATTATCCGTCAAGGATTTTATGACGCGGTTCATGGAAATGATGGCTATACGACAGCGAGAAGTTTAGCTGGTGCCAAGATGGAGGTCTCTGCGAAAACCGGAACGGCCGAAACGAATGCACCCGGTAATCCTAAAATTGCGACTGTGAATAGTAATATCGTTGCTTATGGGCCATCTGATAATCCAGAAATTGCTATCAGTGTGATGTTACCGAATCTTACGGATGAAAAAGATCACAAAAACTTAGTCATTGCGCAACAAATTTTAGATGCTTATTATGATATGTATATGAAATAATTGGAAAAATAAACTCCTCGAATTCTCATGAGAAAGCTAAGTTAGCTCTAGCTCTCATGAGGATTTTGGGAGTTTTTTGATTGGGATTTTTTTATGGAAAATGGCTGGGGACATTCAGATCATTGAAGGAAAATAAATAAAAAGCCGCGCTTAGTTGAGCGATTATACAAAAAAAGAGAGATACCATATAGGTATCTCTTTATGGATTATTGTGGGCGATTAAGGCCCAATGTCAAAAGTTATGGGCGCTTACGTCCCTCTATAGTGATAATACTAGTAGACTTTATTAAAAAGTCAACTATAAGAATCCTTCGTTATCCTGTAAAAAAGACAGTAGATTTTTTGTAGCAGAGCAGCAAAATGGAAAGTCGTCTTAAAATTCAAGTTATTTTATAGTAGTAAAAAACAAAATAAGGGTGTTCGTAATCTAAAGGGGTTTCTACCAACTTTTGTAAATTAGGCTTAATAGTTTGCTTTAGTGACTTTTTTATGGTTATACTGTTACTGGAGAGTAACAAATATATGGTTGGCAAAACTTCCTTATTGTCCAAATAATTGAATATATATAATTCTGGAGGACGTTAAATTGGATGTAGGGGTTAAAAATCAAGTAGAACTGTTCCTAATGAGTTTTAGAAATTTTTTTGACGAGGGTAGAATTAAATATGAATTCAATCGGAAAACATCATTATTTTTTACTGAGATGGGTTGGAGTAAAGTTAAAGCTGCTAAATATATAAGAGAAAATATCAATATAGTGGATTACTGTGAGGGACCCAATCCTCACCATTTTAAGCCAAATACTACTGTTACGATTTTCGGAGTTGAATTAGATAATCGCGAAATTTATGTAAAAATATCAATTGACGATAATGATTGTGGTTGTATGTCATTTCATCCTTGTGAACGACCATTGAATTATCCGCTGAAAGGAGTGAGCTAAATGGCTAATTTGAATGAGCAAAAAAGATATTGTAGCGAGTGTGAACATTATAGCGAGTTTTCTGAAGTTAAATTAGAAGAAAGCTTACGAATTAAAGGTGTGCCAATTACGGCATCACATATTTACTACGAGTGTAATAATTGCAAAGAATTATTCGAATCATTTGATGATCCAGATTACAATACTAGAATTGATTTTGAAATATATAGCTTTAAAGTAGGAATTTTGAAGCCGGTAGAAATAAAGCAACTTAGAGAAAATTATGGTCTATCTTTAAGACAGTTTGCTGAAATAATTGGAATTAGTTATAGTACTTTATCTGAAATTGAAAATGGCTATATCTTGCATAGTAAGCATTTAGACAGTACCTTGCGATTATGTGAAAATCCTGTTTCTTTTAGAGATTTATTTTTAACCAAAGAAAAATTTTTAAAAGGGAATTATGATGGGGTTAAAGAGAATCTACTGGCTCTCTGTTTAAGTTCAGATGATAGGAATGCTGAAATAGTGGGAGATTTTAAGGCAATGGTTTCTGATTTAGCTGATAAAACACAAGAAGCAATTCGTGTCACAAATATACTGAAATATGAATCAGAAGATTTAAATAGAAAAATAAATGGTAAGGAGAATGGGTCTTGGAGCGAGAAAGTTATAGCAGTATTTTCAAGCTAGATAAAACAGATTTGATTAAATTGAATTATTCGAAAGCAAAACTAAATGATTCGGTAGCAGTTCAAGTAAACTTAAAGAACAAGATATCTCCAAAAAAAAATGTGATCAAAGTAACAGGAATTTTAAAATTGAGTAGTGATGCTAAAAATATAGCTTGTGAGATTGAAGTTGAAAGTATTTTTAGAAAGAACAGTAGCAAGGACACAGTAGAATTGAGCAGTTTTGATGATTTATCTGAAGAAGAAAAAAGTTATTTTATTCTGCCAGCCGTTTCAAAAGCATGTCTAATTTTAGCCAATATGACGGATGAAAGTTTACGGAATCCACTTATTCTTTCGCCACAACAAATTACTGAAAATATCATAAAAAAAGACCCCAGCTAAGGTCTTTTTTTTAATCCCCATATTTCTTAATAAATGCCTTGTAATGTAAAAACCAAAATAAGAGTGTACGTAATCTACACACTTTTCTACCAACTTTTGCAAAATAGACAAAATAAAAAACGCTAAACCTTGATAAATCAAGGGTTTTAGCGTTTAGTTTGAAAGCTTATTTAGTTTCGCGGTGCAAAGTAACTTTTCTTTCGCGTGGGCAATATTTTTCTTTTTCCAAGCGATCAGGTGTGTTACGTTTGTTTTTGCTTGTTAGGTAGTTACGTTCTTTACAAGAAGTACATTCTAAAGTGATGTTTACGCGCATGATTTTCCCTCCCATACATACTGGAATTCTCCAAGATAACTCTTAGACTTGAATAGTTTACCATGTATTAAAACAGAATGCTAGACTTTTTCTTAAATTTTGTTAAGTAATTCTACTTGACGAAATTTTTATTTGGCTAACTCGGCTAGAATGTCTGATTCAATTTCTTCGGGCTTAACAGTTGATGCGTAGCGTTTTATCACATCACCTTTACGATTAACTAGAAATTTCGTGAAATTCCACTTAATCGTTTTGCCAAGTAAACCACCTTGCTCATTCTTCAAATACTTATAGAGTGGATCTGCTTCTTCACCATTGACTTTAATCTTAGCGAACGTTTCAAAAGTCGTCTGGTAAGTTAATTGGCAGAAGTCGGTAATTTCTTGATCACTGCCAGGTGCTTGATTACCAAATTGATTGCAAGGGAAGTCTAATATTTCCAAGCCTTCTGACTGATATTTTTCATATAAATTTTGTAAGCCTTCATATTGGGGCGTAAAACCGCAGCCTGTCGCAGTGTTAACAATCAGCAAAACGTTGCCCTTGTAGTCGCTTAAAGATTTCATTTCGTGGTTGGTTTGTTTGACTTGGTAGTCATAAATACTCATAATAATCGCTCCTTCTCTTTCCTTAGTTTAATCGTTTTCGGCAAATAAGCCTACTAGGATGACTTTTTATTTCGTAAGAATCAGCAGATACTAATTAATGACCATAACCTCAATTAATTGTTTGATATCCTCAGGATTATTAGTGGGAATAGGGATTATGCTAGCTTGATCTAAAATACTTTGAGAAATCTCATTGGTACCATTATCGCCAGGAAAATGGCTAGGCACGGGATATTTTGTGATGGTGCCATCGTAATTACTTGAATAGACGACTAGACTTTGATAGCCGAAGAGTCCAGTCAGAACCACCGTTTCTCGATTGAAAACTAAGCTATTTTCTTCATAAGGATTGACGGGTGTGCCGACGGGCTGATTAGTGACTTGGAGTTCGAATCCCGGATCTTCTAACCAGTCTTTGTAAGTGGTGCCCATTGTGGCAAGCCAAACTCTGGCGTATTCAATCTGTAAATTGGAATAGTTGGCTAACGGATCGGTTGGTTCAGAAGTTGATGGCGCCGTGCTCTCAGTCGATGAGCTTGTTGTTTGAACAATTGATTCGGCTGATGGTTGTGGCTGCTCGCTAGTCACGCTTGTGAATGTAGTTGAAGCGCTAGTTTGACTAGACTGAGTCTGAGTGGTTGTCTGTTGGGCAGAAATCGCCGTAGGTTCAGTCGAACGTTCAGTTTTATCGGTAGTGTCCGTCTGTTTGCAACCAACTAATCCTAAAATTAAAGCAATTGGAAGTAGCAGTAACCGCGTTTTTTTCATGATGCGCACCTCGTTTGAGTTATGTATATTGTTAGTGTACCTTATTCGGAAAAGCATTGATAGGAAAATGCGGATAGGGAAAGTGAAAATTCTACGTAGTTATAGAAGAAGAGGAAGAGCAGAGAGTCTAATCTATTCGATAATCAATGTTCTGGACTAGCCTTTCATGCCGAGAAATAGTATGATTAAAGGAAAAATTGGTGAGACGAGGCAGATTATTTCTATTTAAAAGAGCAAGGGTTGAGGAGATTGCCAGAATAGATATGACGACGGTCATGAGAATGGCGCGAATGGAAATGAAAAAGCCACGGTCGAAGGATTGTGAGGGGTTAGTATGTCTAAAAAAATCGCGGTCATGGCGGGGACGAAGGTCGATACAGAACAGGGAATTCAGTTGGTGAGAAAACAATTCGCTAATCAGCTAGTTGCTTGTCCAATTTCTGAAACGCCTGTTGAGCAAACGTATTTTCAAACCATGGATGCAGACGAACGGGTGGCAATAATAGATCAGATGATTGCACAATTAATCGTTGAGGAACAGGTTGCGGTATTTCTCATCTACTGTAACTCGCTCAGTGCTAGTGTTGATTTTGAAGCGTTGGCTGTGAAACATCAAGTGCCTATCTTGACGCCATTTCTATACTATAAAGAGTTGGCCAGAACGTATTCTCGGATAGGTGTAATTAGTGCGAATGCTCAAGGTGCAGCTGGTATTGAACGGGTGATTGTCCAAGAAAATAAACGGACTAGAGTCTATGGAATAACCAATCTCGATTGGGTGGATAGCATTGAAAAAGGGCGCTCACCACAAGAAATTTGTGAGCGACAAGGAATCCGCGAATCGATTGACTTTTTCGAAAAAAATCAGGTGGACGGTATTTTATTTGGCTGTACCCATTTTCCTTATTTTCTAGGTGCCTACCAGCAGCTGACGGCGCTTGAATGTTGGAATGCGGATGAATATTTACTCGCCACTCTCAGAAAATTAATTGCCTAGTTAAGTGGTTGTCCTAATGATTTATGAAAATACAGGACTATTTATAAAAATTGATAAACAAAAAAATAAAGAGGTGCATGAACATGTTTTTATCAATATGGGCTCAGGATCGTAATGGCTTAATCGGTAAAGAAGGACTATTGCCATGGCATTTACCAAATGATATGAATTTTTTTCTACAACATACGGTCGATTCGATAGTTGCGATGGGACGAAAAACGTATCAAGGGTTGGATTACCGCAGTGAAAAATACCGACATATTTTGGTGATCACTTGCCAAAAAGAGTTGCCTGTACGCCAGAATGCGGAGGTAATCTCATCGGTAACAGAGTTATTGAACTACGCGGAACATTGTCGAGAAGATATCTATATATCAGGAGGCAGTCGTCTCTATAAAGAGATGTTACCTTACACGTCAGTGATCTGGCGGACGTTGATTGATGCGGAATTTGAGGGAGATACCTATATTGAAGAAATGGATTTCTCAGCATTTGAATTAGCTGAAGAGATTCAAGGAATTGTCGATGAAGAGAATCTTTATCCCCATGTATTTCAAAAATGGGTTAGAAAAGCCGACGCCCCGATACAGCAGTAGGCTCGTATTTATTGTATGCATAATAAAAGAATATTTGTGAGCTGTTTTAACTTTAGTTTGCTTGTTAGTTTGAAGTGATAATTTTTCGTAAGGGGATGCCCCTTCAATGAAGGAAATATGATTTTTGTATGAATTCATTCGAGAAAGATTGCCATTTTCTTTATTTTTCGTTACCATTTGATAAGGGAGTGGAGCGCGCATGGATAAGAAGGCACACAAAAAAGTGCTTAGAGGAAAGACGATCCAACTATTACAAGAATTACATCAATTTCCTGAAGCTAAACGAGAAAGAGAACAAGCCATCTTGGCGCAGCTTTTTGCAAGTGAGCTATGGCAACAGGCTCAGTCAGTAGCAGCCGTCATCTCTTTGGGCTTTGAGTTTGAAACCTCGGCGATTTTTGCTCAAGGCTGGCTGGAGGGAAAACGAATGGCTGCACCAAAATCGTTTCCTAAAGGGGAAATGATTTTTTATGAAACAACCCCGCAGACCACCTATACACGTTCATCATTTGGCGTTCAGGAGCCCGCTTCAGAATTAATTGTACCGTCGGATGAGTTGTCTTTGATTATTGTACCAGGTCTTGTTTTTTCACCTGATGGCTATCGAATTGGCTTTGGTGGGGGCTATTATGATCGATATTTAGCTACCTATACAGGACAAACGTGTAGTTTGGTGTTCCGTGAACAGCTTCAAGAAAATTGGCCAGTTGAGTCCTTCGATATTCCTGTCGGACAGCTGTTTACAGATTTTGATAAAGGAGTAAATAGATGAATTATCAGCAACAAATGAAACTTAAACGCTGGCTGAACAAGCCTTTTTTAACGTATGCTTTTTTGGGGATTCAGACGGTTGTCTTTTTATTAATGTTTTTATCGCCAACACTGGATCAATGGTTTTATGCGAATGGGACAATGTATGGACCGCGTGTCGCTTTTCTACATGAATATTGGCGCTTAATTACACCGATGTTTATCCATTTTGGCTTATCACATTTTGCATTAAACTCCGTAGTCTTATATTTTATGGGCTCGCAGATTGAAGCAATCTATGGGCATGGTCGCTTCTTCTTACTCTATTTATTGAGTGGGATTATGGGAAATATGGCTAGTTTTGCTTTTAATGGTCCGACGACTGTCGCTGCCGGATCAAGTACCGCGTTGTTCGGGATGTTTGGCGCCTTTTTGATTTTGGGTGTTCATTTTAGAGACAATGCAACGATTCAAGGGATGGTTCGTCAATTCGTTTTATTTGTGGCGATGAACTTATTGTTTGGTGTATTTGATCAAACGATTGATATCTGGGGTCATGTCGGTGGGATTGTTGGGGGGCTCTTATTAGGTAGCTCAATTGCTCTACCGCATAATAAGGAGCGTTACTCGATTCATGAACGAATTATTGCTGGCGGAATTTACATCTTCCTGCTAGTTGTTCTTTTCCTGATGGGATTAAAAAAATATGGCTTGATCTAAATTAGTGGGTCAAGTTATTTATACGACTACTAAATGAGATGCCTTCTTTTTTTGAGAGGCATCTCATTTATTTATTTGCGCTGATTTTTTTGGATGGTTTTTGAAATTGATTTTTGGGGTCGATTTTTTGCGCTAATTTTATCAGCTAATTAAGGAAAAACTGGGGAATTTTTGTTATACTAGAAATTGTAGTTTTTTATTTTGAAAAAAATTGAACAAACTAGTCAATCGAGTAAGAAAAGAGTCGAAATAGCATTGTAAAAGATAGGACGAGTCTTGTATAATGTTCAAGGAAGTGCAAAAATGGAAAGCTTGTATGATGTACAACAATTATTTAAACAATTTGGCATTTACGTGTATGTGGGCGCAAGGATTTACGATATTGAATTGATGACAATCGAGCTGAGAAACCTGTATGAAGGACGGCTGATTGATAAAGATACGTATATGACTGCTTGGCGAATTTTAAAAAGAGAACACCACATTGAGGAAAGCCGACAGAAAGGAAAATACTAATGGATAAAAAAATTATTGGGATTGATTTAGGCGGAACTACAGCAAAATTTGCAATTTTAACGACAGATGGTGAGATCCAACAAAAATGGAGTATTGATACCAACATTTTAGATGAAGGTAGTCATATCGTTCCAGAGATTGTTGAATCAATCAATCATCGTTTGGACCTTTATAATATGACCAGTGAAGATTTCATTGGTATTGGTATGGGGACTCCTGGGAGTGTCAATCAAGAGAAAGGTACCGTGATTGGCGCCTACAATTTAAATTGGTCAACTTTGCAACCGGTACGAGAATTAATCGAAAAAGGTACGAAGATTCCGTTTACTTTGGATAATGATGCCAATGTTGCAGCTTTAGGCGAACGTTGGAAGGGTGCTGGAGAAAATGATCCTGACGTTATTTTTATCACGCTCGGAACAGGCGTTGGTGGCGGAATTGTCGCTGAAGGGAAACTACTTCATGGAACGGCTGGTTGCGCGGGTGAGATTGGTCACGTGACGGTTGATCCGAATGGTTTTGAATGTACCTGTGGCAAGCGTGGTTGTCTAGAAACTGTTTCTAGTGCGACTGGTGTGGTGCGTGTGGCGCGTCATTTAGCGGAAGAATATGTCGGTGATTCTAAAATTAAAGCGTTATTGGATGATGGCGAAGAGGTGTCTAGTAAAGATATCTTTGAGTATGCGCAAGCAGATGATCCATTTGCCTTAATGGTGGTTGACAAAGTGTGTTTCTACCTGGGCTTAGCTTGTGGGAACTTAGGAAATACCTTGAATCCATCAAGCATTGTCTTAGGTGGCGGCGTTTCGGCTGCTGGCGAGTTTCTACGCTCACGTGTTGAAAAGTATTTCAATGAATTTACTTTCCCACAAGTGAGAGAAAGTACAAAAATTAAATTAGCTGTGTTAGGCAATGAAGCCGGTGTTATCGGGGCTGCCTCACTTGCTTTACAACTTGATAAATAGAAAGGTTTGAATTAAATGTGGGTAGTTAATATCGTATTAATTTTAATAATTCTGGCGATTGCAGGATATGAATTGTATATTCGTTTCATGGGTAAGCGCTCAGCAACTACGTTAACGGAAGAAGAATTTCGTGAGGGGATGCGTAAAGCGCAAGTCATCGATGTGCGTGAAAAAGATACGTTCGATGCAGGCCATATTTTAGGCGCAAGAAATATTCCTTACACTGTTTTAAAGCAATCTTATGGCTCTATTCGTAAGGATCAACCAGTCTATATTTATGACCAAAAGAAAAGTATGAGTATTCGTGCTGCGGCTAAACTGCGCAAGCAAGGCTACAAAGATATTTATCTGCTTAAAGGTGGATACGATGGTTGGACGGGTAAAATTAAGAAAAAAAATATCACGTATTAAGCACTTTTTACGTTAGGTAGATTGAAATAAGTGACTAAATGGTTTCCTCTGAGCTTTTTAACTAAAGCTTGGAGGATTTTTTATTTTTTGAGCATCGTTATTAGTAAATCTTCTGCGCAAAAATAGCCTAGGTGAAATCGAAACAATTTTTTGGGATTTCATTTTCAGGTGGTGCGTTTAGAATGGTTTACTTTTGTCTAAATTGCTGAAAATGCGTAAGATAGAAGTAGCAAATGACAGAGGAATTACTTTAGAGATTGGAGGAGGAATCGCGATGATTAAGCTAAAAAGAGCATATGAGGAACCAGCAGAGGCGGATGGTTACCGTGTATTGGTGGATCGATTATGGCCGAGGGGCGTTTCGAAGGAGCAGGCGCAGGTGAATGAGTGGCTCAAAGAAGTTGCTCCTAGTAATGAACTGCGTAAATGGTTTCATCATGAGGCAGAAAAGTTTGCAGAATTTAAAGAAAAATATGAAGCAGAATTAGCACAAGGAACGGGTAAAGAGGCGTTTGCTGAATTGCTGGAAATCGTCTCAGAGAATCCCGTCGTGACTTTAGTCTATGGAGCCAAGGATACGGTAGCTAATCAGGCTGTTTGTCTAAAGGAATGGCTCGAGGCTGAATCAAGTTAGAACGTGGAGGTCGAAGACACAGTAAAAGACAAAGATTAAGCTGATGAGAAAAAAGGTCAAAAAAATGACAAAGATGAAAAATAGACAAAGAGATAGACAGAGAGACAGCGAACGAAATAGACAGCGCAAAACAGCCCCTACTGTGCGAGCAGTTCAATAGAGACCTAAAAAATTTAGAGGCTCTGTTTACTGCTAGAAGTAGGGGCTGTTTTAGTTGTTTTAACGAGTGATCCGTTTTCTCATGGCTTTTTTACGGTTTTCTTCAATCATTGCCTCTTTTTCTTCAATAGGATCAATGATGATTTTTTTTGCAGCTACAATTGTTCCAGCGATAGCCGCCATAGTTGCTACGCTGCCGACAAATAGTCCAGATACGAAATTTTTCATAGGAAACACCTCTTTATTCTAATATTATTCTACTCCTATATTATCGCTGATAACGAAGGAAAAGACCAGTAGAAAGATTATTTTTGTAATCGGTTTATTTTGAGTTGTAAATATTTAGTAAATGTTTTATAATAAATTTACTAAAAGAAATTAAAGGAAGTGTTCGCATGTTAAAAGACTTGCATAAAGAGTTTCAAGAAGTATTTGATGGTGAAACGGCAACCGGCGATTATTTTGCACCAGGAAGAATCAATCTAATCGGAGAACATACTGATTATAATGGAGGCTATGTTTTTCCGGCTTCGATTACGATTGGTACCTATGGATTAGCTAGAAAAAGAACAGATAAAATGGTTCGCTTGTATTCTAAAAACTTTGCGGAACTGGGCCGGATTGAATTTTCGTTAGAAGATTTATCTTACAACAAAAAAGATAATTGGACGAACTATCCTAAGGGTGTGATTGCCTACCTAATCGAAGATGGCTACGACGTATCTTCAGGTATGGATCTCTTTATTTATGGCACGATACCGAATGGTGCGGGCTTATCTTCATCGGCTTCTCTCGAATTATTGACTGGGGTCATTGTGCGGGATTTATTTGATTTATCAGTGGAGATGTTAGATTTAGTCAAATTAGGGAAACGAGTGGAAAATCAGTTTATCGGCGTAAATTCAGGAATTATGGATCAATTTGCCATCGGTATGGGTCAAAAAGACCATGCCTTATTATTAGATACAAATACACTGTCGTATGAAGTGGTACCAGCCGCTTTTGGTGAGTATGTCGTGGCGATTATGAACACGAATAAGCGTCGAGAATTAGCGGATTCGAAATACAATGAACGCCGAGGCGAATGTGAAGAAGCGCTACGCCGCTTACAAACGAAGCTCGCTATCCAAAGTCTTGGTGAGTTAGATGAAGAAACATTCTACGCAAATACGGATTTAATTGGCGATGAAACCTTGATTCGCCGTGCTAAACACGCGGTGACTGAGAATCAACGGACATTGAAAGCCAAAGCTGCTTTACAAGCGAATGATTTAGAAACATTTGGCCAATTATTGGATGCTTCTCATGAATCATTACGTGATGATTATGAAGTGACGGGAATTGAACTTGATACCCTAGTTGCGGCAGCTCAAGCACAACCGGGCGTTTTAGGGGCTAGAATGACTGGGGCTGGCTTTGGCGGCTGCGGAATTGCTTTAGTAAAAGAAGCGGTCTTGCCAGAATTTATCGAGGCGGTTGGCGCGGCTTACAAAGAAAAAATTGGTTACGCGGCAGACTTTTACAAAGCAAGCATTGATGATGGCGCCAGAAAACTGTAAGATAGATAGGAAAGTATTTATCACAAAGGAGACGAAAATAATATGTCAATTTTAGTTTTAGGAGGAGCCGGCTATATCGGTTCTCATGCAGTTAATCAATTAGTTACAAAAGGCTACGAGGTAGTTGTTATCGATAACTTACTAACTGGGCACAAACAAGCGATTCATCCAGATGCCCGTTTTTACGAAGGCGATGTGCGCGATAAAGCCTTTGTTCAAAGTGTCTTCAAACAAGAAAAAATTGAAGGGGTTATCCATTTTGCAGCCAGCTCTTTAGTCGGCGAATCTGTCGAAAAACCGCTAAAATATTTCAATAATAATGTCTATGGTATGCAAGTTCTACTTGAAGTAATGGAAGAATTTGATGTGAAAAATATTGTCTTTTCTTCGACAGCAGCGACTTATGGCGAGCCTGAAGAAACACCAATTCGCGAAACAACTCCAACCAATCCAAAAAATCCTTACGGTGAAAGTAAGCTAATGATGGAAAAAATGATGAAATGGTGTGACAACGCTTATGGCATGCGCTATGTGGCTTTACGCTACTTTAACGTGGCAGGAGCGAAAGCTGATTCTTCAATTGGTGAAGATCATGATCCAGAAACACATTTAGTACCCATCATTTTACAAGTGGCTTTAGGCCAACGTGAAGCTTTATCAATCTTTGGTGAGGATTACGATACGCCAGATGGCACATGTATCCGCGATTATGTCCACGTAGAAGATTTGATTGCCGCGCACATCTTAGCGTTAGAATATCTGAAAGCTGGTAACGAAAGTAACGTCTTTAACTTGGGCAGTAACAATGGCTATTCAGTCAAAGAAATGCTTGAAGCGGCTCGCGAAGTAACTGGCAAAGAAATTCCAGCAAAAGTGGCGCCTCGTCGTGCAGGTGATCCAGGCACATTGGTTGCAGCTAGTGAAAAAGCGAAATCAGTCTTAGGTTGGGATCCGCAATACACTTCAGTGAAGGCTATTATTAAAACTGCTTGGGATTGGCATGTGAGCCATCCAAACGGGTATGAAGACTAGGAGGTTTGGTTGTGACTATCAGTCAAACAATTTATGATTTCACGACATTAGCGATTGCTTCTGGCGGTTGGATGGAGATGGACCGAATTTATTTGCACAATCGGATAGCTGCCTTGATTGGCGAGGATTCTCTGTCTGACATGCAAGAACAAAAGCCAAGTCAGCCTTCATTAGAGTTACTGGATGCGTTGATTGCGAAGGCCCGTGAGAATCAGTTAATTACAGAAAATCAAGCAGAGGTTGAGATGTTAGAGGCCCAGTTAATGGACTTCTTAACGCCACCACCTTCTGTCGTAAATGCGTTCTTTGCCCAACATTATTCAAAGAGTCCTAAAGAAGCAACGGATTATTTCTTCGAGTTGAGTAAAGCCAACGATTATATCAAAACTCGTGCGATTGCAAAAAATATTATTTTTCCAGTGGAGACGGAGTACGGTGAGATTGAAATTACGATTAATCTATCAAAACCGGAAAAAGATCCGAAACAGATTGCGGCGGAACGGACAGCGGCGAAAGTCGATTATCCAAAATGTATGCTGTGCATGGAAAATGAAGGCTATAAAGGTCGGTTGAATTATCCGGCGCGGACCAATCATCGGATTATTCGGATGAATCTCGATGGGGAAAGCTGGGGCTTCCAGTATTCGCCTTACGCTTATTACAATGAGCATTCGATTATTTTGTCGGAAGAGCATCGTCCAATGAAAATTTCTCGCGAAACGTTTGCGCGACTATTAAAAATTATCGAAGTTTTACCGCATTATTTTGTCGGTTCGAATGCCGATTTACCGATTGTGGGTGGTTCAATTTTATCTCATGATCATTATCAAGCGGGCCGTCATGAATTTCCGATGGCGAAAGCTGAGATTGAGCAAGAATTTTCGCTGACGAATTTTCCAACGGTGCAGGCAGGTATTGTCAAATGGCCGATGTCTGTGATTCGTTTGCAAGGGAAAAATCAGGCGGAGCTTGTGGAGGCCGCAACAGAAATTTATGAAAAATGGCAAAATTATTCAGATGAATCCGTGGAAGTTTCGGCTTTCTCTGCGGATGGCACGCCTCATCATACAGTGACACCGATTGCGCGTCGTAAAAAAGATTTATTTGAATTGGATTTAGTTTTACGAGATAATAATGTATCAGAAGAACATCCAGATGGCATTTTCCATCCGCATAAAGAAGTCCAACATATCAAAAAAGAGAATATCGGTTTGATTGAAGTTATGGGCTTAGCCGTTTTACCACCACGACTAGAAAAAGAATTAATCGAAGTGGAACGTTATTTGTTAGACGAAGAAAATGAGTTAGCGGCTTACCATAAAGACTGGGCGGATCAACTGAAACAGGCGAATTCCGTGAACAAAGAAAACGTCAAACAAGTGGTCCAGGAAGCGGTCGGGAAAGTCTTTGCTCAAGTTTTGTCAGATGCGGGAGTCTTCAAACGTACGGCAGACGGAAAACAAGCGTTTGGACGCTTTATTGAGACACTGTAATACTGGATGAATGAAAGGAGAAACATGGCTACCATCAAAGATATTGCTGAACTGGCAGGTGTTTCTCCTGCAACAGTTTCACGCGTCTTAAATTATGATAAAGAATTATCTGTCGGACACGAAACCAAAAAGAAAATTTTTGAAG
This sequence comes from Candidatus Enterococcus huntleyi, assembly GCF_009933175.1. GTDB lineage: Bacteria > Bacillota > Bacilli > Lactobacillales > Enterococcaceae > Enterococcus_K > Enterococcus_K huntleyi. The sequence continues at coordinate 94,127 of NZ_MAEJ01000015.1, read as the reverse complement.
TGGCCGAAGAATTAAACTATACCAAGCACAAAAAAAATCAGCGTCAAGGTCAGGCGCAAATTCGTCTGATTCAATGGTACAACGAGGTAGAAGAGTTGGATGACCTCTATTATCTATCGATTCGTCTGGGGATTGAAAAGAAGGCGGAAGAATTAGGCATTCGCCTTATAAAAGAAACACTTTCGCAGATGAGTGATGAGCCGGTTGATGGGACGATTGCTTTAGGGAAATTTGATGGGGAGCAAGTAGAATTTTTAGGTGCAACCCAAGGTAATCTACTATTTGTCGATTTTGATGCCATGACGCAAGGCTATAATTCACTGGTTGTTGATTTTCATCAGAGTGTCAAGGATGTCACGGATTACTTGCTAGCAGCTGGTTACACAAAATTGGGCATTCTGACAGGAAAAGAATATACCAAGCCAACTCATCAGGTTATTCCAGATGTACGTTTTTCAGCATTCAGAGAATTGTTGAGCCAAAAGAATTTGTATGATCCTGCATTTGTTGTGGAAGCAGATTTTTCTGTTGAAGCGGGTTACGAAGCACTGAAAAAGTATCTTGAACAAAATAAAGGACAGCTACCAGATGCGTTCTTTGCGTCCAACGATGCCTTGGCGATTGGCGCTTTACGTGCTTTACAAGAGGCGGGGATAGCCGTTCCAAAAGATATAGCAGTGATTGGCTTCAACGATAGCAGTGTCGCGAAGTATGTCAGTCCACCTTTAACAACTGTCAAAGTATATACTGAATGGTTGGGTGAATTAGCGGTGGAGACCGTAATTTCCTTAAGTCAAGATAAGTCGCCAGTTCCACGGAAGATTACAGTGGGCACAGAACTTGTGCTGAGAGAATCTACGCTCCGAGAGTCTACTAGGTAGGCATTATAGGTGCGAGGTAATACAAAAAAATTCTAAGTATACTTAATGCGAATGAATGGTTTTTTTAATGATGAATCAAGCGAACAAAAATGAGGACCAACCCATAATGGCGTTGGTTCTTTTATTTGTTTCGTAGAAAGTTGAGGAAATTTGAACGGGGGCAGCCGAACGAGTTATTGAATAGATTGTGGCTAGTTGAATAAATTAGTGAGTCCATCGCGGGACTGGTGGCGGAACTGATTTTAGAACGATTAAATCAGTAGGGGCTTGCTTGGAAGCGTTACATGATTTTTCCTTCGTCGGCATGAAACAAATCCGTGGACTGTAACTGTAGATAAAGTAATATTAAGTTTGAAAGAAATATGCTACAATAAGTCCATTATTATTGTAAAAAGGAAAGGGATTTTTGATGATTATACTTGCGATTGATACGTCTAATCAAACCTTAGCGCTTGGACTGTTAGAAGATGGCAGAGTCTTGGGCCAAATACAAACGACTGTCAAAAAGAATCATAGTGTAACCTTGATGCCTGCATTGGATTCATTGGTTCAGTCTGTAGGCAAAAAGCCTTCTGATATTGATAGAATTGTGGTTGCTCAGGGGCCGGGCTCTTACACAGGCTTGCGTATTGGGGTGACGACAGCCAAGACATTAGCTTATACATTAAAAAAAGAATTGGTCGGGCTCTCTAGTTTAGCGACAATTGCAGCTAATTGCCTCAATCAACCTGGTCGCATCGTGCCATTATTCGATGCACGGCGTAGAAATGTCTATGCGGGGATTTATCAATGGGAAGAGGATCAGTTGGTTTGTGTTCAGCAAGATAGTCATCTATCGATCACTCATTTACTAGAAGAATTAGCGAAATCTGCTGAGCCAATCTACTTTGTTGGAACCGACGTGGCTAATTTTTCAGAGGAAATTTTGGCGACTTTGCCGCAGGCTGAGATTAATACACATGCCTCATGGGATGTGCCAAATGGAATTACATTGGCTGTCTTAGGTGAAAAAGCTGAACCTACTGCGAACATTCAAGATTTTTTACCAGCCTATCTCAAACGAGTTGAAGCGGAGGAGAAATGGTTAGAAACACATAATCCAGGAGACGAAAACTATGTTGAAAAGGTTTAAAACACTCTCTCAACGTGTGCTTTATCCATTACGCAAAAAAAATATTTATCTACCAAAATTTTTCGAACTAGCGGGCCAAACTTTCTTGTTTCGACAGACAGAATTAGAAGATATCAAAGAATTATTGGCGGTTGAACGCAAGGTCTATGGGGATCAGATTCCTTGGACAAAGAGTGCTTTTTTAAGTGAATTGACTTCGCCGATTGCTCATTTATATTTATCAGTCTGTGTAGAAGGGCAATTGGTAGGTTTTATCGGTGGTCGGATTATTGGGAATGACTGTCATATAACCAATATTGCGATTACGCCAACTTATCAGAAACAGGGAATTGGTGGTCAATTAATTGACGAAATCGTTAAATTTGCTATAATGAATCGCTGTGATACAGTTTCTTTAGAAGTCCGAATGGGGAATAAAGATGCTCAGCGGCTGTATCGAAAAAAAGGATTTATTTCCAAAGCGGTGAAATCTGCTTATTACAATGAAACGAATGAAGACGCACTAGATATGATTAAACTTATAGAAGAAGAGTGAATTAGGTGTTTTATAAAAAAAATGATCTTCCAACCGCAGAGTTGGCTAATCGTTTATGGACGATTTGTGAAGAGTCTTATGAGCATGGTTCGCCATGGAATTATCAACAGTTTGAAAATGATCTGAATGAAACAAAATCTTATTACTTGATTTTAGAAGAAGAGCAACAAATTATTGGGTTTGTGGGCTGTAACTTAGTGTTAGATGAGGCTGAAATTACGAATGTCGTAATCGCAAAAGCTTTTCAAGGCCATGGCTGTGCACGAAAATTATTACAGGAGCTACTGATACAATTAAAGCAACAAGATGTTTTTCAAGTCTTTTTGGAAGTTCGATGTTCGAACGTGGTTGCTCAAAACTTATATAAATCCGAAAAATTCCGTTTTCTAGGGCTGAGAAAATCTTATTATCACAATCCCTGTGAAGATGCGGTGATTATGAGTGCGAAAGTGAGGAACTGCGAGTGAGCGAGACAAAAGAATTAATTTTAGCGATTGAGAGTAGCTGCGATGAAACCAGTGTGGCGATAATAGCTGACGGTTCTGAGATATTGACTAATATTGTGGCTTCACAAATTAAGAGTCATAAACGCTTCGGCGGGGTCGTACCTGAAGTTGCCAGTCGACATCATGTCGAACAGATTACGCTATGTATCGAGGATGCATTACAAGAAGCAGATGTGACGCCTGATGAATTAACGGCAGTTGCAGTTACTTATGGACCAGGCTTGGTCGGTTCGTTATTGATTGGAATTTCCGCTGCCAAAGCTTTTGCTTGGGCACATCAATTACCGCTGATTCCGGTCAATCATATGGCGGGTCACATTTATGCGGCGCGTTTGGTTAAACCATTGGAATTTCCGCTGATGGCTCTACTTGTCAGCGGTGGGCATACCGAACTTGTCTATATGGCAGAGGATGGCTCCTTTGAAATTATCGGGGAAACTCGCGACGATGCAGCCGGAGAAGCTTATGACAAAGTGGGTCGGGTCTTAGGTTTGACTTACCCAAGTGGTAAAGAAATCGATGAATTGGCGCATTTAGGCGAAGATACGTACAACTTTCCGCGGGCGATGTTAAAAGAAGATAACTTTGATTTTAGCTTTAGTGGCTTGAAAAGTTCGTTCATTAATTTGGTTCATAATGCGGAACAACGCGATGAAGTCTTGAGTCGCGAAAATCTTGCGGCTAGTTTTCAAGCAAGTGTCATTGAAGTATTAGTGGAAAAAACCTTACGTGCCTGCAAAATGTACCCGGTGAACCAGTTAATTATGGCTGGTGGGGTGGCGGCTAACGCAGGATTACGGCGCGCAATGTCAGAAGCCATCGCTGAACGACTACCAGAAGTTGAGCTACTCGTGCCACCATTACGCTTATGTGGTGACAATGCCGCGATGATCGGTGCAGCAGCTCATGTGGAATTACAATTAGGCCATCTTTCTGACTATTCGTTGAATGCCAATCCAAGCTTAGTCTTTCAGACAATGTAGCCTGTGATTTGATGGCGAAATAAAATATTTTATGTACGATAAATCCAGCTAGTTATTGGTGAGCAATCACTCAATTAATTAGCTGGATTTTTTTTGATTACGGATGGGTTAACTGTCTGCTAGATGGAGATTCAGTGTTTTTTTCTCACTAGTGCCTATTCGCACTGTTTTTGTGATTTTTAACAGCGTGTTAAATTACAGGAATCCTTTAGCTAGTAGGTTTTGACTTTAGAATCATCATTTTTTCCAAATTTTTACCTTAAAAAGTGTGCGAATGAGGACTAGTGATAAAAAAATAGACATTTATTACTTATTAAATGTTAGACGTGAAATTTCTCAGAATTAGAGAAGCCTATGAATATAGGGTTCTGCGAACAATTTTTCCGGAAATCAGCTAAAATTATGACATTATTCAAGAATATTTTTTGTTACTTAGTCGTAAATTAGCGAATTCAGTATTTTTTCCCACTAGTGCCTATTCGCACTGTTTTCTAGTATTTTACTAGCACACCAACCAGCAAGAATCCATTGAACAGTAGGTTTTGCCTTTGAAAGTATCATTTTTTGCTTCAAAAAGTGTGCGAATGAAGACAAGTGATAGAAAATCGGATAATTTGTTGTCATTAATTGATTTTTTTTGCTTAACTATATATGTTTTTCTAAGAATATATATGGATTCTATTACTGTCATTATTGAATAGACGATACTTCATAATTGTATTGAAATAAACTTCTTATTAATCACTGCATAAACGTCTTTTTAGTTGTCTGTTGAAAGACTATTTCCTCTAAATTTGTTTTTTGACTAAACTGACGTATACTATGGGTGATATAGGATCCTTCATTGACAAGGAAAGCGTGAGGTAGATATGAAAAAAGAAGTAGTTTTGAGCAAGCTCAAACAAGAAATTCATGAGGGAAACTATCTTTTAGGGATGGATACAGCGACAGGGAGGAGTGCGGTTAATGCCAAGAATGGCGGTGCTGATCTGATTTTAGCATTAAATTCAGGGAAATTTAGGCAGCTGGGTAGAAGCCCATTAGCTGGTTATTTGCCTATTGTGAATAGTAATGAGATGGTGCGTGAGTTTTCTAGTAAGGAGCTTTTGCCGATTCTTGAAGAGTTTCCCGTCATTTTTGGTGTAAATGCAACGGATCCATTAATGGATTCAAATGAATTACTGACCTATCTTAAGAATAGTCAGTATACAGGTGTTGTAAATTATCCAACAATTAGTTTGATTGATGGTCAATTTAGGGAAGCTTTGGAAGCAGGAGGGATGACCTATTCTCAAGAAGTGGAATTGATTCGTGCTGCCAAAGAAGCTGGATTATTCACGATTGGCTTTGTTACGAATCTACTTGAAGCAGAAATGATGGATAAAATTGAACCGGATATTCTCTGTATTCACTTAGGCTTAATTGAAGGTAGTGACGTCGAGACTAAAAGAATTCATGCTTTTAAAAATATTTTACCGGTGATTCAACAAATATGTGTTTTTATGGAGGCACAAGATTCTAGTAGTATTCTAATGATCTACGGTGGACCGATTGATGACTGGACAGAGGTCCGCTACATTTATAATAAATTTTCTCAAATTAAAGGATATATTGGTGGAGAAATATTCGAGCGAATTGTTTCTGAACAAATCTTATCTTCACAAATTCAATTATTTAAAGATCCCGCCCATACGCAGCACACTAACTTAACCACTCAAATTTTGGATGGGGTCGATAAATACTATAATCCTGTTGATTTTGTAAAAGAATATATTCATACAAACTATTCCAATCCTATTTATGTAAATGAATTAGCAGAATTTAATAATCTATCCCTCAATTATTTAGGTCGTCTCTTCAAGAAAAAAACTGGCGATACCATTACAGAATATCTGATTAAATTTCGCATAAACAAGTCGATTGAATTGATGTGTTCGACTAATTTGCGATTTGAAGAAATAGCACCCTTAGTTGGTTATCCTACTTATGCACAGTTCTATAAAACTTTCAAAAAATATCTGAAGAAGTCTCCGAAAGAATTTAAGGAAGAGAGTATCATCACTCTATTCTAATGAGCAAAGTGAATAAATGATCAATAATGCTTGATTTTTGATTGAATATACAAGAAAATAGAAGGTAATAGAAATAATATTCAAAATGGAGTGTGATAGTATGACGAAATCAGTATTTAAGGGAAGAAGTTTTCTGGCGGAAAAAGATTTTACGAAAGCTGAGTTACAGTATTTAATTGATTTTTCTCAACATTTAAAAGAATTAAAGAAGAAAAATATTCCTCATCAATACTTAAAGGGGAAAAACATTGCCTTGTTATTTGAAAAGACATCGACTAGAACACGGGCAGCTTTTACGACCGCAGCGATTGATTTAGGTGCGCATCCAGAATATCTGGGGGCAAATGATATTCAATTGGGTAAGAAAGAATCGACAGAAGACACGGCAAGAGTGTTGGGCAGTATGTTTGATGGGATTGAGTTTCGCGGCTTTAGCCAACAAGTGGTTGAAGAGCTTGCAGAATTTTCTGGCGTACCGGTCTGGAATGGGTTGACAGATGAATGGCACCCGACTCAAATGATTGCGGACTTTCTAACAATTCAGGAAAATTTTGGTCAAGTTGAGGGAATTACTTTAGCTTATTGTGGCGATGGACGAAATAATATGGCGCATTCTTTACTGGTGACTGGAGCGATTCTAGGAACCAACGTTCGGATTGTTGCACCTAAAGAATTACAGCCTGATTCAGCAATTGTCGAGTTAGCGACTGGTTTTGCCAAAGAATCTGGTGCGCAATTGCTGATTACTGCAGATGTTGACGAAGGGGTCTTGGATGCGGATGTGCTCTACACCGATGTTTGGGTCTCGATGGGCGAGGAAGCTAAGTTTGAAGAGCGAGTAAATTTATTGCGTCCTTATCAAATTAATCAAGCATTGATCGACAAAACTCAAAATGAAAAAGTCATCGTATTGCATTGTCTGCCAGCTTTCCATGACACGAAAACGGCTTATGGGAAAGAGATTGCTGAACGTTTTGGTATCCATGAGATGGAAATAACGGATGAGGTATTCAGAAGTGCCTATGGTCGCCAATTCCAACAAGCTGAAAACCGGATGCATTCCATTAAAGCTATTATGGCTGTGACCTTAGGCGACTTATTCATTCCTCGTGTGTAAAATCCAGGCGAAGTAGTGTGTCTGAAGAAGAATATTTGGAGTAGAATATCTGGTGAAAAATATCTGGCGAAGTATATTTGAAGAAGTTTATCAGTTGGAATTAATCTGAGTCATCTAGGCGTCCGTTTTGAAAAAAATCGCTATTTTTAGCTAAGTTTTTCAGAAAACTGTTGGTTTAATCTAGATTAACGCGTGAAAATCTGCTATAATCAGTTGCAGTTTCATATAATTTTTTGATGATCAAGAGAGTACCTTAGTTTTTTCTGCTAGCGATTTCGGGAAGGTGAAAGCCGAAAAGGGAAACTATTTGGGAAGCGCACTTGTGAGAATTTGCCAAGCGCAAACGGCTATCTACCGTTATCAGATTTAAGAAGGTCCGATTGGACAAGTAGAGTGGTACCGCGGGGAATCTCGTCTCTAATGATGCAGCATAGGCAGTGTCATTAGGGACTTTTTTTATACACTGAATCTAAAAAAAATTAAAAAAGCATCTAGATAAAATAGGGGGAAATACAGTATGAATAACAAAGAAATCGTGGCTAAAGCGATCTTTGATGTAGTAAAAGATGATTTATCATTGGAACAGGTTCAACAATTATTAGAAAATCCGAAGTCTACCGACCATGGCGATGTGGCCTTTCCAGCTTTCTCATTAGCGAAAGTCTATCGGAAAGCACCGCAACAAATTGCGGCTGATTTGGCAGGGAAAATCGATGGCGCAAACTTTGAAAAAATTGAAGTAGTGGGTCCATATTTGAACTTCTTCATGAGTAAAGGCATGATTAGTGCTAATGTTTTACAAACGGTTATGGAACAAAAGAGTCATTTTGGGGATAGCACAGTTGGCAATCACGGCAAAGTGCCGATTGATTTATCTTCACCAAATATTGCGAAACCCATCTCAATGGGCCATTTACGTTCGACTGTTATTGGGAACTCAATCGGTTTTATTTTAGAAAAAATTGGCTACGAACCGGTTCGCATCAATCACTTAGGTGACTGGGGTACACAGTTTGGTAAATTAATTGTAGCTTACAAAAAATGGGGTTCTGAAGCTGCGGTCAAAGAAAATCCAATTACTGAATTATTGCGTTTGTATGTCGAATTCCATGAGGTTGCTGAAACAGAAACTGAATTAAATGACGAGGCGCGCGCTTGGTTTAAACGTTTGGAAGAGGATGACCAAGAAGCTATCGGTCTATGGCAATGGTTCCGCGAAGAGTCACTGAAGGAATTTAACAAAATTTATGATATGTTGGGCGTGAGCTTCGATTCGCTAAATGGTGAGGCTTTTTATAACGATAAAATGTCAGAAATTACTGATATGTTAGAAGAAAAGCATTTATTGTCAGAGAGCGAAGGGGCTGAAATCGTTGATTTAAGTGCTTATGATTTAAATCCTGCTTTAATTCGCAAATCTGATGGGGCAACTCTTTATATTACGCGTGATTTAGCGGCTGCTTTATATCGTAAACGGACCTATGATTTTGCGAAATCAATTTATGTTGTGGGGAATGAGCAAAGCTATCATTTCAAACAATTGAAAGCTGTTCTAAAAGAAATGGGCTTCGATTGGCAAGACGAAATGACGCACGTTCCATTTGGTTTGATTACGCAGGGTGGTAAGAAATTATCAACGCGTAAAGGGAAAATTGTGTTGTTAGAAGAAGTTTTAAATGAAGCGATTGATTCTGCGAGAGAACAAATTAGTGAGAAAAATCCTGATTTGGAAAATAAAGAAGAAGTTGCTAAGCAAGTCGGTGTCGGAGCGGTTGTGTTCCATGATTTGAAGAATGATCGCTTGAATAATTTCGACTTTACGTTGGAAGAAGTTGTTCGTTTTGAAGGGGAAACAGGTCCTTACGTGCAATATACCCACGCGCGTGCCATGAGTATTCTGCAAAAAGCGGGCTATGAAGAAAATGCTGCGAAGAATCTTCAATTGAATGATGAAGAAAGCTGGGAAATCATTAAGTTGATTCAAAAATACCCGGAAACGATTTTGTTAGCAGCTGAAAAATATGAACCATCAGTGATTGCGAAGCATGCCATTAAGTTAGCACAAGCTTTCAATAAATACTATGCTCACACTAAAATTTTGGTGGACGATGAGCAAAAAGAAGCTCGCTTAGCCTTGGTACACGCTGTTGCGATTCTATTAAAAGAAGATTTACGTCTATTAGGCGTGCAAGCTCCTAACAAGATGTAATCAAGAATTGATTATATGAGATAGCTAAAAAAATAAGCCAGAGTTTACGAAAGTTTGAGACTAAACTTTCGTAAATTTCTGGCTTATTTTGGTATTTTTAAAAATTAAAATAACTAGTTTACAAGGAGTGCTCTGTAAAATAAGCTTCCATTTTTTCGGCTTCTTCATCGGAACCTGAGATGATAACGACCGTATCGAAGCCGGCAATGGTGCTGACGACATAAGGTGGTTTTAATTCATCGATGATGGAAGCAAGCAAATGGGCGTTGTCAGGTAAAGTGCTAACGATGGTAAGAAAATGTACCCGTTGGACTTTGGTCACGATATCTTTAATCATTTGGATGAGGCGTTCTTCCTCTTCAACTTTTTCATTTTCGTTATACGTGGTGCCCTGGAAAATTTGGAAGATAGGTAAGCCTTCTTCATCAGTTGTTTTTACTATTTGTAGGTCGCGAATATCCCGAGAGATTGTGGCTTGTGTAGCGGTCACGCCTTGATTTTTTAGTTGCTGTAAGAGATCCTCTTGCGTGCGGATAGAATGGCTAGTGATTATTTGTTTGATTAGTAAATGACGGTCTGCCTTACGCATAGATGCATGTACTCCTTTATGAATAGTATTTTCCATATTATAACGAATAAAAGGAGAAAAACACAGTCAGATGAATAAAAATTAATTATTTCTTGGAAAATAGGATAAATACTTGTTTCGCTATAGATGCAGCTGTTTATTTTATCAGTATACAGGAATTTGATTGATAACTTATGGGCCTCCTTGTGATTCGTTTGGACGAGTCGTTTAGCTATAACTAAAAAGCATAACTGGCTATGAATCATAAGTATTAGACATTCTCCGACTAGCCAACTAAAATTTAAGGTAGCAAGTGATTGGTTATGAAATGATAATTGTCATGAACTAGAGGGATGTTACTTATTCGCTTCATGCGATTTATTTGGAAATAGAAATAGGAGGAATCGGAATGCGTACACTGAAAGAAAAAGTCATTATCATCATGGGAGCATCAAGTGGGATTGGCGAAGCTACCGCTCGTTTATTAGCTGAAAGAGGAGCGAAATTGGTGATTGCTGCCAGACGTGAGGAACGCTTAAAGGCAATCAAGGAAAGCTATCCGCAGGCTGAAATTTATTATCAAGTGGCGGACGTGACTAAGTATGATGAGGTGCAGCAAGTGATTGATTTGGCGATGGAAAAATTTGGCCGAATCGATGTGTTGTATAATAACGCTGGAATTATGCCGCTGGCGCCGTTAAGTGAAGGTCGAAGAGATGAATGGCAAGCGATGCTCAATATTAATGTGATGGGCGTGCTGAATGGGATTTCAGCTGTTTTACCAGTGATGATTCAACAAAAATCAGGGCACATCATTGCGACAGATTCGGTGGCTGGACATGTGGTGTATCCTGATTCAGCTGTTTATTGTGGAACTAAATACGCGGTCCGAGCAATTATGGAAGGCTTGCGTCAAGAGCATCGCGAAGACCTGATCAAGTCGACGATTATTTCGCCAGGAGCTGTAGCAACTGAATTGTATACAACAATATCGGATAAAGAAGTGGCCGAAGCGTTGCATCAGAGTCAAATGGAATCAGGTTTGACATCGGAAGACATTGCCGAAGCGGTTGTTTTTGCAATCGATACACCAGAAAGAATGTCTGTGAGCAATATGATTATTCGTCCAACCACGCAATCCGTATAAAAATAAAGCATGAGTAAAACCCGTAATAAGAATGTTGAGCGATTTGGACACGCCATTCTTACTACGGGTTCTATTAAAGTGTGTCGAGTTTTTCCTTGATGGCTTCTAAAAAAATCTCAGCTGAGGGAGAAAAGACTTGATGCTTTTTCCAAATGATATACAGACCAGATTCTATGTTAGGCTTTAAAGGTCGGAAGACTAAGCCGTTTTCTAATGTCGAATTGACGAGGCCATCAAAAGCTAAGGCATAACCAAAGCCTTCTCGTACCATGATAAATGAATTGAAGGCCAGAGAATAGGTGGCGACGATGTTTAATTTTTCAAAGGTGTTACCGAACCATTGTGTAAAGGCATCCGTGGATAATTTTTGTTGATTGGCTTGGCGTGAGACAATGAGTGGTAGGTCTAATAAATCATCAATTGTAATGGCGTCTTTCTCAGCTAATGGGCTGTCAGCGCGCATGACAACACCCCAAGTATTTTTATCGGGCAGACTCAAATAATGGTAGTTAGACAGATCAACCGGGTCGACGACGATACCAAAATCATCCAAGCCACGGTCTAAACGTTCGGTCACTTCAAAGGAGTTACCGCTAAATAAGTGATAACGCATCGAAGGGTATTGCTGACGTAAATCAACGGCAGTCCGTGCGAAGAATTTGAAGGCGTCCGTTTCGGCTGCACCGATATAGATGTCACCGCCTGAAATATCATCGAGGGTCATAAACTCGTTTTTAGTTTTCTCGAACATATCGACGATGTCTTCCGCTCGTTTTTTTAAGAGCAGTCCTTCATCGGTTAATTTGATGCGATGATTGGTTCGAATAAATAGCTTTTTGCCTAGTTCAATTTCTAAATCTTTAATTTGTTTGGATAAAGTTGGCTGTGAGACATGTAGTAAACGGGAAGCACCAGTCATGCTTCCTTCTCTGGCAACCGTTAGAAAATAATTGAGCACACGAATATCCATGTAGACCCTCCTTTTTTTGTTTAGTTTAGCATTGTTTTTGTATAGCTATCAAGCATAACTGTCGCTAAGATATGAAGTTTGGTTATCTTTCTATACAGATAGGAGTTACGAATAAGTACACGAAAACAATTGATAGTATCGGGGAAATGAATTATTTAAAAAGGAGCGTAAGAATGAAAAAATACATATTGCTGATGGGGATTATCGTGATAGGGCTAGTTAGTGCTGGCTGTAATCAAGCGAATCCAACAATTAATCAGTCAAATGAAGGAAATGAAACGACTGGCCAACCGAGTACTACTATAGAAGAACAAAGTCAGCAGACAGATAAAAATATTTCAGGAGTGGGACATGAAGTAGTTTTTAATTTCGACAAGCAGTCCGTCATGTTGAATAGCGGCTATGAGATGCCGATAGTTGGTTTGGGTATGTATAGCCAATTAGACGAAACAGCTGTTAATTCGGTCGAATATGCGTTAAGGAATGGTTATCGGAAAATTGATACAGCTAAAATTTATGGCAATGAAGCAGAGGTTGGCGAAGGAATCAGGCAGTCTGGCGTTCCCCGTGAGGAGATTTTCTTAGCGTCTAAGTTGTACATGAATCAATATTCGAAAGCAGCAGAAGCGATTGACGAAGCGTTAGCGGCTTTTGAGGTCGATTATCTTGATTTGCTCCTATTGCATCATCCTGGTGAGCATGATGTTGAAGCCTATCAGGCGATGGAGCAGGCGGTTAAGGATGGCAAAGTCCGTTCGATTGGCTTGTCTAATTATTATATCGAAGAATTGACTGATTTTCTGCCACACGTCACAATCATGCCAGCGTTGATTCAAAATGAGGTCCATCCGTATTACCAAGAAAAAGAAGTCTTGGATTTCTTTACTAAAAAAGGGATTGTGATGGAGGGTTGGTATCCGCTTGGTGGGCGTGGGCATACAAAAGAATTGTTTGAAGATCCCATTATTGCGAAGATTGCCGATAAGCATCAGCGTTCTTCCGCGCAGATTATTTTGCGATGGCATTTGCAAAATGGCGTCGTGGCGATTCCAGGGTCGAGCAATCCTGCCCATATTTCGGAAAACTTAGCGATTTTTGATTTCGAATTAACGAAGGAAGAGATGGCTCAAATAGATGCACTAGAACGCGCGGAAAAACATGACTGGTATTGATGAGAGCGGTCGTGATTTGATAAAATTCGTTGATAGAGGTTTAGATGAAGCGTTCAGAAACGTAGTAACGAGTTGAGAGGAGTGGACTAGATGAAGAAAGTTAGAATTGCCGATCAAGCAGTGTGCCCAATTGGTTTTGGAACCTGGACCTTTGGCGACAAGACACAAATTAGAGAAACAGAAATACAGGCATTGAGAACAGGGATTGAACACGGAGTAGAAGTGATTGATACGGCTGAAATGTATGGCAATGGTGCTTCAGAACGAGCGGTTGCTGAGGCGATTGCTCCATATAATAGGGAGGATTTATTTATAATCTCAAAAGTTTTGCCAGAAAATGCCTCGAAAAAGAAATTAGTGACGAGCTTAGATGGCAGCCTGCGCCGATTAAAGACCGATTACTTGGATCATTATTTATTACATTGGCAAGGCAGTGTGCCACTGGAAGAGACGGTCGAAGCTTTAGAACAAGAACGTTTAAAAGGGAAAATAAAGTCATGGGGCGTTTCTAATCTGGATACGGCTGAATTGAACGTAGTTTTGCAAGCCAAAGGCGGCGAGCAGTGTACCTCTAACCAAGTGCGTTACAATTTAGGCGACCGCGGTATTGAATATGATTTACGGCCTTTTATGCGCGAACGAAAGATCCCTTTGATTGCCTATGCGCCAGTTGCCAAAGGCGATAAGCTAGGGGCTAATTTTACAGAAAATAAATTATTGAATGAAATAGCTGCGAACCACCAATGTGACGTCTTTCAACTTTTATTAGCTTGGTGCATTAGAGATGGAGAGACGATTGCAATTCCGCAATCAGGGAATCCACAACATGTTTTGGCTAATGTCAAAGCTGCTGAAATTATTTTGACGAGAGATGAGTTAGAAGCGATTGATCAGGTATATCCGAAACCAACTAGAAAACAATCTTTGGCTTTATGGTAGAGAAGAATCGAAAGAGGAAAGCTATTAACAGTCTGAATACAAGTACAAAAAATTAACTATCGCTTGGTAATAGCATTCGGTATCATCTATCATAAAGCAAAACTCCACTCAAAATTAATGAGTGGAGTTTTTATTATTTCAAAGCTTCTCTAGAGACTTTATTTTTTATGAATGTTGGAATTAATGAAATGAAAATAATCGTTACGGTCAGCGCTAACCCATAAATAATCTCTGTTACCCCTAAATTTATATAGAGTTGATTTAAATGAGTTGACTCGAAGATATATATTATTATTAGATGATAGCTTAAGATATTCATAGAATTCTTTCCTAAGTATAAAATAGGTTTATTTTTATTTCCTAAAACGATCCAAATAAAAAATAGTAAAGAAAGAACTGCGCAAATTAAATACCAATAATTTTCAACGTATAATATTTCGCTCGGGTATTTAAAGGCTAAGTACAAGCCTAAACCACCTGATACAATCATAGGCAAGGTTGCTTTAGGATTCATTATTTTATTGAATATAGTGTATTTATTAAAAAAATAGCCTACCATCATAAAAAATAAAGCAGGAAAGATAACATTCGCGCTCCATAACACCTTTTCGTCAGGATTTGTTAATAAATTATACACGATTGGAGAAAGTAAAAACCCCATAATACCTACGAAAAGAACCATTTTGTCGCCCTTTGTACAGACATATCTAAAAATTATACTGGAAATTAAGAACATTGGTAGATACCATAACGCAAAATTATTGACTTGCATCCAATGAGAACCTAATAAGCCGCCTTTTAAAAATTCTAGAAAAAAAGCCAGAGACCTTTTCTCTTCACTAAAATAAATAGTTACTATATAGGAAATAGTATAAGCCATGTAAAAGGGGATCATTATTTTTTTGAATGATGCGAGTGAATATTTTTTTAAATCTACCGTACTTTTTCCATATAACAAATAGCCTGAACAAAACAAGAATAATGGCATATGAAAAGAATAAATGTACTTGTAAATTTCACCTGATAGGTCAGGTATATGTCCTAATACAACTAGAAAAATACCAACACCTTTTAGCGCATCAATATCGAAATTTCTTTTATTCATCACTAACTCCTAAGCATATTGATAGTTGTAGTGTACTATAAATGCTTATTTTTTGTAGAAAATATGCATAGTTTTTTTATTTTTGAGGATCTTTTAACCGGCTAGAATCGCTCTTCCTTTGAACGTTGTGAGTAAGTCAATTAACAGTTTACGGGCATCATTTATTCATCTATAAGATTAGATATGGCTGAATATCTGCACGAATTACAGTCTGTTATATAGTTTGTCAAAATTTGTTAGTAACTTTAGACGAGGGTTGTTGATCGATGAATCATAAAAATTCTATGGATTTGCAGTTGCTTTCCCTTTTCACCTATTGTATAATACTAGAGGTGTCTCAGGGAGAACCTTGATACATCAAATACCACATCTCAGAGGATGCGTGGAGCGGTGCTCTTAACTTAAGAGTTCTTCACACAGTTGAATTTGAGAGGGGAAAATACAAAACCAATTGGAGGAAACAAAAATGGCAGTAATCTCAATGAAACAATTGCTAGAAGCCGGCGTACACTTTGGTCACCAAACTCGTCGCTGGAACCCAAAAATGAAGAAATATATCTTCACAGAAAGAAACGGAATCTACATTATTGACTTACAAAAAACAGTTAAATTAGTAGATAACGCTTATAACTACATGAAAGAAGTTGCTGAAGAAGGCGGCGTTGCTTTGTTCGTAGGAACAAAAAAACAAGCGCAAGAAGCAATTAAAGACGAAGCAATTCGTTCAGGTCAATACTATGTAAATCACCGTTGGTTAGGTGGAACTTTAACTAACTGGGATACTATCCAAAAACGTATTAGCCGCTTAAAACAAATCAATGCTATGGAAGCTGACGGAACTTTTGACGTTCTTCCTAAAAAAGAGGTTGTTGGTTTAAACAAACAACGTGAACGTCTTGAAAAATTCTTGGGTGGTATCGCTGATATGCCTAGAATTCCAGATGTAATGTACATCGTTGACCCTCGTAAAGAACGTATTGCCGTTCAAGAAGCACACAAATTAAACATCCCAATCGTTGCTATGGTTGATACTAACTGTGATCCAGACGAAATCGATGTAGTAATTCCTTCAAATGACGATGCAATCCGTGCCGTTAAATTGATTACTTCAAAAATGGCTGATGCATTTATCGAAGGTAACCAAGGGGAAGACCAAGTAGTTGAAGAAACATTTGTAGCAGAAACTGCTGAAACTGCAACTTCAATCGAAGAAATCGTTGATGTTGTAGAAGGCGACAATGCTTCTACTGAATCAGCTGAATAATCTTGAAATCCGGAGCTGTTTCAAAGGCTAGGCGCCACGCCTCATCTCCTTTGAAACAGCTTTTTTAAAACGAAAACACATCTTTAGGAGGAAATAATAAATGGCAGACGTAACAGCTAAATTAGTAAAAGAATTACGCGACATGACTGGTGTCGGTATGATGGACGCGAAAAGAGCGTTAGTAGAAGTAGAAGGCGATATCGAAAAAGCGGTTGATTTATTACGTGAAAAAGGTATGGCTAAAGCAGCTAAGAAAAATGACCGTATTGCGGCTGAAGGATTAGCTTCTGTTGCTGTTAAAGGCAACTCTGCAGCAATCGTTGAAATTAACTCAGAAACTGACTTCGTTTCTAAAAACGAAATGTTCCAAGATTTAGTAAAAGAAATTGCTGAATTAGTAGCAGAAAACAAACCTGCTGATATCGAAGAAGCAATGAAAATCAAAACTGTTAAAGGAACAATCGAATCAGATATCGTTGAAGCAACACAAGTTATTGGTGAAAAAATCAATTTCCGTCGTTTTGCGGTTGCTGAAAAATCTGACAACGCTGCATTCGGCGGCTACCTACACATGGGTGGACGTATTGCTGTATTAAGCGTTATTGAAGGAACAACTGACGAGTCTGTAGCACGTGATGTATCTATGCATATTGCAGCGATTAATCCTCGTTACCTAGACGAAACACAAATTCCTCAAGAAGAATTAGATCATGAAAAAACTGTTTTAACTGAACAAGCTCTTAATGAAGGCAAACCTGCCAATATCGTTGAAAAAATGGTTATTGGTCGCTTAAACAAATTCAAAGCTGAGATTGCTTTGGTTGACCAACCATTCGTTAAAGATCCAGACATGACTGTTGAAAAATATGTTGCTTCTAAAGGCGCAGTTGTTAAATCTTTCGTTCGTTTTGAAGTCGGCGAAGGAATTGAAAAACGTGAAGATAACTTTGCTGAAGAAGTTATGAGTCAAGTGAAAAAATAATCTGCTAATAAAGAGGCTAAGACAGAAGCGTTCAACTCTGAGGACGTAAGGCGAAATTCACAAAAATTGTTCTTCAAATTTTAGTGGATTTTGACTTAGGTTCCTGGGGAGTTACTTCTAATCCAGCCGTTTATGCGGACTATAGGTGAGTAGGAAAAAACTTTTTAAGTTTTTTCCCACTCAATTTTTTTAGGCAAATTCGTAAAAAACAAGCGAAATCTGGCAAATGGGCAGTGTCCACAACCTAGAGAGTATGCTAAAATAGTGAGAGACAGTAATGGAGGAATTGAAATGGTGAAACCTAAATATCAACGTGTCGTATTAAAATTAAGTGGTGAAGCATTAGCAGGTAATGATGGTTTTGGTATCAAACCGCCAGTCATTAAAGAAATCATCCAAGAAATTAAAGAAGTACATGAGCTTGGTGTTGAAATGGCCATCGTTGTCGGTGGAGGAAACATTTGGCGTGGACAAATTGGTGCACAAATGGGTATGGAACGTGCGCAAGCAGATTATATGGGGATGTTAGCGACAGTTATGAATGCTTTAGCTTTACAAGATACCCTAGAAAATGTTGGCGTACCAACACGCGTTCAAACATCAATCGATATGCGTCAAATTGCTGAACCTTATATCCGTCGTAAAGCAGAGCGTCATTTAGAAAAAGGTCGGATTGTAATTTTTGCCGGCGGAACGGGTAATCCGTATTTTTCTACTGATACAACGGCTGCGCTACGTGCAGCAGAAATCGGTGCTGATGTTATTTTAATGGCTAAGAACAACGTTGATGGGGTTTACTCAGCGGATCCAAAATTAGATAAAACAGCGACAAAATTTGAAGAATTAACGCATATGGAAGTGATTGCTAAAGGATTACAAGTCATGGATTCGACAGCAAGCTCACTAAGTATGGATAATGATATTCCTTTAGTTGTCTTTAACTTAAATGAACATGGAAACATTCGCCGAGCAATTCTTGGTGAAAATATTGGAACTACTGTAAGGGGGAAATAAAAAATGGCAGATGCAATTATGCAAAATGCAAAAGAAAAAATGCAAAAAGCGGAACAAAATCTACAAAGAGAATTGGGTCAAATTCGTGCTGGACGTGCGAATGCGAGTCTTCTTGACCGAATCATGGTTGAATATTATGGCGCGCCAACACCGTTAAATCAATTAGCTTCTATTAACATCCCAGAAGCACGTGTTTTGATGATTACACCATTTGACAAAAACTCAATTCAAGATATCGAAAAAGCAATTATGACGAGTGATATCGGAATCAGCCCAACGAATGACGGAAATGTAGTTCGTTTAGTGATTCCTCAATTGACAGAAGAACGTCGTAAAGAGTTAGCTAAAGATGTGAAAAAAGAAGCGGAAAACGCCAAAGTTGCTGTACGTAATATTCGTCGTGATGCGCTAGATGACTACAAAAAACAACAAAAAAATAGTGAAATTACTGAAGATGAATTACGTTCACTTGAAAAAGAAATGCAAACAGTGACAGACAACAGCGTCAAAGAAATTGAAAAAATCCAAGCAGATAAAGAAAAAGAACTTTTAGAAGTATAATCTTTAAGGTTTTAATTTTATCTTAATTAATTTTTAAGAAAAATAGCTACGAACCTTCTGACATCATAAAATGAGCCAGAAGGTTCGTATTTTTACATAATATAAACAAAGAGCAATTATATATATTGTTATAAAAAAGCTTCATTAAACGTAGGGTTATTGAAAGCGCTGTTGTGTTCAATCCTAAACTATGGAATAATATTAAAAACATCAGTTTTTTTGAGAGGAGATGGAATAGTGAATTTTTTGCAAAGAGCAGTAAGTAGTGTGACAAGAAGAAAGGGTAAATCTATTATTTTATTCTTAGTCATATTTGTGTTAGGAAATGTTATTGCGGGCGCTATCGCGATTCAGCAATCAACGACGAACGTTGAGAAGGATGTCAAAGCCAAATTGGGGGCAAATGCGACCATTTCGTTTGATTATACGACGTTCCAAAAAGATAATGAGGAAACACCAGTGGAGGAGCAAATCTTCCCAGATGAGCCGGACTTAAAAGCCTATCAACAGATTGGTGCGTTACCCTATGTTAAATATTTTGACTATAATTCGCTTAGTTCATTTGTTTCTAGTAAGTTGGAAAGATTTGCGTTTGAACAAGATGAAGGTGGAATGATGAGCGGCTATGGCGGTTCACCTAGGTTTAATCTTAAAGGCGTGAACTACCCTAAATTAATGGATATTGAGCAAAAGAAAATTAAGTTAGCTGGCGGGAAAGTTTTTTCAGACGAAGATGTTAAAGAGGGCAAGAATGTTGTAATCATTGGTAAACGTTTAGCCGAACAGAATAATATCTCACTCGGAGCCGATTGGGTGATAAAGGTTGAAAGTGATAACGTAGAGTATGATGACAACGGGAACGAAATCGAGGTCAAGCCTGAAGATATTAAATCATTTGATTTTCCAGTAAAAGTAATTGGTTTCTTTGAACCAGTAACAACAGAGAAAGAACCTAAGAAAAATACGGATGCTTATTATAATCAAATGTCGCAATCCGAAGAGTTGGAAAATACTATTTATCTACCTAATGAATTAGTGAAAGAATTCAATAAACAGACGGCAAAAGAAATATATGAAGCATCTGAAGAGGATTTCGAAAATTATGAGTATTTTTCACCTGCTTATACTTTAAAAAGTCCAGAAGATACCGAAGCGTTTAAAGAAGAAGCAGAACCGTTATTGCCAGACTACTACATCGTACAAGCGTCAGCAGATCAGTACGATCAGGTGGGCGGTAGCATGAAGAAAATGAATCAAATCTCTAAATATGTTGTCATCATTGCGGTACTTGCCGCGTTATTAATTATTGGACTTGTCGTGCTATTATTTATGAGAGATCGGAAGCATGAACTAGGAATTTATCTGTCTATCGGTGAGACACGTGGAAAAGTCATGGGTCAAATCATGGTAGAATTATTGATTATCAGTGCGTTAGCATTAGTTTGCTCGCTTGTAACAGGAAACCTGTTAGGAAATGTTGTGTCTAATTCATTGATGCAATCCGATTTATTAGCGACACCAACCAATCCAAATGATATGATGGATTACATGTATAATGGTCTGGTTTCAAGTGAACTGACGACTTCAGATGTTACCTCAGCCTACAAAGTGACTTTCTCAGTTGGCTATATTGTGACTTATCTAGTTGTTGGTTTAGGGACAGTTCTTGTCTCAGCTTTAATTCCATTAATGTATATTTTACGCTTAAATCCAAAGAAAATTATGATGTAAGGAGGGAATCCCATGGCACTGTTAGAAACGAAAAATTTAAGTTACTTTTACCAGGATGGCGACCAACGTCGATTCATCCTTAAAGATACCAATATTTCTTTTGAAAAAGGGAAATTCTACACAATTTTAGGTCAATCAGGCTCAGGAAAAACAACTTTTCTTTCTTTAATTAGCGCGTTAGATGAACCTAAAGAAGGAGAAATCTTATTGGATGGTCAAGATATTAAAAAAATCGGCTATGAAAAGTTTCGTCGTAATGAGATAAGTATTATTTTCCAAAGTTATAATTTGGTTCCCTATCTTACAGCTCTTGAAAATGTCCTAGTTGCGATGTCAATTACGGAGAACGAATTACCTGAGAATCATCGGGAAGTGGCCTATAATTTATTAGATTATATCGGGATTACCAAAAATAAAGCCGATCGAATGGTAAATCAGCTTTCTGGGGGAGAACAACAGCGTGTGGCGATTGCCCGTGCTTTGGCGACCAACGTTGATATTATCCTAGCAGATGAACCGACAGGAAACTTAGATGAAGAGATGGAACAAGAAATTGTTGATATTTTCAAACGCTTAGCAAAAGAACACGGAAAATGTGTCATCGTTGTGACCCACTCCAACGAGATTGCTAAACAATCAGATGAACCGTACTATCTGCATAAAGGTGTGTTGAAACATGAGTGATTTTCTATCCAATTTCACCAGCAGTAATTATAGTGGGGAACCAAAGAATCCTAAGAAAAAAGCTGATGATTCAACAGAAGAAACGACACCCGAAGAACCACAGTCAGGCACAGTTCAGCCTGATGAAGTAACGAAAACGGCTACTTCTAGAGTAGAAAAATCAGCAAAAAAAGAAGAGCCAAAATCTGAATCTGCAGTCCCTTTTGTTGAACCTTTAATGGTAGAGGAAGATGTAGCGACGAATCCTGTACAATCAGCAGCGGAGCAACAAGAAGAGGCACAACAAACACGTCGCAGATTCCAGGAAGAAGAAACCGAAACAGATCCGGACTATAAAAAGCAACAAATTAAAAAATATGGGATTATTGCTGGTATTGTGGTGGTTGTTTGCGCGATACTCTTCACCGTTTACTACCAAGTGACGCATGTGAAGGTTCCTGATTTTGCTAAAAAGGAACTGTCGGAAGCGAGAACCTGGACTTCTGAGAATGATGTGAAGCTGAAGGTTGATCAAATCTACGATTTTGAGGCAGAACCAAATGTGATTATTAAGCAGAGTGTTGCCAAAGATAAAAAGATCAAAAAGGGTAATGAGCTAGTGATTACAGCGAGCTTAGGTCCTGATCCTGAGCAAAAAATTGCTTTACCTGAATTTAAAGATTTCTCAGTCGAGGCGGCCCGTGATTGGATTGCCGAGAATAAGGCAGAAAATGTTACTTTGATCGAAGAATATAATGATAAGATTGAGGATGGCGTATTTATCAAATCTCAATTTTCTAATAAAGACCTTGATCCTGCTGAGTATGCTAGAAAAGATAAGCTACAAGTTTATTATTCAAAAGGAAAAGAAGTTTTTGAAAAAAATATTGAGGTTCCTGACTTTAAAGGGAAAAATAAAGCAGAAGTGCAAGAATGGGCGACGAAAAATGGCGTTAAGCTAGAAGCTGCGACCGCATTTTCAGATACGGTCGAGATGGAGAAGGTCCTTTCTCAAGAAACAGCTAAAGGCACCAAGATTGCTAAGAATGATACGTTTAAAATCAAAGTTTCAAAAGGGCAAGCGATTGTTGTCCCTGATTACTCTCAATATACCGTTGAGGAAGCGAGTCAGCTACAAACGAAAATAACAGCTCAGATTCGAAGTGTCTTTACCCCGGATGTCCCTTATGGCCGATTTATCAGTCAGTCTGTGGAAGCGGGTAAAGAATATAACGAAGAAGACGTCTTGCCAAATGTCAAAGTATTATATTCAGAAGGTCAACCTTACATGAATGATTTACGCGGACAGACAGTTGAAGGCGATTTGCAGAAGACTTTCTATGAAGCGTTTGAATCAAAAGGCGCTTATGTGACTTACGAAGTGTATTATGTTGATTCATCTGAGAGTAAAGGAACAGTTGTCGAGATGAGCCGCTTTAGCGAGTTTATCCCAATTGATGCCCATATTTATATTGGAATCAGTAAAGGTAATCTTCAACCTGTTGCGCCGCCAGTTGCTACCGGAGGCGATATGGGGGATGACGGTTCAGCACCAGAAGCACCGTCGGATGAAGCGAATAACACAGCAGAAGAAACGAATAAATAGATAAAAGATAAAAGAGCTATCGGAGAATTAGTGTGAAGGATAGGATATCGATTAATCGGTCAACCCATTCACGCATGTTCTCTCCGATAGCTTTTTTGCGATATAGAAGAGATCAGGCACATCACAAGAGGTACTTTTAGGCGGATTTGGCAGAAAATCTTTAAGATGCGGTAAACAATCGTAAAAAAAATCAAAAATACATAGGAAATGAAAAAACTTATTGCTATAATATTCTAGATAGCTTGAATTTGAAAGAGGAGGAAAAAAGAATGCTACGTTTTTTTCCGCAAAAGAATAAGTACGTACAAGAAGAAGCTGAATTTCTATTTGACGAGAAGGGTCCTATTCCTAAGCATATCGCTGTGATTATGGATGGAAATGGTCGTTGGGCACAAAATCGTAGACTTCCGAGAATTGCCGGGCATAAGGAAGGGATGGAAACGGTTAAGCGGATTACCAAACATGCATCAAAGCTTGGAGTGAAAGTATTAACACTCTATGCGTTCTCTACAGAAAATTGGAAAAGACCGACTGATGAAGTCAATTTTTTGATGCAACTTCCTGTCGATTTTTTTGATGTATTTGTCCCAGAGTTGATTGAGGAAAATGTTAAAGTTCAAGTGATGGGCTACAAGAAGCTTTTACCTGAGCATACTCAAAAAGCGGTGAAAGACGCGATTGAGCAGACGAAAGATAATACGGGAATGGTCTTAAATTTTGCTCTGAACTATGGCAGTAGAGCTGAGATTGTGACGGCAGTCCAAGAGATTGCCAAAGAAATTGAAACCAACCAGCTACAATCAACGGAAATTACAGAAGAAACGATTGCCGACCATCTGATGACGAACTTTTTATCTAAGGATCTTAGGGATCCAGAACTAGTTATTCGGACAAGTGGTGAGGAACGAATTAGTAATTTCTTATTGTGGCAGATTGCTTATAGTGAATTATTTTTCACACAAGCTTTGTGGCCCGATTTTACGCCAAATTTACTGGAAGCAGCGATTGCTTCGTTTCAAAACAGAGATCGTCGCTTTGGCGGATTGAAAGAGACGACATAAAAAGAGACGATTTAAGAGGAGGAACTATAGTGAAACAACGAGTGATTACGGCGGTTGTTGCCCTGATTATCTTTATTCCCATTATTTGGGTGGGCGGCTTAATTTTGCAGCTATCAGCTGCAGTATTATCTGTTGTAGGGGTCTACGAGCTATTTCGAATGAAAGGCTTAACTATTGCGAGTTTAGAAGGAGTCTTAGCTTCTGTTGGTGCAGTTATTTTGGTTTTACCAGTCAATGATTTACTGCCTTTTTTACCAGAAAAAACGGATAGCTTTCTATTGTACTACTTAATTGTCCTGATTACTTTAGGGATTTGTGTTTTCTCAAAAAATACCTATTCGATAGATGAAGCTGGATTTCCAGTGATTGTCAGTTTATACGTAGGTGTCGGTTTCCAAAACTTTGTGAATGCTCGAATTGCCGGACTAGAAGTGTTATTATTTGCATTATTTGTTGTCTGGGCAACAGATATTGGCGCCTATATGGTGGGGCGCAAATATGGTCAGAGAAAGCTTTGGCCAGAAGTTTCACCGAACAAAACAATTGAAGGAGCATTAGGTGGGATTGCTAGTGCTGTCGTTGTTGCAGCTATTTATTTATTCATTTACCCGCGAGCTGAATTCTTTTCGTATAGTGCAGTAGTGATGTTGGGCTTAACGGTGATTTTCTCGATTGTTGGTCAATTCGGTGATTTAGTCGAATCTTCCATCAAGCGGCATTATGGAGTGAAAGATTCAGGAAATATCTTGCCAGGTCATGGCGGAATTTTGGATCGCTTTGATAGTTTATTATTTGTTTTTCCAGTGATGCATATTTTAGGCGTATTTTAAATAGGGGAAAAGGGGAGTGACAAATAGTCTTGTCATCCCCCTTTTTTCGAATAAACAATGTTCCAGTTCAATTATTGCTCTATGCATAGCATTCTACTGGTGTACTTATATTAGTAGAATTGCCAATTTGGCGATTTTATGTGAGTTATGATAAAATGAGGGGTGTTTTATATAATAATTTTCAGATAATTCATTTCATAGGTCATGATTTTTGAAAAATAATATTTACAGAAAAGGAAGGAAAATAAATGAAGACAATAATTACCTTTATTATCGTTTTTGGTGTATTAGTGATTGTCCACGAATTTGGGCATTTCTTCTTCGCCAAACGATCAGGTATATTAGTGCGTGAATTTGCGATTGGTATGGGGCCAAAATTAATTGCCCATCAAGCCAAAGACGGGACCACTTACACCTTACGCTTATTACCGATTGGTGGCTATGTACGCATGGCCGGTATGGGGGAAGAAGAGGCTGAATTGCCACCTGGCTTACCGCTCTCAGTCGAATTAAATGCCGATGGGGCAGTCACAAAAATTAATACTAGCAAAAAGATTCAATTAACAAACAGTATTCCGATGGAGTTAGTTCGTCACGACTTAGAGGATGAATTAACGATTACGGGATTTGTAAATGGTGATGAGTCTGAGGCAATCACTTACCCAGTCTTACATGATGCCACTATCATTGAAGCAGATGGGACAGAGATTCGCATTGCGCCGACAGATGTTCAATTTCAATCGGCAAAATTGTGGCAAAGAATGCTAACCAATTTTGCTGGTCCAATGAATAACTTCATCTTAGCTATTTTATTATTTGTCCTATTAGCTTTTATGCGTGGGGGCACTCCGATCACTGACACCAATCAGCTGGGCTCTGTTATAGCAGATGGCGTGGCTGAAAAAGCTGGCTTACAAACAGCCGATAAAGTCGTGTCAATCGATGGCAAAAGGATTGCTACATGGGAAGACCTAGCGATGACTGTCTCAGAAAATCCTGAGAAGGATTTGGATTTTGTAGTGAATCGCAACGGCCAAACACTTGAGATGACGGTGACTCCTAGAGCTGAAAAATCTGGGAATCAAACAGTCGGAAAGCTTGATATTTCGGTACCGATGAAAACGGGTTTAACAGATAAAATTTTTGGTGGCGTAACCGAAGCCGTTGATAGTTCGTTGAGAATTTTTAAAGCTTTAGGCTCGCTCTTTACTGGTTTTAGTCTAAATAAATTAGGCGGTCCGGTGATGATGTTCCAAATGTCTTCACAAGCAGCAGATGCAGGGCTGACGACGGTCATTGCTTTGATGGCAATGTTGTCAATGAATCTGGGGATTATCAATTTAATACCAATTCCAGCTTTAGATGGCGGTAAATTAGTCTTAAATGTTCTTGAGGGCGTACGAGGCAAGCCGTTGAGTCAAGAAAAAGAAGGGATTTTGACGTTCATCGGTTTTGGGTTACTGATGGTCTTGATGGTTCTTGTAACATGGAATGATATCCAGCGCTTCTTTTTTTGATGTATAGATAGTTGTATAAGTTTGTTAGGGGGAACTAATAAACAGGGATACACGCGTGTACGTGTATAAAAGGAGAAAAAGAATGAAACAGTCAAAGATGCTGATTCCAACATTACGGGAAGTTCCTAGTGATGCGGAGAATTTAAGTCAACAAATGCTCTTACGCGGTGGTTTTATTCGCCAAGTTTCAGCAGGAATTTACTCTTATTTACCATTAGCGAATCGCGTTTTAGAAAAACTGAAGTCAATTGTTCAAGAGGAATTAGCAAAAATAGATGCTATCGAGATGTTGATGCCAGCTTTATTACCAGCTGAGCTATGGCAAGAATCTGGACGATATGAAACATATGGTGCCAATCTATACCATGTAGAAGATCGAAATCAGCGAGAATTAGTGCTTGCGCCAACACATGAAGAAGTATTTACAAAACTGATTGGTGACGAAATCAATTCGTACAAACGCTTGCCTATCTCACTGTATCAAATACAAACGAAATTTAGAGACGAGAAGCGGCCACGTTTTGGCTTGCTTAGAACCAGAGAATTTATTATGAAGGATGCTTATTCATTTCATGCAGATGAAGACAGTCTTGATCAGGTCTACAGAGACTTTGAGCAGGCCTATAAAGAAATTTTCATACGTGCTGGCTTGAATTTTAGAGCTGTAATTGGTGATGGCGGAGCAATGGGCGGCAAAGATTCAAAAGAATTTATGGCTATTTCCGAGGTTGGTGAAGATACGATTTGTTTCTCTACAGAAACTGATTATGCTGCTAACTTAGAGATGGCAACGAGTCTGTACACGCCGAAAAAAGCCCACGCCAAGATGATGGAACTAGAAAAAGTCGCTTTACCAGATGCGCATACTGTTGAAGAGGTGGCAGAGTTTTTCAAGGTTGACAAGCAGCGAATAGCCAAATCGGTTTTATTCATGGCTGACCAGCAACCTGTGCTAGCCCTTGTTCGAGGGGATCATGAGGTGAATGAAGTTAAATTGAAAAACCTCTTACAGGTCGAGCGACTAGAAAAAGCAACCGAAAAGGAAGCAGAAAAATATTTACAAACGGGGCTTGAATCAGTCGGACCTATCGAAGTTCCGGAAACAATCAAAATCGTTGCTGATCTATTTATCCAAGATCTAGCCAATTTTATTGTTGGGGCGAATGAAACGGGCTATTACTACAATCATGTGAATATCGGGCGTGACTTTTCCCCTGAATGGTTTGAAGATATTCGTTTTGTCCAAGAAGGAGATCCTAGTCCTTCGGGTAATGGCGTATTGGAATTTACTAAAGGGATTGAGATTGGGCATATTTTTAAGCTAGGGACACGTTATAGCCAAGCGATGGATGCGACGGTGCTGGATGAAAATGGTCAGGAAACTTTTATCAAAATGGGCTGTTATGGCATTGGGATTAGTCGTCTATTAGCTGCTATCGTCCAACAAAATGCGGATGAAGAAGGAATTCATTGGCCTAAGGGGATTGCGCCATTTGATATCCATGTTGTTCAAATGAACGTCAGTGATGACTACCAAACGCGTCTTTCTGAAGAGGTCGAAGCGATTATGTCCAAGGCTGGCTATGAAGTGCTTGTCGATGATCGAAATGAACGGGCGGGTGTTAAATTCGCTGATTCAGACTTAATTGGCTGTCCTATCCGAATCACAGTTGGTAAAAAAGCTGTAGACGGCGTGGTGGAAGTCAAGATAAAAAAATCTGGCGCTATGTTAGAAGTCAGAAAAGAAGAATTAGTCAACACATTGGAAATTTTAACGAACTCTGATACGGAGTAAATTGGCTTAGATTTTTAGTATAATAAATAAAAAGAAGAAAAGGTTGGCATGATAATTATGCCAATCTTTTTGTATAGAAACAGCTAGAATTTCTGAAGTCTGTAAGCTTGAGCCAAGCTTCTGCTAGTCAGTGAAATCGAAGGATGGCTAATTTCGGAGTTAATTTAAGGTAAAGTTTTAATGAAAAATTTGTTGAAAAACGGTATACTTAATAGTGCTGAAGGAAGCAGTCAATTTACGAATGTTCTATGTAAAAAAACTGCAACTAGAAATAAGAGAGGGAGTAATGTTTCTTGTCAGAAAAACGTGACTTATTTGAAAAATTAGTGGAGCAAATTCAACTAAATGAAGAAGAACGAAACAATCCCTTACTAATAAAGGGTGAATTAGAGCAAGTCGTGGTTCATCGCCAGTCAAAGGTTTGGGAATTTACCTTGCGAGTACCAACAATCTTACCAGCGTTACTTTATCGTTCATTGACGCAGAAAATGGCGTTAGCTTTCAAAGAGATTGCTGGAACGAAATTAAATATATTGGCTGAGGATAGCAGCTTTGATGAAGGTCTATTACAAGATTATTGGGCAATAGCATTACAAAATCAAGCGTGTGATACGCCACTGACGCAACAGGTCTTGAAAAGCCAAGTGCCTGTGATGAAGGATCAGAAAATTGTCTTGGCGGTTGAGAATGCGGCGGTCATTCCTTACCTTAAACAACAATCTTTTCCATTAATTGAAGGCTTGTATCAATCCTATGGGTTTTCTAAATTCCGCATGGAAGCTGAGATGGATGAACAAAAAGCTGAGCTGGTTTTGAAGCAGTTTGAAGAACGCAAACAGGAACAAGAACAAGCTTTTATGCAACAAGCAGCTGAGAATTTGGCGACGCATGAACAGCAGAAAAAAGAACGAAAAGAACAAGCGCCAGCTTTATCTGGTCCAATTCAATTAGGGCGAAATATTCCGGCCGATGAACCGGTGACCCCTATGGCTAATATTATTGAAGAAGAGCGTCGGGTAACGATTGAAGGCTACGTTTTTGATACGGAAGTACGCGAGTTGCGTTCTAAACGTAAAATTTTAATTGTCAAAATTACCGATTATACTTCTTCATTCATCGTTAAGAAGTTTTCAAATGGTGAGAAGGATGAACAAGTTTTTGATGCAATTACTAAGGGTAGTTGGTTGAAGGTTCGAGGAAGCGTCCAAGAAGATACATTCATGCGTGACTTAGTAATGAATGGGCAAGATATTGTTGAAGTCAAACATGCCCCTCGAAAAGATTATGCGCCAGAAGGGCAAAAACGTGTAGAACTTCATTTGCACAGTAATATGAGTACCATGGATGCTACGAATCATATTGGTGATTTTGTCGCACAGGCTGGAAAATGGGGCCATAAGGCGATTGCAATCACGGATCATGCAGGGGCGCAATCGTTCCCAGATGCCCATAGTGCTGGGAAAAAAGCCGGTGTTAAGATTCTTTATGGCGTGGAAGCGAATGTCGTGGATGACGGGGTGCCGATTGCCTATAATGACGCGCACGTTTCCTTGACTGACAGCACGTATATCGTATTTGACGTGGAAACCACTGGACTATCAGCCGTGTATGACACAATTATTGAATTGGCGGCAGTCAAGATGCATAAAGGGAATGTAATCGAAACCTTTGATGAATTTATCGATCCTGGGCATCCACTTTCTCATACAACGGTCAATCTGACGGGGATTACTGATGAAATGGTGCGTGGCTCCAAATCAGAAGAAGAAGTCTTACGGATGTTTCTCGAGTTTGCCGGAGAAGATGTTCTAGTAGCCCACAATGCGTCATTTGATATGGGATTCTTAAATACTAGTTATGCGAAGTATGGCATTCCGGAAGCCCCTAATCCGGTGATTGATACGTTAGAATTAGCTCGTTATTTGTATCCTCAATTTAAACGCTTTGGTTTAGGTGTGTTGTCTAAGAAATTTGGCGTCAATTTAGAACAACATCACCGGGCAGTCTATGATGCGGAAGCGACTGGCCACTTGGCTTGGATATTCATTAAAGAAGCGATGGAAAATCATGAAATGTTTTATCATGATCATTTAAATAGGCATATTGGTGAAGGCGATTCGTACAAACGAGCGCGACCCTTTCATGTAACTATTTTAGCTCAGACGCAAGCTGGCTTGAAAAATCTGTTCAAATTAATTTCGATGTCCAATGTCAATTATTTTGAGCGCGTACCGCGGATTCCTCGCTCACAGCTAACAAAATTAAGAGACGGTCTCTTAATCGGTTCAGCCTGTGACAAGGGTGAAATTTTTGAAGCGATGATGCAAAAAGGGGTCGAAGAAGCCAAAAACCGCGCAAAATTTTATGATTATATTGAAGTGATGCCAAAAGCGGTCTATGCGCCCTTAATTGAACAAGAGTTAGTGAAGAATACCAAAGATTTAGAGGATATAATAAAAAATCTAGTGAAGATTGGCCAAGAACTAGGTAAAATTGTTGTCGCAACAGGTAATACTCATTATTTGAATGAGGAAGATGCAATCTATCGCAAGATTCTTGTGAATTCGATGGGCGGGGCTAATCCGCTAAATCGTCATAGTTTACCAGCTGTTCATTTTAGAACGACTGATGAAATGCTGACGGCCTTCCAATTCATGGGTGAGGAGATGGCGATGGAATTAGTCGTCACCAATCCTAATAAAATTGCTGATATGTGTGACGAAGTTGTACCAGTCAAAGATGATTTATATACACCGAAAATTCCTGGCTCAGAGCAAGAAATTACAGATCTCAGCTACAATCGCGCAAAAGAGCTGTATGGTGATCCACTCCCTGATATCGTCGAAAAACGGTTGAAAAAAGAGTTAGATAGTATCATCGGTAATGGTTTCTCAGTGATCTATTTGATTTCGCAGAAACTTGTGCATAAAAGTAATGAGGATGGCTATTTGGTTGGTTCACGGGGTTCGGTTGGTTCGAGCTTTGTTGCGACTATGACTGGGATTACCGAGGTCAATCCTTTAGCGCCACATTATCATTGTCCTGAATGTAAATATTCTGAGTTTTATGAAGATGGTTCTTATGGTTCGGGCTTTGATATGCCAGAGAAAAAATGTCCAAATTGTGGTGCTCGTCTGTTTAAAGATGGCCACGATATTCCCTTTGAAACCTTCTTAGGCTTCCATGGCGATAAAGTCCCCGATATTGATTTGAACTTCTCGGGGGATTACCAAGCCGAAGCCCATAACTATACGAAAGTGCTTTTCGGTGAAGACTATGTCTTTAGAGCGGGTACAATTGGTACAGTTGCCGATAAGACAGCTTACGGATTCGTTAAAGGCTATGAACGAGACAATAATCTGCACTTTAGAGCGGCTGAGATTGATCGTCTAGCCAAGGGTGCAACTGGAGTTAAACGAACAACCGGGCAGCATCCGGGGGGGATTATTGTTATTCCTGACTACATGGATGTGTATGATTTTTCACCAATTCAATACCCAGCGGATGATCAAAATTCTGAATGGAAAACGACTCACTTTGATTTCCATTCGATTCACGACAATATCTTGAAACTAGATATTCTAGGACATGATGATCCAACCGTTATTCGGATGCTCCAGGATTTATCTGGGATTGAACCAAAAACGATTCCGACAGATGATCCAGAAGTCATGCGAATATTTGCTGGACCAGAAGTTTTAGGTGTTGAGCAAGATCAAATTTATTCAAAAACTGGGACATTAGGAATTCCCGAGTTTGGGACCCGTTTTGTTCGAGGCATGTTAGAAGAAACGCATCCGTCAACCTTTGCCGAACTGTTGCAAATTTCTGGCTTGTCTCACGGAACCGACGTGTGGTTAGGCAATGCGGAGGAATTAATTCGTCGCGGCGAAGCCAATCTAGCCGAAGTTATTGGCTGTCGGGATGACATCATGGTCTATTTGATTCACGCGGGTCTTGATAGTGGGATGGCCTTTAAGATTATGGAAACAGTGCGTAAAGGTTTGTGGAATAAGATTCCTGATGAACTTCGTAATGAGTATCTAACAGCGATGAAAGAGAATAATGTACCAGATTGGTATATTGATTCTTGTTCGAAAATTAAATATATGTTCCCGAAAGCCCATGCGGCAGCCTATGTCTTAATGGCCTTGCGGGTAGCTTATTTTAAAGTCTATTTCCCAATTCTATATTACTGTGCTTACTTCTCTGTACGGGCTGATGACTTTGACTTAGTAGCGATGTCAAAAGGCAAGGACGCAGTCAAGGAACGTATGAAAGAAATTACCGATAAAGGGATGGATGCATCGACGAAGGAAAAGAACTTACTAACTGTTCTCGAATTAGCCAATGAAATGATTGAACGAGGCTTTAGTTTTGGCATGATTGATTTGTATAAGTCTGATGCTGAAAACTTCGTAATTGATGGCGATCGCTTAATTGCACCTTTCCGAGCAGTCCCAAGTTTGGGTGCCAACGTGGCTAAACAAATTGTTGAAGCCAGAAAGAATGGTCCTTTCCTATCTAAAGAAGACTTAGCAACTCGTGCAAAAGTCTCGAAAACTTTAATTGAATATATGAATGAAAATGGTGTCTTAAAAGACTTGCCAGATGAAAATCAATTATCGTTGTTCGATATGTTTTAAACAATCCGAGCTCAATACAAATCTAGATACAGATTTAAATTCAGATTTAAATAGGGAGCTAGATTACTTGAGCTAGGTTCTCCAAACAAAATTTTTAAAAAGTTTTTTAAAAGATTGATTTACAGAAGCTTCTTAAGCAAGGAGAAATAATTTTCCCTTTGCCTAGAAGCTTCTGTCTTTTTATAATCTTTTTGTGATTTATATTGTTTTTTGCAAAGCATATATATTAACGAGGAGTGCCCTAGTTTATAGATGAAAACTGTATTCTCAAGCCTAGGAGATGTGATAGAATGGAGCTAGGTAAATCTAAGCAGTTGAACGGAGGAAACAATATGGTTTGTTTAACAATTGATCTGGGAGCGACGCATCTAAAAACAGCAATTTATACTCAGTTTACGAAACAATTAATTGAAAAAGAGCAGTTTGATTCTCCGAAAACCTGGGACAAGATGCGCAGACTAATTGATGCCTGCATCATCACCTATATGGGAAGTTATGAAATCTCGGCTCTGTCTTTTAGCTTGCCTGGTGGGATTAACGAAAGTACGAAACAGATTGAAGAAGCCGATTCTTTACCTTATCTAAACGGTGTTGCTTTTCAGAATTATTTTGAAGGGAAATATACGATGCCAGTCTTTGTTGAAAACCAAGCTATTTGTGCAGGAGCAGCAGAGACTACTTTAGGGATGAAAGATGAACAAGTTAATGCGCTGTATCTAAAAATAGAGACAGTGGTTACGGGAGCTATTTTCAATGAAGGAAAAAATTATCGTGGCATGCACAAACGAGCAGGTTCATTTGGTAAAATGTTGATGGACGGTGGAAAAGACTTTAGTCAGTTGGCTTCATTAACAAGGCTTGCAGAAGTTTATTCAGGAAATAGTGAACAGAAGATTAGTCCACAAGAAATCTTAAAACTTGCTAGAGAAGGCGACAAAAAGGCCAAAAACTTATTTGAAGAATTATTCCGCTCTATCGCTACAGCTATTTATACCCTTCAAGTAAGCTTCGATCCGGAATGGCTAATCCTCAGTTTTGGTGAAACACTCACACACGACCCGATGATTCTTGAAGAGATTAATCGTGAACTTGTCGTAATTGTAAATAAAAAAGGCGGTATTATTCCGCAAATTCGTTGGGCTACCTTCCCTGAGGACGCCGCCTTGTTAGGCGCTGGCGAAGCTGCAATGAGTAAATCAAGAGAGCAGTCTATCCATAAAATAAGTGATTCGCATACAGCTTGAAAAACGTAAGCGAATAAGTCGAATAGATAAACAAAAGTAAAAACATAATATTTAGCTCTTAGTGAGAGTGAAGAAATTCAGTCAACCTAATTAGCAATTTTTAGGCGAATATTGTCTGTTTACTAACGAGCGTTTAATAGATTTATTTCTGCGTGAATCGTCTCCGTCAGTTGATACAGACTACTTCGACAATTTTTTCAAGTGACAATTTAGTGATATAATACGGAAAAAAGGAGGGGTTTAGTATGAACAACACAAAAAGAGACCAAAAGGATATGAGGGTCGTAACTATCTGAGGTCTTTAATTAAACGGTCGACTAAATTTAATTTTAGGAGAATTGCGTGAGAAATCATCTGTTTTTAAAAACTATCGAAGAAAAAGATTTGAGAATAATTTGGGAGATTAGCTTTGGTCCGAAGGCTGATCTGGTATGGATGAAGTTTAATGGTCCCTATTTTAATGACCCCGTCCAAACATGGGTAGAGTTTTCAAACGGGTATGGAAAATCACTGATCAATAATTCAATGAGCAAGGCGATAGTAGTTGATGAAAAAATAATCGGGTTAGTTACTGCTTATTGGGAAGATGCTAATCTAAAACAATGGCTAGATGTCGGGATTTTGATTTACGATTCTAACGTTTGGGGTCATGGAATTGGTAGCAAAGCACTTTCTTTATGGTTAAAAGAGTTGTTTGCTCAATTTGCTTACTTACCACACATTGGTTTTACGACCTGGTCGGGAAATCAGGGTATGCAAAAGATAGGTGAGAAGTGTGGCATGAAAAAAGAAGCAGTTATCCGAAAAGTCAGATTTCTAAATGGCCAATATTATGATTCAATTAAATATGGTATTTTGAGAGAAGAACTGATTCATTAGAATTCTAAAAGCCTTAAAATCAAACTGAATTAAACAACAAATGAAGTCTCTGATCAAGTGTAGTTACCTGATCAGAGGCTTTTTACGTGTTCTATTGTTCTAAATACGAGGAAGTAAGCAGTGTATATAACGGATTCAGATGAAGGTTCTGTACTATCTAAATAGAAAATTTACTGTATTTTAGATAAAATAATAGAAGACTTTGTGAGAATCAAAACGGGTAGGAGTCGACACGATTCCCATTAGAAAAGCCAATATTTGAATTTAACTTCAATCTATGCTATAGTAATACATGGTAATGATACTAATTGTGAGTGAGCGGATTTTTCGCTCACTCTTTTTAATGGAATTACGAGACTCTTGAAGGAGGCGAAAAATTTTGAGTAATGTGGTAGAAACGGTGACCGATTATCTAACGCCCATTGTAGATGAACAAAATTTTGAACTTGTAGAAGTAGAATTTGTAAAGGAAGGAAAAAATTGGTTCCTTCGTGTGTTTATCGACAAAGAAGGTGGCATTGATATCGAAGAATGTGCGCTGGTGAGTGAACAGTTAAGTGAGAAATTAGATTCTGTCGATCCAGATCCTATCCCACAAGCATATTTTCTAGAGGTTTCATCGCCTGGAGCTGAGCGTCCGTTGAAAAAAGAAGCTGATTATGAAAAAGCAATTGGCGAGTATGTGAATGTCTCGTTGTATCAGGCAATTGACGGTGAGAAACAATACCAAGGATTTTTACAGTCTGTCAGCCCTGAAGAGCTTGTCTTAAAAATCAGAATCAAGACAAGGGAAAAAGAACTTGTGTTGGAACGTAAAAATATTGCGAAGGCTCGTTTAGCTATTCAATTTTAATATCGGAGGAATTAAAAAAAATGAGTAAAGAAATGTTGAACGCTTTAGATGCTCTTGAGGCAGAAAAAGGCGTATCTAAAGAAATCGTCATTGAAGCTCTAGAAGCAGCACTAGTTTCTGCATATAAACGTCACTATGGTCAAGCCCAAAACGTTGTTGTAGAATTCGAACAGAAAAAAGGAAATATTCATGTGTACGCAGTCAAAGAAGTCACAGAAGAAGTCATGGATTCACAATTAGAAGTTTCATTAAAAGAAGCTTTATTGATTAATCCAGCGTATGAAATTGGTGATACGATTCGTTTTGAAGTAACACCGAAAGATTTTGGTCGGATTGCGGCTCAAACAGCGAAGCAAGTTATTTTGCAACGTGTGCGTGAAGCGGAACGCGATATTATCTACAATGAATTCAGTGCTTACGAAAAAGACATCATGCAAGGAATTGTCGAACGTCAAGATCACCGTTATATCTATGTTAACTTAGGTAAGATTGAAGCGGTATTATCTAAACAAGACCAAATGCCTAACGAATTTTATCAACCACATGATCGAATTAAAGTTTATGTTGCCCGTGTTGAAAAATCGTCTAAAGGACCTCAAGTTTTCGTAAGTCGTAGTCATCCTGATTTATTACGTCGTTTATTTGAACAAGAAGTCCCAGAAGTTTACGATGGTATTGTTGAAATTATCAGCATTGCTCGTGAAGCTGGCGACCGTTCGAAAATTGCGGTACGCTCAACGGATGATAATATTGATCCAGTCGGAACGTGTGTGGGACCTAAAGGCCAACGTGTTCAAGCGATTGTTAATGAGTTGAAGGGCGAAAATATGGATATCGTTGAGTGGAATGAAGACCCAGCAATCTATATTGCCAATGCTTTAAATCCAGCGCAAGTTGTGAATGTTATTTTTGATCCAGAAAATAGCAAAGCTTGTACAGTGGTTGTTCCTGATTATCAATTATCATTAGCGATTGGTAAACGTGGTCAAAATGCTCGTTTAGCAGCTAAATTAACTGGCTTCAAGATTGATATTAAATCTGAGTCTGATATGGAAGCATTCTACCAACAAGCAGAGCAAGCGGAACAAGTTGAAGAAGTCGTTGAAGCAGATGTAAATGGAGCGGCTGAAGTAATTGCTCCAGATATGACAGCTGATGATTATGAAAATATTGAGTTTAACGAGACTGAAACTGTCGAAGAAACAGACTAAAGATTTTTTGGGAGGCGAAAATAGATGAAAAAAAGAAAAATCCCTTTACGTAAATCAGTCGTGTCGGGCGAGATGAAACCAAAAAAAGAGATGCTTCGGATTACCCGTTCTAAAGAAGGTGAAGTAGCCATTGATCCTACTGGAAAACTACCTGGGCGAGGTGCTTACGTTTCTATTGAGCCAGCAGAAGTTCAACAAGCTTGGGATAAAAAAATTCTTGATCGAGTATTGGAAACGACTTTATCAGATGAGTTTTACCAGGAATTATTGGCTTATGTGACACACCAAAAAGCGAGAAGAGAGTTATTTGCAAATGACAAATGAGCAAAAGGCACTAAATATGTTGGGTCTAGCGATGCGTGCTGGAAAACTGGTCACTGGAGAAGAGATGACAATCCAAGATATTCGCCGCCAAAAATCAAAATTGGTTTTTGTTGCGAGTGATGCCAGTGAAAATACAAGAAAAAAATTAAATGACAAGAGTCGTCATTATGAAGTGACTTGCTTAGAAGCGTTTACCCATGTCGAACTTAGCCAAGCAATTGGGAAGTCTCGAATGGTGATTGGTATTAATGATCAAGGATTCGCGAAGAAGATCAAGGAACTATTATTAGGTTAGGAAGGTGATTGCATGGGGAAAAAACGAATTTACGAACTTGCAAAAGAAATCAATAAATCAAGCAAAGACGTTGTGGACAAAGCACAAACTCTAGGTATAGATGTTAAAAATCATATGGGGTCGATCTCTGGAGACGATGAAAAAAAATTGCGTCAAGCATTATCAGGGGGAACGAATATGACAACACCAAATACAAATAAAGAGCAACCACAAAATCAAAAACCAGCAAGCCAAAAACCAGCTAACCAGAATACAACGCAAAACCAACAAGGACAACAACGTCCGCAAAATACACAAAACCGTCCGGCGGGACAAGGACAACAACAACGTCCACAAAATACGCAAAATCGTACAACAGGACAAGGACAACAATCAACGTCCGCAAAATACACAAAACCGTCCAGCAGGACAAGGACAACAACAAAGTCGTCCGCAAACAAATCAAGCGGGTACAACGAGTCAAGGCCAAGGACAACAAGGTACGCAAAATCGTGCAGGCGGCGGACAAGGGACTAACCAAAATCGCCCAGCTGGACGTAATAATTACGGCAACCAAAACCGCAATAGTTATGGTGGCAATCAAAACCGTAATAAATTTAACAAAAAAGGTAAAAAAGGCAAGCATCAACCACAATCAAATAAACCGGCTGTACCTCCACGTAAATTCCGTGAGTTACCTGAAGTGTTAGAATACACAGAAGGCATGAATGTGGCGGATATCGCGAAGAAAATTCACCGCGAGCCAGCTGAAATCATCAAAAAACTCTTCATGATTGGCGTGATGGTTAACCAAAACCAAGCGCTTGATAAAGATACAATTGAACTACTTGCAACAGATTATGGCATGGAAGCAGAAGAAAAAGTTCAAATTGATGTGGCTGACATTGATAAATTCTTTGAGCCAGATGCTTTAGTCGAAGAAAACTTAGTTTCTCGTCCTCCAGTTGTAACGATTATGGGACACGTTGACCACGGGAAAACAACTTTACTTGATACCCTACGTCATTCTCGTGTAACTAGTGGAGAAGCTGGCGGAATTACGCAGCATATTGGTGCCTACCAAATTGATATTAACGGCAAACCAATCACTTTCTTGGATACTCCAGGACATGCGGCCTTTACAAGTATGCGTGCTCGTGGCGCAAGTATCACTGATATTACGATTTTAGTTGTTGCAGCCGATGATGGAGTAATGCCTCAAACGATTGAAGCGATTAACCATGCGAAAGCAGCGAATGTGCCAATTATTGTCGCAGTTAATAAAATTGATAAGCCAGCAGCGAATGCGCAACACGTGATGCAAGAATTAAGCGAATATGAATTAATTCCTGAAGCATGGGGCGGCGAAACAATTTTCGTTGAAATCTCGGCTAAATTTGGTCAAAATATCGATGAGCTATTAGAAATGGTTCTTTTAGTTGCTGAAGTAGAAGACTTAAAAGCGGATCCTAAAATGCGTGCTATCGGAACAGTTATCGAAGCGCGTCTTGATAAAGGTAAAGGCCCAGTTTCAACTTTACTTGTTCAACAAGGAACGCTACATGTCGGAGACCCAATCGTTGTAGGTAATACGTACGGTCGTGTGCGTGTGATGACGAATGATATTGGTCGTCGTGATAAAGCTGCCGGTCCAGCAACGCCAGTCGAAATTACTGGGTTAAATGATGTGCCTCAAGCGGGGGATCGTTTTGTTGTCTATGAAGATGAGAAAACAGCTCGTGCAGCCGGTGAAGAACGTGCCAAACGTGCGTTACTAGAACAACGGACTGTTAGCAGTCGTGTGACGCTAGATAACTTGTTTGAAAGCTTGAAAGATGGCGAATTGAAAGATGTTAATGTCATCATCAAAGCCGATGTTCAAGGTTCTGCTGAAGCGTTAGCTGCTTCATTGAAGAAAATCGAAGTTGAAGGTGTGCGCGTGAAAATCGTTCACTCGGCTGTTGGTGCGATTAATGAAAGTGACGTAACACTTGCTGCGGCAAGTAACGCGATCATCATCGGATTTAACGTTCGTCCAACAACGCAAGCGAAACAACAAGCGGATTCTGAAGAAGTTGATATTCGTCTACACCGAATCATTTATAAAGCCATTGAAGAAATCGAAACAGCGATGAAAGGGATGCTTGATCCTGAATTCGAAGAAAAAATCACTGGTCAAATGTTGGTTCGTGAATTGTATAAAGTTTCTAAAGTCGGAACAATCGCTGGTTGTTACGTAACAGAAGGCTTCATCCGTCGTGATAGCGGCGTGCGTGTCATTCGTGATGGCATTGTTATTTACGAAGGTATGTTAGCAAGCTTGAAACGCTTCAAAGATGATGCCAAAGAAGTTAAATTAGGCTTTGAATGTGGCGCGATGGTCGACAAATTCAATGACTTGAAAGTTGAAGATGTTATCGAAGGATTCGTCATGGAAGAAATCAAAAACGATTAAATAAAAGGAGGCCGCTCAAATGGCTAATTATAGAGACCGCCGAGTCGGTCAAGAAATATTAAAAGAAGTTAACTCGATTCTACGTAAAAAAGTTCGTGATCCTCGTGTTCAGGAAGTAACAATTACGGATGTTCGTGTAACTGGTGACTTGCAACAAGCAACGATTTACTACAGCTTGTTATCAGATTTAGCATCTGACCGCCAAAAAGCGCAAGCAGGTTTGGACAAAGCAACAGGGTTAATTCGTCGTGAATTAGGCCATGCGCTAAGTCTGTATAAAACACCTGAACTAGTTTTCGAACTAGATGAATCAGTTAGATACGGCAATCACATTGATGATTTGATCCGTAAACTGAATACACCAGATTAAAATTAAGCGACAAACCCATTTGTAACACGGGTTTGTCGCTTTGTTTTATTGTCAGGCAAATAGTGAATAAAATTTAAGTTTTTAAAATAGAGGCAGATAAGGGGCGGATTTTTGCTGTTGTTTATCTAAAGAGTGCTGGGATAATTGTAGTCAGCTAGGGATAAGCGTTAATTCATAATTAACGGCTTGTGTTTTATGGGTTCTATTTTTACTGTGAATTGTAAAAGCTTAAACTCAGATGTTTAGCTATTTTTCTGTCTATGTTATAATGAGAAAGTTGAAATCAAAGGAAATGAGGATATGTGATGGAGGGCATTTTGCCATTATGGAAAGAGCGTGGCATGACCAGTCATGACTGCGTCTTTAAATTAAGAAAAATTTTACAGACTAAGAAAATTGGCCATGGGGGAACGTTGGATCCTGATGTTGATGGCGTATTACCGATTTGTATTGGCAAAGCGACAAAAGTTATTGAATATATGGTTGATTCTGGAAAAATTTATGAAGGTGAGATTACCTTAGGATTTTCCACGACCACTGAAGATGTTTCGGGTGAAGTGGTTGAGGAAAAAGCTGTTGAGAGTCCTCTCTCAGTCGTAGAAATCGACGCGGCTATGGCTAAGATGACCGGTACAATCACGCAAATTCCACCGATGTATTCAGCAGTCAAAGTTAATGGAAAACGATTATATGAATATGCGCGAAATGGTGAGACGGTTGAACGACCACAAAGAACGGCTGAGATTCATACTTTTATGCGAACGACAGAGCCTGTCTGGAATGAAGAGTTGAAGACCCAATCATGGCGCTTCAAAGTTATCTGTGGCAAAGGAACTTACGTGAGAACATTGGCTGTCGATACCGGCTTGAACTTGGGCTATCCTGCGCACATGTCTGATTTAACTCGTTTGGCAAGTGGTGGGCTCTCAAAAGAACAAGCAGTTACCCTAGAGCAAGTCGCACAGGCGATGGAAAATCAAACAATTGATAACTTACTGTTACCGTTGGAATATGGAATTTCTTCATTAAAAAGAGTGGATATTTCAGAAGCTATTTACGCAAAAGTTAAGAATGGCTTACGTTTTCCATATGCAGCATTCGGCTTGTCTGAAATGCCTGAGGAAGAAATTGCCTTATTTTATAACAATCAAGTAGTTAGTATTTACATCCCAAATCCTAAAGAAAAAAATATTTTGAAACCGAGTAAGGTTCTTAGAAATGAATAGAAGGTAGAAATCATGGAAATAATTAAAATTCGACATCCGTATAAACAAGCTGAAATTCCTGCAGAAAAAGTTGTGTTAGTGTTAGGCTTTTTTGATGGGGTGCATAGAGGGCATCAAAAAGTGATCGAAACAGGGAAAAAATTAGCAGAAAAACATCAATTAAAATTAGCCTTGATGACTTTTAATCAACATCCGTCGATTGTTTTTCAAAAAGTTATGCCAGAAAATATGCGCTATTTAACGAGTCTTGAACAAAAAGAGCGACACATGGCTGAGTTAGGCGTGGATTATTTATATGAAGTAGAGTTTACTTCTTCATTTGCTAGCTTGCCGCCACAAGATTTCGTTGATCAGTATATTGTTGACCTACACGCTGAATATGCGGTCTCAGGTTTTGATTACACGTATGGTCCTAAGGAAATTGCTGATGTAGCGCATTTACCTGAATATGCTCGTGGCCGTTTTGAAGTTGTAACGGTGGCCAAAGAGGAGGATGCTGGTCATAAAATTAGTTCGAGTCGTATTCGTGAAATGATGGAAAAGGGCAATATGGAAGAAGTAACCGATTTATTAGGTTATATTTATGAGATTGAAGGAACGGTTATTCATGGCGATGCTCGTGGCCGCTTATTAGGTTTTCCAACTGCGAATATTAAAACGAAAAGTACCGTACGTTTGCCGGCTGAAGGAGTCTACGTTTCTGAATTAAAAGTTGGCGATACTTGGTATCCAGCGATGGGCTCGATTGGTCATAATGATACATTTGGTGCGGGGCGTGAATTAACAGTCGAAGTTTTCATTTTAGATTTCCACCGCGATATCTATGGGGAACAAGTGGCAGTGCGTTGGAATCATCATTTACGTGGTCAAGTGGCTTTTGACGGAGCTGAGGGCTTGATCAAGCAATTAAAACAAGATGAACAAGATACCCGTGATTATTTTGGGCTAAAAGGTAAAGAGCAGTAACTAAGATTTACTATAACGGATTAGTAAACTGTAGGGACAGCGTGCGATACTAGATATTTATCCAGTATCGGTGTGCTGTCTCAATTTTATAACATAAAATGAAAACGATTTATTTTGTCATTAGGAGGAAATTCGATGGATACACAAGAGATATTACGAAGAATGCATAGCGGGGAAGTCTATTTTGAGAATGCTGATACAGGGAGTGAGCAAAAAAAATTCAATGAAATTCTGTATGATTTTAACCAAGTGCGGCCTTCGAATGAAGAGAAAAAGCAAGACTTGATGAAACAATTATTTGCTAGTGTTGGTGAGGGTGTCTATATCGAACAGCCCTTGCGAGCAAATTGGGGATCAAATACTTATATCGGTAATCATGTCTATGCGAATTTTAATCTGACTTTGGTAGATGATACCAAGATTGAGATTGGCGACAATGTCATGATTGGACCAAATGTGACCTTATCAGCAGGCACGCATCCATTAGATCCAGAATTACGGCTAAAAAAAGCCCAATACAATCTGCCAATAGTGATTGAAGAGAATGTCTGGCTTGGTGCAGGAGTAATCGTTCTGCCAGGAATTACGATTGGCAAAAATTCTGTTATTGGTGCTGGTAGTGTCGTGACAAAAGATATTCCAGCGAATGTTTTGGCTTTTGGCACACCCTGTATGGTTAAGAAATCTATTTGAGTGGGATAATCAAATAGCAACATTTAGGAAATTTATAATAAACCAAACAAATCAAAAAATCGGTGTGATGAACTCTTATGAGTTACTCGCACCGATTTTTTTAGGACGATCCAGTCTGAGAATATGTGCTCTTCGTTTGATTAATCTTTCTTCATAGCAGCCAGCATCTGAAACAATTGCCCACTGACTTGCTGAATATTATCTAACGTATAGTTTATTTCCATAGCTTTCTGCAGAGTAACGGGGCCAGGTTGGATAGAAAAAATTCCGTCAAATAATGAATTTTCTGGGAGACTGTCGTAGCTGCCACACAGAACAATTGTCTTAACACCGTGTTTCTTGGCAAGGCTCGCGACGCCGTAAGGGACTTTTCCAGCACTGGATTGGGCATCGAATTTCCCTTCACCTGTAATCACCCAGTCACTCTGCTTAATCTTTTCTTCAAGGTTAACTAAGTCAGCTATTAAAGGAAATCCGGCTTGCATACGGGCACCTAATAAAGCAAAGGCTCCGCCGAGACCACCAGCCGCTCCGGCACCGAGTGTTGTTCTTAAATCGAGCGCACCAAGTGAGTGTAGATTCACCGAAATTTTGCAGAGTTTATCGTCTAACCGATTTATTTGTTCTTCTGTTAGTCCTTTTTGAGGTCCAAAGATTTTTGCAGCGCCCGTTGCCCCACAATAAGGATTTTCGACATCGTTGGCAATGATTAAGTTACAATTAGCACCAATTTGATCTAGCGATTCTAATGAAATGGAACTAGCGGATAATAGTGGATTTTGCCAATTGACCGGTAATTTTTGATTTGCTGAATCTAATAGTTCAACCCCTAATCCTTGAAGCATGCCTAAGCCACCATCTGTTGTACCGCTACCGCCTAATGTGATTATTATTTGTGTGATACCATGAGCGATTATCTTAGATAGCAGAAGTCCCAATCCATAAGAGTTGGCTAAATAAGCTTGTTCCGTGCGCCCCTTTGAATAATGGAGGCCGACGACCTTAGCAGATTCTACAACAGCTGTCATCTGCCCATTTATTTTTGTTACTAAATACTCGGCATTGATCGATTCGCCAAAAGAATTGACGGTTTCGACGGATTTAATTTCTCCTTGGAAGGCAGCAGATAGAGCCTCAATCGTTCCTTCGCCACCATCCGATATGGGGACGGTAGAAATTTGATTGACATAAGGCGCGATGCCTTTTTTTATGGCTTCGGCTAGCTCGGTCGAAGTTGCGGATTCCTTAAAAGAATCGATAGCAATGGTCACATTCATCTGGAAAACCTCCTTTTTAATTCATCATAGCATTGGTTGAATTAGAGAAACAAGTGAAATAGCAAGGAAGTTCTTGTCCGCAAGTGATTTTTTGATGATGTTCCAATAAATGTAACTTTATAAAAATTGGCTGAGTAAAAAAACAACCAATTGGCTGTTTTCGTTTATACTTCTTGCTTT
This sequence comes from Candidatus Enterococcus huntleyi, assembly GCF_009933175.1. GTDB lineage: Bacteria > Bacillota > Bacilli > Lactobacillales > Enterococcaceae > Enterococcus_K > Enterococcus_K huntleyi. Next base: position 49,169 of record NZ_MAEJ01000015.1, on the reverse strand, counting down.
ATAATGAAAAGCAAGGAGTGTGAGCGTATGACCAAGACTATTTTAACTATCGCTGGATCCGATACACTGGGTGGCGGCGGACTTCAGACGGATTTGAAGACATTTGAAAATCATCATGTTTTTGGCGTGACTGCCATAACTTGTCTGGCAACAGCTGACACGGCGGGATTTACAATTCATGATTTGCCGATAGCTTTATTGAACGAGCAGTTAGCGACAATTGCACAGACGATGGATGTGGCGGGAATAAAGATTGGCTTGATCCATCAAACTGAAGCGATTCCGGTTGTTGAGACATTTATAAAAAATTTTACTGGCCCGATTGTATTGGATCCAGTCTTAGCATTTAAAGAGACGACTGAGGTGTACCATCAAAATTATAAACAGGCGTTGATACGCTTATTTCCTTACGCGATGATTATTACGCCCAATTTAAAAGAGGCTGAACTACTGACGGAAATGAAGATTGAAACGGTTGCTGATATGAAGCTTGCTGCGAAGAAATTAGTCGATGAATTAGGCGCGAAGGCGGTCGTGATTAAAGGTGGCGAACGGATGAGTGGCGAGCGTGCATACGATTTATTTTATGATAAACAAAACGAGGTCCTTTTAGAAAAGACCAAATTAAATGTGCCTACCATTAATGGCGCGGGTTGTTCATTTGCTTCAGCGATTGCGGCAAATTTAGTGCAAGAAAAGACGCTGCTATCAGCTATTACTGCAGCTAAAGAGTTTGTTTTCCAATCGATTAAGCAAGGGATTCTACTGGAAAATGGTGAGGGCAATGTTTGGTTTGGCCAAAATTCAGAGGAGGTTGCCAATGAAAACACGTGACTTAACGAAAATTGCTTTGATGGTGGCGATGACCGTTTCTCTTTCTCTGTTATTTATTATTCCCGTGCCACAAACGAAAGGTTTTGTGACCTTATGTGAAGTTGGAATTTACACGTCTGCTTTATTATTTGGCCCAACTGGTGGACTTTTCGTGGGCGCTCTCAGTGGTGGCCTGATTGATTTACTTTCTGGATATCCTGAGTGGGCACTATTTTCGGTGCTGATTCATGGCATACAAGGTCTATTACTAGGTTTTATCTATCAAAAATTCCCGAACAAACAAGGCCTGATGGTTGGTTTTATACTAGCAAGTGTCTGGATGATTATAGGGTACGCTTTAGCAACTAGCTTGCTTTATACTTGGCCGGCAGGATTGGCTTCATTACCTGGTAATCTAATCCAAAATCTCTTTGGTATTTTCGTTACAGTCCCTTTATATCAAGGGTTAAAAAGAATTTTACATCTACCACAATACAAATAATAAGGAGTCTGATTTATTTTGAAAAACGAGCACTTAACCAAAGAAACTTTACAAAAAGAATTAGCAATAATCGTTACGGATGTTTTAGAAGAGGCAGTTTTAAAAGCTGGCGATGTCTTTGTATTAGGCTGTACCACCAGTGAGATTGTCGGCGGTACAATCGGTAAAAATTCCAGTCAAGAGGTGGGGCAATGGGTGATTGAAACATTGAAGTCACAGCTTGATCCATTAGGAATTTATCTTGGTGTGCAAGGTTGCGAGCATATTAATCGAGCGGTTGTGGTTGAACGGAAGTTGGCTGAAGCAAAAGACTGGGAAATTGTTTCCGTGAAACCAGCCTTACACGCAGGCGGTTCATGTTCAGTCGCGGCTTTTGAACAATTTGAAGAGCCAGTTGAGGTGGAACATATTGTGGCGCAAGCGGGGATCGATATTGGTGATACATCGATTGGCATGCATGTCAAATATGTTCAAGTACCCGTTCGTCCTTCAATTAAGGAATTGGGTGGTGCGCATGTCACAGCTCTTAGAAGTCGACCAAAATATATCGGTGGCCCAAGAGCGACTTATTAAATTGGAAATAAAATTGTTGTGTAGAAGCTTCTGTTAAAATTTAGGTTCTGCTAAAATTACTTTTAATAAAAATTTCATCTATAAAATTTGCGTCTACAAATTACGCAGGACTTTCGTTTATTTTGCTTAATTTCTATAGTAAAATTAACCTAAGAAAAGCAATTGAAAGGATGGGATTGAGATGACTGAAGAAGAGTTTTTCCGTTATTTGAAAGTCGCTTTGCAGAATCTTAATAGCACGAAAGCCCTACAATTCAATGTAGAGATGGAAGTCCGTCGCTTGATAAAATTGTATACGCCAGAGGAAATTGAGAAAAAGATTAAATAAGAACAATGATATTTAAATGGAAACATCTTCTTTAGCGATGCTATCGAAGATGTTTTTCATTATTTAACTATAAAATTCTAAAAACAGCTTGACTTAGAGTGAACTTTAAGTAGTACACTAGTAAAGTCAGAGGAGGAGTTTCATGTACTTACAAACTATTAATAAACCAGAAGATTTAAAACGATTAACTAGAAATGAACTGCACCAATTGGTGGAGGAAGTCAGAACCACTTTATTAGAAAAAATTAGTAGCCACGGGGGCCATAATGGACCAAATCTTGGTGTGGTTGAAATGACAATTGCTTTACATTATGTGTTTGAATCACCGATAGATAAACTTATTTTTGATGTGTCACATCAAACGTATATTCATAAGATGTTGACTGGCCGTGCGCATGCTTTTCTTGATGCCAATCAATATGATGAAGTTTCAGGTTATACCAATCCCAAAGAAAGTGACCATGATTTGTTTACAGTCGGACATACATCAACGTCTTTGTCTCTCGCAAATGGCGTAGCCAAAGCACGTGACATTAAAGGCGAAACGAATAATGTGGTTGCGGTGATTGGCGATGGTTCCTTATCTGGAGGACTAGCTTATGAAGGCTTGAATAACATTTCTGAATTAGGCACGAACACGATTGTGATAGTTAATGATAACGATCAGTCAATCGCAGAAAACCATGGTGGTATCTATAAAAATTTACGCTTATTACGCGAAACACAAGGCCAAGCAGAGTCGAATTTCTTTACAGCTTTAGGCTTTCAATATGAATATTTAGCGGCAGGCAATGACTTAGATGCCTTAATTGAGTTGTTTACAAAAGTCAAAGATAGCTCGTCACCGGTTGTGTTGCATATTCAAACAGTAAAAGGAAAAGGTTTTTCATTCGCTGAAGAGAATCGTGAGAAGTTTCATGCCGGAGGTCCGTTTAGCTTAGAGACAGGCGAATATTTGGCTAGAAATACAGCAACAAAAGATAGTGCTAGCAAAAAAACGTATAACCAGTTAACAACAGAACTTTTATTGGATAAAATGGCTCGGGATGAAAAAGTTGTCGCGGTTAATGCGGGAACACCGATGCTCTTATTTAATGCGGAACAACGAGAAAAAGTCGGTAAACAATTTGTTGATGTGGGAATTGCTGAAGAACAAGCGGCAACCATGACGGCAGGAATGGCTAAAAATGGCGTGAAGCCTGTCTGGGCAGTGCATTCTACCTTTATGCAGAGAAGTTATGATCAAATTTCCCATGATTTAGCTTTGAATAACTTAGCTGGGACAATTTTGGTTTATGGCGCGTCCGTATCTGCGATGAATGATGAAAGCCACTTAGGTATTTTTGATATTCCATTTTTAAGCCATATCCCAAATTTAGTTTATTTGGCACCAACTTCTAAAGAAGAATATTTGGCATTATTGGAGTGGTCTCTGGATCAGAATGCCCATCCAGTAGCGATTCGCGTGCCAGTCGGTTCAGTCGAAGAAAATCCAATAAATGAACCAATCAACGAACAGACAGTCTTTAAGAATCAACTGACTAAAAAAGGCGAACGTGTGGCGATTATTGGTGTCGGAAACTTCCATAGCTTAGCCAAAGAGGTGGCAAATCACTTAGAACAGGCTGGAAAATTGAAAGCGACAGTTATTAATCCTCGCGTGATTTCACAGCTGGATACAGAATTGTTGGAAACATTGAAGGAAACACATGAGCTTGTGGTGACGTTAGAGGATGGCATTTTATCAGGTGGCTATGGCCAAACAATCGCCAGCTACTATGGAGATTCAGATATACACGTTCAAAATTACGGGTTAGGGAAAGTCTTTTATGACCGCTATCAAGTGCAAGAGCTTTTAGCTGAAAATAGTTTAACTGTTGAACAAATTAGTGAAAACATTCTGAAGAGTTCAGCTTTGAATTAGCCACTATCTGAAAAATTAGCTCTCAATAAATTGTTTATTTTGACTTAAAGTGGACTTTAAGAGGTATAATTGGTCTTGTAGATACAGAAACGATTACGAGGAGGATTCTTATGGAATATGTAAAATTGGGTAATACTGGATTAGATGTTTCGAGAATTTGTTTAGGTGCTATGAGCTTTGGCGATCCTAAAAATTGGATTCACAAATGGGTCTTGGAAGAAGAAGACAGTCGTCCGTTAATCAAACGAGCATTAGAGTTAGGTATCAACTTTTTTGATACAGCCAATGTTTATTCATTAGGCCGGAGTGAAGAAATTTTAGGACAAGCGTTGAAGGATTACGCCAATCGAGATGAAATCGTGTTAGCTACGAAGGTGCATCAAAAAATGTTTGATGGTCCAAATGGACAAGGCCTCTCAAGAAAAGCGATTATGTCACAGATTGATCAAAGTTTGAAACGATTAAAAACTGACTATGTGGATTTATACATCATTCATCGCTGGGATTACAATACGCCGATTGAAGAAACGATGGAAGCTTTACATGATGTGGTAAAAGCCGGTAAGGCACGTCACATTGGGGCATCAGCGATGTATGCTTACCAATTTCAAAAGGCTAATAACGTAGCTGAAAAGAATGGCTGGACAAAATTTGTATCTATGCAGAATCATTTGAATCTGATTTATCGAGAAGAAGAAAGAGAAATGATTCCGTATTGCCACTCTGAAAAAATTGCTTTAACGCCGTATAGTCCAATGGCGTCAGGTCGCTTGATTAGAGATAAACAGGAAGAGACTAAGCGAAGTTCAACGGATGTTGCACAAAAAGCTAAATACGATAAAACCGCTGAACAAGATCAGTTGATTATTGATCGTGTCGCAGAGTTAGCCAATAGATATGAAACGAATCGCGTGAATATTGCTTTAGGTTGGCTCTTACAAAAAGAACAAGTCGCTGCTCCTGTAATAGGTGCAACAAAAATGAACCACATCGAAACAGCTGTGGGCGCAGTTGATTTCAAATTAACCTCAGAAGATATTGCTTATTTAGAAGAACCATACATTCCACATGCGATTGTCGGACATAGCTAGTACAAAATTTTATAGCTGAGTAGTGGGAATAATCATCAGTAAGAAGGGGTGCGCGTAAGTGAATATTTCGGAAGCGGCAAAAATATATGATATGACACCGGCGACTCTGCGTTACTACGAAAAAGAGGGCTTGATTCCACCAGTCACACGTAATAAAGCAGGGATTAGAGATTATCAAGAAGAGGATCTTAGCTGGATTGATTTCATCAAGTGCATGCGCGATTCTGGCTTATCAATCGACTCTCTCGCTAAATATTCAGCGCTCTATCAAGAGGGCGATGAAACCTTAGCTGCCAGAAAAGATATCTTAGTCGATGAATATCAAAAATTGCTGGAAAAACAAGCAATGATGGATAAAACAGTCAAAAAGTTGGAAACAAAACTTGCCATGTATGATAAACAAATCAAGCAAGTGAAAGAAGTCATGAGTGTCTGAAATTAGTTTAGGATAATAACATTGCTAAGTGATAGATAAGAGGAAATAGAACTCTTGTTTATCACTTTTTTTGTTAAATTGGAAGTTAACTTCCAATTTTTTGGAAAATACCAGAAAATTGAAGCTTGTTTAAACAAATGATGATGTATACTGAGAGAGCAAGTTCGTGATAGGAGGCACCGCATGTATCCCAGACCAGATTATCTGAATCAACTTATCCAATTTAGGGAAACTGATTTTATTAAAGTAATTACCGGCGTTAGATGGTCAGGAAAATCAGTATTGTTGCTGCTTTATAAAGAATATTTGATAAAAGCAGGCGTGCCAGAAAATCAAATCATATATATGAATTTCGAAAGTATCGATTATCAAGTAATTACAACGGAAGAGCGATTTCGTGAAGAGCTGACTAGCTTAATTCCCAAAGAATCGCAAAAATTGTATTTTTTATTTGATGAGATTCAAGTAGTTAATGGTTGGCAACGTGTAGTTAACGGATTACGAGTGAGTTTTGATAGTGATATTATCGTCACAGATTCCAACGCGAATATGCTATCGGGTGAGTTGGCAACACTTTTAAGTGGCCGTTATATAGAAATTCCTATTTATCCTTTCTCATTTAAAGAGTTTTTGGCAGCGAAAAGTATTGAGCCTCATTCTAGAAAAGTTGATCAAGCTTATCTGGAATATGAAAAATATGGTGGGTTTCCTAGCGTTGTCATCGCTGAAGAACCGATTAAAGATACTATCTTATCCGGGATTTTCGATTCGATTGTTTTGAAAGACGTTGCATTGAGAGCCCATATCAAAGATCCACTAATCTTAAAATTAATGATTACATTTTTAGCAGATAATGTGGGGCAGTTGATTAATACATCAAAGATCGTGAATACTTTGAAAAGCGAAGGAATTGAAACAACGAACCATACGGTCAATCGTTATTTGGCATTACTTGAAAATGCCTATTTATTTTATCAAACAAAACAATATGATATTCGTGGTCGAGAATATCTTAGAACCAATGGCAAATATTTTATCGCTGATACAGGTTTACGAAGAAATGCAGTCGGCAGAAGAGATGGAAATTACAGCAATCGTCTAGAAAATATAGTATATATTGAATTATTGCGCCGCGGGTATAGTGTGTCAGTGGGAAAAATGGATAGTAAAGAAATTGATTTTATTGCCCGTAAGTTAGATGAAACAATGTATGTTCAAGTGACTTATGAATTACCGGAAAACACGCACGAAACGGATAATCTACTAAATATTAAAGATAATTATAAAAAAATCGTCGTTACAGGCAGGTATCAGGAGGTTACACAGATTGCGGGAATTCCTATCGTTTACATTGTCGATTGGTTATTAGATGAATAAATAAAAATTTTCTTAGGATGCTGAAAATAGGAAAGAGGAATGATCGTTGAGCGCCATTTTCTAGCTATTTTTGTCGGATCATCAATGAAATTAGGTCTTAAGACGGAATGAAGATTGTTTTTCTAAGTGTATACTAAAGAATGTGAAAACAGAACGATAGTTTTTATAAAAAAGTACAGAGGAGACAATAATGGGAAAAACAGTATTGCAGATAAAGAATCTGTCGAAACGTGTAGGGAAGAAAACAATTGTCCAAAACATCAATTTTGATGTGTATGAAGGCGAAGTTTTTGGTCTTTTAGGGCCAAATGGTGCCGGAAAAACGACGATTATTCGTTCAATTGTGAGCTTAATTAGTCGTTCTTCAGGAACGGTCTTAATTAACGGCATGGATGTTAGTATTGATTTCAAAAAGACGATTGCTGAAGTTGGGGCAATTATCGAAAATCCAGAATTCTATATGTATATGTCGGGTCTGGAAAACTTGAAACAATTTGCGCGCATGAGTCGTAAGGATATTTCAAACGAAACGATTCAAGAAATTGTCGACAAAGTGAAATTAACGAACGCGATTAATCAAAAGGTTAAAACTTATTCATTAGGGATGCGTCAACGATTGGGTCTGGCTCAAGCACTTATTCATAAACCTTCAATTCTTATTTTAGATGAGCCGACGAATGGTCTTGACCCACAAGGGATGGCTGAGTTCCGTGATATTATTCGTGAAGTTTCTAGTCAAGGGACAGCGGTTCTAATTTCTAGCCATTTATTAGGTGAGATTCAACAAATTACCGATCGTTTTGCGATTATTGAAAAAGGTCAATTGACGCATATTGAAACCATGAGTGATGTGATGGAAGATAGTCATGGCAAATACGTGCTAAAAGTTTCTGATGTGAAGAAAGCCATCGAATTACTAGGCAGCAAAGAATTTATCGCCATCGAGTTAGACGATAACTATCTTGAAGTAGCGATTAATGAACCACAGATTCCAGAAATTATTCGATTGTTAATAGAGTCAGTCGATATCTATTCGATTGTTGCGAAAACAGGTTCATTGGAAGATCGTTTCCTTGAATTAACAGAAGGAGGAGCACTCTAATGTTGGTATTAATTAAAAATGAATTTATAAAGTTATTCAGTAAAAAGTCAAGTTGGATTTTACAAATTTTCTTAATTCTTTGTATGTTTGGTGTGGCGTTTATGACGACGAAATCCAACGAATCCATGCGTTCATATCGTTCAGAAACGAATATGCCTGCTTTTAAAGGTGGGGTTGAAGGAATCAAAACGAGTGATGGTCGTATTTTATCAGAAATGATGTACTGGGGCGAAGATGAAGAGGACGCTGATGGACCTGAATATGTTTCTCTTACCTTGGATGAGACCATCCCAGTCTTAAAAGATAATCTGGAAATGATGAAGAGTCAACCAAAGGCTTATGATAAATCAGATGTCAAAGTTGTTGAAAAACAGCTCGCTTATTATCAATCCTATAAAGATAAGGGTGAAACGCCAATCGATCCGATGAAGGGCAGTACGAATGCTCAGTTCTTCAGTAGTTTTGGCTCAATTTATTTTCTACCAACGCTGTTTGCGGTGGTGATTGCTAGTATGATTATTGCTGCAGAATTCTCTGGCGGAACGATTAAACTTCTATTGACTCGTCCGTATAGTCGTTTGCAAATTCTTTGGTCAAAATATATTGTGGCGATTTTGTATGGCTTATTGAGTAGTGTCGTGATGGCTGCTTCCGCTTTTGCCTTTTCATTTATGCTGCCACATCAATCATTGAATGCGGCAATCTCAGAGGAAATGGGCGCAAAAACAGCCTTAACTTTGGCTGGTCAGCTGTTTGCTAGTAACTTCTTACTGATGATTTTGTATATCACGATTGCTTTATTCTTCTCAGCCGTTATTCGCTCACAAGCGTTGGCTGTCGGTGTCGGCATGGGTGTCCTGTTCTCAGGTAGTATCTTAGGCTCAATCTTACCAGCCGTGATTGCGAAGTACGATTGGTTAAAATGGATTCTCTTCAATTTACTAGGCTTGAACAATCAAGTCTTGGATAGTGCCTACATGGTAGGTGGCGACCTGAGTATTCTGGCGACGGTGATTGGATTAATTATCTACATTGTCTTGATTTATGCAGCCACACTGGCTTTATTTAATAAACGCGATGTAGCTTTATCATAGGCATTAGTCAATTTATAGAATAAATTTTAGAATAAAATTAGATAACTAAAACGAGCGAATCATTTGGCCGGAAAGACTGGCTCGATTCGCTCGTTTCTTTGTATGCTATGAAAACCACCTGCTATGCAGGTGGTTCCGTAGAGCTTCCAGCGAGGTAGTAAAAAAGCCTCCTAAACTGTTAAACTATAATTGGTTTCCCGACCACTACAGCAAACAAATTAGGAGGGACCTTTCATGAAAAAGGACAAAGATAGCTTATCACATACAGTATGGAAATGTAAGTATCACATCGTATTTGCACCAAAATATAGACGTCAAATAATCTATGGGAAATATCGAGTAAGCATAGGAGAAATCATACGAGAATTATGTGAACGAAAAGGTGTAGAAATTTTAGAGGCTAACGCATGTAAAGATCATATACATATGTTAGTCAGTATTCCACCTAAACTAAGCGTTTCGCAGTTTATGGGCTACTTAAAAGGAAAAAGTAGTTTGATGATTTTTGATCGGCATGCAAATCTAAAATATAGATATGGAAATCGAAAATTTTGGTGTCGTGGATATTATGTGGATACGGTAGGAAGAAATAAGAAGCAGATAGCAGAATATATCCAAAATCAATTACGAGAAGACCACGTAGCAGATCAACTAACCTTGTTTGAAGAATATGATCCGTTTACGGGGAAAAATAATCGAGAAAAGAGATAAAGAAGCTCCTTTAAGGAGAAGTGAGTAAATGTGGTGCGGGCGGGAAACTTCTTCAGAGAGCCTTTAAGGCTGAGGCCGGTAAAAGAGGCTTTCAGCCGCAGAGCAAACCTCCAGTTCACACTGGAGGTTTTGATTTTTTGCGTAAAATAGGTCATTGATAAGTTTGTATTCGCGTTTTTTCAACCCAAATTATTAACAGATTCACAAACATTTCTTACAGGTAGTTTTATTCTTATAAGCACTAGACTTCTGAACAAAGTTATTTGCCATCCTCTCCCGTCTTTAGGTACCTTCTTAAACATCCATATAAATCCATTTAAGAGATGTTAAATACACGACAACCAAAAAAATATCACTACTCTAACACAAATGTCATATCTACGGTCGAGGATAGCCACCAGTCATCTCAGCAACTATTGATTCCTAAGTTTATAGTTGGGAGTACAAAATCATGGTTAAAAAATGTTCAAAAAAAGGAAACAAGCTTCCCTAAAAATTATATTAAAACACTAGCAACCCAAAATTGTTACTCGTACGGATAATAAACATCTGATTTTGCTTCAAATTCTTTTATCGACATAATTAGATTGTCTTCTGCTATTAATAAGGTAACACCATTAAAACAATTAGATTCTCCTTTATATTTGTAATCAAAGAACCATTCAAAAGTAGAAGTGTTTAACTCATCATCATAAGAGTGAAATAAAATCGACCATTCTCTTACTCCATTTGTCTCAGTATCATTCCAGTGTCTAAACCATTGTTCACATTCGTTTTTGTTCCTGTAACTTGCACCAAAACATTCAGTAACATGTACGTTATTATTCAAAAGAGATAGAAATAAGGACACATCTTTTTTAATCCAACTCTGAGTATATTTTACAAATAGTTCCTTATCCAGTTGCCTTTTATTAGGTGTCATTGATTCACTTCCTCCTAACACAGTTTTTTATAATTTCAAAGCTCAGTTCACTTATCTCACGAAATAGGAACATCTCGTGAGGTGCCTCTCAAACCCATTCTAAGAGATTCTGTAAAAACAGGTGACCCCTAAAAGAGAAATTGTAGACAGATAGAGCTATTCCAGCTGTGGTATTCTATCTAAACTTTCATCAGTACTAAGCTTATTAAATTTATTTAATAAGTGTTGATACATCAGTAAGGTTATATAAGTATTATATCTGAATGATTTATACTTATAAATAAAATAAGTTTTCACCCTATAAAATTGATTGTCGTTGACTTTTTTATAGTAGTATTTAACTTGAAGTATTACTTGTTTCTCACAGATTTTTATAACTAGAAAAATTAAGATTTAAGGCAATTGAAATTATTCTTCGCGCATTACGTCGACGGCGATTTTTCGTTTGTCGACTAGTTGACCGACGCGTTTGAGATGCTCTAAGTTTTTCTCGTAATTCTCTGCAAAAACGATAGAGTACAGAGCATCCAATAAGAAAATAATCGACATATTGGTTGTGAAATTACCAATCTTCGAATAGAGCTTTTCACGAGTGGTGACAGGCAAAAAACAAGTACATTCTTTGGAAAGACTATTGTCGCCAATACTTGTGATGGCAATCGTTGGGACGTTGCGTGACTTAAGGATTTGATTGATTTTTAGAATATCTTTATTTTCACCTGAATAAGAAATCAGGATCGCACAACCGTTTCTCGGCACATTATAAGCTTCGTAACGCTCTTCACCTTTTAATGAAGAAAGGACAACAGTGCGACGGATGCGATTCATCTTCAAAGCAAAGTCTTGAGCGATTAAAAGGTTCGCATTTTGTGAAAAGACCCGGATAACTTCCGCATTTAATAACAATCTTTTGGCTGCGGATAGGCTGTCATGATGTAAGAGGGAGACAATGTCATCGATCGTTGATTTTTCTAGAACAGCCAATTTATTGATAATGTTCATCGTTGAATCGGTGGGTAAGAAGGGCAGATTGGCATCAATTTTTGTAAAGTTTTTACTGAGGTATTGCCATTCTTCTAGATAGGCTTGTTTCAAATCTTTCCACCCGGCGAATTGTAGTTTTTTTGAAATCCGCACTAAAGTTGAGGATTGGGTGAAGGTTTCAGCTGCGATTTCTTGAATAGTCATGGCTTCTAATCGTTCGGGATGCTCTAATAAAAAGGCGACAGTCACACTTTCAGCTTGAGAAAATGGGTAGGTTTCTAATTGTTCTTTGATTAGCATAAGGCTCCTCTTTTCGAAAAAAAATATTTATTTTGCAAAATAATGTAAACGGATTACTAGAGTTTTAAAACTCATTTTCAATATAAATCTCTATATAGTCAGTCTTTTGTAAAACGATTTTTGAAATATAGAATAAGTCTAGTTTATCTATTTTCTTTATTTTATACTAAATTTGTAAAATATAGGAGGGAATTTGATGAAAAAAGTTAAAATAGCCACAATCGGCGGCGGCAGTAGTTATACACCAGAATTAATGGAAGGCTTTATTAAACGTTATGATGAGCTACCAATTAAAGAAATTTGGTTAGTCGACGTAGAAGAGGGCAAAGAAAAACAAGAAATCGTGGGTGCGATGGCACAGAGAATGTGGGATGCGAGTCCTTACGATGTGAAAGTTTATACAACGTTAGACCGCGAAGAAGCGTTGAAAGATGCTGACTTCGTGACTACTCAATTCCGTGTTGGTCAATTAAACGCTCGTATTAAAGATGAACGAATTCCATTTTCATATGGCATGCTAGGCCAAGAAACAAATGGTGCTGGTGGGATGTTCAAAGCATTTAGAACGGTGCCAGTTATTTTATCAGTTGTTGAAGACATGAAACGTTTGTGTCCAGATGCATGGTTAATCAACTTTGCTAACCCAAGTGGTATGGTAACAGAGGCAGTCCTACGTTATGGTAAATGGGATCGCGTGATTGGTTTATGTAATGTACCAGTGATGGCTAAAATGGGTGAATCTGAAACCTTGGGTGTACCAAAAGAAGATCTTATCTACAAATTTGCTGGATTAAATCACTTCCATTGGCACAAACTTGCTGACAAAGCGGGCCATGATATCACTGGGAAATTAATTGATAAATTATATGAAGATAACAGTGGCTTACCAAAAAATATTTTTGATATTCCATTTTACAAAGAGCAATTAGAGCAGATGAATATGATTCCTTGTGGCTACCACAGATACTATTACCGTGAGGAAGAAATGTTGAAACACGGGATTGAAGAGTATGAAAATGAAGGCACGCGTGCGCAACAGGTTAAACAAATCGAGCACGAATTATTCGAATTATACAAAGATCCAAACTTAGATTACAAACCAAAACAATTAGAAGAACGTGGTGGCGCGTATTATTCAGACGCAGCTTGTGAAACGATTGCGTCAATCTACTCAAATGCCAACACAGAAATCGTTGTTTCTACTCGAAATGATGGCGCAGTGCCAGATCTTCCAGCAGATTGTGCAGTAGAAGTAACTGCGTATATCGGTGCACAAGGGGCTAGAAATGTTGCCTTCGGACACCTACCAACTGCTGAAAAAGGTTGGTTACAAGTGATGAAAGCAATGGAATTATTAACAATCGAAGCTGCTGTAACCGGCGATTATGCGACAGCTCTTCAAGCGTTCACCATCAATCCATTAATTCAATCAGGCGATACAGCGAAACGCATTATGGATGAGTTATTCATTGCTCACAAAAAATATCTACCTCAATTTGCTGAAACAATCGAGCGTTTAGAAAAAGAAAACATTACGATTAAAGATCCAATCGCGAACGAGTTATCTAAATAAGACATTTTTCAGATAACTAAACAAAGAAACTTCAAATAGAGCTGCCAAAGCATGAGTCATCAATCAGGAAACTAAGGAGGACTCATGCTTTTTTTAATCCGAATACTAGCATCCAGAGGAACTGTCTGTCCGAATAATTTTACTGTGAATCCAATTATTTAGGAATTTTTTTTCAGATATGATTAGCTATTCTGAATAATATAATCTATAGTGGCTACAACTGATGTATTGGCAAAATTTATTTCGTAGATCAAATGGGAAACGTGTGATAAATACAGATTAAGTGAGGGATCGACTTGTTGATTGAAGAGTTTTTAGAAGAAGATGATCGGTACTTACAGTTAATTGTCAGCTGGCTTGAATTAAAAAAAGATTCCTATGTGTACATAGGTGAAATTGATGAGTTATTGGGATTGTCTCGATTTAAGGTGAAAAAGTATCTAGATATATTAGCCAACGATTTGGCAGCAGTTAGTTCGATAGCTCGCATAGAAGTAGCGGAGAATGGCCAACTCGTGACTAGTAATTTTACGAATTTATTGGTTAAGAAGGTCCGCTTGTATCTATTGAAACGGTCGATAAAATTTCGCTATTATATGGATGTGCTGTTGGGAGATATGACATTTGAATCTTTTTGTAGCGTAAATTATATTAGTCGGTCGACAATGTATGAAATCAGAAAGACGATTAATCATACATTGCAAAAAAAGAATATCAAAATTCAAAATAATCAGCTGAAAGGATCGGAGGAGGATATTCGTAATTTCACCTTCTCTTTTATTTATTCAGCGTTCAATGGACTCGAATCTCCATTTCAAAAAATAGTAGTAAAAGAGCTGGGTGAGCTGATGAGTCGTTTGGTTCTAATCTATGATTTATCTCTGTCAACTTCTGAGAAAGATCAGTTAGCAATTTTTTTGGGTATATTGTACTTACGCAGAAATCAAAAGGTATATTTTTCAGAAAAGTTAGTTGAGATAGCAAATGATTCTGAATTGTCCCTTAACAGAAACGCATTCCCTACTTTTATTAAACGTTGGACTGATCAGCGGATTCAACAAGAATATACGTATTTAAATGTATTTTTATTTTGTAAAACAGAACTGGCGATCTCTAAAACTACTCAAAAGGCGATTCAATCATTGATTGGTTTTGAACAGCTCCAAGAATTTGCGAAGCATTTTACAAAAAGAATAGTTGAAGATCGAGCGCAGGTCGACGAGGAGTTAGAAACAATTTTTTGCCAAGAAATAACCAAAATAATGGTGAAATTATTATATTTAGAAATCGATTTTGATTCATTTTACTCTACACAACAACTACTTTTTTTTAAGGAAAGTTATCCTTCTATTAATTATATGGTTGAGCGAGAAATAGCTTATTTAAAGCGAAAATTAACTTTTCCTTCTGAAAAAACGCAACGGCTTTATTATGAATTGATATTTTTGGTAATTAATAAGATGCCACTAGAAATATTGGAAAAAGAAATCTACATTTGTGTTGATTTTGCTCAAGGACGGAACTATACCGGGGTTATTTCAAAGCAAATTTTAGGGTTTAAGAATTTATCATTGAGAATTGAGTCAACTATTTCGACGAAAACGCAACTGTATGTCTCTGATGCGCCAATCGTTTCACATTCAATCGAACAGATTATCTGGAAAAATCCACCTACACCGATTGATTGGCGGGAATTTGGTGATAAGCTGATTGAAATAAAAAAGGGGAAAAAAAGTGAAGAGTAAACTTGTAAACACGATGATTTTGAGTATGTTGTTGGTTCAACAAAGTTATTATCCGAGTATCTATAGCTCGATACAGTTATTGAATCAGATGGCTGGCGATATCTCAGAAAAAATCGTTGAATCAACAATTAAGGTTCCTCAGCATAGTGCAACTATTTCCGGTGGGAGGCAAGTAGTAACTGGGGAAGATAGTTTGACAATTTATCAGCCGAATGAACAAAAACCGACGGATCAATCTCAAAAACAAGCTAAGGGAAAAAAAACATTCGCAGATATTTATCTGGATATAATGAAGCTAGAGGAAGAAACTTATCGGAGAGATAGTGGTGGGAAGATGCCGACAGTTTTTGGTTATCAGCTAAGTATTTTATCAGGAGTAATGATTCATGGTATTAAGGCGAAAGGATAAATTCTTTAATAAGTGTTGGCAATAAATTCAAGTTATGCAGTAAAAATTGATAGAGAATGATAAATAAGTTTGCCATAATCCGAACTTTTTGACGTGTTGTCGAAAAGGTTCGGATTATTTAATTTGATTTTTTGCGTAATAGATAAAGGAAAATATTATTATACATTATGGTTAGAAATCAAGTGCAAAGAAGTGGAGTTGAAGTTGAATTAGAAGGGAAAAAATATAACTGCCTATTGTTAGCTATTCTTGAGTGTACCTGTTAGTCTGACGTCGAAAAGGCGGCTGTTGGTTAAGTCTCTTGTGGATGATGCATTGTCAAAGGATTTGAAATGAAAATATCTATCATTAGATAGAGTAGGTAGGAAATCTATCTGACAGGTTCAGCAAAAACAAATGTTAATTTTTTAGGAGGAAAAGAGATGAGGAAAAAATTAGTCAACTCGTTTTATATTGTCGCTTCTCTAATCATGGTTATTAGCCAGCTAGGGATTGTCAATGTTTTCGCCGTAACAACGGATACCGTAACACCTTCCATGTCGATTAGGGCTAATGAGGCAAATGTGGGAGAAGAAGTCTCGATTGATGTAACCGCAAGTCAGGAGGAATTAAGTCAACTGGTGCTTGTTCGTGATCCTGCGATAGAGGAAGTCACTCGTGAAGTGGTGGATGCTACGCACGTTCGACTACATGTCAAAGCAACTGCAGCCGGTGAATTTGATATTTATGGGCAGTTGGCGGATCGTCAGACAAATGGGGTACATCTCTCAGTGGCCGCTGAAGCAGATACTTCCAATTTGGTTAACTCTTCAGAAGAACAGCCGATAATCAGTACAGAGAGTCAGACTGAAACTTCTCAGATAGTCGAAGAAACAGCCGTTGAAGAAACAGCTGTCGAAATACCCAATGTGGACAACTCAGCTGTCGAAGAAACAACCGCAGAGGAAATGACGACAGAGGAAACAGCCAGCTCATTAACGGCAACGACAGAAACTGAGTCAACCGAGACAGAACATTCTATTGAAACAGAACAGTCAGCTACAAAAGAAACGGCTGATTCGAAGTCTACCGATTCGACTGAGCCAGAGAAATCGATTGATACAAAAACTAAAAATCCGTTTGCTGTGGGCGATGACCCTGGCGTTATCATTACCTCGCCGGACACAATCACAACGAATCAAAATGTTGAACTAGATGTGATCTTACAAGGTTCAGCTGGTAAATTGAACGAAAATGGGACCATTCTTATCTCGATTCCTAAAGAGATTGTTCGAAATCCAAGCAGTTTGGGTGATCCAGAGAACTATACAATTGGCGGACCATTTTCACTGGGTAATCCAATCTACACAGATGATGGTAAGGGACATTATATTGTGACGATTAATTATGATGCCAGCAAAATCGATCAATCAGAAGCGTTTGGCGCGATGGTGAAAATTCATTTCCAAGCTCCTTTGATTCGTGAAGATATGCCTGACCAAACGTTTACTGCCGACATGACACAAGGTGCGGTTAGAAGTCATTCAGAAGATAGTTCGGAAATTATCAAAACGAACCATTCTACAGGAATATTCTATAAATGGTCGCCGAATAAGCGAAAAGATGTTGACGGCGTGAATTCAGCGATTATGGACGTAAATAATTCATATAAAAATGTGTTTGCGGTGTCTGTTAACTACACGCAACAAAATCTGCATAATGTGGTTGTAAAAGATGTTTTTCCAGAGGGCACAAGCTTGGCAGATTCAACAACCTATCAAGATGCATCTGGGGATAGCACAATCATTAACCATTTACGTGTATTAAAAGTCACAGCAACCGATGAAGAGGGAATTCCTAATGCGTGGGAATATGTGACGCAAGAGTTCAAGGATAAAATTAAATTAGTTGATAATGGCTTTGAAGTTGATTTCGGTGACCTAACGCCGGATGATTCTTATGAACTAGTGTACGGCCTTTCAGTAGATGAGCCGTTTGATGGAGTCAAACAAAATGCTGCAACGATGACCAGTGACGAGCACAATATGGGGGCGCATGAAAACATCACACTTGATAATGATGAATTTCAAAATGTGACCTTACTTAAAAATGTCGACCAACATGGACTAATGTCAACGGAAGGAACGTTGACGTACACATTAGATTTACATGATCGAGCTGGTATCGTGGCAAAAGGAACGAAAATTCAAGATCCATTTGCTGCGCAATTAACTGATCCTAGCAATTTCCAATTTGATCCAGCAGAAGTGACGACCCCAGTCTATGATCAAGCGACACATACCTTGAGCTATGAACTGCTTAAAGATATGCATGAAGACGATCATGTGATTGTGAAATTTGACGCGGTGATTGATCAAAATGCAGGGCTGCAGGCAGGTGACAAAATTTTAAATAAAGCTTCATTTAATTATGGTGGTACAAATATCTATAGTAATGATGTGACGACTGCTTTCAAAAATAGTGTGGCTTTAAGAAAAGTCGATAGTAAAACAGGTGAACCCTTGCAAGGGGCGGTTATTGAGATTAAAGATTCATTAGGGGCTGTTGTAGAAACGCTAACAACTGATGCAAAAGGTGCTGCGAGTGCTGGTTTATTGAAACCCGGAGAATATACAGCAGCTGAAAAAACAGCGCCGGCAGGTTATGTGCTTGATACGACACCAAAAAGCTTCAAAGTCATCAAAGGAATGAATACAGTTGTTTCCTTAAAATTTGAAGATACATTGACTCCGGGCAGCGTAGTATTAACCAAAGTCGATGATAAAACGGGCGATGCTTTACAAGGGGCCGTTTTTGAATTGCAAGACGCGGATGGCATGATCATACAGAGTGAACTCACGACAGATGCTTCCGGAAAAATCACTGTCGATGGCTTAGCGCCGGGTGACTATCAATTTACTGAAACACAGGCGCCAAAGGACTATGAGCTAGATGCAACACCTGTGATTTTCACGATTGAGAAAGGCCAAACAAAAGAGCTTGAAATCTCTATGAAGAACAAGCTCACTACGGGTGGCGTAATCTTGACAAAAACTGATGACAAGAGTGGACAAACTTTACAAGGCGCTGTCTTTGAATTACAGGACAATGCAGGGAAAGCCATTCAAAACGGATTACTAACAGATGCCTCAGGAAAAATCGCCGTCGATGGTTTAGCTCCGGGCGATTATCAATTTGTCGAAACACAAGCACCAACTGGCTACGAGTTAGAGGCAACACCCGTGACTTTTACGATAGATAAAGGGCAGACAAAAGCTGTTGAAGTTTCTATGAAGAACAAGCTCACTCCTGGTGGCGTGGTCTTGACGAAGACAGATAATACGAGTGGCGAAGTTTTACAAGGTGCTGTCTTTGAATTACAAGACAAAGCCGGAAAAGTCATTCAAAGCGGATTACTAACGGATGCCTCAGGAAAAATCGCGGTAGACGGTTTAGCGCCAGGCGATTATCAATTTGTCGAAACACAAGCGCCGACAGGCTATGATTTAGATGCGACACCCGTGACCTTTACGATTGAAAAAGGCCAAACATCGGTGGTTCAAGTAGCTATGACCAACCAACTCACTCCTGGTGGCGTAATCTTGACGAAGACAGATGATACAAGTGGCGAAGTTTTACAAGGTGCTGTCTTTGACTTACAAGACACCGATGGCAACACCCTACAAAGTGGTTTAACGACAGATGATTCTGGAAAGATTGCTGTAGATAATTTGATGCCAGGTGACTATCAATTTGTCGAAACGACCGCGCCAACTGGCTATGACTTAGATGCAACACCTGTGACTTTCACGATTGAAAAAGGACAAACTGAATCTGTTCAACTATCAATGGTGAATAAACTCACTCCTGGTGGGGTAATTTTGACGAAGATCGATGATAAAAATGGGGAAGTTTTACAAGGCGCAATCTTTGAATTACAGGATCAAGCAGGAAACGCCATCCAAAGTGATCTAACAACAGATGCTTCAGGAAAAATCGCCATTGATGGCTTAGCGCCAGGCGATTATCAATTTGTTGAAACGACGGCGCCAACCGGCTATGACTTAGACGCAACACCTGTGACCTTCACAATTGAGAAAGGTCAAACCGAAGCTGTTCAAATCTCTATGGCGAACACGCTCACTTCTGGTGGTGTCATCTTGACGAAAACAGATGCGAAGAGTGGGGAAACTTTACAAGATGCTGTATTCGACTTACAAGATCAAGCCGGAAAAGTGATCCAAAGTGGCTTAACGACAGATGTCTCTGGAAAAATCGCCGTCGATAATTTGGCGCCAGGTGATTATCAATTTGTTGAAACACAAGCACCAACGGGTTATGAATTAGATGCAACACCCGTGACCTTCACGATTGAAAAAGGTCAAACCGAAGCTGTCCAAATTGCCATGGTGAATCAGCTAACTCCTGGTGACGTGGTCTTAACGAAGACAGATAATAAAAGTGGAGAAGCTTTACAAGGTGCTGTCTTTGAATTACAAGATCAAGCCGGAAAAGCCATCCAAAGTGGCTTAATAACAGATGACGCTGGACAGATTGCTGTCGATAATTTGGCGCCAGGCGATTATCAATTTGTCGAAACACAAGCACCATCAGGCTATGAACTAGATGCAACACCAGTGACATTTACGATTGAAAAAGGTCAAACAGCTGCAGTAGAGGTTGAAATGACCAACAATTTAACTCCTGGTGGCGTAACCTTAACGAAAACAGATGCGAAGAGTGGGGAAGTTTTACAAGGCGCAGTTTTCGAATTACAAGATCAAGCAGGTAAAGCGCTCCAAAGTGGACTAATTACAGATACTTCAGGAAAACTTGCGGTTGACGGATTAATTCCAGGCGATTATCAATTTGTAGAAACACAAGCGCCAACGGGTTATGAATTAGATGCAACGCCAGTGACCTTTACGATTGAAAAAGGTCAAACTTCAGCAGTAGAGGTTGAAATGACCAACAATTTAACTCCTGGTGGCGTAATTTTGACGAAGACAGATGTGAAAAGTGGGGAAGCTTTACAAGGCGCAGTTTTCGAATTACAAGATCAAGCAGGTAAAGCGATTCAAAGTGGTTTAGTCACAGATGCAACTGGGAAACTTGCGGTTGATGGTTTAACTCCAGGCGATTATCAGTTTGTTGAAACGACCGCGCCGACTGGCTATGAATTAAATGCAACACCCGTAACATTTACGATTAAAAAAGGTCAGACAGCTGCAATAGAAGTTGAGATGACCAACAATTTAACACCGGGTGGGGCCGTGTTAAGTAAAATTGATGGAACGAGTGGGGCAGTTTTACAAGGAGCGGTCTTTGAATTACAAGATGCCAATGGAAATACGCTCCAAAGTGGCTTAACAACAGATGTCTCTGGGAAACTTGCGGTTGACGGATTAGCGCCAGGCGATTATCAATTTGTCGAAACCCAAGCACCAACGGGTTACGAGTTGGATGCAACGCCAGTGACCTTTACGATTGAAAAAGGTCAGATATCTGCAGTAGAAGTTGAAATGGTCAATCGTCTAACACCAGGTGGGGTTGTGTTAAGTAAAATTGATGGAACCAATGGCGAAGTTTTACAAGGAGCGGTCTTTGAGTTACAAGACGCCGATGGAAACAGTCTCCAAAGTGGCTTAACAACAGATGCCTCTGGGAAACTTTTCGTAGATGGTTTAACGCCAGGCGATTATCAATTTGTCGAAACACAAGCGCCAACGGGTTACGAATTGGATGCAACGCCAGTGACCTTTACGATTGAAAAAGGTCAAACAGAAGCGGTTCAAGTCTCAATGACAAATGAATTAACTCCTGGTGGCGTAATCTTGACGAAGACAGATGCTAAAAATGGGGAAGTTTTACAGGGAGCAGTCTTCGAGCTACAAGATAATGTGGGGAAAGCAATCCAAAGTGGTCTAACAACAGATGCTTCTGGAAAGCTTGCGGTAGATGGTTTAGCGCCAGGCGATTATCAATTTGTCGAAACGCAAGCACCGACTGGTTATGACTTAGATGCAACACCATTAACCTTTACAATTGAAAAAGGTCAAACAGCTGCAGTAAAAGTTGAAATGGTCAATCGTCTAACACCAGGTGGAGTCGTGTTGAGCAAAACGGATTCGAAGGATGGCACGCCTTTACAAAGCGTAGTCTTTGAGTTACAAGATAGCACAGGAAAGGTCCTTCAACGTAATCTTGTTACAGATAGCGCAGGAAAATTAGCTGTCGATAATTTGGCACCAGGCGATTATCAATTCGTCGAAACACAAGCGCCAACCGGCTATGAATTAGATGCAACACCAGTAACATTTACCATTAAAAAGGGACAGACAGAAGCCGTTCAAGTAACGATGACAAATCATAAAATAAAAGGCAGCGTGATTCTCCAAAAATATGACAAGAAAACAGGAAATGTCTTAGCTGGAGCAATCTTTGAATTACAAAACGCAGACCATAAAGTAGTGATTAGTGAGTTGAAAACAGATGAAACAGGGAAACTTGTCGTGAAAGAAATGACGCCAGGAACCTATTATTTTGTCGAAACAAAAGCACCAGCTGGTTACACTATAGATAAAACACCGATTAAATTTATTGTTGAAGAAAAAGAAGCAAATGCCACCGTTAAGATGGCTAATGAAGGCAAAAAACATGCGGTGAAAGTAATCAAAAAAGATACAGCAACCAAACAAGTTCTAAAAGGTGCTGAATTTTCATTGTTTGATAAAACAGGAAAAGTCATTCAGAAAAATATCACAACCAATGAAACAGGAACATTTGCTCTTGAAGACTTAGCTGTTGGCGATTATTATCTGAAAGAAACAACAGCGCCTAAGGGCTACAAACTAGATAAACGATCAATCTCATTTTCGATTAAAGAAGACAGTGAATTAGTTTCTTTAGACATTTATAATGCCAAAGAAAAAGATACACCACCTGTCCCAGTCGAAGATAATCCGCATTCAACTGGTAAACTACCGAAAACAGGGGAAAAACAGGAGATTGGACTAAGTAGTTTGGGCGTGTTAGTTCTTGTATTTATCGGTGGGGTTTATTACCACAAGAGACGAATCAAAAAATAATCTATTTTGTGAATAAATAGCAGCGGTAAAATTCTAAGCGGCTAAAGCATGAGTCATCAATCAGGAAACTGAGGCGTGGCTCATGCTTTTTTTATTTTCACAAACAAATTTTGCCATATTGCAGGCAGGTAAAAAAGAAGTGTGGATTATTCGCGTTATCGCTTACACGAGAATATACTACAATTGAAGGCAGAATAATCATAAATTCCAAATTTTTTGTGAAATTTCGCTTTGAAATTTGGAAAATAATTTTTTTGCTCACTTCCATTACTTGAAATCAAGCGTAAAATAAAGAAGCTCGAAAAAAGGAGGGAGTTTTAAAGTACGACAATGACTGTCATATTTTTTTTCTTACCAAATAATAGATAGGATGGGAGAGACCTATGAAAAAAATGAATAAAAAATTATCTACTTGTGCGTCTATTGTATTAATGAGTTCGTCAATTCTAAATCCGATTAGTGCTTTTGCGCAAAGTATAGATCCTACAACGTCTCCTACAGAGATTTCAACAGAAGCAAAGAAATCAGATGACAACGAGACAGCAGCTAGTCCAACCAGTCAATCAACTCAATCGAGTGAAATAAATGAAACAGTGAGTACCGATTCACAGGTATCCGAGGGAAATAGTGAAACTGAGGGTAGCTCAGAAGTGCCAGCGATATCTTCGTCACAAGCCAGCCAAGCAGATGAAGTGGCGGCAACCGGAGAATCGAGTACCTTACCAGTGTCGGAAAACTCAGATGAAAAAACAAAGAATTCAAGTGAGGAAACAAAATCTTCTGAGTCGATGACCAAAGAAAAGCCAGAAGTCAGGGTAAGTAGTGCAGATCCCTATGGTTTTTTTGCTAGTCATTTACGCTCAAGTCAGATTGCACTGCCTGATTATTCGGGACTAGATTGGACAATCTATCAAGAAAGAGCGATCACGGTCAGTGATATTGCGATTATTCAGACAAAATCTGGGGTCGTCGTACCTCTGGATGACCACTACCGGCTCGTTAATAACTCACAGCTTCAAACGACGTATCAAGGCTTTAGTTCGACTACGCCAATATATTCATTTAGTTTAGATGATTATGGTGCGAGTGAAACGGCAGGAACATTTGACCAAACCTACGCTTATGGAACAGATGAAGTCTTGAAGAGTTCGCTCTTTTTAGCTGATCCTAATCCATTGCCGAGTTCAGCTCATATTAAGTTTGACTATAATGGGGACAGTTATGTGCGAGATTTTGATGCAACTCCGCCTCCTCATTGGAATTTTGAATCGACCTCATTTGATGTCACACCAGCAGCTGATGGGCACATCTCTCAAAAATTAGTTCAAGATGGGCAATCAACCGGTGGGCCGAATCAATTTCAACAGACGATGACGTTCTCTTTAGCAAACACAGCTGCTGAGTTGGCAACTGAAGCAGGTCCAGTAGCAACTGCAAAATCAGGAATTAGTATGGCGCAAAATGAACCTTATACGGATTATCTAGCAACTGCGGAATCAGCTTTAGATGAAAAAGGGAGTGCGGTTTCTTATGAATGGGTTTTAGAACCAGACACGTCTACAATTGGAGCAAGTCATGCAGTTGTACTTGTGAAAAATGCGAATGGATACAGAAGCTTAATTAATATTCCAATCGAAATTGTGGCAAATCAGAAGAAAATTGATGTCCATGGCTCGACAATTTATGTGGGCGATTCTTGGAAAGCAGAGGATAATTTCGATGAGGCGACTGATCAAGACGGTAAACCAATTGATTTTAGTCAACTAACTGTTGACGGGAAGGTGGACACAAGTAAAGCTGGAACATATGAAGTGACCTATACGTATGATGGTTTGACAAGTACAGCGACGATAATTGTGGTACCAAAATTGACTGAAGTCACTGCCAAAGATTCAGAAATTTATGTCGATGATCCATGGAAAGCCGAAGATAATTTTGTTTCAGCGAAAGATAAAGACGGTCAACCAGTCGACTTCAGTGAAATTACCGTTGACACTAGCCAAGTCGACACAAGCAAAGCTGGAACATTCGAAGTAACGTATACGTATGATGGCGTATCAGATACAGCGACGATTACTGTAAAAGAAAGACAAACGGCAGTCATTGCTGAGGATTCAACCATTTATGTTGGCGATTCGTGGAAAGCCGAAGATAACTTTGTTTCAGCGAAAGATAAAGCCGGAAATCCGGTCGAATTTAGTGAAGTCACTGTTGACGAGAGTCAAGTGGACACGAGCAAAGCTGGCTCATTTGAAGTAACGTATACGTATGATGGCGTATCAGATACAGCGACGATTACTGTAAAAGAAAGACAAACGGCAGTCACTGCCGAAGATTCAACCATCTATGTTGGGGATGAATGGAAAGCCGAAGATAACTTTGTTTCAGCGAAAGATAAAGCCGGAAATCCGGTCGAATTTAGTGAAGTCATTGTTGACGAGAGTCAAGTGGACACGAGCAAAGCTGGCTCATTTGAAGTAACGTATACGTATGATGGTGTATCAGCCAAAGCGACGATTACTGTAAAAGAAAGACAAACAGCAGTCACTGCCAAAGATTCAGAAATGTATGTCGGTGATGAATGGAAAGCCGAAGATAACTTTGTTTCAGCACAAGACAAAGCTGGTCAACCAGTCGACTTAAGCAAAGTCACAGTCGATGATAGTCAAGTGGATACGAGCAAAGCTGGCTCATTCGAAGTAACGTACACGTATGATGGCGTGTCAGATACGGCGACGATTACTGTAAAAGAAAGACAAACAGCAGTCACTGCCAAAGATTCAGAAATGTATGTCGGCGATGAATGGAAAGCAGAAATGAACTTTGATTCAGCGCAAGACAAAGCTGGAAATCCAGTTGAGTTAAGCAAAATCACAGTTGACGAGAGTCAAGTGGACACAAGCAAAGCTGGAACATTCGAAGTAACGTACACGTATGATGGTGTGTCAGACACGGCGACAGTTACCGTGATAGATAAACAAACGGCAGTAAATGTTCATGATTCGACAGTCTATGTTGGCGATGAATGGAAAGCCGAAGAAAACTTTGATTCAGCATTAGATAAAGCAGGAAAAGATGTTGCGTTTAGTGAAATCACAGTTGACGAGAGTCAAGTGGACACAAGCAAAGCTGGCTCATTCGAAGTGACGTACACGTATGATGGTGTTACGGCAACGGCAACAATTACTGTGTTAGATAAACAAACGGCGGTAAACGTCCATGATTCAACAGTGTATGTTGGAGATGAATGGAAAGCCGAAGAAAACTTTGATTCAGCATTAGATAAAGCAGGAAAAGATGTTGCGTTTAGTGAAATCACAGTTGACGAGAGTCAAGTGGACACAAGCAAAGCTGGTTCGTTCGAAGTGACGTACACATACGAAGGTATTACGGCAACCGCAACGATTACTGTAGTGGATAAACAAACGGCTGTAAATGTTCATGATTCAACAATTTATGTTGGCGATGAATGGCAGGCGGAAGATAACTTTGATAAAGCTTTAGATAAAGCTGGTAAGGATGTTGCGTTTAGTGAAATCACAGTTGACGAGAGTCAAGCAGATATAAGCAAGGCCGGCTCATTCGAAGTAACGTATACGTATGAAGGTGTTACGGCAACGGCAACTATTACTGTGGTAGATAAACAAACGGCGGTGAATGTCCATGATTCAACAGTCTATGTTGGCGATGAATGGAAAGCAGAAGAAAACTTTGATTCAGCATTAAATAAAGCTGGTCAACCAGTTGAGTTTAGTGAAATCACAGTTGACGAGAGTCAAGTCGACACAAGCAAAGCCGGATCATTCGAAGTAACGTACACATACGAAGGAGTATCAGCCACAGCAACTATTACCGTGGTAGATAAACAAACAGCTGTGAACGTGCATGATTCAACGGTATATGTTGGCGATGAATGGCAAGCGGAAGATAACTTTGATAAAGCTTTAGATAAAGCAGGAAAAGATGTTGCGTTTAGTGAAATCACAGTTGACGAGAGTCAAGCCGACACAAGCAAAGCTGGCTCATTCGAAGTGACGTACACATACGAAGGTATTACGGCAACCGCAACGATTACTGTGGTAGATAAACAAACAGCGGTAAACGTTCATGATTCAACAATTTATGTTGGAGATGAATGGAAAGCGGAAGAAAACTTCGATTCAGCATTAGATAAAGCTGGCAAGGATGTTGCGTTTAGTGAAATCACAGTTGACGAGAGTCAAGTGGACACAAGCAAAGCTGGAACATTCGAAGTGACGTACACTTACGAAGGTGTCACAGCAACCGCAACTATTACCGTAGTAGATAAACAAACAGCGGTAAACGTTCATGATTCAACAATTTATGTTGGAGATGAATGGCAAGCGGAAGAAAACTTTGATTCAGCATTAGATAAAGCAGGAAAAGATGTTGCATTCAGTGAAATCACAGTTGACGAGAGTCAAGTGGACACAAGTAAAGCTGGAACATTTGAAGTAACGTACACGTATGAAGGTGTTACGGCAACGGCGACAATTACTGTAGTGGATAAACAAACAGCTGTGAATGTTCATGATTCAACAATTTATGTTGGAGATGAATGGCAGGCGGAAGATAACTTTGATAAAGCTTTAGACAAAGCAGGAAAAGATGTTGCGTTTAATGAAATTACAGTTGATGCTAGCAAAGCAGACACAAGTAAAGCTGGTTCGTTCGAAGTGACGTATACGTATGAAGGAGTATCAGCCACAGCGACAATTACTGTGGTAAACAAACAAACAGCGGTAAACGTTCATGATTCGACAGTATATGTTGGAGATGAATGGAAAGCAGAAGAAAACTTTGATTCAGCATTAGATAAAGCAGGAAAAGATGTTGAGTTCAGTGAAATCACAGTTGACGAGAGTCAAGCCGATACAAGTAAAGCTGGATCGTTCGAAGTGACGTATATGTATGAAGGAGTAACAGCCGCAGCAACGATTACTGTGGTAGACAAACAAACGGCGGTAAACGTCCATGATTCAACAATCTATGTCGGTGACAAATGGAAAGCGGAAGATAATTTCGATAACGCATTGGATAAGGATGGAAACAGTGTTGTATTTAGTGAAATCACAGTTGACGATAGCAAAGCAGATACAAGTAAAGCTGGAACATTCGAAGTGACTTACACGTATGAAGGCATTACGGCAACAGCGATGATTACTGTGAAGTCTAAGCCTGTTATTCCTGATGAAAAATATCAAGTAATCGTTCATTATGTAGATGAGAATGGCAATGAAATTAGTGAATCTGTCGTTCTTGAAGGGCAACTGGGAGAGACGTATAGAACAGAAGAGAAGAAAATTAAGGGCTATACGTTAGTGAAAAAACCAGAAAATGAATCTGGTGAATTTATTGAAAATCCTGAAGAAGTTGTTTATGTCTATGCCAAAGAAGCTAAATTGCCTGTTACAGATTCAGAAAAAGGCAAAGGCAACACGGGGAATGCAGGAAATATCAAGAATAATGATATCCACCAAACAGTG
Organism: Candidatus Enterococcus huntleyi; assembly: GCF_009933175.1. Taxonomy (GTDB): domain Bacteria; phylum Bacillota; class Bacilli; order Lactobacillales; family Enterococcaceae; genus Enterococcus_K; species Enterococcus_K huntleyi. The sequence goes on along the minus strand of NZ_MAEJ01000015.1, from coordinate 20,711 downwards.
AAAAGATTGCCACAAACGGGAGAAGAAATAAAAAGTTATTTCCCAATTATAGGTGGCATCATGATTCTTCTAACGGGTGCTATCTTCTTCTTTAAAAAAGATCGTAATCGCAAATAAAGAAGCCTAACAGAATAGTTTATTTCTTAATAAGTAGAACCACCAAAAACCTGGCTTCGTTCCTATGCTAGTTTGAGGTGGTTCTATTTTTACATATAAAGTATGCTCCTAGTGAGCTTATTCTGTGAAACTGATGATAGAACCTTGGAATTTCTGGCTATCATTCGCTATAAAGAAAACGAGGGAATATACTGTGTTTGAGTTGGAACAGTTAGAATTCCAAATAAATTACTAAAAATGAGACAAAAATATGGAAAAAAGCTTTCTTCCCCCCATGGCATGTTCCTGGAGGAGGAGTAAACTAAAGAAGTCCAAACAGAGGTGGTGAATAAGGGAATGGATACACTATTAGATCGTCTTTTGGATGATGAATATCATGAACGCTTATTTCTTTATCAAGTATTGATGATTTTTGGGGAAGATATACCGAAAAAAGAGATTAGTAAGCAGCTGGATTCATCGGATACCAAGATTGACAAACTTTGCGATACATTGAATCGGGACCTGATATCTTTAGGTCTCACATCTAAACTTAAATTTAGAGCCAAAGAAACAGTGTACGGAAGTGATTTTTCTCAATTGGATTATCAAGAGTTACGAAGGATTTACTTTGAAAATTCATTAGCTTCTAACATGCTAATGCAGGTTGGTTTTTTGCAAACTTTGACGATTCAAGAATTTGCAAAGGTCAAATATATTAGTAAAAGTAAGGCCTATATGATTTCAAAGAATCTGAATGAATTATTGACAACTTGGTCCATTCAACTTAAATCAGCTGGTTTTTCAGGTGCTGAAAAAGATATTCGAAGTTTTTGTTTTCAAGTCACATTTTATTTTTATTCTAGTCATATTGATACCCTGCCTTCATTAATTCAGAAAAATGATGAGCAAATCAATCAATTTATTAATTCTTTGCAAATTATGTATAATACGACGTTTAGTTATAACCAGTTAGCTCAGCTCCGCGTATTTATAGAAATTCAGTGGTTTCGTTTGCTGAAAAAGGAAATTATTCATTTGCAAGAGTCAATTGACGTGGATGAACACTTTGTGGCTAACTTCAAAAAAATTAAACAAGTGGAGGATGATTTTCCAGATGAAATCCTTCAAGTAGAGGCTGGGTATTTATACCTTTATCTACTATTAAATAACTTTATCAGTGATGCCCAATTTGTGAGTAAAGAAACGGAAACGTATCAGCTGTTTTCAGCTAAGATTATCGAGAAATTTCCAATGTTTTTTGAAGTAGCGGCACCACAAACACTAGATAAGCTAAGGATACTTTGTTTTAGATGGGATCATTTGTCATTATCATTGGCTTCTTTTATGTCTTTGGAACAATTTGATTTCTTTAAGCAAAGTTTTCCTAAAATTCATGAGGCTGTCTATGATTTCGTACTAGAAGCAGATAAGAGTAAGCCAGAAGGACTTTTAGATTACGAAAAATCGCATCTTTACTATGACTTTCTATTTTGTATCTTATCTGATTCAGCTATTCAAAGTTTGGAAAGAGAGGTTCATGTATTCATCGACTTTTCTGGGGGGAAAGATTATAACCAGTTTATCTCCATGAATATTCAATCTTTTGATTACCTCGATATTGCAATTGATAGAAAAATGACGCCGTCAACGGATATCTACATTTCAGATTTCTACAGTAGCAAGGTAAGATGTCAGCAAATAGTTTGGAAAAATCCGCCGTTAGCTAGTGATTGGAAGGAATTTGCAAATTTGGTAATACAAGTAAGGGGTGACCGTTCAAATGAAGACTAGATACGTTCTTGCCGTGGGGACTCTTTTTCTAGGGGGACAATTAATTAGCTTACCGGCTACCAAAAAAATAAAAATAACCCCGATTGAGCAAAAAGAGAGACAAGAAATTCATTCGGAACCGGAAATGCAGACAGATTCGGCTAAAGATACAGAAATCACAGATATCTATTATCAATATCGCAAGAAAAAGTTTCATAAAGTGGAACAAAATATTGCTACATTACAGCAACAACAGTTGGTATCTAGCTCAAGTGGAAGTCAATCAGAGGTCGGAAAAATAGCGGCAGAATTAGCAGGTAGCTTATTATTTGGCGCAAATAAGCAATAACAAAAATAGAATAAGTAAGAGAATAGGAGTAAGATCCCAATGAATAAAATGAACAAAAAAATATCTACGTATGCATCTATATTATTGATTAGTTCGCAAATACTCAGCCCAATCAGTGCTTTTGCAGAAACCAAAAGTGCCGTGAATCAGGCGACTGAAGTGGCAACAAAAAACAAGGATGCGGCTACTAATAAAACTTTGGATAGTGCAGCTAAGAACAGCACAACCAAAGATAGTGCAACGGAAAAATCAACAGATACCTCAACGGATTCTAAGAGTGAATCATCTGACACTTCTACTTCTAAAACGAGCACAACAACTTCGACGAATGACTCAGACAATCAAACGACTGAATCGAGCGTTGGTAGTGAACAATCATCTGACACCGCAGCTAGCACTCACTCAACGAACACTGAGCAAAGTTCTACTGCAACAGAGACTAGTTCATCAACTACAGACACTCAATCAATTGCAGATAAAAATGCAGAGAGTAGCTTGAGCCAAATCCTAAAAGCGACAACTTTCAAAGAATTAATCCCACCAACAGATGGCCCTTATAAAATGATTGAAGGTAAGCCAGAGCATGAAGTGTTCTTGCAATCGAGTAAAGTTCTTGTAGAGAATGAACTTATCAACGGGAGAATTCAATTAGGCGGACAATATAATGATACGTTTAATATATCAACTATTTTTTATCCGTCCGAATTTCCTGCAGGTAACAAAAGCGGTCCCCAAACAATAGATGGTGTGATAGGTTTGGGTGGACGTTCGAGTGCTCCTGCGATCATGCTTCGTTATCAATCAGGTCAATATCATGGGGGCGGAATCTTAGATATACCGAATAGTTCATTTAAAGTAATTGGTAATGGTGTAGATTATTCGGACAAATATGCTTTGTATGATAATAGTTCATCTGGCTTCATTGGCGTGCGTATGAAAGATACTTATCCAGATGGCATGTTTTTCCCAATTGGTACAGGTTTAGAAGTGGAATTTCACTTTGCTTTCTTAGATAATTATGGCAGTCGTGATATTGATCATATGGATGCTTTTAGATTTATGGTTAATGATGATTCCCCTTATACACCGAATATCATGCCGACATGGGAAAGTGGTCGTGGACCAGTCATGAATGGCTTGAAGGTTGTCTACGGGTACGCGCCAGAAATTCTTGGTGTGGATGATGAAGAGATTCCATTAGGCCAAACATTTGATGATTTAGACGGCGTTTCTGCGACAGATAAACATGATGGCGATCTAACGCCTATATTGAAAGTTTTAAGTAATGATGTCGATACAAGTAAAATTGGGACCTATACAGTGACGTATGAAGTAACCGATTCGGATGCTCATGTGACCACTGCCAAACGCACCATTCATGTAGTTTCTGAACCAGTCATTACCGCGAATGATAAAACAGTTAGAGTGGGTGTTGATCCAACGACTGTCGATTGGTTAGACGGCGTATCAGCAACTGATCCTGGTGAAGGTGATTTGTCCAGTCAAGTAACCGTTGATTATTCACAAGTTGATTTTAATACAGCTGGTGACTATCCTGCGACTTATAGTGTAACAAACACCTCAGATAAAACAGCCACAAAAGATATTACGGTTCATGTGATAGATAATCAACAAAGCATTACCGGCTCTGATGTAACCAAATATGTTGGCGATGCGCTGCCTAAAGATGCTGAATTCAAAGCCAGTGCAACGGATAAAGATGGAAAAGACCTCACAGTTACGATTGATCAATCGAAGGTTGATATGAGTAAACCCGGTGATTATGAAGTGTTACTGACAACCGCCGATGGTCAAACGAAGACAGTTTACGTGCATGTTAAAGAGAATAAAGCAGCAGTCAAGGTGCATAGCTCAGAAATTTATGTCGGCGATCCATGGAAAGCAGAAGATAATTTTGAATCAGCGGTTGATAAAGACGGCAAGGCAGCAGACTTTAGCCAAATCACTGTTGACGAAAGTAAAAAAGATACAAGTAAAGCAGGATCTTTTGATGTAACTTATACTTTAGATGGCGTAACAGCGACAGCGACGATTACTGTTAAAGCTAAGAAAACAGCAGTTAATGTGAGTAATTCAGAGATTTATGTTGGTGATCCATGGAAAGCAGAAGATAACTTCGATTCAGCTGTTGATAAAGACGGCAATCCAGTCGACTTTAGTCAAGTCACTTTCGATGACAGCAAAAAAGACACAAGTAAAGTAGGCACGTTTGACGTGACTTATACTTACGATGGTGTAACAGCAACAGCGACAATTACCGTTAAAGCTAAGAAAACAGCGGTCAATGTTCACAATTCAGAAATCTATGTTGGTGACAATTGGACAGCGAAAGATAACTTCGATTCAGTAGTCGATAAAGCTGGCAATAAAAGCACAGACTTTAGCAAAGTAACTTTCGATGACAGTAAAAAAGATACAAGTAAAGTAGGTACGTTTGACGTGACTTATACTTACGAAGGTGTAACAGCAAAAGCAACGATAACTGTCAAAGACAAACAAACAGCGGTCAATGTTCATAACTCAGAAATCTATGTTGGTGATAGTTGGACAGCCAAAGACAATTTTAATTCTGCAACAAGTAAAGGAAAAGCAGTCGACTTCAGTAAAATTACAGTAGACGACAGTAAAAAAGATACAAGCAAAGCTGGGTCATTTGACGTGACTTATACTTACGATGGCGTAACAGCAACCGCTACAATTACCGTTAAAGCTAAGAAAACAGCCGTCAATGTTCATAACTCAGAAATCTATGTTGGCGATTCATGGACAGCAAAAGATAACTTCGATTCAGTAGTCGATAAAGATGGCAATAAAAGCACAGACTTTAGCAAAGTCACTTTCGATGACAGTAAGAAAGACACAAGTAAGGCTGGTACCTTTGACGTGACTTATACTTACGAAGGCGTAACAGCAACAGCGACGGTTACTGTAAAAGATAAACAAACTGCGGTCAATGTTCATAATTCAGAAATCTATGTTGGTGACAATTGGACAGCGAAAGATAACTTTGATTCAGTAGTTGATAAAGATGGCAATAAAAGCACAGACTTTAGTAAAGTCACTTTCGATGATAGTCAAGCAGATACAAGCAAAGCTGGTTCATTCGAAGTAACGTATACATTTGAAGGGGTAACCGCGACAGCGACGATTATCGTAAAAGATAAACAAACAGCGGTCAATGTTCATAATTCAGAAATCTATGTTGGTGACAATTGGACAGCGAAAGATAACTTCGATTCAGTATTGGATAAAGACGGTAATAAAATTACAGACTTTAGCAAAGTAACTTTCGATGATAGTCAAGCAGATACAAGTAAAGCTGGCTCATTCGAAGTAACGTATACATTTGAAGGGGTAACCGCGACAGCGACGATTATCGTAAAAGATAAACAAACAGCGGTCAATGTTCATAATTCAGAAATCTATGTTGGTGACAATTGGACAGCGAAAGATAACTTCGATTCAGTAGTCGATAAAGATGGTAATAAAATTACAGACTTTAGCAAAGTAACTTTCGATGATAGTCAAGCAGACACAAGTAAAGCTGGTTCATTCGAAGTAACGTATACATTTGAAGGGGTAACCGCGACAGCGACGATTACTGTCAAAGATAAAGAAACAGTAGCAACAGTGACTGTCCATGACTCAACGATTTATGTTGGTGATGAATGGACAGCCGCAGATAACTTTGATTCAGCGATCGATAAAGATGGCAATAAAATCACAGATATCAATAAAATAACTGTCGATGATAGTCAAGCAGATACTAGTAAAACAGGAACATTTGAAGTAACGTATACTTTGGATGGAGTAACAGCTACGGCTACAATCACAGTCAAAGACAAACAAACAGCAGTGACTGTTCATGATTCAACAATTTATGTCGGCGACGAATGGACAGCCGCAGATAACTTCGATTCAGCAATCGATAAAGATGGCAATAAAATCACAGATATCAGCAAAATAACTGTTGATGATAGCAAAAAAGATACAAGCAAGGCTGGAACATTTGAAGTAACATATACTTTGGATGGAGTAACAGCTATGGCAACAATCACAGTCAAAGACAAACAAACAGCAGTGAGTGTCCATGACTCAACGATTTATGTCGGCGATGAATGGAAAGCTGCAGATAACTTTGATTCAGCGATCGATAAAGATGGCAATAGAATCACAGATATCAGCAAAATAACTGTCGATGATAGTAAAAAAGATACAAGCAAAGCAGGAACATTTGAAGTAACGTATACTTTGGATGGAGTAACAGCGACAGCAACCATCACCGTTAAAGATAAACAAACAGCAGTGAGTGTCCATGACTCAACGATTTATGTCGGCGACGAATGGAAAGCTGCAGATAACTTTGATTCAGCGATCGATAAAGATGGCAATAGAATCACAGATATCAGCAAAATAACTGTCGATGATAGCAAAAAAGATACAAGCAAAGCAGGAACATTTGAAGTAACGTATACTTTGGATGGCGTTACAGCTACAGCAACTATCACTGTTAAAGACAAACAAACAGCAGTAACTGTGCATGACTCAACGATTTATGTCGGCGACGAATGGACAGCCGCAGATAACTTTGATTCAGCGATCGATAAAGATGGCAATAGAATCACGGATATCAGCAAAATAACTGTTGATGATAGCAAAAAAGATACAAGCAAGGCTGGAACATTTGAAGTAACGTATACTTTGGATGGAGTAACAGCGACGGCTACAATCACCGTTAAAGAAAAACTAGTAGCTCCTGTCGAACAAGCAGAAGTAGTTGTTCATTATGTTGACGAGAATGGTAAGGAAATCAGTAAATCTATTTCTATCAAAGGTCAAATAGGTGATAGCTACAAGACTTCAGCAAAAGAAATTGCAGGTTATGTGCTAGTCAAGGAACCAAAAAATAAAACGGGTAAATTCACCAAAGATAATCAAAAAATTGTCTATGTTTATGCGAAAGAAGAAAAAAATTCCGGTAAAAATACTGGAAATAATACAAATGCAGGGACAACAAAAAATAATAATACCCATAAAAATGTGAAAAAACTGCCTCAAACAGGCGAAAAAATTGTTGAGAGCTTACCAATTGTTGGTGGTATAGCAGTCTTTATCAGTGGTGTACTTTTCTTCTTCAAAAGAAAAAAGAATGATTAGTAACAGTCACTGGTTTAGAGAATAGTTAAATAAAGAGCACCTAAAATTAGTCGTTAGATAGACTGGTTTTAGGTGCTTTTTTGAGTATTAATCGACCATTATAAAGTGTTTGTGGGGGTACCTTGTTTAGCTTTTTATTACAAGAATTCATCCGTGCTTTTTAGTTGAGCAAAGGTTTGCAGTGCAGCCAAGAATGAATATTGAACCTCATTTGCTGAAATTGTCGTTTCTTCAAATTGTAGCGACCTAGTCGCCGTGGCATCAGCTATAACTATCGGTTGATAGCCTAACTCAGCGCTTGCTCGGGTGGTAGAATCGATACACATATGGGTCATCATCCCTACGATTACCAGTTGTTCTACAGCTAGAGATTTTAGAACACTTTCTAAATTTGTTTGTAAAAATGAATTTGGGAACTGTTTCTTTACGATAACGGACTGCTCAGTAAGATGTAGAGAAGGATGCAGTTCAACGCCTTGAGTATTTTTTGAAAAAAATGCAGCATCAGGTTGTTCATTAATATGTTGAACGTAGATAATCGGTTGATTCGTTTTTTGAAAGAATTCCTCCAGCTTATTTATTTGCGGTAAAGCCTTATCGGGATTCTCTAATACCATTTTGCCATTTTCAAAGTAGTCATTTTGGACATCAATCACTAGTAATGCTTGTTTCATATCAAATCACCTTCCCGTATTTTTTGTGGTAAACTCATTGTAAGACGGATTCGTTTTTAATTAAATAATCCCATGAAAGTATATTTAGGCGCATGCTTTCATGATGAAAGAGAGTGCTCAAATGGATGAAATCGATAAAGAAATTTTAGCAATTCTGACTGAAAATAGTCGATTAAGTAATAAAGAAATTGGTCAGCTGATTCATATGACTGGGCAAGCAGTTGGGAATCGCATAACGAAGATGATCGAAAACGGCACAATCAAAAAATTTACCATTGAGATAAACCGGCAACGGACACAGTTTATCCGAATTTACATGGATTCTAACCGGTTTGAAGCTTTTGAAAAAATGGTTAATGCACATGAAGAGATTACTTCTTTTTGCAAAATTTCGGGTCAAGCGTGTTATATGGTTACCGCTCATTTTACAGATGAAGCATTAGGAGAGTTTATTGATGAGTTAGCCGATTGGGCAAGATACACCATAGAAACTGTGCTTTCTGACAGACTTGATTAAAAGTTAAACAGGCAGTATCAAATGAAAATAAGAGAAGTTCTATAAAAATAAGGTGCTCTGTATCGTCTACTACGGCGATACAGAGCTTTTTTGTTTGAAGGAAAACGGCTGTCGTATATGCAGTTCACTAGCTAGCTTTATAGTGAATTATTTGTGTAAATCATTTGATTTAGAGAGACTTCATCAAAAAATTCATGATATTTTAAAATTTCAAAAAAAAAAGATGATTTTTATGCTATATCCATTAATTTTTAGTAAATGGGATGAGATAAAATGTATTCGTAAAGAGCCCGCGTTTTTCTTGACAAAGTTAAAGAGCGTAACAGTTTTGAAAGTGTTATCAAGGGCTTATGATTAGGAAAAGAGGTGCAGATAGGAGCTGTAATTTAATGAATTTAAATTCTTTTCTAGATCAATTTCAGTATCCCGTTTTGATTCTCCAATGGTTAGAAGTAAAAAAATCAACTTTTTGCTCGATTGAATTATTGTGTGATTTTTTCGGTATCTCCCGATTTAAAGCTTTACAGTATATTGAAGAGCTTAATCAAATTTTATTTCAAATTAACAGGGAGGCCAAAATTGTTACCGAACCATCCGGAGAAATTGTTATGTTGGGTGTCTCTAATTTGGTTGTCAAACAAGTACGAGCAGAGTATTTAATGAATTCTGAAGTCTTCCAATTACTTAATGTGTCACTTGGTTTGGAAGAATCCCTTAGTGATTTTGCTGAGCGTAGGTACCTTGGTCGGGGACAGTCCTATGAGATAAGAAAGAAATTGACCACTATATTAAGCGAGTATCCCATCAAATATAAAAAAGGAAAACTGCTAGGAGATGAATTGTGGCTAAGAGATCTAATTTTTTCATTGTATATCAACTATTTTTATGGATTATTTAATCCTTTCCCAGAGGAAATTCATAAGAAAGCGATAGAAATCGAAAATCTACTGATTTCACATCTGAATTTAGATTTAACATTGACTCAAAAAGATAAACTACGGACGTTGCTTAGTATTATTTTAACGCGAACGAAACACCAGCATTTTTGTCAGCTATCAGATGTAGTTTCTGTAAATTATACATCTAGTAGTTATAAAATCTATCAAAGGTATTTTTCAGGTAGCGATAATGAACGGCGGTCTGAATGGCAGTATATTATTTTATTTTTAAGTTCAGAAGGATTATTAGAAGAAAATAGTTTATTAGATAATCCCACTTTGACGATTGCGACGGATAATTTCTTAAATCAACTAGGGATTGATCAGAAAGAAATAAGAAAAGGCTATGCACGAGGGATTATCCAGCGGTTAAAACAATTTAAGCTGAGGCAAATAATCTTTCCTATTTCCATGAGTAATTTTTCAGTTGAAAACTATAGTCCATATTTGGAAGAAAATTATCCATCTTTAATTAGACCTGTGGAAGAGTTGGCTCAAACAGTGGCGACAGGTTCATCGTTAGATAAGGAGCGATTTTTTGTTGACACGTTCTTCGCAATTCTTGAAGTGATACCTGGTGAACTAATCGAAAAAAAGGTGTTCATCTGTGTAGACTTCGCTAGTGGTGTTTCCTATTCTAATTTTATTGTTCATCAAATTGAAGGGTTTAAAAATCAAAATATTATTGTTCAAAGAAAAGTCACTTCTCATACAGATATTTTTGTATCAGATTATGCAATAAAATCTTTGAGAGTGGAACAGATTATTTGGAAAGATCCACCAAATGCGGATGACTGGGAAAACTTTGGGAACAGAGTGATTGCTGTCAAGCAGAAGAAAAGTGAGGCGAAGGATGAATAAACTAGTTACAGGTATTCTATTATTTTCTATGTTGAATTATCAAATTAGTACACCGTTTGTCCTGAGTAAATCATTTTTATATTCAGAAACGGCAGTCAAGAAGTCTTCTTCAAGTTTTGAATATAAAAACAATAGCGTACAGCCTGATGAACAAACGATTATTATTCAAAAGGCGAATACGAGGACTGGAAAAGAAGAGAAAAAACAACCAGGGGAAAAATCAATTCAGCAACTGCAAGGACAATTAGCGACTCTTGAAAAAGAGATACGACTAAACGATGCTGCATCCGAAAGCACGATATTTGGGAAACAGCTAAGAGCGTTATCGGGGAATCTATTATATGGGGAAATAACGAAAACAAATGAACAACAAATTTATTAGCAACAAGAAGAAAGGTTGATTACCCAATGAATACAAGAAAGAAGATAGTCCAGAAATATTTATATATATTTTCCACGTTAATAATTATTTTAGGCCAACTAGGCTTAGCCCAAATTGCTGCTGCAGTTGAGAAAAATGTCAAAGCTCCAGAGGAAGAAACTATAGTTTATCATGATTATGCTGAATATCAGGAGGCATTAAAAAAATATGCTCCTGAGCAGGCTCAATATGAGGAGGATCTAGCGGCTTATAATCAGGCAAGAGAAGAGCACGATGATGCGCAAGCCGAAGCTGATCGGATTACTCAAGAAAATGCAGATAAGAAAGCGGCTTATGAAGCGGCACTTGCGCAGTATCAAATGGAACTTGATGAATACAACACAAAGAATGCAGAAATAGCGGATCATGCGAGTAGAGGGCAATATATTGGACCAGAACTTTGGGGTACCTATACTCATCTGGAAAATTATTTAGTTGATTATGCAGCTATGAAACAAATGGCTGATACAGGTCTTTCGATTTCGGGCGAACCTCTTAAAGCACAAATTCATGATAATATGGCGGCTGACCCGTTTAGTGGATCGGTAGAAACAAAAACGAATGTTGAAAGTATCATTTCAGAATGGACTAAACATGTTGAATTTTTAAAAAGTATCTATGCTGGAAAATCTCTAATTAACATCGATATGATGACTGGGTTTGCAACATCTGGAGCTTGGTATGGTGGATTTGGGGGACTTGAATTTTACCATACGTTTTCTAGTTCAACAGGACAAACGGTCGATAATGTTCCAACTACTTTAGATCATCCAACAGAAGATGGGATCAAGTCTGCTATATCTGATTTATTTATTCAGACAAATGGAGCAGCTTTTGATTCCGCTGGTCAAAGTATGGATAAAGGAACGTTTTTAATTGACCAATCAATGACAGATAGTTGGACAAATGCACTAAATGAAGCAAAATCGCAAGCTTTTACTTTAGATAATCAAGCGATGCAAGATTATATTTCAGCATTTGAGACTTATAATCAATCGAACTATGAATCAGCTGACTTTGCTCAATTCTCACAAGCGATAGCAGATGCTGGTGAAATTCATATACATGCGTCACAATTGATTGGCGGTATGCCAAATGTAGAATTATTTGATAAGGATAATACCGCGCCATTTTATAATGATTTAAAGACATTATCTCCTTCCGAATTAGCAAACAAGTATGGTTACCTTAAATTATTAAGTAATATGGCAAATTCAGTCGTTTATGGGTATTTTCACACATTAACACCTCAAGCTGGTGAAACGATAGGTGTTGCAACTGCAAGTTCTTGGGCAGTAGGGTTTCATGGTTGGGCTAAGACGCAAGATGACCGGACACCTCAATTAACTGAACCAACCCCACCGACTCCACCGGTATATGAAGAGGTTCCGAGTGTGCCAGAGGCGCCAATTCCGCCGGTACCTCCAGTGAAACCTGTCTACGAACCGTTAAATCAAATTAATTTATTGAAAGTCGATAAAGAAACTGGGGATGCTTTGGCGAATGCAACCTTTGAATTAACGAACTCTGATACAGGTGAAGTCGTAGGTAGCTATTCAAGTTATGCAGATGGCTTCGTTCGGATTGAAAATATTAATCCGGGGAATTATTCACTTGTAGAAACGAAAGCACCCGATGGTTATGTCTTAGATAACACACCTTTACTATTTGTGGTAAAAGGAACAGAAAATGAAACAATTCAATTAGAGAAGAAAAATGCTGCAGTTACTGGTAGCGTGGAATTAACAAAGCTTGATGAAAAATCAAATGACCTATTGCAAGGGGCCGTATTTGAGATTAGAAATGACAGTGGTACGGTTGTACGTTCAGGTCTACAAACGAATTCAGACGGGAAAATTCTGGTAGATAGCTTGAAATTTGGTGACTATGAATTCGTGGAAACCAAAGCACCAACAGGCTATGAATTAGATAATACACCGGTCAAATTTACGATTCAAAAAGCACAAGTAGATGTTGTTCATGTCTCTATGGTGAACAAACTTGCTCCTGGTGGCGTTGTTTTAACTAAAACAGATGCGACAACCGGCGATTTACTTCAAGGAGCAGTCTTTGAATTACAGGATAGCGACGGAAATGTCTTACAGAGTGGTTTGACAACAGATGCTGCTGGCAGAATTTCAGTCGATGGATTGGAACCAGGCAGTTATCAGTTTGTAGAAACGGCTGCACCAACAGGTTATGAGCTAGATCCGACACCTATAACGGTAACGATTGTTAAGGGGCAAACGGAAGCAGTTCAGATTTCTAAAACCAATCAAATGACACCAGGTAGCGTGATTTTATCTAAGCTTGACGCTTCAACTGGCGAAGCCCTTGAAGGTGCAACATTTGAATTGAAAACAATGGCTGGCGATTTGTTGAAGAATGGCTTAACAACTGATTCAGCTGGTAAATTAGCCGTGGACGATTTACAGCCAGGTGACTATCAATTGATAGAAACCAAAGCACCAACTGGTTACAAACTAGATGCAACACCAGTTTTATTTACAATCGAAAAAGGTCAAACAGAAGCCGTTCAAGTATCAATGATTAATCAATTAACACCAGGCGGCGTCGTGTTAAGCAAAATAGATTCTAAGAGTGGCGAAGCATTGCAAGGCGCAGTCTTCGAATTACAAGATGATGCAGGTAAGAGTGTGCAGTCTGGTTTAGTAACTGACGCAACAGGTAAATTAGCTGTCAATGACTTAGCACCTGGCGATTATCAATTTGTCGAAACGAAAGCTCCGACAGGCTACCTCTTAAATCAAACACCAGTTGCTTTTACGATTGAAAAAAATCAACAAGCAGCTGTTCAAGTGTCAATGAGTAATGAGTTAGCACCAGGTGATGTTCTATTAACTAAGAAGGACGCTAAAACCGGGGAAGCTTTACAAGGAGCTGTCTTTGAGCTACAAGATCAAGATGGCAAGACTTTACAAAGTGGTTTAGTATCGGATGCTGCTGGTAAAATTGCCGTCGATGGCTTAACCCCAGGAAGTTATCAATTCGTAGAAACTACTGCACCAACAGGTTATGAATTGGATCAAACACCAGTTATGTTTGAAATTGAGAAAGGACAGACGGAAGCTGTTCAGATCTCTAAGACGAATCAATTAACACCGGGTAGTGTGATTTTATCTAAGCTTGACGCTTCAACTGGCGAAGCCCTTGAGGGTGCAACATTTGAATTGAAAACAACGGCTGGCGATTTGTTGAAGAATGGTCTAACAACTGATTCAACTGGTAAATTAGCGGTCAATGATGTACAACCCGGAGACTATCAATTGATAGAAACCAACGCACCAGCAGGTTACACATTAGATGCGACACCGGTTTTATTTACAATCGAAAAAGGTCAAACAGAAGCCGTTCAAGTATCAATGAGTAATCGCTTGACACCAGGTGACGTCGTGTTAAGTAAAATAGATTCTATGAGTGGCGAAGCATTGCAAGGAGCAGTCTTCGAATTGCAAGATGCTGACGGTAAGAGTATCCAGTCTGACTTAATGACTGACGCAACAGGTAAATTAGCTGTCACTGACTTAGCACCTGGCGATTACCAATTTGTCGAAACGAAAGCACCAACTGGCTATATCTTAGATCAAACACCAGTTGCCTTTACGATTGAAAAAAATCAACGAGCAGCGGTTCAAGTGTCAATCAGTAATGAGTTAGCACCAGGTGGCGTTGTATTAACTAAGAAAGATGCGAAAAGTGGCGAAGCCTTACAAGGGGCTGTCTTTGAACTACAAGATAAAGATGGCAAGACTTTACAAAGTGGTTTAGTGTCTGATACTGCTGGTAAAATTGCCGTGGATGGCTTGACACCAGGAAGTTATCAATTCGTAGAAACGACTGCACCAACAGGTTATGAATTGGATCAAACACCAGTTACGTTTGAAATTGAGAAAGGACAGACTGCAGCTATTCAGATTTCTAAGACGAACCAATTAACTCCAGGTAGCGTCATTCTTACGAAAGAAGATGCTCTGACAGGCGAATATTTACAAGGCGCAATTTTTGAATTACAAGATAAGGATGGTCAAACAATTCAAAAGAATTTAACAACGGATAGTTCTGGCAAGCTGGCTATTAATGATTTGACACCAGGCAATTATCAGTTTGTCGAAACTCAAGCACCTACAGGCTACAAATTAGATGCGACACCAATTGCTTTTGAGATTGAAAAAGCACAAGAATCTGCTGTTCAAATTAGTGCGACCAACCAATTAATGCCAGGCAGTGTTGTTTTAACGAAGCAAGATGATCAATCTGGCGAGGCCTTACAAGGAGCAGTCTTTGATCTTCAAGATACAGAGGGACAGTCAGTTCAAAAAGATTTAATCACTGATACCTCAGGTAAAATTGCCGTTGATAATTTGGCACCAGGGAATTATCAATTTGTCGAAACACAAGCACCAACAGGTTATGAATTAGATCAAACACCAGTAATCTTTACTATCGAGAAAAATCAAAAAGAAGCCGTCCAAATTTCTAAAGTAAATAAATTAATTTCAGGTGGCGTAATTCTAGAAAAAATTGATGATAAAACAGGTGAAAAACTAATTGGGGCTGAATTCGAGTTACAAAATGCTAATGGAAAAGTGATTAAAGAACATTTAGTCACAGATATGTCTGGTAGATTGGCCGTGGAAGGATTGCAACCTGGCGATTATCAGTTAATTGAAACCAAAGCTCCTGATGGCTATCAATTAGATCAAACACCTGTACTATTTACCGTCGAAAAAGCACAACAGGAGCCACAAAAAGTAACCAAGGTTAACAAACAACTGACACATGCTCTTCGACTTGAGAAGAAAGATGGTCAAACAAAAGGCTTCTTGAGTGGTGCCGAATTTAAATTGCTTGACGGAAAAGGCAGTGAAGTTCAGGCGAATATAAAAACTGATAGAAACGGTACACTAGAAGTGAAGGATTTGAAGGTCGGCGATTACCAGTTAGTCGAGACTAAAGCACCGAAAGGCTATGAGTTAGACAGCGCACCAATATTATTTACAATTGATGCGCAAGAAGAGTTGATCTCTCTTGATGTCTATAACTATCAAACACCTGAAAATCCAAACGAACCGAATAAACCGAATGAACCAAATAAACCAAACGAACCGAATGAACCGAATGAACCAAATGAACCAAACGAACCGAATGAACCGAATGAACCAAATGAAAATAATTCTGATGGGGAAAATTCCAATCATGATGGCTCAACACCAAGCAGTAAAAAAGTACCTAAAGATTCAACTTATTTACCTAAAACAGGTGAGAAGAATTCGCTGGTATTAACATTGATAGGCGGTTTGCTTGTAATTTTAGCAGCCATCGCAGCTTATCTTTATAAGAAGCATGCAGGTAATAAAGCTTAAAAATACTATTTATTCGATAAAATAGTGTGTGAATTAAATGCACAATAAATTCTTGCTAATTAATCAGACAAAAATGGGTCCCTTATTATTAAGGGCTCATTTTTGTTATAGGCTAATTTTTTTATGCTAAAAATCCCGACATACTTAGAATATCTTTTTTGGTACAAATAGTTGAGATAGGGCGTAGGTGAACAAATTATTCGAATTAATCAGAGTGTAATAACACAGCTAAATGATGTTTTTCTGAAATTTTCATAAGAAAAAGCCTCTTATTCATTGACTGTTACTTGTCATTTAATGTAATATAGTTAGGGAACGAACTATTTGCAAAAGGAGCTAGTATGGAATACAAAACATCATTAAAAATTCGCATTCTGGCTAATGAATTAAATCGAAAAGTAGCAGAAATTCTAAAAGAAGAAGGCAGTCCTTTTTCGGGAACGCAAATGCGCATTTTAAATTTTATTCATCGCCATAATCGGCAACAAATTCCATTGTATCAAAAGGATATTGAGTGTGAGTTTGATATCAGGCGATCGACTGCGAGTGGGATGATGCAGACGTTAGAAAAGCATCAGTTGATTGAAAGAAAAAGTCTGGAACAGGACAATCGCTACAAGGAATTATTTTTGACAGAGTTAGGGGAACAAAAGGTCTGCGAAAACATTTCTAAGTTGAGAAAGTTTGACGAGCAATTATTGGCAGGTATTTCAGAGGAAGAGCAACGACTATTTTTCGATTTAATCGACAAGATATCGACAAATAGTAAAGAGTTAGTGAAAGAAAGTAGGGTGACCGAATGATAAAGAATTTATTGGCTAATGTCGGGGAATACAAAAAGGAAAGTCTCATCACGCCACTATTTGTGACTGGTGAGGTCGTGTTGGATATTGTGATTCCTTTACTGATGGCGATGATGATCGACAAGGGAATTGAAACAAAAAATATTTCTGAAATTTTAAAATATGGCGGACTTTTGTTTGTTTGTGCGCTTATTGCGTTATATTTAGGGGCGATGTCTGGTCGCTATGCGGCGATTGCTTCAGCTGGTTTTGCAAGAAATCTGCGTAATCGTTTATTTAATCAGGTCCAAGATTTTTCGTTTTCAAATATTGATCGATTTTCAACGTCAAGTTTGATTACACGGATGACAACGGATGTGACGAACGTGCAGAATGCCTATCAAATGGTGATTCGTATTTTAGTCAGAAGTCCGCTGATTTTTATCTTCTCTTTGGCGATGGCTTTTACCATCAATAAAGATTTGTCGTTGATTTATTTAGCGGTCATTCCGTTTCTACTTGTCGGCTTGGCACTTGTTATTTATTTTGCCCATCCTAAGTTTGAGATGGTTTTTCGAATTTATGACAAATTAAATAATGTTGTGCAAGAGAATCTGCAAGGAATTCGTGTGGTTAAATCATATGTTCGAGAAGATCATGAGAAAGAAAAATTCCAAAAGGTTTCTAAAGAAATCTATCAAAACTTCTCAGTTGCCCAAAGTATTGTGGCTTTTAATAACCCAATCTTACAGACGGCAGTTTATACATGTATGTTGCTAATCTCTTGGTTAGGTGCCAAATTTGTCGTAGGTAGTACCTTAACAACCGGTGAGCTAGTTAGTATGTTCACGTATACTATGCAAATTTTGATGAGTTTAAATATGCTTTCAATGGTTTTTGTAATGGTCCTAATTGCCCGCACTTCAGCAGAACGGATTACTGAAGTTTTGGACGAAACCAGTGATATTAAAAATCCAGCAAATCCATTATTTGAAGTAACAGATGGCTCAATCAATTTTAAAGATGTGACCTTTAGTTATGCCAATGATGAGAATAAACTGGCTTTAGGGAAAACGAATCTATCAATCCGTGCCGGTGAAGTGATTGGGATTGTTGGTGGAACTGGTAGCTCGAAATCAACTTTGGTTCAGCTGATTCCACGTTTATACGATGCGACCCAAGGAACCGTCGAAATTGCCGGTCATAATGTGAAAGAATATGATTTGGAAACTTTGCGGGATCAAGTAAGTATGGTGCTACAAAAGAATGTGCTGTTTACCGGTACGATTAAAGAAAATCTACGTTGGGGAAATGAAGATGCGACTGATGAAGATTTGATTCGTGTCTGTAAAATTGCCCAAGCGGATAGTTTTATCCAAGAATTCCCTGACAAATACGATACCTTAATCTCTCAAGGAGGAAACAATGTATCTGGGGGACAAAAGCAACGTCTGTGTATCGCTCGTGCGTTATTGAAGAAACCTAAAATATTGATTTTAGATGACTCAACAAGTGCCGTGGATACGAAAACAGACCGTCTAATTCGTGAAGGAATGCGTCAAGAAATTCCTGGAACGACAACCTTTGTGATTGGTCAACGGATTTCTTCTATTGAAGATTCGGATCGGATTATTGTGATGGATAACGGCGCCGTTAATGCCGTTGGTACCCATGATGAATTGTTAAAAACGAACCAAATCTATCAAGAGGTTTATGATTCTCAAGTGAAAGGATTTGGTGAAGATAATGTCTAATGAAGTGAAGCAAAATCATCGCGGCAGTCAAAACCCGATTCAGACACTGAAACGTTTATTTTCTTACATGGTGAAAAACTATCGCTGGCAATTAGTCTTAGTGATGATCTTTATTTTAGCTAGTACCTTTGCTAATGTCCGCGGATCGCTCTTTCTACAAGTCGTGATTGACGATTATATTACGCCGCTCATTGGCGTAAAGGATCCAAATTTCTCTGGTTTATTAAAAGCTATTACTACGATGGCCTTTATCTATGGAACAGGGATTCTCTCTAATTTATTCTATAATTTACTGATGGTGCGCATTAGTGAGGGCACGCAGAAGCTGATTCGTGACGACATGTTCACCCATATGGAAGCTCTTGCGATTCCTTACTTTGATTCGAATTCAGATGGCGATGTCATGAGTCATTTCACCAACGATACCGATACTTTGCGTCAAATGATTTCCCAAAGTATTCCTAACTTATTGGCCGCAGCTGTGAGTTTTGTGAGTGTCTTTATTGCCATGTTTTCAATTAGTGTGCCTTTAACGTTAATTGTTATTGTTTCGGTGGGGATTATGATTTTAACCATTCGGACGATTGCTGGACGTAGTGGTCGATTCTTCGGTGCCCAACAGAAATCTCTAGGAAAAGTTAATGGTTATATTGAAGAAATGATGCACGGTCAAAAAGTCGTTAAAATCTTCAATCATGAAGAAGCAACGATTCAAGAATTTACTGATATGAATGAAGAATTGCGTCAAAATGCCACGCAAGCGAATAAGTATGCTAATAGCTTGATGCCAATTATGATGAACTTGCTGAATATTCAATATGTCTTATTGGCGATTATCGGTGGTTTATTCTCAGTTTACGGCATTTCTAGCTTAACAATTGGGATGATTGCCTCATTCCTGCAATTGAGTCGTTCATTGAATATGCCAATCAGCCAAGTCTCTCAACAAATTAACTTTGTGATTATGGCGCTTGCTGGTGCAGAACGAATTTTCAAATTAATCGATGAAACACCAGAAATTGATGAAGGTTATGTGTCATTGGTCAACGTCGTGAATGGCCCTTCAGGCATTGAAGAAAGTCCGACGAGAACTGGTTTGTGGGCTTGGAAACATCCTCACGAAGACGGTTCAATCACTTATACTGAATTGACTGGTGATGTGCAATTTGAAGATGTGTCATTTGGTTATAATGAAACCACGCGTGTATTAAAGGATATTAATCTCTATGCGAAGCCTGGTCAAAAAGTAGCCTTTGTAGGTGCGACAGGTGCTGGGAAAACGACAATTACCAATTTGATTAATCGTTTCTACGATATTCAAGAAGGAAAAATTCGTTATGACGGGATTAACGTTAAGAAAATTCAGAAGGATTCTCTACGTCGTTCGCTAGGAATTGTCTTGCAGGATACGCATTTATTTACTGGGACGATTCGCGAAAATATTCGTTATGGAAATCTAACAGCTAGCGATGAAGATGTTGTTGAAGCGGCTCGTTTAGCCAATGCGCAAGTCTTTATTGAAAACTTACCGGATAAATATGATACATTTATTACCGGCGATGGTGAAGGCTTATCACAGGGACAACGTCAATTATTGGCGATTGCCCGAGCAGCGATTGCTAACCCACCAGTAATGATCTTGGATGAAGCCACATCAAGCATCGATACGCGGACAGAAAAACATGTGCAACAAGGGATGGACCGATTAATGCATGGACGGACGGTCTTCGTGATCGCCCATCGTTTATCAACTATCCAAAATTCAGATGTTATTATGGTAATGGATCACGGACGGATTATCGAACGTGGTACCCATGATGATTTAGTCGCTGAAAAAGGCTTGTACTATCAACTCTATACTGGGAAAGTTGAACTCGACTAAACTAGTTATTGACGAAATGATTTTGGCTCTTCGTCAAATAGTGTTGGTGAGGGTCAAATTGAATAGAGTACAGTGTCTCCAGCTAAGCAGCTTTGCTTAGCT
>NZ_MAEJ01000014.1 GCF_009933175.1 Candidatus Enterococcus huntleyi | reverse complement strand
CTTTTATATCTTATCAGTTAAACAAGTGAATGTCAACATCTTTTTTATAAAAGTTTTTTCAACTTCTTTTTCAGAAAGTTGTTTGCCTGTTTCAGCAACTCAATTAGAATAACAGGTTATACTGTTGCCGTCAAGAACAATTTTCATAAATATGTGATTTATTTTTATTTATGAAAAATCCACTGAATAAACAAGGGAGTATGTACTACAAAACCAGGTAAGTATTTAAAGATAACTACCTGGTTTTCATCAGATTAACTGAATACATACTGACTCTTTTTTTAACTATAGCTATTTATTACATAGCGATAACTTAATCTAGATAAGCAAGTGCGTATCTTACATGGTAAGCTGTCGCCAAAGCAAGGCCACGTTCATCAATATCAAATTTTTCATGATGATGACCATACTGCGTCTCTTTATTTTCAGGATTTCTTGTTCCAACACGACCATAGATGCCGGGTGCTTCCGCCAAAAAATCTGCAAAGTCATCTGCGCCTAAACTTTTAGGATTATTTGTAATTACATTATCTATGCCGACGATTTCTGCCGCCACTTGTTGTGCAAGTTGTGTTGCTTGTTCTTCGTTAATCAGAGGAGCGGCTGCATCATATCTCTCAAATTTCGAAACTTTCGTTCTATGGGATTGTGCAATCGTATTGGCGATTTCTTCTACTCGATTCAGTACGTATTCCCTTGTTTCAAAGCTAAAACTTCTGACAGTCCCTTCTATAACTGCTTGATTTGCTACTATATTGTAACGAGTTCCAGCTTGTAGCACGCCTATTCCTACAACAACCGGATCCAGCGGATTAATTTCTCTCGAAACTATCGTTTGTAGTTCTGTTACTACCGCAGCTGCTGCAACCAGAGCATCTCGACCAGATTGCGGTTGAGCAACATGACTACTCAATCCCTCAATCTCAATTTTGAAAATATCACAAGAAACATTAGTGGCCCCACCTGTCGCTACTAATTTACCAACTTCAACACTCGAATCCAAATGAATTCCAAATACCTGATCGACACCTTCTAGAAAGCCGCCTTGAACAAATTGCTTAGCTCCAGCACCAATCTCCTCAGCTTGCTGAAAGGCAAATTTAATTGTCCCCGTGAACGTATCTGACAAACAACTTAAGACTTTGGCTGCTCCCAATAACGCTGCTGCATGCCCATCATGTCCGCAAGCATGGTTTAATCCAGCATTTTTCGATGCATATTCTTTGTTCGTCTCGTCATCCAATTCTAAAGCATCTATATCTGCTCGAAGGATGAGTGTTTTCCCTGGACCTTTTGTACTTTTTAGTGTCGCAATCGCGCCAGTTTCACCGACAGATTCGTATGCTAAACCAATCTTTTCTAGCTCTTCTTTAATTCGCGCAATGGTTTTATATTCCTTTAAGCTTGCTTCAGGGTACTGATGGAAGTGTCTACGTAAAATAATGACTTCCTCTTTCACCGCGTCCAATTCCTCTTCCACTCGTTGGTTATCTATCTTCACTGCTGTTGTCATCCTTCATTCCTCCTATTTTGTCCCAAATTCTGTCCAGGCTGGGATATTCGATCCCTTAGATGTTTCTTCAATCACCTTTTCTGTTTCTTCTGTTTGATATGTGGCAACAATTTTCTGATAGACTTTATTTTCTTGGTCCTCTTTACGCGCCACGATAATATTGACATATGGTCGAGCGTTATCATCCACCGGTTCTAAATAAATAGCATCCTTTTTAGGGACGAATCCAGCATCAACTGCTACTCCACTGTTGATGACTGCCAGTGCTACATCATCTAGACTTCTGGCAGTTTGAGAGGCATCGAGTTCATTTATTTTGATATTTTTCTTATTTTCGACAATATCTGAAACAGTTGGCGCTTGTCCGCTATCCTCAGATAAGGTAATAATTCCCGCCGTTTGTAATAAGCGCAATGCTCGTCCACCATTTGTCACATCATTAGGTATCGCCACATTGGCACCTTCCTTCAATTCTGCAACATCTTTCAACTTATTTGAATAGATTCCTAAAGGTGCATTAACGGTATTTCCGATTGAAATGAGATCCGTTCCATGTTCTTCATTATAATTATCTAAGAAAAATTGATGTTGGAATGAGTTTAAGTCAATTGATCCATCAGCTAAGGCCGCATTCGGTTGATTATAATCGCTAAACTGAACGTATTCTAAATCAATTCCTTCAGTTGCCAAACGTTCTTTTACGCTGTCCCAGATATCTGTATCCGCACCAACCACACCTAATTTCACAACTTTGTTTTCCTCTGTTTGTTTTTCTGCCTTAGTATTACTGCTACATCCTGTAAATAATAGCACTGCTAATGCACCAATAATAATTTTCCCTATTTTTTTCATCCTTCATTTCCCCTTTTCGATTTTCTCAGTTGGTATTTTTAGTGCGTTGTCTTTTTAATAAGTAGATTACTGATAAATTGACTAATAAATACTAGCAATAGAATAAGCAGTGTCGCCACAATGGTGACATCCGTTTGAAATCGATTGTAGCCTCTCGTGATGGCCAGATTTCCAAGCCCTCCAGCACCAACAGCACCCGCCATCGCTGTCAATCCAATCACGTTAATAATCGTCACCGCTGAGACTCGAATGATACTAGAGAGACCTTCCACCAGATAAATTCGGAAAATAATGCCAATTGGACTGGTACCCATCGCTTGTGCCGCTTCAATCACGCCAGGGTCCACCTCAAGTAACGCATTCTCAATTTGGCGCGCATAAAACGGGATGATCCCAATCACCAACGGTACTAGGGCCGCATTCACACCAATAATCGTGCCCACTAAAAATCTGGTAAATACGACAAATAGCGGAATCATAATAATGAACGGAATCGAACGTATCGTGTTGATTAATTTATCTAATACGTTATAAATCACGAGATTTTGAAGAATTCCACGTGGCCCAATCGCAACCAACAGGACACCCAATAAGATCCCTAGCACGCCCGCTATCAAAGCCGTCCAGGCTGACATATATAACGTTTCCCCGGTCGCTTTTATAAATTCATCCGGTATCTCACTGACATTTGGTAAATACGTTTTAATAAATTGATCCATTATTTTTCCCTCCTACTAGGTGAATAATTTCAGTCGGCTCATTACGCTTAATAATATTGGTCTTGACCTGTTGACTATGCAAGTAGTCTAGCGCTTTTTTACGCTGATGTGCTTCTCCCTTTAAAATAACAATTAAACTACCAATCGGGGTATTTTGAATAATTTCTACATTGCCGTATAGAATATTGGTCGTCACTTGATACTGGCTATATAATTTTGAAATCAGTGGCTCACTTGTCTGCTCACCGACATAAGAAAATTCCACCAACAGCTCATTTGAATCTAATTCCGCCAAAGTCGGATGACTTAAAATGGTTTCCAACGTCTGGTCAACATGTGTGGCAGTTCGGATAAAATCCTTTGTTAATTCTTCCTGAGGATTACTGAAGATTGAGATACTGGCGCCTTTTTCAATAATTTGCCCACTCTCCATAACAGCCACTTTATTACAAATCTCTTTTACGACTTGCATCTCATGCGTAATTAAGACGATGGTCAAGTCTAATTCTTGATTTAATTTTCGTAATAAATTTAAAATCTGAATCGTCGTTTTTGGATCTAATGCACTGGTTGCTTCATCACATAATAATATTTCTGGATCATTGGCTAACGCTCTAGCAATTGCCACTCGCTGTTTTTGCCCACCAGATAATTGGCTAGGATAGGCTGCTTTTTTGTCACTTAAACCGACTAGCTCTAACAGCTGATTGACTTTCTCAGTTCGTTCCTTCTTTGATTTCCCTGAATATTTTAATGAGAAATCGACATTATCAAAAATTGTTCTTGCATTCATTAAATTAAAATGTTGGAAAATCATGCCAATTTTCTTTCGTTCTCGCCTTAATTCTTTTGCCGTCAATTGACCTAGATCCACTCCGTTGATGACGACCGTTCCATTGGTTGGCTTTTGCAAATAATTAATCACTCGAACTAACGAACTTTTTCCAGCTCCAGAATAACCAACAATGCCATAGACATCTTTCTTATCAATCGTTAATGAAACATTTTTTACTGCGTCTATTTTTTCTTTTTTCTGCTGAAAGACAATATCAATATTTGTTAATTCGATCATGTTCTTCACTCCCGTTTGTTATTCTTTCTATAAAAACAAAAAGCGTCCTCAAGCCGATGATTCTTCATCAGCTTGAGGACGCTTTTCGCGTGTTACCACCTCTATTTAGATACTCCCTCACAGAAATATCCCTCTTCAAGTACTTCATACTCTAGCATGTTAACGAATGCACTCGTCACCGCCTCACAATCAGCTTGCTCGGGATGAATACTCAACGGCCATTTTCCTTAGCGAAAGAAGTACCCATTTGCAGCAAACAGGGCTCTCTTTGAAATCTTTACGCTAAGTACTTTTCCGTATCTACGTATATTATATAAAAATTTGAATAAAAAAAGCCCTTCTATCAGACTGAACTGATAAAAGGACGATTGCTCGCGGTACCACCTTTTTTCGAAAGCCATGGCTTTCCTTAAACCCAACTAACTCATTGGTGCTCTTGATAACGGAGAGCTACCCGAAACTTGCCTACTTATCGACAATTACCCTCAAAGGCCATTTTCCATCTTATCTCAATAACTCTTCTCACCAACCAGAGTCTCTCTTTAAAATTAATAAAATGTACTTTCCTTCTCATCGGAATGTTATATTTCTTATTGTTTTATAATTTACATGAAATGCCGATGCTTGTCAAACATTTTTTTGCATAACTTGAAAAAAATTGGAAATTTAAACTATGAATGATGGACTATATGTATTTGTCGGTTCACTTCAATAGCTGGGAAATCTGATAACTTTTAATTCGTTATTTAAAACAGAATAAAAGAGCATAAAAAAGTCTACTTTTTAAATAGTTGTGGCTAGTTGCGTATCATTTGTTGTAAAAACCGGGGTAAAAAAGGGTTTTTTAAAGGGAAAAGCCACTAGCCAGTGGATTCTTACTATTTTTGTTTCTATTAAAATACGTAAAAACACCGCAACTAGCCACAAGTTGAAAAAAACGCAAAAGACTCTAATTTTCAGAAAAATATGAATTTAACTCAGATGACTTTGATAAATATTCATCATAGAATCCCAATTTCACAAGGTTTCTAGCATTTATATTCTTCAATCTTATGATTTAATGAAGAGAAAACTAACCTCTTTCTATATAGTTGTGGCTAGTTGCGTATTTTGTGAAATAAAAAGCAAAGTAAAATGGCATAGCACCGATTTTGGATAGATGAAAAGTGCTAGGAAGCTTATTAAGAAAAGCTTCCTAGCACTTGTGATAGTTATACACCCTGATATGGAAATAAAAGACTGGCTAAATTAGTCTTTATCACGGGTAATAAAACGAATTTGTCGTTTTTCATCTCTTTTAAGAATCGTTTCTTCATGTAAATATTGGAATTTCAATTCATCCAATGATGGATTTTCTAGCATTGTTTCATAACCGATAAAAATGTCTCGAATATATTTTTTATACGCTTGTTTCTTTTTTAACCGTTTATTCATTAGGCACCTTCCTTTACAGTTTTAATAATAGCAATTGTTGTTGCCTGAGACAACCTCAATTCGAACTTTTTTTCATTCATTCAATTTATTTAACCTTTTATTTGATTGAGCTTCAGCTCAGTAGATAACTTGTGTAATAGTCAGAGACAACCAACCTGTCATTCACATCGTCTAATCCACTAAATTACTCATTCGTTTATTTTGGTTCTAATAAAAAAGTCTGCCACTGATCGGCAGACTTTACTTTTCAATGAAATAAATTGATTTATTTTGGTGCGATGTAATCTACTGAATCTGATTTAGCAAGAGACATTGGAATTACTCGGTAAGAAACAACATCCGGACTTACGACATTTCCTTCAGAAATCAGGATGCCATCTGGTCCAATAGCTTCAACAAATGCTACGTGGCCATAAATAGCACTTGAGCCAGCAACACCTGGGTGGAAGCTAATCGCGTAACCAACTGTTGGTTCACTTGTCACTTCATAACCTAATGCAGCACCTTTAGCGCCCCATTCTCCTCCGTTACCCATATATTCATCAACGGTTTTACGTAATTGTGCAAAACGATTGTAAACATACCAAGTACATTGTCCGACTGGATAAGAGCCAGAAGTATTGTAATTTACCCCATCAAAATCAGCATAAATCATTTTTTCTCTGTAAGCAGTTGGAATTTGATCACGTGCTTGAATAATCATACTTGTCTGCGTACCAGTCTTAGTCGATTCATCCGGTTCATCAAAACGAGTTAGGTTATAAGCAGCAATAATTGAGTTTAGTTTATTGCTATACTGTGTATCTGTCGCATACTTCCCAGTCAAAGCTTCTGTCGCTTGCAAGTAATTTTTAGCCTCTGAGCGCCATACGCCTTTATAGAATTGGCTATTTCCAGAAATACCGCCACGAAGTAATTTGACATAGTCTGAGAGTGAATCACGGTAACTAGAATAACTTCTGAACGCAGATTTAATCTCGTATAAGTTTCCATTTCCATCATCTTCATTTGTCGTATAGACAGCAGATTTCCCATTAAATGAACCTTTAATTCCAAATAAATTGTAATGAGGTGCACTAGCTAATCCACTACTGCCTGAACCACTCTCTAAAATCGCTTGCGCAATCATGACAGAAGCAAAGACATCATATTCAAGACCCAATTTTCTAGCATCTTCGCCAATCACTTCGACAAAGTTCTCAGTCGTTGGATTTTTAGCAAAATTCAAGGTTGCTGCATATGTTTTAACTACTTTTTCACCATAAGTATTTAGACTTAAATTTTTGAGTACATCCACTGCATAAGCAGGCAATGCTTCGCCTTTAGTTTCTTCATCAGTGATGACAACTGTCGCGATTTTTACTTTGTTATCTTCTTCTTTAGCAGCTTCAGTTCCCACAAAAATCACTTTTTGCTCACCAAGATAGATGCCGACTTTAGTGATTTCGCCATCAGATTCCCAGAATAATAAATCGCCTGGTTTCGCTGTAGCTGCAGCAATTTTAGTCCCAAATTCAACTTGTTCTTCAAATGTTTTACCGATTGAAGTTGTAAATAATTCACTATAGATGTAGTCAGTGAATAAAACATTGTCAAATGAGTCTGGTCCTTGCGCATCTTTTTCATAAGGTTTATTCAGCTGTTTTAATGACTCAGCAATAACTGCAGCCATTTTTGTATTATCTAATGAGCTCAATAGAGGTAATTCATAACCATTTAAATCAGAATCAGTTAAGCTATCAACCTGTAACGAACGATCTAATATAGAATTTGTGTCTGAGCCAGTTGCTGTTCCTGATGGATTCGCAGGTGTCTCTTTACTACTACTAGGTGTCGTTGTTGCAGAAGAACTAGGTGTTGTTGTATTCCCCGTTGAACTTGATCCGACCGAGCTTGATTCTGTTGAACTAGAGTTAGTTGAACTAGAACTTGAATCTGTTGTGCTTGATTCAGTCGAGCTTGTATCTGACGAACTAGTTGAGTCTGTAGTTGTGCTTGATTCTGTGCTAGAGTCTGTTGAAGAAGATGAATCAGTCGTTGACGATTCAGTCGTCTCTGTTGATTGCTCAGGCTCACTTGAATTTTCGACGGGCGCTTCAGGTTCTGTTGAAGGATCCTCCGCTGGTACCTCTGGCGCTTCTGATACTGCTGGTGTTTCTGGTACTTCTGGCGTTTCTGGCACAACCGGTTCTGTTGGTTCTACCGGTTCAACTGGATCTACTGCAACCACTTCAGGATCCGCTGGCACTTCAACGTTTGCTGGTACTTCAGCTTGAACCTCAGTTACTGGCTCAGCTTCTGGTGATTCAATTTGTTCTACGCTTGTCGCGTTTATATTATCAGTTATATTCTCAACATTGGCAAAAGCTGGTGCCGATTGAGTAAAAATGATTGCTGCTACACTAAAGACAGCAATGGATTGTTTAAATTTTAGGCTATTTCGCTTACTCATTTAGATAATTCCTCCTTTTTAAAGATACTTCTCCTTTATATATAATAACACAATTTATCCTATCGGAAATAGTTTTTTGTCAAAATCTACAATTTTTCTTTCATAATAATTAAAAACTAGATTTATTACTCATATTAATGATTAGAACACCTAATCCGAGTAATTTTAGTACCTTATAGCACCAATTTAGCGCTCTTTCGCTCCACCCAATACTCTTATTTGCGGAACCATTAGTCACTTATTTTTAGTATCGATTTTGACTTCTCAACTGAGTCAGCCCAATCTTATCTGCCTTTCAAAATAGAATACGCAGAGCGAACTATTTATTCTGAAAAAAACTAGAAAATTGCTTTAAGTGAAAGCGACCTTCTAGTTCCTTACTGTTTATTAATTCTTTATTCGGATAGGACTGATTAATTTATTGTACCGTGCCAAGTTATTATATTTTTCATCAACAGACATAGATTACTCAAAATTCTGTTAACCAACTACAAAAATTCATCAGTAATTTTAGACGAGTTGTGCTTCTTTGTCGTTATTTTTTTCAGCAAGAATTGTATTTAATAATAGAAACTGATCACATTCAAATTGTGTTTTTGAATCAATAAAAGCCAAATAATCCATATAATCTTTTTCAATCCGCTGCTCCAGCTCATTCAACTGACTATGATCGTTATCAAAGGCTTCTTCTGTGAGATAAAATAAACACAGATTTAATTTTCCTTCTTCTTTGATGATCGTCTTCAAACTATCAACGCAATTGCTTGGTGTAATTGCCGACATGAGTCGCTTGATTCTTTTGGCAATGTTCGTGAACTTTTCGACTAAAAAAATTTCTCGTTCAGATGATACCTCACGTGCTCTCTTCTTAAAAAAATAACCTTCTACTTCTAATTCCCATAAATACATGTAGTCACGCTCCCCATAGTAACGACCTCTACGCCTGGCAATGGATCGGATTTCCATCAAATACTTGAAAGCTTATACCCCTATAAGCTGACAATCGATTACAATGCCAAGAAGCTCGCTCATTTTTCTAAAAATTTCAAGTGCTAATCATCCCCAATCATCACTTAAAACAACTTTAGATATCTTAATAGTAGCTGATAAACACTGACTTTGTAAATCTTTTTTTCAATTTAATTGAAAGTATTTTTTTTAATAAACAAATAGAAATAACGGGCTTTTATTGTAAAGAACTATAAAGAGGCCTCAAGACTTGCCTCGACTACTTGTGAGAGCATTTCCCTTCAGACGAAACCGCTAACAAATCACCTCAACTGAAAGAAACCTTCATCGCCACATCACACACACTTTTTTCGGTTGGTTCTACTTAAGAAGATACGTTATACTGAATAACAAACAGTCCAGCTTATTTTAGACTTATTTAAGGAGAGATTTCGATGCAACATCATTGCTACCTATTCATCGGCCCTAGTGGCTCCGGAAAAACAACCTTGGCCAATGCGCTATTTGCAAAGGACCAGAAAATTATATCTTATACGACACGACCTATTCGTCCGGGCGAACAGGAAGGTGTTGATTATTATTTTGTTACAAATGATTGCTTCACCCAGATGATCGCTGATCAAAAATTTGCCGAATATGATTGTTATGGCACGTCCTATTATGGGGTTGCAAAAGAAACCTTAGAAGAAAAGTTAGCCGAAGCTGATTGCTATGATGCATTAACTCCCACTGGTTTCTGGAACTTACGAAAAAAATATGGTTCTTCTGTGATTCCTGTATTTTTAACAGTCTCAAAAGAAACCATAATTGAACGGCTACATTTACGTGAAGAGTCTCGAACAGAGATCGATAAGCGCGTCCTTCTCTTTGAAAATGATTTGAAAGAAAAAGAAGCCATCAAATCGATTCCTGAAGCCATCTTCTTAGATGCTGAGAAGCCTGTCGAAGAATTAAAGAATGACTTCCTAAATCAACTCCCTAAACAATCAAAAATTTAATAAAAAAATGAAGTGCCCGTTACTCCATATGGGAAAATGTCTACAATTGCGCTTTTCCCTTCCATTGAGTAACGGACACTATTTTTTTATACAAGGTATTGATAGGCTTTTCTCTCCCCGTGAGGAATCGGAAATTCTACTTCTCCTTGATACGTAAAACCACTCGCAAAGATTGCTTTTTCCATTGGTTCATTTTTTGGATAGGTGTCAATCCTGATATCGTGGATGCCCATAGCGCTGGCTTCCTGGATCAAACCTGTCAATAACTCTTTGGCTAATCCTCTACCACGGATTGTGCCATCAATTGCCACTCGATGGATGGACAAATAGGCAGTATCTGTGGTCTGCCAGTTTCCTTCAGTAATCGCCGTATAGACTGGATCGATTCCTGAAACTAACGCAGCTGTGCCGACAATCTGGTTATCGACTACCAAGACGTAGCTCTCACCTTTCTCGATATCTTTTAGAATCGCCTCTTCTGTTGGTCCGTAGCCGTTTTGCCATTGCGGTGACCCTTGATGCGCTAAAAATGCCTTTGCTTGCTGAATTATTTTCATTATTTCTGGACAATCTGCTTTTTCTGCTCGTCTCAATGTGATTTCCATCATAAACACCTCTTAGACTAATTTTAGAAAAGTATACCAAATACTCCTATTGAAATATAGAATTTAGTTATTATTCAGCGAGAGAAAATTGGTTTTTTGACCGCTTTTTCCATTTTCGACCCTCTTCTAAATACGCACTTACTAATTCTAAGTGATGCAACAAGCTCCACTTTTTAATGCTTCCTAAGCCAGGGAATTTTCTCATTGTTTGATAGTATAATAGTTCTTGCAAACCTTCAGTAATCAGTAATTGGTCCGCATTTCGTCTAGTCCAAAGTACTAATTTGTCCAGAGCTTCAAAAAACTTGTCTGCTTGATTACCCCAGCCATCATTACTCTCAGAGAAAAAATGCTTTACCCGAATATTTCCGTACGCATCAAAATAGGTTAGATGTATCGTAATAGCTTTACTCGGGAACCCTTTATCGGAATAAATCTGGTCATCAATTGTAAAATCAGCAAATCCAGCATAGCCATCTTCTTTGTAATATAGATGATGATCCGAGTAAAAATCATCCGACTTAACCCAATAATCACTACTACTTGGCAAATGGAAGGCGTCATGTAAAATGATTTTATTTTCTGGAAACCAAATGCGGAAGCGACTCTGATCAGGAATCAACTTTACCCCATCTAGTTCAGCAAATTTCTGGAGCATACTTGGTTGTCGTAACGGCTGATCACTATCAAACACATAGCACGGCATCGCCAATCCGAGAGATTCATAGGCATTCTCGGCGGTAACAATACGTGCTGGCTTGACGGCATTGTCTTGTATGAAATCCCAGGTATGAACAGGCTTTTCAAACCGCTTATACTGACCGACTTGGGGATTTTGAATAACATACAGCGGATGATTCTTTTCTTGAAATAAACGGATCGTCTTCTTGATTGTTGCTGAATCTTTGACCGGTTCAATAATTGGTTGTATTTTTTCTGACAGTACATTTCGGTTTAAGGCTTCATTTAATGCCAATAAATCAAATTGTTTGCCACGTATATAAGGGTAATACATCATCGCTCACTCCAAAGGTTCAGTCGCGCGCCGGCGAACTGTATGTTGGTTTCTCAAAAGTTCATACTCTTTTTGCAAGGCAGATAATTCTTCAGTCAACTCGACAATTGTTTGATTTTCAATCTCAGCTAAAAATGTTTCATACACCGAAGCCTCGCCAGTCACATCTAGATAGGTCGTCCGTACTTTTAATTCTTCATAAATTTCTTCGGTGGAAAAATATCGAGTCCCCTTCTCCATCCGTTTCGCCTTCCTGACTTCTCTAAATAAAGAGGCCATAAACCGATTGGTCAGTGATTCTTCAGCTACTTCCAACTCTTTTCTCTGGGGCTTTTTGGCCACAATAAACGTCCCTGGTGCATCAATTGCTTCTTCAGCGACAAAAGGTTGATACACTAGGACGCCAATCTCGCTAGGAATCTCTAACTTAACCTGCTCATATAACTCTTTCGGTAAGACATAATAATTATAATGTCCCACAAAGGATAATTTTGCTTTTGAACGAAAATCAGCTTTAGAAACTTTCAGCTCATAGCATCGCCATTCCCTTGTTCCATCTGGTTTCATGAAACAGCTCAGTGTGTCCACAATCCCTCTGTCGTCTGGCATAGTCACTTCTTCAACCACAACTGCTCCTAATTCTAGACAATATTCATACAAAGAAATCTCCATCTCACTAGTCAGCTTAGTTTTCATCGCCTTCACCTCGCATACGAACATACTTTCGTTTTTACTGTATCACACTCTGACAAAAAAATACAGGATTCGCTTGTTTCTGATTAATAATTCTAATTATCGTTCCACTTATTCCCTTAATCACTACTCATACTATGCGCTCTCCGATAACAAAAAAAGCTTAGTGATGAGCGAATCTTACGCCTTTCCCTAAGCCTGCTTTCATTCGTCTTTGTATATAGAACTAAGTGTGTACCCCAGCTTACTCTTCAGCCATGTCCATCAGTTGAATTTGTGACCATCTAGCTTGCCAGTTTTTTTGCTGAACACGTTCTTGATAGATTTTCTTGCGTGTCGTGCTAGTTTTAAAATGAGGCGTCGCCGCCACGATAAACTGAAGCAAGTCCGCCACGCCATGTGGTGCAATCAGCTCCACTTGCCCATCCTTCAATCGAATCGCAATAGCTGTGCAAGTTTCCGGAAATTTTGCTAGCGCATCATAGGTACTTTTGTATGGTGCAGTATCGGGATTATGCATATGCATGTAAACTTCATTTTTTAATTCCCAATTAAATTGAGGATGAGCTTTCTTCAACTCACGCTCGAGTTGACTCGTTTCTTCATAACTAATCATGGGATCAAAGAAAATGACATCTACGTCATTCGATTGATCCAACTCCTCTTTCCCTGACAAATAATTCCAAATAAAATTGCGAATCGTCCCCGCACATAACCAGCAATCGGCTAACTGCAACTCTTCGATAATCCCCAATATTTGTTTGAAATGAGGATTCGCCAGCACAAGCTGCTTGATTTCCTCTTCATTTGTAACCAACTTCATTTCTAGATTCCTCTCCAAATCTCAATCATTCACTCATCGTGATTGTTTATCGTTTTTGGTTATGGCCAGCTTATCTAATTCAATAAACGACTAACTGATTTATAAGCCAAATGAAGGCCAAGATTACGCCAAGTTTTTTTAAATTATCCTATTACTGTTCAATTTGTGGTGTTCGAGATTTAGCGACAAACAAATTAATAATCGCACCAATTGTTGCAATGACAGCAATAACGATTAATTTGAGCATACCCGGTTCATCTTCAAAAAAGTACAGATAAGTAGTCAGACCTGTCATATAGAGAAAAGTCACAAGTGCCATACCATTTGCAATTGCAACTCGTGGCTTACTTTGATTCTCCTTAACAACGAATAGATAGGCTTGATGCGAGTAAAGGATCCCTGTAAAACCAAAGAGCAGAGTAAAACTGAAGACAAAAACTGGCGCCCACAACCCATACAAGAATGAACCAATGATAACCATAATTGACAATACGAATAGCGCCAATGAGAGACCAAAAATGATCCTCACTGCTAATTTTTTTAAGGAAAGATCTTTATTATTTATGTTCAACTTCACGCACTCCTAACTTGTTGTAGCACACTTAAGTGCTCGGATAGATTAAAAAATAAATTCTGACGAATCATTTAATTTCTCTATAAAGTATACGTCACTTTTTTTGAATATACATCTGCTCACACAATTCTTTATCAACTTTTAAGATAAAGTGTCGGATATTTGGACCATATTCAATTACGCAGTTGCGGAATTATTCTTAATTATTATAAATCAACAATAAGTCTTAGAACAGTCTCTTTGCTTTTGCGCCATGGGACATTTATCCTCTGTATGAAAAAAACTCCTTTACCAACTTATTCTAAAAGTTGATAAAAGAGTTTCAGTCATTTGTATATGTGACAATCCCCTAAAAATTCTTAACGAATTCCCAAGGCAATTCGTGCATAACGGCTCATTTTGTCAGTTGTCCATGCTGGATACCAAACCAACTTAACTTCCGCTTTTGTGACTTCTGGGACTTCTTTCAATGCATCGTGAATAGATTCTGTCAATATATCTGCTAGTGGACAACCCATTGTCGTCAAGGTCATTTTCACGACCGTTTCACCAGTTTGTTCGAACTCAATTTCATAAATTAAGCCAAGATTCACTATGTCAATCCCTAATTCAGGGTCAATAACTGTTTCTAATGCCATTAAAATACGTTCTTTAATCGCTTCAATTTCGGCTGGACTCCACTCTTGATTTGCTTCGCTCATATTTTCACACTCCTTACCAAGATTCTTACTTATAATACTCTTTTTTCCCCTATTTGTAAATGAGAATATCCTCCGTTTGATTCTCGTTGAGAAAAGTGAGCAGTCACCCATAAAGACTTGTTTTTCAAAACCAACAATTGATTCAAATGAGCAAAAAAGAACAAGCCTCTGACAGAAAGAATAAGAATCCTTCCTCAAAGTTAGGCTTGTTCCACTCTAATCGTTAAATTTTACTTTATAATTATTCTTATCAGTCATCCCTTAGTCAACTGGACAATCCAAATGAATCAAATCGTCAAAGGTTTCTCTGCGAACGACTAATTTTTCCTGGCCATTTTCAACAAAAACGACTGCTGGCTTCGGATTTCGATTATAGTTGCTGGCCATCGAGTAGCCATACGCCCCAGTACTCGTCAGCGCAATAATATCTGCATCTGTCACCTTTGGGAAATCAATTTCTCGTATCAAAACATCGCCTGATTCGCAATATTTCCCAACAATGCTGATTAATTCGGTTGTTTCTGCTGCATCAATTTGACGATTAGCCACCAATGCATCATAGGTAGCATCATATAAGGCCGGACGAATATTGTCGCCCATACCGCCATCGACAGAAACAAACTTGCGGACACCAGGAACTTCCTTTTGAGAGCCAACACTATACAGCGTCATACCCGCTTCAGCAACAATACTGCGGCCGGGCTCGATCCAAATCTCAGGAAGTGGATAGTCTCTTTTCTGACAATTCTCTTTGACTTGATGAATGATTGTTTTAACAAATTCGGCAGGCGAAACAGGTGTATCTGAGTCGGTGTACTGGATACCGAATCCACCCCCGATGTTGAAGACCGATACTGTATAATTAAACGCTGTCTTCCACGTATTCAATAAATCAAAAATAATATCTGTAGCCGCGATGAAGCCTTCCGGTGAAAAAATCTGCGAGCCAATATGACAATGAACTCCTTTTACAATAAAGACATCGTCTGCTAAAAGTTGTTGTAACGCTACTTCCGCTTGGCCACTAGCAACATCAAAGCCAAATTTAGAATCAACCTGCCCAGTCAAAATGTAATCATGCGTTTCCGCGCTAATTCCTGGTGTTACGCGAAAAAGGATTTCCTGCGTTTTTTTCTCAGCATGTAAAATTTCACTCAACAGTTGGATTTCATAAAAATTATCGACAATAATCGTTCCGACACCTTCATCGATAGCCATCTGCAATTCACTCTTTGTTTTGTTGTTTCCATGAAAAGCAATCTCTTTAGGATCCATCCCGCCTTTAATCGCAGTATACAATTCACCACCTGAAACAACATCACAGCTTAATGATTCTTCTTGCAATAGTTTGTAGACGGCTAAACAGCTAAACGCTTTACTCGCGTAGACGACTTTATTCTTAATACCCTCTTCCTTAAATGTTTGTTTAAAGCCTCGAGCCATCTCTCTTATGTGTTGAACATCATAGACAAATAAAGGCGTTCCATATTTTTTTGCTAACTCAACCGTATCAACCCCACCTATTTCTAAATGGTCTTCCCGATTCCATTTTGCTGTCCCAAATAACATACCTTCACTCCTCGCTGTAATTATTTAGCAATAATAGCATATTAATGAAAATTTGACTAGATTTTACTCATTATTAGCGTGTGCGCTTGAGATAGATGGAAGTACGATGAAATAATCAGGTTTCTTATGTTCATCTGATTGCGCGGATCTTCTTAATTTTAAAAAGTTTAAAAAAATTTGCGGCAAATAAAAAATAATCAACTTAGAATAGCGTATCTAGTTTTGAATAGCTCAATTGACACACTAATTTCCACCCCCACGCTGTTAAATTTTGAATTTAAATAGTAAAAACAACTTTATTAACACACAAACTGATGATAGGATAATTTATGTAAGAGAAGTAATGAATAGGAACCTTTAGCCACTAAAAATAGGACAGGAGTTTATTTATGACAATCAAAGCAATTGTATTAGATATTGACGGCACCCTACTAACATCAGAAAAAAAGATTGCTCAATCCACCAAAGATGCGCTAATCAACGCTCAGAAAAAGGGTGTGACGGTCATTCTTGCTTCCGGGCGCCCAACTTCAGGGATGTTCAACTTAGCCAAAGAATTACAAATGGATACGTATGAAGGCTATCTCGTTTCCTACAATGGCGCTATGGCGCTGGATTGCCTGACAAACCAACCCATCTTCAGTCAGCCAATTCCTGACGATTTAGCGAAAGCGATATTGGAACATCTGAAACAGTTTGAATTGATTCCAATGATTAACGATGACACCTATATGTACGTGAATGACGTCTATCAGAACAAGATTACTTTACCTGAGGGACCTTTCAATATCATCGAATATGAATCTAGAGGCGGTCAATTTAAGTTATGTGAAATCAGTGATTTGGCAACATTTCTCGACTTTCCACTCTATAAGATTTTAATTGCTGGTGAAGCAGATTACCTTCAGAAAAATTATCAAGCGATTGAAGAACCTTTTCTAGATACAGCAACAGCAGCTTTCTCTGCACCCTTTTATTTTGAATTTACAATGAAAGGCATCGATAAAGCCAAAGCTTTGAGTGAAGTTGCCAAAAAGCTTTCTATCACCGCTGCAGAAGTGATTGCTTTTGGCGATGGACAAAATGACCGTTCAATCATCGAATATGCTGGAATCGGTGTGGCTATGGGAAATGCAGTTGAAGAGATTAAAGAATTAGCTGATGCAGTCACTTTGTCAAACGATGACGATGGCATAGCTGTCGCTTTGGAAAAATATTTATAAGAATTTAACTACTCACTGGATATTGGTGTAATTGTCTAGATGAATACCTAGCCAGGTAGTCAAACATAACGAAAAAGACAAGCAAGCCTTAAAAATACTAACGAATGGTTTCCTGTCCATTCGTATCTCTCATGCCTCTTGTCTTTTAACTGTACTAAACTTGTTTGATCGGTGTGTCCATTTTTATTTTTGTCTTGCTTCTTACAAAATTCACTGCGTTTGTTCGAAAAATCTACCTGTGATAAATAACTTGGAACTCATTTTTGACGGATCTAGAAAAATTGACTTGGTGAAGGTAAACTTCGTCTCATCATCTCCCGTCTAATTGAAAACAACTTCTAATCAATGAAAAATAGCAATAAATCCATCAAGCCTGATAAGTAGACCCATCCAACAGCTTGGAAGGAGAATGAATGCGTCCACTTACCATTGCAATTTACTGAATCGATCTTATTACGTACACTCATCGTTCAACAGGTATTCCCGCTAGAAAACACCTATTGAACAGCAAAAAAGCATCGTTCAGCGTATGTCTGATCGATACTTGTCATAGCAAAAAGAAGCGTCTTTTCTCCTATATTTTACCTATCCTGAGAAAAGAGTAGAAATCTTCCCTTTTCTTAGGTACAATATAGGAGGTCAATGCTTGCATTGGCTAGGGCAAAATTGATGATCAGTTAGAGCTGATTATTCAAACTTCATTCAATGACCGTGAATCGTTGAATGAGGTGCCTTTTTTTATTTGGATTTATTACTATACCCCTCATTCTAATGAATGAAGACTATAAGTCAAGAACAAAAAGTTAGTGAAATTCAACATTCGTGTTTTCTACCACGCAATTCATTCCATTATTAAAAGTAAATCAAACAAAAAATGAAAAATATGATTCATCAAAGCTGATAGGTACGGTAAAGTTACAAAAAAAAAGAAATTCTTCTATTCAGGAGAATTTCTTTTTTATATTTATTTTCTTTTATTAAATTTCAACTCAGGAAACTGACCTGTTGTGCGATATGTTTTTTGTTCAGCTTCATTTGCAAATCTGCCGATGACGGAATGTGTCGGTAAAATATTAATAAAGGCATACTCATCGATTTCGATAACTATCTGCTCCAAATCATAAAGTTCATAACGTGTCACAACCATCATAATCATTTTTCCTTCAATTTTTGCGTAGCCACCGATTGATGGTAGCAAGGTCATTCCTCGAACCAATTTTTTCGAAATAGCATTAGCTACCTCTTCTGGTTTGACGGTGACAATCATTGCCGTTACTTTTTGATGGCTCGTGTGAATCATATCAACCACTTGTGTCATGCAATAAATCGAGATGATTGTAAATAAGGCACTTTCCCAATTAAATAAGAAGCCTGCTAACATCACGATTAATCCGTTCAATAGGAACATATACTTCCCGACGGTTTTCCCTGTAACTTGTGATAAAATCACTGAAATAATATCCATTCCGCCAGTTGTGAAGCCGTATTTTAAAGATAAGCCTGCACCAAATCCAACGAAGACACCTCCAACAA
The DNA here is from genome assembly GCF_009933175.1 of Candidatus Enterococcus huntleyi. Taxonomy (GTDB): domain Bacteria; phylum Bacillota; class Bacilli; order Lactobacillales; family Enterococcaceae; genus Enterococcus_K; species Enterococcus_K huntleyi. Next base: position 40,258 of record NZ_MAEJ01000014.1, on the reverse strand, counting down.
TAGCATTCATTAAGATGTTGTCCGTTACTTGACCGATGGGTACAATGACAGTCATTACTGAAATGCATAGCACATTCACAAAACTTAAGAGTGTCGAAGATTTGCCTAACTTCAGATATCCCAAAATAAAAACAGGTATGTTGAGTAACAGAATGAAAATTCCTGTGTCAAATTGCAGATTCAAATAGGTCTTTAGTAAAGAGGCGATAATCTGTGCGACGCCATTCATTCCAGCCGAAAATACATGAGCTGGGATTAAAAAATAGTTCAACCCGATGGCTGCTGTAATTCCGGTTAGTAAAATAACACATATTTTCTTAATGATTTCATTTTTTTGATAGGTTCCAATTAATTTACTCACTCGCCACACTCCTCAAATAATCCATTGTCAGAATAACAAATTCCCTCATAAATTGGAATAGGAATGCCTTAAATGAGAAGAATCTTAACTTTGAAAATCAACTGGTGGTCTAAAGCCTTTCATGGTATGCTTAATCTAATGAAATTGAATGAATTGGAGGAATTATTTATGGCAAAAGATGCAAGTTTTGATGTCGTTTCCGAAGTAAACGTCGAAGAAGTAAAAAATGCAATACAGATTACTCTAAAAGAATTAACAAATCGGTTTGATTTTAAAGGTTCAACTGTTGAAATCACCTTAGATGGCAACAAGATAACGGTTGTCGGCGATGATGATTTTAAGCTGGAACAAATTAAAGATATTTTGTTTAGCAAGCTCATGAAACGTGGGGTTCCCATCAAGAATATCCACTTCTCAGAAACCGTAAAATCTTTAGGTGGCAAAGCACGTCAAACCGCTGACCTAGTATCAGGAATTGACAAAGATAACGCAAAAAAAATAAATAACAAAATCAAAGATGCAAAACTTAAAGTAAAAACTCAAATACAAGATGATCAAATTCGTGTAACTGGAAAAAACAGAGATGATTTACAAGAAGTTATCCAAACACTAAGAAAGTTAGATTTACCTATCGAATTGCAGTTTACAAACTACAGATAAAAACACAAGTGCTGAGCTTTTCACTCAGTACTTGTGTTTTTTGTTTATTTACAGTTCCCTCTCAAAAAGAGCATTGCTAGCAACAAATATCGAGGAGTTCCTGCATTCAGTCATAAGTTATTGATTTATCCTTTGACTGTCTTGTTTTTGCCAAAAGCTATCGATCGTTTTTTTCAATTGATCCGCAGTAAAAGCCGTTTCGTATTGTCTCCAATGAGGTGGAAATAGTTCTTGGTAACGAGGTGTTTTGAATCGTCGATCGAGTAACAGCACTACCCCAACATCAGTCGCATCACGTATGACACGTCCGGCTGCTTGAAGAACTTTATTCATGCCTGGTAGCTGGTAAGCATAGGAAAAACCATTACTTTCGGTCTCGTCATAATATTCTTTAATCAATTCTTGTTCATGGTTCATTTGTGGCAAACCGACTCCAACAATGGCTGAACCAATCAAACGAGTCCCTTTTAAATCAATTCCTTCAGAGAATATCCCGCCTAATACACAAAACCCGATAAGTGTTTTTTCAGGATTCATTTTGAATTTATTCAGAAATGCTTCTCGTTCTTGTTCATTCATATTAGTATCTTGAATAACTAGTTGAACATCTGGATAAGCCTGTCTAAAGCCTTCTGCAATTGTATCTAGGTACTGATATGAAGGGAAAAAAGCAAAATAATTACCTGTCTTCGCTTGAACCAAATCACCAATTGCAGCAATCACCGCTGCTTCACTTGACTGCCTTTTTTGATAAGTGGTTTCGATATAATTGGCAACCACAATTTGTTGGTTTTCCTCTGGAAAGGGACTCGGCAAGCGATACGCTAAGCTTTCTTTTCCGCCTAATACCCTTTGATAATAAGGCAGTGGTGAAAAACTTGCTGAAAACAATAGACTGGCCTTTCCTTTATTTAATGAAGACTCTAAAAAGTCTGAGGGATCAATACAAAATTGGCGTACGTATAAATCGCCTTGTTTTCTTTCAATCGTTGTTTCGTAATGGTCGTCATAATATTCGCTCATTTTAAGAAAACCTAACACATCAAAGTAAAAAGACAAGACTTTAGGCTGAGCACTATCTTCAGGGAATTCAGCGAGCCACTCTTTCATCTTTTCGCTCAGCTTATAGAGTTGATTAATCAAACTCTCAGCGGGTTGCTTTTGATGATGGTAGGTCCAATTATCCTCTTCAGCAATTTTCTCAATCGCCAAAAACTCTTTAGAGACTTTTTTTAATGCACGCTGAATTTTTTTGTGTTCTTTTCCCAGTTCTCGCATCACTTCTTGACAGTGATTTTTAGTAATCGTCGCAGAGTACATTTCACGAGAACGATTAACTAAGTTATGGGCTTCATCAATCAGAAAAATATTTTCTTCATTCTCTTCTTGCTCAAAGAAGCGTCGTAAGTAGACTTTCGGATCGAATAAATAATTATAGTCCCCAATAATCACGTCACACCATAGACTGATGTCCAACGAAAGTTCAAATGGACACAAGGTATGTTTTTTGGCATACGCTTCGATTATCTCGCGATTCATCTGGTTTTCATGATTCAAGATATCCCAAAGCCCTTCATTTAGGCGGTCGTAGTAGCCATTCGCATAAATACAATGTTCGGGAGTGCAATTGCGTTCAGTCAAAAAACAAATTTTGTCTTTTGCAGTCAGGGTGACACTCTTAGTCTCGGCGCCAACCTCGCTGAGTGCAACTAGCGCATCTTCCGCTACTTGTCTTGTAATTGTTTTGGCAGTTAGATAAAAGACGCGTTCCCCTTCCTCCTCGCCGATTGCTTTAAGCGTAGGAAAAAGCGTCGAGATTGTCTTCCCTGTACCTGTCGGCGCTTCAGCAAATAATTTCTGTTTGGTGCGAATCGTCTTATAGGCCGCTACCGCTAATTCTCGCTGTCCTGTCCGATATTGATCATAAGGGAATTTTAATGCCATCAAAGAAGCATTTCTGACTGTCCGCCAGTTTTCCCGAAAAATCATCCATTCTTTATATTCGGAAACTAATTGATCAAAAAACTCTTTTAAGTCTTCTGCCGTAAAATGTCTGGTTGTTCGTGTTACTTTTTCTTCTATTGTTTGAAAATAAGTCAATTGTACGGTTAGCTCATCCAATTCGTTTTGACTCATATAAATATGCCCATAAACCATTGCTTGGTAATAAAATAAGTCGATTTGTTCAGGCTCTAAATCTTCAAATCTCGGCTCTGACGTTTTTATTTCGTCGATATACCACTGACCCTCTTGTTCAAAAATGCCATCTGCTCGACCTTCAATTGTTAAGGTTAGATCATCAAAAATGACTTCCGTCTTTAAAAAGACTTCTTTTTGGTAGGCCTCACCTGCTTCTTTTTGCAGTTTACGATGAATTCTGGCTCCTTCAAGGGCTGTATGATTGCTGTTGTTTTTTCCAGAATCGATACTGCCTTTTCTTAGAATGAATTCAACTAACTGTCTGACTGCAATTTTTGATTGTTTCATGGGGCCTCCTTCCTAACAAACGAACGTTCGCCTTCACTAAAGTTTAATTATAGAACAGTTACTAGAGATTTAAAAGAAGGAAGCGTCCTTTTTCTCATTGAAAAAGTCGGCTCCCTGTTGTGGTATATAAGTAGTAGCTAATAGAACAAAAAAAATTCCCTGCGGATAAACAGGGAAAAAGGATAAAGAATTAGGATTTCTTTGGATAAGTTCACTATAGACTAGTTTTCTTAGAAACTCATGAAAACCTGATAGTCTTCTGTTTAGAATTCCCTCCATATTTTCATAGAATTTGATTATTCAGAAAATTCCCCGCTTTCTTTGTTCCAGCCTATTTATTGAGGTATACTATAGTAGTAAAGAAATTTTGAGTTACGTTTAAGGAGGACCTTTATGAATATCAAACGAATAATGACCGGACCTATCCAAGAAAACTGTTACCTCATTTCAAATGAGCAAGCAGTCTTAATTATTGACCCAGGCGAGGACGCCCAAAAGATTATTTCTGAAATCACGACTATTGGTCAACAGCCAGTCGCCATTTTATTAACACATACCCACTATGACCATATAGGAGCTGTTGAAGAATTGCGTCACCATTATCAGGTGCCCGTATATGTTAGTCCTTTAGAACAAGCTTGGCTAGGCGACCCAATGATGAATCTTTCTGGCTTAGGCAGACATGACGATATCAATAATATTATTGTCCAACCTGCGGAATATGAGTTTGAGCTGAAGGACTATCTACTTGGAAATATGCGTTTTACAGTAGTCCCAACACCAGGGCATTCTATTGGCAGTGTCAGCTTTATTTTTGATGACTTTGTTGTTTCTGGCGATGCTTTATTTAGAGGCAGCATCGGACGCACAGATCTTCCTACTGGTAATCTGGAACAGCTACTGACAAGTATTCAAACACAGCTCTTCCCTCTTCCTGATGAATTCCCAGTCTATCCAGGTCACGGAGATGCAACAACGATTGAACGGGAACGAAACACCAATCCCTTTTTTAACTAAATTATTTTTTGAGGAGTGTAGCAAATGACAGAAACAACTTTATACGTCGTCAGACATGGCAAAACAATGTTTAATACCATTGAAAGAGTTCAAGGTTGGTGTGATACACCATTAACTAAAGAAGGCCAAGAGGGTATTCATTTTTTAGGTTTAGGCCTACGAGAAGTCCCTTTTGCTGAAGCCTATTCCAGTGATAGTGGTCGAGCAATTGAAACAAGCCGTATTATCTTGGGGGAACATGCCAATGGACGTGAGATTCCTTATTCAATTGATAATCGCATTCGCGAATGGTGTTTTGGTTCCTTAGAAGGTGGCTACGACAAGGAAATGTGGGGTGTTGTTCCCCGTGTACTTAATTTTCAAAACTACGATGATATGATTGCAACTGACGTGACCTTCAAGCAGATTGCTGAGGCTATTCTAGCTGTCGACACTGCTGAATGGGCAGAACCCTATGATGTCTTGAAGAATCGTGTCTGGTCTGGTTTTGAAGATATTGCGCATCGTAGAGAAAAAGAAGGCGGCGGGAATGTATTAGTCGTTTCCCATGGTCTCACAATTGCCTTCTTATTAAACCTTATTGACGCGAAACAACCCATTCGTGCCGGCTTACAAAACGGTAGTGTCACGAAACTTACTTATAAAGAAGGTAAATTCTCTATACAAGAGATTAATAATGTTGACTACATTGAAAATGGGAAACAATTATCAAAAACAATTCTAAGTTAGTCTCAATATTCTAGTGAACTTGTCTAAATCCCCTTTCTAGGAAGCAAGTGTTTCTTAGAAAACGTGTCATTTAGGCAAGTTTTTTATGTGTCTGATAATAAATGATTCATTGTGTAAAAAATTTCAAGTTTTTTATAAAGAATCGCGGTCATATCAAAAATAGTTTGGTTTTCCTTTTAATAACAGGTATACTAAACTTGTATTTTTTTGTCTGAAAGGAATGAAATTATGTTACTAGAAAATATTTGGAAAGCAATTGTTTTAGGGATTGTTGAAGGAATCACCGAGTGGCTACCAATCAGTAGTACAGGCCACCTAATTTTAGTCGATGAATTTATTAAGATGAATGTCAGTGCTGATTTTACCAAGATGTTTAATGTCGTCGTTCAGCTGGGGGCTATCATGGCCGTTGTTGTGTTATATTTCGACAAATTGAACCCCTTCTCTCCTAAGAAATCAACCATCGAAAAAAATGATACATGGACCTTGTGGTTTAAAGTCGTTGTTGCCTGTGTGCCAGCGATTATTATCGGACTTCCCTTGGATGATTTTTTAGAAGCACATTTCCATAAATTTTTACCAGTTTCACTGATGCTAATTATTTATGGGGTTGCCTTTATCGTTGTTGAAAGAAGAAACAAAAATGCTGCACCGAAATGTACGTCACTGAATGATTTTACTTATAAAGCTGCTTTGGTTGTTGGGTTCTTCCAAGTTTTAGCTCTTATTCCTGGGACTTCTCGCTCTGGGGCAACGATTCTAGGAGCAATTTTGATTGGTGCTTCTCGTTTTGTGGCAACCGAGTTCTCTTTCTTCCTAGGGATTCCAGTGATGTTTGGTGCTAGCGCTCTTAAAATTTTCAAATTCATTAAAGCCGGAAATTCATTTGATTTTCAGCAGGTATTCTTGTTATTACTAGGAATGATTGTTGCTTTTGTCGTTTCGATTATAGCCATTAAATTCTTATTGAACTATCTTAAACGAAATGATTTCACTGTATTTGGGTGGTATCGAATTATTTTAGGTGTGATTCTTATCGGTTATTGGCTAATTACTTTATAATTAATTTAAATGGAGTACAGAGTAAAATCTGTACTTCTTTTTTTGCACTTTTATTGATAATGACTATCATTAGTATTTATCGAATTACTCAGAAAAATCAATTGATAATCACTATCGTTCTCAATTAGAATATTTCATTATCATTTAGATTTACAATATGCTATGCTTACTTCATAAGGAGTGATTCCCATGAGTAAATCTGAAAAACAAGCTTTGTTCTCGACCTTATCGTGCTTATTATTTATGATTCTAGCCTTCATTTTTGAAAAAAACAATTTCTTCATTTATCCCCTTATCTACGGTTTTGCTATTTTTTCTGGTGGTTGGAAACAAACATTTGAAGGATTATCTGAACTATTTACTGAGCGGACATTGAGTGTTGACTTATTAATGGCTCTGGCTGCAATCGGCGCTTGCTTAATTGGCAATTGGTTTGAAGGTGCGATGCTGACCTTTATCTTTTGTCTCAGTGGTGCATTAGAAGAATATACAACGAATAAAAGTCGCAAAGAAATTACTTCTTTGATGCAAATGAAACCAACTGTTGCTCAAAAGTTACTTCCCGACGGGCAAACAATTGAAGTTGAAGTTTCTGAGCTCGCTATTATGGATAAAGTCCTCGTTCCCAAAGGAGCCACGATCCCGATCGATGGAGTGATTCATAGTGGTCAGAGTAGTATCGATGAAGCTGCCATCAGTGGCGAGTCGATTCCTGTCGAAAAATCAATCGGTGCCGAAGTCTTTGGCGGAACACTAAACACAGGAAATCCCCTCGTTGTCGAGGTAACGAAGACAAGTGAAGATACCCTTTTCGCCAAAATTATCCAACTGGTAGAAGAAGCGCAAGCTATCCCTACTAAAACGGCCTCATTTATCGAAAAAATTGAAAATGTCTATGTAAAAATTGTGCTAATAGTCGTTCCTTTATCAATTCTGATCCCCTTTTATTTTTTAGATTGGACTTGGGCAGAGAGTTTTTATCGCGGGATGGTCTTACTAGTCGTCGCTTCTCCTTGCGCGCTTGTAGCATCGGCTACGCCTGCAACGCTTGCGGCAATCTCGAATGGGGCTAGAAATGGCGTCTTATTTAAAGGGGGCAGTTTCTTAGAAAATCTTGCTCAATTAAAAGCAATTGCCTTTGACAAAACTGGCACTTTAACCGAAGGAAAACCGGTTGTGACGAACAGTCACTTCCTTCAGGACGAAGAAGCGTGTATCGCGATGGTGGTTGCTATGGAAAAAAATAGCAGCCATCCTTTAGCGGAAGCCTTGACTCGACAGTTCAGAGTTGATTTGTCGCAAGAATTAGCTTCACTGGAGATTGAAGAAATTGCTGGATTTGGTTTACAAGCAACGGTTAATAATCATTGTTGGAAAATTGGAAAACATGCCTATAGCCCAACGGATACCTCTGTAACAGCTGAGACAAAACAGCACATTAAACAATTAGAAGCAGAAGGAAAAACTGTTATTTTCTTAGCAAAAGATGATCAATTAATGGCATTTTTTGGCTTACTGGATGTCGCAAAACCCGAAGCAGCGTCTGTCATTGCTTATTTTAACAGCCAAGGGGTTCATACAACCATGATGACAGGCGATCATAAAGGTACAGCACAAGCGATTGCCAAAGAAACCGGGATCGAGACTTATTATGCAGATTGCCTACCCCAAGAAAAAACACAGCGAATCCAAGCTGAAAAAGAAATCTATTCGGTTAATGCGATGGTTGGCGATGGCATCAATGATGCACCAGCTCTCGCTACCGCTTCAATCGGTATTGCGATGGGTGAAGGCACGGATATTGCGATGGATGTTGCTGATATCGTGCTAATCAATAATGATTTATCTAAGCTTCAGATGAGCCACATGCTCTCGCTCAAACTAAAAAGAGTCGTCACTCAAAATATTATCTTCTCCGTCGGTGTGATTATTCTACTAATTTTTTCTAACTTTTTTCAATTTATTAACTTACCGATGGGCGTCATTGGTCATGAAGGCAGCACCATTTTAGTTATTTTAAATGGCTTGCGGTTATTGATAACACTTCCTGTTGAGACGGATCAAAAACGAAAATCACCAAAAGATAAACTTCCGACTGATTGTAGCACCTGCCCTCTCTATCAAGTGGCTCATAGTTAATAGATGAAATAGAAAGACAAGTCTCCTGGAACCTTGATTAACGGATTTTAGGAGACTTGTCTTTCTATTTTGGTTCAATCCACACAAAAGCCAGCGTCGTTAGACGCTGGCTTTTTGTTGGGCATGTACCCAGATTCACTCAGTCTTTTCAGACGAGTTGCTTATTTTTTAGCTCTTCTACGTTGTTCTAAAAGTGCCACTAACGCGATCAAGCTAACACCTAGATAGCTGACGAATGGGTTAATTTCTTCCCCAGTCTTCGGCAATTTCTTCTTAGGCTGTTCTTTCTTCGGTGCTTTTGGTGTTGCCGGTGTTACTGGTTTCGCTGGTGCTTTTGGTTCTGTTGGATCTTTTGGATCAGGTTGCTTGATTTCAGGTGTATGTTTATTCGTGATTGTCTGGTTAGTTTCATCCAGTTTTGTCACAGTTGCCACATAGCCTTTGACTTCGCTAATTTCTTCAACGGTGTACTCGATTACTTTACCGTCTGCTTCTTTAGCTAATTCAGTCCAGCTTGCTGTCCAATTATTTTCTTCAGACAAGGTCACGATTGGTTCAACTGGTTGCCCATTTGCGAGTAATTGAACCTCAATACTCTTCGCACGTAGCTTGTCTTGGTCGTTGCTATCATCCCAAACTTTGTTGACAGTCAGACTCGTTGTTTCTGGTGTGTAGTGGTTAACTACATCAAAACCATCATAAGTTGGTGTATAGTTTTCGACGGTTTCTTCACTGATTGTATAGACGATTGGTCGTTCATCAGCTAATTCTTGTAGATTGTCAAAGCTGTAAGCCCAGTCAGTTTCTGCTGTTACTTCACGGCTATCAACTTTCACGCCATCTGCTAACAGATTAATCGTGATGCTCGCTGGACGAGCGCCCGCTTTGTTGTCTTCATCATCCCACGTTTTTTGACCGATAATTTGAATCACACGATCATCCACTTTTGGTGTGTGGTGGTTAGTAATTACAACATTCGCTGGATCACTGGCATCAACAGTTGCCGTGTAACCTTCTACTTCGCTGACTTCTTCTACTGTGTAAGCAATCGCTTTGCCGTCTGCTTTTTCAGCTAATTCAGTCCATGTGTGCTTCCAATTCATTTCGGCATCAAGCGTTACTGGCTCGCCAGTTGCTTTGCCATCTGCGAACAATTGAACCTGAATCGTTGTTGGACGTAAACCATCTTTGTCCTCGCCATCCGCCCAGACTTTATTTACAGTCACGCCAGTTTGACCTGGTGTGTAGCTATTTGTGATATCAAAGCCTTCGTAAGTTGTCGTGTAATTTGCCACGGCTTCTTCAGAAACTGTGTAGACAATTGCTTGTCCTTTCGCAAATCCTGGAAGGTCTGTGAAGCTATAGTTCCAGTTTCCTTCTTTATCAGCTTTGACTTCTTGGCTTGCGACTTTCTCGCCATCCGCCAATAAGTTCACAGTGATTGCTTCTGGGCGAACGCCGTCTTGATTGTCAGCGTCGTTCCAAGTTTTAGAACCTGTTACTTCAGTTGTTGCTGGTGTGTGACTGTTCGTAATCACTACGTTCGTTGGATTACTTGCATCAATCGCCTTCTTATAACCTGTCACATTTCCAACTTCTTCGACTGTGTAAACAATCGCTTTTCCATCAGCTTTTTCAGCTAAGTCAGTCCATGTATGTGTCCAGCTGTTGGCTGCATTCAAGATAACTGCTTCTCCCTGTTTTTCACCGTCTGCGAACAATTGAACTGAGATGTTCTCAGGACGTAAACCGTCTTGATTGTTTTCATCAGCCCAGACTTTATTTACAGTTACGCCAGTTTGACCTGGTGTATAGCTGTTTGTGATATCAAAGCCTGCGTAAGTTGTCGTGTAATTTGCCACGGCTTCTTCAGAAACGCTGTAGACAATTGCTTGTCCATTGGCAAATTTCGGAAGATTAGTGAAGCTATAGTTCCAATTGCCTTCTTTATCAGCTTTGACTTCTTGGCTTGCGACTTTCTCGCCATCCGCCAATAAGTTCACAGTGATTGCTTCTGGGCGAACGCCGTCTTGATTATCAGCGTCGTTCCAAGTTTTAGAACCTGTTACTTCAGTTGTTGCTGGTGTGTGACTGTTCGTAATCACTACGTTTGCTGGATCTTTTGCATCAACTGTTGTTGTGTAGCCTGTAACATTGGCGACTTCTTCAACTGTGTAAGCAATCGTTTGACCATCGGCTTTCACAGCCAAACCAGTCCATTCATGCTGCCATAAGTTTCCTTCATTCAAGGTAACTGCTTCGCCTTTTTCAGCTCCATCAGCGAATAATTGAACTTGGATACTTGCTGGACGTAGACCGTCTTGGTTATTGTTATCTGCCCAAGCTTTTGTAACAGAAATACTTGTTTTTCCTGGTGTATAGCTATTCTTAATATCATTTCCAGTGTAACTTGTTGAGTAATTCGGTACCGCTTCTTCAGTAATTGTATAGTTAATTTCTTGACCTGCTTTAAATTTATCTAGATTTGTAAATTCATAGCGCCAATTACCTGCTTCATCAGCGGTTACTTCTTTACTAGCGACTTTCTCGCCGTCAGCAAGTAAATTCACGGTAATGCTATTTGGACGAACGCCATCTTGATTATCCGCGTCATCCCAAGTTTTCACACCATCTACAGCAACTTTTTCTGGTGTATGCGTATTAGTAATCACAACATTGCCAGGGCCAGTCACTTGAGACGTTGTATAACCTGCGACAGTGCCAACTTCCTTGACCGTATAGTCAATCGTTTGTCCGCTAGCTTTGACAGCCAAGTTAGCCCAAGTGTGTGCCCATAAATTATCTTCATTCAACGTAATTGGTGCACCGGTTGCAACGCCATCCGCATACAATTGAACGTTAATACTTGCTGGACGTAAGCCATCTTGGTCATCGCCATCTGCCCAAACTTTATTGACAGTAATAGCTGTTTGACCCGGTGTATAGCTATTCGTAATGTCAGTGCCGGTATAGCTAGTTGAGTAGTTAGCTACCGCATCTTCGGTAATGGTGTACGTAATTTCTTGGCCAGCTTCAAACTTATCTAAACCAGTAAATTCGTAATTCCACTCCCCGTTTTCATCTGCAGTCACTTCTTGACTAGTTACCAGTTCACCATTTGCAAATAGATTCACTTGAATGTTATCTGGACGAACGCCATCTTGATTGTCCGCGTCATTCCAAATTTTCTTACCAGTTACTTCTGTTTGTTCTGGTGTGTGACTGTTCGTAATCACTACATTCGCTGGATCATTTGCATCAACAGTTGTTGTGTAACCAGCTACTGTGCCAACTTCTCTGACAGTATAAACAATTGTTTGACCATTCGATTTTTCATCCAAATTAGTCCAATCATGATGCCATGAGTTATCGTCACTCAATGTAACTGGTACGCCGGTTGCGACGTCATCTGCATACAATTGAACATCAATACTTGTTGGACGTAACCCATCTTGATTATCATTATCTGCCCAAGCCTTGGTCACAGAAAGACTTGTTTGGCCTGGTGTATAACTATTTTCAATAGTATAACCTGTGTAGCTAGTTGAGTACCCTGGTACCGCATCTTCAGTAATGGTGTAGTTAATTTCTTGACCATTATTAAATTTCGGTAAGTCTTTAAATTGGTAAGCCCAGCTAGTTGCTTCTGATACGACTTTATCAGCAATCTTCAACCCATCAGCTAATAAATTCACGGTGATACTGTCTGGTCTTACGCCATCTTGATTATCAGCGTCAGTCCAAGTTTTCGATCCATCAACATCGACTTCTTCCGGTGTGTGCGTATTCGTAATCACTACGCTTCCAGGATTAGTTGCTGTCGTAGTCGTATACCCTGGTACTTCACCGACTTCTTCGACTGTATAAACAATCGGTTGACCGGCTGCTTTTTCATCCAGAGTATCCCATGTGTATGTCCAAGTAGGTGCCGTTAATGTTTCTGGCGCGCCTTGAGCTACGCCGTTCGCATACAATTGAACCTGAATACTTGTTGGACGAAGCCCATCCTGGTTATCCATATCTGCCCAAACTTTTTCGACAGTCACAGCCGTTTTACCAGGCGTATAACTGTTTTTAATATTCGTACCATTGTAGCTAGTTGAGTAATCTGGTACTGCTGTTTCGGTAATTGTATAGTTAATTTCTTGGCCATTTTTAAATTTATCTAGATCTGTAAATTCATAGGTCCAATTACCCTCATTATCTGCTTCCACCACTTGACTACCAGCTGGTGCGCCATTTGCAAATAAATTCACGGTAATACTTGTCGGACGTTTGCCATCTTGATCGTTGGCATCATCCCATGTTTTCGTTCCACTAACAGTCGTTTTAGCTGGTGTATGGCTATTAGTAATCTTCACATCAGCCAGATTATTTTGATCAATTGATGTGGTATAACCTGTTACACTATCCACTTCTTTGACTGTATAAACGATTGGTTGACCCGCCGATTTTTCAGCAAGATGTTCCCATTTGTTTGTCCAATTTGGTGCCGCTAAAGTAATAGGTGCCCCCTTAGCTACGCCATCCGCATACAATTGAACCTCAATGCTGGTTGGACGAAGGCCATCCTGATTCTCATTATCATCCCAGACTTTACTTACAATAACTGCCGTTTCACCCGGTGTATAGCTATTGGTAATATCAAATCCAGTGTAATTCACTGAGTAATCTGGCACAGCTTCTTCACTAATTGTATAAGTGATTTCTGTCCCATTCTTGAATTTTGGTAAGTTTGTAAATTCATATTTCCATTCACCAGACTGATTAGCTGACACTACTTTACTTTTTTCTATAACTCCATCAGCTAATAAATTAACGGTAATACTTGTTGGACGTTTGCCATCTTGATCGTCAGCATCGTTCCACGTTTTCTTACCTGAGACAGTTATTTCCGCCGGTGTATGGCTATTAGTAATCTTCACCTCAGCTGGATTTGTTGCATCCGTTAATGAAGTATAGCCAGTTACGCTACCCACTTCTTTAACGGTATAGTCAATCGTTTGACCCGCTGCTTTTTCATCCAAGTTCTCCCAGGTATGTTTCCATAAACCAGCTTCAGTTAACGTTACTGGCGCATCTTTTGCTACGCCATTCGCAAATAATTGAACATCGATACTTGACGGACGCAGACCATCTTGATCATTCGCGTCATCCCATAACTTAGTCACTTGAACATTCGTTTGCCCTGGCGTATAACTGTTCGTAATATTATAGCCATTGTAAGTCACGGAATAATTTGGTACCGCCACTTCACTAATTGTATAAGCAATTTCTTGACCATTTTTATATTTTGGTAGGTTAGTAAATGAGTACTGCCAATTTTCTTCTGCAGTTACGTTTTTACTCGTCTCTTCCACACCATCAGCTAATAATTTAACTGTAATGCTAGTTGGTCGCACGCCATCTTGATCATTGGCATCTACCCACGTTTTCGTTCCAGTTACGCTAGTTTGTTCAGGAGTATGACTGTTAGTAATCGTAAATTTACCTGGATCACCTTCAGTAACCACCGTCGTGTACCCTGTGATGCTGCCAACTTCGGCAACTGTATAAGTAATCGTTTGGCCAGCTGCTTTTTCTGGTAAATTATCCCAAGAAGCTTTCCAGTGATTACCTTCATTTAAGGTAAGTGGTGTACCTGTAGCCGTGCCGTTCGCATATAACTGAACCGCAATGCTGTTTGGACGCAAGCCATCTTGATTATTGCCGTCATTCCAAACCTTCTTCACTTCAACCTTCGTTTGTTTCGGTGTATAGCTATTGGTAATATTGTAACCATTCATTGTCGTTGTGTAGCTTGGTACTGCGTCTTCAGTAACTGTGTAATCAATTACTCGACCATTTTTATATTTTGGCAGATTGGTAAATGAGTACGCCCAATTACCATCGCCATCAGCAGTAACTTCTTGATCCTTAACCTTTTCATCATCCGCAAATAGATTCACCATAATGCTATCTGGGCGAATGTTGTCCTGGTTATTGCCGTCGTTCCATGTTTTCGTACCACTGACAGAGATAGTCTCTGGCGTATGCGTATTTGTTACCGTCGCATCGCCAGTCTGATTATCTGTCGTGATCGCACTCGTGTAGCCTGCGACTGTACCAACTTCTTCGACAGTATAATTAATCGCAGTACCCTGATTGGCTTCAGGTAATTCTTTCCATGTATGTGACCAATTGTTTCCATCATTCAAGGTTACTGACGAACCTTTCAAAACTCCATCCGCATACAATTGAACTTGGACACTAGTTGGGCGTAAACCATCTTGATTGTTTCCATCGTTCCAAACCTTGGTCACCGTTTTCTGTAGTTGACGATGATTCACGACATTCGCAACAAATCCTTTGGAGTCAGACTCTTTGATTTCAAATTCATCCGTTGTTGTTGTCGCCCCAATCGGTGTCGTAACTTTGGTAGTTGCTTGATAGAATTCACTATCTGGGTCAGTAAAATCAACTAACTCGACTAAGCGATAGATGCCCGGATTTAATTTCTTGTATTCGACTAATCCTGAGCTATCTGTTGCTCGAATAGCTGTACCGCCATCAATCGGTGTGTAGTCAACAAAAACCCCCGCACCATTTTTTACTTGTAGTTTAAATTCGATACCAGGTAAGATTGTGCCTAATGCATCTTTTTTAAGAATCCGGATACTGCCTTTTTCACCTGTTTGAACGCCGGCAGTTACATCTTCATAACGAACACCTGCATCATTTGATTTAACGTCGCCGCCATTCCACTCAAATTCAGCTATATTCTTATAAATGTCGGTGCCGCCTTTAACGTCCACTCGGAAATTCAAGCGGAAGGCTGGTGCTTGAAAATCAATCGCCTCTAGGAATTCAAGCAATCGCTCTCTTCCAGCAACTGTTAATTTCCCATCATTATATAACTTATCGATTCCCGTTAAAGCCACATCTTTTTTATACTTAATTTGATTTGAAGTAGATGGCAGTGAACCAAAGTTCAAGATTATTGTTTCGATTCCCGCACTATCTTTATAAATTCCATAAGTAAGCTGTGGACTTGCTTGCACACGTCCTTTGAACGCCTCTTTTGATTCGCCAACATTCTGGTTAATTTTCGAGAAGCCTGGGTGCGTAATCGGTGCACTCGTGCCCATTTGAATTTGCCCCATTGTGAATGTACCGTCTCCGTTATCATACATCGTCTTGATACTCGAAGTGAGGACAAAAGACCCTTCTACAAATGACGTTCCCTCAGCTAATTCATCGACAAGCAATAAATTATCTTTAGCTGGAAAAATTCCCGTCTCATAATATTCTCTCATCGATTTATAGTTGATGTCTAAGTTCCAACCAAGTTGATTCAAGCTACCACCAGAAACGAGTCCACCCTTCATGGCATCGGAAGCAACTGGCCAAGGATCATCTGGAATTTCAACAACTGGTGATGGCACGATATCAACTTCCATCATATCCTCACCATTAATAATGATATGTGAATTATCGCCAACTTTATTGGCTGCACCAATCGCTTCAACTGTTCCGTTTTTCAATAAATCCTTAGATTCAATTTTGTCATTAAAGATGACCTTAAAACGATTATCATCAATTTGCCATTGACCAATAACCACGCCATCTGAAATCAAATCTTGAAGATTGGTATTTTTAAACGAAAAGTTTTCAATGGATAACGGAATTTTTATAATATCGCCCGCAACCGCATTTAATTCAGGAATTGACCAGTCTACTTCAAACTTAACTGAATCCCCCAACATGATTGATCCGCCCGCAGGAACTGGTGTCCAATCGTTTTGTCCGATAGGTTTCTTATAAACCTTCAAGCCTTCAATTGAAACACTAGAAGTCAAATCTGCAGCAAATGTCGCTTTGCCATTCTTTGTTTCTTTTTTCGTTTCTTTCTCTTCCTTAGACTCTTCAGTTGAATTCTCAGTAGAAGATTTCGTAGTTTTTTCTACTGTAGCTTCTGTGGATGCTACCGGTGCTTCTTCTGAAGAAACTGCTGGCGCACTTGATTCCACTGTTGGTTGCTCATAGAAGAGTGTCCGTGTTAATTGGTCCTCAAAGGAAATTGTCTCTTGGTTCGCATTGTTTGGATTCACCGTTTGAGCATCTAGTTTTAGTGTGCCACTAAAGTTTTTAATTTCAACCTTATCGCTACTAGTCAGCTCCTCATTATTCTCAGTGTAACCAGCAAATGTAAATATCAACTGCTTGTTTCTAACCTGATATGTACCTAAATCATTTCCCAGATTTCCTGCTTGGTCCGGAATAGCCAGGTTAGCAGGTAATTGTTTCGAAACGATCAATTGTTGACTGACTTTACTCGATGTGGCTAGTTCCCAATCTAGCACAATCTTTATATTGTCATTTTGTTTGATCGTATTTGCTTCTGTAACCTCATTTCCTGTATTATCAACTAATTTGACATTCTTATACCTCACGCCGTTATCATTTACTACAGCGAAAGCATTGACAGGAACTACACTTGACAAAATACCCAGCAAGCCTATAATAGTCAAAATTTTTCTCAATCTATCCATTCATTCTCCTCCTATCACTATAAACAGAAAAAGATGTTAGAAAGCTGCTATAAAATCGACTATAGAACAAGAAAATGAGATTTATTGCTGAATAAAATTTCGAAAATCATTCATCACACTGGTATTCAGCAATAAATAATTTTTTCTGTATAGCATTTAAGCACTTTCATTTCCTCCTAATATTATTAACTTTAAAATTGATCCCCTGACAAATCCAATTTATCCATATCTTGAATTTCTCACAATTTGCAAGCGTTACATAACGTAGCTTATTTTAAAAGCTAACGTCTACAATTAGAAGGACACCTAACTTCTTTTATGTGACTTTTCAAATCTTTTGCACGTAGCCAAAAGCATCTCAAAGCCGTCCTTCATTCTTCTATTACTGATAAACTCAATACTATGTATCGCGAATTTACGCTATGTTAAATCTACCTAATCATTATCAGATATATTCGCTTATCAAAGGCAATAGAATAGCCATCCCATTCCTACTTGCTCTAATCATCCCACTATATTTATAAATCTTGGGCCACCTCCTTACCGGATTGAAAGACACATCATCCTCTAGCAAACTCCCCGTCTGTTCACTAGTCTTTGTTCAAATTGTTCATCGGGTTAAATAACGTACGAGATTTTAAAAGCAATACAGAAAAATCAAAAAAATTCGAAAGTACCAATTTCGAAACACTTAAAAAAACCCGCGTAAAATAACTGTATTTCTATTATGAACAAAGAAAAAAATATGCATCTATCACCTATTATGTTACGTTTTTTATGTGTTTCTGTCAAGAATAATAACTGGCTTTATATAACATAAAATAACAGGTGTAACTTTTTGAATTTTTATTCTATCCAGCTTTAGATATACACATTGGTTCACGCCCACTTCAACAATTATAAAACAACTTGAGTGAAACAAATACACGAATTTTCAGCTTGCTAGACTAAGCCCTTGATAATAAAGATTATTCTTTATGGGGACATTTTAATTGGCAGGTTCACTTCTTGCTGTGCTTATACAATCGACCTTTTTATTTCCCTTGTACAAGAAGTCGAGCCTTTAATCCACTCTTCATTTTTCGGTATAAAAATTCAGCAACAACTGCTACCTAACAGAAAGAATTTCAAATATGCTCATCTAGCTCAAAGCTCGCACAATAAATTAAATAGCTCTTGCGAAAATAAGTCTTTAAAAAAACTGATGGATTACTTTTTCCTTCTATAGCAACGATTCCCTCTCATTCATTTCCTTGTGGTTTCTAATTTTCACTTACCAATTATTCTTTAGACAGATAGCCTATGATTAGCTTCATCAAGAATAGAAAAAGCCTCCATTAAAACTTCGATTCCAACCACTTTAAAAAAACTCTTTAAAAACTTTTTTGATTCTCCTATTCAACACTAGCAGTAGTCGCTTTAGCAAACATCTGTTTTCGATATAATAGCTCCCAGTCTATATTCACGACAAAAAGAGTGATGAACAAGCTAAAATCTAGCTTCTTCATCACTCAAAAATATCCGGTTTTTTAAAAGTCTCAAAAGTTGAACTAGGTGTTTTTGATAACAAGACCATCAATCAAATCTACCACTAGCTCGCTACGGTTCATCGTCAACTCTAGTTGGTCATACACGTTCTTCCATTTAATAATTTCGATAGGATTTGTTTCAGTGGTAAACAGCGTTCTTAGTAGTTCACTATACAAATGATCTGCCTTAGCTTCGACATCGTTGACTTCTTGAATCATTTTTTTGAGCGTCTTAGAATTTTTGAACTTCGCAAATTCTTTTGTTGCAGTTAATACACCTTCTGTGGCATCTACAACTAAATGAACAAATTTGTCCGTTTCTGGGCGCATTTCAGTTATCGCCAAATTACCGAATAAATAGCATAAGCCATTGATTCCATCTAAAATATCATCTAACTTATCTGTCACTTCAACAATATCTTCGCGGTCAATCGGTGTAATAAAGGCATCATATAACTCATTCATTACATCACGAACCAATTGATCGCCCTCTTTTTCCAGCATATGTATCTTTTCAGCTTGTTCGATCGCATGTGCTTCCGTGTAATTCTCTACCAACTGTAATAAATACGTACTCGCTTTATGGGTATTAGCTGCAATGTGCTCTAATGCAACAAAATAATCGTATTGTTTTTTTCTAGCCATGTTCTCTTCCTCCTAAAATAGGGCAATAAATAGTTTTGCCATTATGAATGCAATAAGTCCGCAGCCGGGAAATGTCATTACCCAAGCGAACATCATTTCCTTAACAATTCGCCAATCAACGCTCGATAAACGGCGAGAAGCGCCAACACC
Organism: Candidatus Enterococcus huntleyi; assembly: GCF_009933175.1. Taxonomy (GTDB): domain Bacteria; phylum Bacillota; class Bacilli; order Lactobacillales; family Enterococcaceae; genus Enterococcus_K; species Enterococcus_K huntleyi. The sequence goes on along the minus strand of NZ_MAEJ01000014.1, from coordinate 20,948 downwards.
CATGATAGCCGTTGTTTTTGTATGGGTTGTAGAAACTGGGATCCCGAATACTGAAGCTAAAAACAAACAAATTGCTGCACTCAAATCCGCAGAAAATCCTTGATATTTCTCTAGCTTAACCATGTCCATCCCCACAGATTTAATGATTTTCATTCCGCCAACTGAGGTACCAAAGCCCATCGTCAAGGAACATAGAGCCATCACCCAAATAGGGATAACAAACCCATTACCTGTTTTTTCCGCGAGATCATTATAAAATAAGCCTAACATGAAGACACCCATGAATTTTTGCCCATCTTGTGCACCATGTAAAAAGGCATTTGCTCCAGCAGCGATTGCTTGACCTATCGTAAAGAATTTATTCGCTTTTCTTCTAGGAGTAGATTTAAATATAGCTACCAGTAGTTTTGTAATGAGGTAGCCACCGCCAAAGCCCATGATAGTTGATACAACAAGCCCTATAAGGACTTTCAACCATTCACCACCATTTACCGCACCAATACCCCCTAAGGCCATAGCTGAGCCTGTAAGCCCGGCAATTAATGCATGTGACTCACTTGTCGGTATTCCAAAGTACCATGCTGCTACAGACCAAACCACAATGGAAAATAAGGCAGAAGCTAATGCTACCTGGGCAGAATCTCCTTCAAATCGAACAATATTTGAAATAGTTTCAGCCACCTGCGCATTAAATACAGTCATTACTAGCGCGCCAAGGAAATTCATCACTACCGCCATACCAATCGCGACATTCGGTCGTAAGACTCTTGTTGAGACGGCGGTAGCGATTGCATTTGGTGCGTCCGTCCAACCATTTACAAAAATCACACCCATAACGAGTGTAACGGTTACTACTAAAGCAATACTCACAAAAAAACTCCCTCCAATCTATTTTTTCCATTTCATCATAACATAATTTCAAATTTATGAATTCTGTTTCACTCTCATTCTAGCAAATTTTATCCGTTAATTTCTAACTTTTCACGACTAAATCCCCCTTAATTCAAATTAATTCGTGTTAAGGAAAAAAACTTGTCATCTTTTATTGCAAACACCGCGTGCTTTAGGTATAATAATTACTGTTGAATTATGTGCCCAGGTACATAAGAACTTAAGCTATCGGAGGTGAAATAAATGCCAAATATTGAATCTGCAATCAAACGCGTTCGTACTAACGAAACTGCAAATGCTAAAAATTCATCTCAATCAAGCTCTATGCGTACTGCTATCAAAAAATTTGAAGAAGCAGTTGCTGCTGGTGCTGAAAACGTAGATGCGTTATATAAAGAAGCTTCTAAAGCAATCGATATGGCTGAGTCAAAAGGATTAATCCATAAAAACAAAGCTAATCGCGACAAATCTCGTTTAAGCAAAAAAATCGCTAAATAATAAAGGAGTCGGCTATTGTTAGCCGATTTTTTTATACCCTTTTTTTAGCTACTCGTCCTTGTTCCCCGCTATATTCTCAGATTTGTAGCTATTTGGAGTTAATTTTGCTCAAATAAAAAAAGACCGAATAAAACATGACTGATTTATCGGCCTTTACACATTGATTTCCTTTAAATTTGGTGAGATCTTATCTTACGTCACGACTGAGGACTAGCGGTTCAAGTGACTCGCTGTCTTAAGGACAAATAATTGGAATAACAACTCTTTATCCATTTTTCCGCTCTTAATTTGATAATCCATCTCTACTAACTCATCAAACAACGTAACCATCGTCCTTAAATCAAATGATCGAACCTGTTGCATGGCTAATTTTACACGATAAGAGTGAATGTTTAATGTCTCGGCGATATTTGCTTGTTGGTACCCAATCTTCATTAAGAGCTTCGCTTGTAATAATAAGCGCAGTTGGCTTAATAATATGGCGTTAATCTTGATAGTTTCTTCCCCTTGCAAATGGAGATCGTCGTACAATCGGAGAGCTGCATCCGCTTGCCCCTTTAAAACATAATTGGTCATATCGAATATATTATGTTCCAGACTCTTAGGGACCAAGGCGTTGACAGTTTGTACAGTGACCACTTTCTCGCCATCAAAAAACAGTAATAACTTCTCTAATTCGCGCATCATTTTCGAAAGATCAATATCTGTTAAACGTAAAAATAAATCAAATGCATCTTTTTCTATCTTAACACCCGCTAGCTCTACTTGTTGTTGGATATATCTTCTAGCAGCTTGCTCTGATAAAGGTTTTGCTTCAATCAATGTAGCCACTTTTTTCAACTGCTTAGTTACTTTTTTTCGTTCATCTAGCTTTTCATAATTAGCGAAAAAAACAAGTACCGTTGATTCAACAGGATTTTTCAAATATTCGATTAATAAGTCAGTATTTTGTTCGATTGAATTGGCTTTTTTTTCTCCTGTCAAAAAATACGGCGTTTCAACAAAAATCAAACGATAATCACCAAAAAAAGGCACTGTTTCAGCTTCGCCAACTACTTCTTCTAACGAGCTTGTTGCCATATCAAAATTCATAAAGTTTAAATCATCATCTGCTTCAACTTTGAATTTATTTAAAAATTCTTGTCGAACTTGTCTCTGCAGAAAGTCTTCTGTTCCTAAGACCAGATAAACTGGCTTGAACTCTTGCTGTCTGAGGGTTTGTATAGCTGTTTGTACATCCATTGTGCTACCTCACTTTCTCCATAATCCTATCATGTGCAGTTGAGAAAATCTAGTCCTCATTGATTAAGTGACGAAATTCTTCTCGCTTCACTCCCGTCCACCATTGATAATAAATCATTCCTTGTAGATCCGTTCGAAAAATAGTCGTTGATTGTGTGGCTAAGCGTGTCAAGACCTCTTGATTTGGATGGCCAAATCGATTATCCTTACCGCAAGAAATGACACCAATTTTCGGTTGAATTTGTTGAATAAACGCTTCACTCGAAGAATTCTTACTTCCGTGATGACCGACTTTTAACACATCAATTTTGAGCGTAGGATAATTCGACAATAGCTCCTGCTCCCCTGTTTTTCCTAGATCACCTGTGAACAAAAAGCGGTGATGATTTAATTGTAGGCCTAAGACAAGTGAATTTTCATTCCCACCATCTGTCGCAACAGCTGGTGATAACACTGAGAAATCAAAATCCCCTTCAATTTTCTGACCCATTTTCAGTTCTGTAATTTTTGTCCCAGCTTTTTTGAATAATTCCACTCCACGTTTTATTTTAGGTTTTATTTGAATGCCAATTGGAATAACCAACTCTTTAATTTTAAATTTTTGAGCAATCACTAGCCATTCCCCCATGTGATCTTCATCGCCATGGGTTAAAATTAATTTATCAATCGTTGATACTCCTTGGCTTTTTAAGAAGGGAATCACATTATATTCTGAAGAACTTTTTTGCGGCCGTTCTTGCCAAGCTTCTTTTTTAAAACCTAACTTTCCCCCGGTATCTAATAAAATAATTTCTTCATGAAAAGGGGATTGAAAATAAATACTATCCCCTTGTCCAACATCTACAAAAGCAATCATCCCTTGAGGGTTCAGATATTTTGCAAAAAACGGCGTTAGAAAAATAAAAAAGCATAAAATGAACGGTCGCCAATTCTTTTGGCAGAAGAACTGCCATGAAAAGAGACCCACAAGTATCAATGGAATAATCTGCCATAATTGTAATTTCCCACTACGGATGGTCTCGTTTCCGACAAATTTAATGCCTGTTTCAAGCAACGTCAGACTGTGCTCAAATAATAGCAATGGTATCGTGAACCATTTGGGAACAAAACTAGCACAAAAAGCTAATACTACACTGGGTAGTAAGTACCATTTGAAGATTGGACTTATAAAATAAGTAAGCACCCCAGAAAGAAGTGGAATTTCATAAAAAGTGCCTAGAACGATAGGCAGACTTAAGAAACCAATACCCATAGAGGAAATAAGTTTTTTGGCGGATATCCACTTGGCGGGAAAATCTTCCATTATTGTCATAATAAAAGTAACGCCCATTGTCAACTGACCCGCTGTTTGAAAAAATAGATACGGCTGAAGAATTAATAGGAATAAACAAGTCAAACTCCAATAGTCCAAATTTGAAAGTCTGATTTGTTGTTTTTTCATAAAAAATTTTAGCATAAATGTTGTAATTGCTCGCAAAACACTTAAGCCAAAACCAGAAAGAATTAATAGAAAAAAACTGGCTATCATTAGTAGACTAAAGCTTTGATTAGGGACTAAGCCACCTCTTCTAAGGAGAAAATAGAGACAGCCTAGGTACACTTGAACATGCATTCCTGATAAACTAAATAAGTGAAGTAAGCCACTCGTAGAAAAAATGGTTTGTATTTCTTGAAATTGCTCATTTTTATAATTAAATAGTAGTGCATTAACGTAACTTGCCACTTTTTTTGATAAACCACCAGCTGCTTGTTGAATGCCAGTCGCTCTGAAATAGCGGAACCAGTCATTGAACGTTCTTTTAATCGTTTGTCGCTTATAAGTAGTGATTTGGAGCTTTCCTGAAAGCCCTGTAATCTGCTGGAAACGACGCTCGTCAAAGCCATTTAAGTTTCTCTGCGGTTCTCCTTCAGTCAGCTCACCGGAGACCAGTAAGCCAGTATAATCTTTCCCGTGGTCGAGCCAAGTCTCCTTCTCTTCAACGGATTCGAGAAAATAACTCACTTTAACTCGACTCCCTTGGCTACTGGCCTCAAAGCTCACAAGATCTCCGCTGATTTTCAATGTATCTGGCAATAATTTAATTAGTAGCTCTTGCTCCCCGAATCTGAGCTTCGGCTGTTGAGCGATTCTTTGACCGGCGATGAGAAATGAGAAAAAGCCGCAAAAAAGACAAAGCAGAACAAGTTTTGAGTCTTTTTTGCAGCTTAAAATAAAGATAATTAGTCCACTAAATAGGCGAATATTGATACTTGTCGTCAAGACAAAGATACCTGAGAAACTGGCAACACCTGCCGGAAAAATCCAACGATTTCGGACAGACAGCCCATACGCTCTAAAGATTTTCAGTCAGAGCCTCACCTAATTGGAGTTTAGAAAAATATTTTTCATCTAACTTCACTTGATGGACGTTAGCCCCCACCTGCTTGATCAGACTTATCGCATACTCATTATTATGATAATCATGAAGATAATGAATCGTTTTAACCCCTGCTTGTAAAATGGCCTTTGTACAAGCAAGACAAGGAAAATGGGTAACATAAATTTCAGAGCCATCTGTTGGAATGCCAAATTTTGCGCATTGCAATAACGCATTCATCTCAGCATGAATCGTGCGCAAACAATGACCATCCACTACATAACAATCTTCATCGATACAATGAACATCGCCCGATACTGAGCCATTATAGCCACCAGCTATAATCCGTTTATCTCTTACTAAGGTGGCACCCACCTCTAATCTCGTACACGTGCTTCTCAAAGATAGTAGTACAGCTTGTGCCATAAAATATTGATTCCAAGGGATTCTGTCCATCATAATTCTCCTTATTCTCCTTTTTTAAACGTTTCTTATATTGTAATCGAGTTTGCTAATTTTTCAACTGTCTTTTCACCAATTCCTGAAACTTTTGTTAATTCATTAATTGTTTTAAAATGGCCATTTTCTTCACGATAGCTAATAATTTCATCCGCTTTCTTCTCGCCAATTCCAGTAAGCGTCTGTAATTGAGTCCGATCTGCTGTATTTAGATTGACTTTTTCTCCTGTATCCTTCGTTCTATCCTCTGCTGTTTTTCCGCTAGCTGTCGCAGAGTCACTGGTTTCTTGTGCAACTTGTTCGCCTTTTTTGGGAATATAAATTAACTGTTGATCGGTTACTTTAGCCGATAAATTAATTTGTCGATCATCCGCTTCTTTTGTATAGCCACCCGCCTGCCCTACGACATCTTGTAATCGATCCCCCTCAGTAATTTGATAGACGCCAGGCATCTGTACCGCTCCCTTAATATTGACATAGGAAGGCCCCATTGATGTCTCTGACGTTTTCTCAGCCTCCTGTATTGTTTCTTCAGCCGTGGGACTCGATTGGAAGCTTTCTTGACTAAATGGATCCTCAGTTTTATCTTGTAAATTTTGCGTTAGTAGATGGTACACTCCTCCTCCAATGATTAGCACTATAATAATTGAAATAACCAGTAAACGATAATTTTCGACAAGTCGTTTTTTCATGTTTTTTTACTCCTCTAAAATAAACTACGCAAAACTTTTGTTTTTCTGTCAGAATAATTTGTTTTCCATCGTATAATTAATAAAAAGGGCGGTGAGAAGATGTCTGATGAAGAAATAATTAGTTTGCTTCAACAAAAAGAGTATTCAGGATTAGAGAATTTAATCGATGTCTATGGCTATTCGATTATTACGACGATTCGAGCAATCTTGAATCAGTCCATCGAACGAAATCATTTAAAAGATGTTGAAAATGAAGTGTTCTATAAAATATGGACAAATGCGCAACGCTTCGATCCCACTAAGAGTTCGTTAAAAACTTGGCTTTTAACGATTACTAAACATTGTAGCATCGATAAAAAAAGAGAAATTGTGCGTACTTCTCGAATACAACCAGTGGAACGTTTACCTGAGCAAGCTAAGACTTTTAATCCGTTCGAAAAAGAACACTTTCTAGATTTAGTTTCGTCATTAAACCCAGAGGATCAGCTTATTTTTCTGAAATATTATTATTATCAAGAATCTCCTGAGGAAATTGCGCAAGAATTTCATCTCACCAAAGAGACGATTTATGCTCGGCTTTCTCGCGGTAGGAAAAAGATTAAACAGACGATAGGAGGAGAAAACACATGAATTCAACTTTCAAAGATATTTTTTACCACTTAGATGACCAACTAACAAATACAGCAGACGATTTATCCGACCAATCGAAAAAGCAATTGTTTAATCAAGTAAAATTTTACATTTTCATACAAGAGTTTTTAGAAAAAATAACCCCTTTACTTGAAGAGGAGGAAGAAATTAAAGGCTATCTCCCCTTCTCTCCAGGACCAAATTCTTCTATAGGAAATGTTGGCTTCATGGGGATGGCCTATGCACGAACAGAAGAAGCGCGCAATTATGTAAAAACATTCAATGATGTTCGGGGAAATCGCTTAATGATTTTTACCGACAAACGAATGATTTTCATGACAATTGTTGAATTTTTAGAGGATCAAACCTATTATAGCTATCCCTATGAAGCGATTGAATCCATTCGTATCAAACAACACACGGTGAGCTATTTTGATTGGGAAAAACGCTTTGCTCCCAAGCGCGTGAAAATTCATTGGTATACCTTTGATTTCCAATCTGGAACGAATATTTTTACAGAAACACTCGATGAAAAAGACTATCAGTTATTGATGGAAAAGATTAAAACGATTGAACCACTTCAAAAAATTCTAATCACAGATAAAGTTCAACGTTCCTCGACTTTTGACTATCTATTTAGCAACATCAATTTACAGTTGAAACTTTTTATCGCAGTCTTAATTTTAGCTGGATTGCTCCTACTTATCATCGGCTGGATATTGCCGCTCTTGAGTTTTGCAAGTGCTCCGATTTTTGAAAGTAGTCAACATTTTGCTCGGCTCCTACTCCACTCAGTCACCATCATATAAATAAAAAAGACGATCAGACTGTTGTGACTGTCAAAAGTTAGCCTAAAATGGTTACCTTTTGATGTTCTACAGAAATGATCGTCTTTCTTTGATTAATTGCTCTTTATCATGCGCAATACTCCCTGTTATTCTAGTTTCTTCCAACATAAGCGTACTACTATGCAACCAATTATTTTACTCCTTGATTGGTTGATTATAACCTTTTTCACCATAAGGCTGTAGCTTTTCTAACCATTCTTTTTTGATCTTTTTTAATTCCTCTTTCATATTTTTGACCTCATCTGTTTTCTTTTCCCACAAGACTTCATAGGAGAAATTTTCCTCTTTATAATTGAGCCAGTCTTCTTGCAACGGTGTGTTTCGATAAAAATTATTGTCTAAATTTAATTTGTAAAAATGCCAGCGATTTTTGATATTTGGCACAGCTTCAATGAATATTTTTCCATTCTTTTCATTTTTTATTTGGATAATCCCGTAATAGGTTGGCATTGTTTTGTATTCTTCCAATAGTTGTTTTTTTCGTTCTTGATTCATCTTGCATTCTCCTTAATCTAGTCGGTAATAATCCGCGCCATCTGGTGTTCTTGTGAAAAATCCATAGTCTATTAAATATCGTTTAATTAATAAGTAATCAAAATAGATTGCTTTTAATTGTTCGTCAACTTCTTTTCCTGAATAATGGGTATGCATTGTAAATTCTTCTACTATTCGATTAAGAATACCAATAATATTTTTTTGCCCTTTAGGGAAGACAGTCAAAACCAGAGCTCCAGTTGAAAATTCAAAATATTTACGAACAATTTCAGCATACTCTGTTTCTGTTAGCAAAAAGCGATCGTCGACAATGCCAGCTGCATCTGGTACTGGCAACAAATTATCCTCTGGTAGGGATTTTTCTGAAAAAATTGCCTCGAATTGGGCTAAATAGACCTTGGCTTGTTTGGCTTTTTCCCGAAAGGTAAACTTTTGGTGTCGGATCGTTGAAGGGCTCACTTCAAATTTCTCAGCAATTTCTTGATCCTTTTCTCCGGAACCAAAGTGTAATAAAAGTTCTTTCTGCTTAGTAGTTAGTGTATTATACTTACTATCTAATGCCACTAAGGCTTGTTGGCTTCCCTTATGAACAGTCACTAAATGTTCCTTCATACGAGCAATCGCCTCGTTAGGTTGTTTTTCATAAGGGTATTCTGTCTGACAATAATTGCAAGCTATTAGATTGGGGCTTATCTGATAGCCTTGACCTAATTCATTTAATCCTATCTGCAAAAGATCCATTTCTTCACCTCGTATTCATTATAATGTGTTTATCGAAATTGTCAACAACTCTGATTAACGTTTGCTAAATTAATAAACATTATTTCTTCAAATCATTAAAAAAACACTCAAACTGAATATCATCAGATTGAGTGTTTATCTATTTATAGATTTATCTAAGCATCATTATTTTTTTGTTCAGCTAAGTAATCTAAGGCATCTTGAACTGTTTTTACTGGGACAATTTTCATCTTAGTGTCTAATTTTTTTGCTGCAGCTTTTGCTTCTTCATAATTCGTACGAATCGTTGGGTCTATTTTCTTCATTTCAGCCGTAATTTCATCGTCAGGGGCAAAAAAGATTTCTACGCCACTTTCATCTGCCGTCGCAACCTTTTTGTCGATACCACCAATTCGGCCGACTATACCTTCTGAATTAATCGTCCCTGTTCCAGCAATTGATTTTCCTAAACGTAGATTTTTTCCCGTAAGCTGTTCGTAGATTTCCAATGTAAACATTAAGCCGGCAGAAGGACCGCCAATGGAGCCTGAATCAATCGTCACTTTTGTATCCGAAGAAATTTCTGTATGATCGACTAAACCAATCCCAATCCCCGCTTTTTTATCCGCTTTTAGCTCTATCAGCTTTCCTGAAGCTGTTTTTTCTTTTCCTTCATGCAAGTATGTGACAGTCATTTTTTGACCCACCTTTTGACTTTTCACATATTTCATAAATTCTTCACTACTCTCAAAACGTTGCCCATCCGCTTGGGTTACTGTATCACCCACAGCTATTTTCCCGTAAAAGCTTGAATTTTCTTCAACAGAGAGAACATAAACACCTTTGTAGACCATCTCATATGGCTTATCCGCTAACTTCATAGCTTGTTCGATTGCAGCATTTTGCGACGATTGCATATAATATAGCTGCATTTGATTGTATTCTTCATCTGTCGAATTTCCATACAATTCTTGTTTGCTGACCAAATCTTGAAAAGGCGATATCTTTGACTTGAGCGCAGTGAAGACTGTTGCTTGTCGAATGCCCACTGCTGTTAATGAAAATGAACCAGATTTTAGATCTTTCCGTCCATCCACTGAAATCAATTCTTTTAAATCAATCGTCGAACCAGGCGCCTCAATATAATATGGAATAGGAACAACAATAGCCGCAGCAAATAAAATCACTAGTAAAAATGCGAGCAAAGAACGAATTGATGCTCGTTTATCTTGTTTGCCCTTTTTTATTTGTCTATTCATTTTGCATCACGCTTTTCGAGAATTGCTTGATTAATAACCGGCGGCAAATAGCTTTCTACATCGCCACCAAATTGAATAACTTCCTTTAATATACTTGAACTAATATGATTATACTCTGGGGAAGCCAATAAAAAAACGGTTTCTAATTCAGCATTAAGATGGCGGTTCATTTGAGCAATATCCTTCTCGTACTCATAATCCTTAACACTTCGAATTCCTCTTAAAAGAAATTTTGCGCCTAAAGAACGGGCCACATCCGCTGTTAATTCATGCTCTTGGACAAGGACACGGACATTTGTTAAATGAGCTACTGCGGTTTCAATCAGCTGAACTTTTTCTTCCGCAGAGAAAAAGCTTTTCTTACTAGTATTGACGAAAACGCCCACGATGACCTCGTCAAAAAGTGCCGCTCCACGTGTAATGGTATCTAGATGTCCATTGGTGAGCGGATCAAAGCTTCCTGGAAACAATGCAATCTTTTTCATGCTTCAGCCTCATTTCTATAAATAGTTACAGCGGTAATTCCGTAGGTTTGACGGCGAATCTGCTTCAGCGTCCCTAGCTCTTCTGATAAACTAACTGCTTTATCTGCTTCACAAATAATCTCACAAGCCGGATTCAGTAACCCGAGTTGGAGCATTTTCAGAATCTGTTCCTCTATTTTTTGTTGTGCATACGGTGGATCTAAGAAGACATAATCGAACGTATAATTATTTTCTTTTAACCAACCTAATGCTTTATCAGCATCCATTTTTACCGTCAAAAAACGGTTGGGTTCTTTAGTAATCTCGATATTGTCTTTGATTATTTTCATGGCTTGAAAGTTTCGCTCTACACAAACAGCCAAATCGATCCCTCGAGAAACGGACTCAATCGCTAAGCCACCACTACCTGAAAATAAATCCAGAGCTTGTCCCCCATCAAAATAGGGTCCAATCATATTAAACATGGATTCTTTGACTTTATCTGTAGTCGGTCGTGTATTTTCACCCTCTAAGCTTTTTAATCGTCGGCCACGATACTCACCAGAAATTACTCGCATAAAATCCCTTCTTTCCCTTATCGTCAGTTAAGTATACCAAAAAGCACAAAGAAAAAGATGAAAAATGTTTGAAAAAATCAGACATTTTTCATCTTATTTAAACATCTTCTGCCAAACGGATATCAGGTGTTAAGTCCTCTTCTTCCTCTTCGACAAGTTGATAGGCTGCTCTCGTCCCTATTCTATCGGCAAAATTCATTTCAACATCTGGACGATAAGAACGTTCAACTTTTCTGACGAAATGAAGTTTTTTGATTTTTTCTTCGGAATAATCAAATGTTTCTTCATTTAAATAAAGAACCACATATTTCATTTTCCGAGACACATAATGAACCAGCCCAAAACGTTTTAAATTTTTTAACTGTTTCAAACTATATACCCAAACAATAATGCCTCGCCGTTTCTGTACAGTAAATTGATTTTCTTCAGCTTGCATGACAACTTCCTCCGCAACCAGAATGTCCACCTGTTAGGAAAAATGGATTTCCAGCATCTACTTTAATTTCTTCTGAGACTGTATTGGCTACAGTCAAGCCAATACTATCTAAAATATCTTGAAGCTGTGTCTCAGCTACTCGATAAGCAGCTACCTGTTCATTTATATCTAATTCTCGTTTGCTTTTTCTTAGAGCTCTCTGCGTTTCTCGATAGCCAGGGGCATGTAGTCCATAATCAGCGATACGTTCAAATGCTTCTTTGTTCTTTAAAAAATCTTTTTGAAGTCTCATAGCTTCTTGACTAGTAGCTAGCGCTTGTTTTGCTTCAAAAAAATTTTTACATGTTTGACTTTGTAGCAATTGCGCGACAATCTCTTCACATTGATCCTCCAGAGCAAACAATTGTTCATTTATAATCATTCAGAAACCACTATCCTTTGTGTCATTTTCATCTAGTCTTTGCATTAAGACTACCATATTTTCTTTTGAAAAGGAAATCCCTAATTGTTCCGTCTCTGTATGCATAAATCTCGTATGCAGAAATGGATCACTATACCAGTACAATAATGAAAATGTCGGATCAAAGATAGGCGCAGATAAAATTCCCGTCTGAGGGTTATCAGTCGTTCGTTTTACGAGTGTCGCTAATTCTTCACTACTCATTGAAAATGCAATCTGACTACTCTCTCCTGACTCTATCTGTTGCCAATAATGGACTCTTTGCTCATCTAAAATTTCATCTATGTGTGCTAAAAAATCTGTTTGGACTGCTTTTACTAGTTGTTGTTGTTGAAAGGCTGACTCATACGCGGGCAATTGGTCTAGCTTGCGTAAAAAATTGATTGTTTCAAAGCTCTCTGCTTCTTTTCTATCATTTATCGCTTGCCAGTCTGTATCATCGCCTTGAGCTGTCAATCTTGGTGGGGTATTCATTTCAATCTGATAAGGTCGTAAGGTTAATAGCTCCTGCTGACTCAAATAAGTGACACCAAATAATTCACCATCATTTTGATCAAAAAATAAAATAGCAAATGTTTGATTATCAAAAGCAATTAATGGGCGGTAATTCATATCTTCCTCCATCAATTCAATGTTTACTGTATCATCTTTATAATCAAAACTGAAATTAGGATAAATCATGGTCAATTCAGAAAGCTTGCCCATCGTCATTTTATAGGAAAAAGGACGAATATTTTCTTTTGTATCGCCAATTGCTTTGATAGCTGAAACTTTACCGTCTGTAATATTTGCTTCAATAATGGCTGTTTGTTTCTCTGACTTATATCGACGAACTTCATAGTGAAAACCTGTTGAGTAAGTCCCTTCTGGTTGTCCTAGGACTTTCTCTAACTCACTTACTTCTTTATTTATGTACGAAGAAAAGCCCTCAGCGGGCAATTCTTCGTACTTTAAAGTTGTATTATGAAGTGGGGTCACTGTTTCACTACCTGTTCGGACCGCTTTTTCCGAATTATTCTTAAAAACGATCGGTTCAAAATAGAAAACTAATAAGACAGTCATGAAGATACTCATAAATAATCCGACTCGTTTCATGTATCATTCCCACCTATAGTGCATCCTTATTTTTCTTTCACTTCAATTAATAAATCGCCTGATTGAATAGCTTCGCCTTCTGTCACGTAAATATGGTCGACAACACCCTCAAAACGGGCCTCCACAGAGGTTTCCATCTTCATGGCCTCTGTCACAAGTAAAGTATCTCCACGTTGCACACGGTCGCCTTTATTCACAAGCACTTGTAGAACAGATCCAGACATTGTGGCACCAATTTGTTCTTTATTGGTTGGTTCTGCTTTGCGTTTCGTTTTCACAGAACTGATAATTGAATTGTCTTTAACGACGATTTCTCGACGTTGCCCATTCAAGTTAAAGAAGAGCACACGATTGCCCTCAATATCCGGCTCGCCAATTTCATCTAAACGTAAAATCAAGATTTTTCCGCGTTCAATCTGCACATTGATAGACTCACCTAAGCGAATGCCTTGGAAGAAGGTTGGCGTATCCAATAAAGTCACGTCGCCAAATTGATCATAGGCTTTTTGATAATCTAAAAATACTTGTGGGTACATTAGATAACTTAGGACTTCTTCTTTTTTCGGTTCAAAACCGATCAGTTCAGCTAACTCTTGTTTGACTTTTTCAAAGTCAACAGGCTCAGCTAATTCACCTGGGCGATTTGTAAAGGCCGTTCTGCCCTTCAAGATAATGCGTTGTAATTCTTCTGGGAAGCCACCAACTGGTTGCCCCAATTCTCCTTGGAAGAAAGTCACAACAGATTCAGGGAAGCTTAGGTGTTCACCTTTTTCAAAAATATCGGCTTCTGTCAGCTCATTTTGTACCATGAAGAGCGCCATGTCACCGACTACTTTAGAGGAAGGAGTCACTTTAACAATATCACCAAACATAATATTGACCGTGTGATACATTTTTTTGATTTCATCCCATTTAGCACCTAGACCGACTGCTTTGGCTTGCTGCTGCAAGTTTGAATATTGACCACCAGGCATTTCATGCATGTAGACTTCTGTTTGTGGAGCATTTAAACCATTCTCAAATGGTTTGTAATACATCCGCACGTCTTCCCAATAATGATTAATCTTTTGGACATTATCAATATTGATATCTGGTACGCGTGCGCCATTTACTAAAGCATAATATAAGCTACTCATGCTTGGTTGGCTAGTATTGCCACTCATTGCACTCGTTGCGACGTCGACAATATCGACACCGGCTTTTGTTGCAGCTGAGTAAGTGATAATCCCATTGCCGCTTGTATCATGAGTATGCAAATGAATCGGTAAATCGGTCGTTTCTTTTAGCTCACTAATCAAACGATAAGCCGCTTGTGGCTTCAACAATCCAGCCATATCTTTAATCGCAATAATATGAGCACCTAATTGTTCCAATTCTTTGGCCATATCTTTATAATATTGGACATTGTATTTAGCTCTTGATGGATCATTAATATCACCGGTATAACAAATGGCAGCTTCAGCAATTTTCCCAGTATCACGGACTGCTTGAATACTTTTTTCCATCTGTGGTAGCCAATTTAAGCTATCAAAAATACGGAAAACATCAATCCCTTGTGCAGCTGCTTCGTTAATGAATTCAACCAACACATTGTCCGGATAGTTAGAGTAACCGACAGCATTTGAGCCTCTGAACAGCATTTGGAACAACGTATTAGGCATTAAGCGACGAAGTTTTCTCAAACGTTGCCATGGATCTTCATTTAGGAAACGATAGGCCACATCAAAGGTCGCTCCGCCCCACATTTCTGTCGAGAATAATTCTGGCAGACCTTCGCCTGTCAAACGAGCAATTCCTTTAAAATCTTGTGTCCGTACACGAGTTGCTAATAAGCTTTGGTGCGCATCTCTAAAGGTTGTATCTGTTAACAGTAAATCTTCCTGGTTTTTGATCCAGTCAACCACTGCTTCAGCACCTTTAGTATCTAGAACTTCTTTGGCTGTAATAAAGCCAGGGCGTCGCTCGATGTCTTCTGGTATACGAGGATCTTCATAATAACGTTTTTGGGCTTTTTCAATCCCAGGGAACCCGTTGACAGTAATTTCGCCAATGTACTTCATCGTTTTATTCCCGCGATCTCGAACTCTCGGGAACTCGAATAATTGAGGTGTGTTATCAATAAAGGTTGTTTTCGCATCGCCTGAATAAAAGTCCGGATGGCTAATCACATTTTGTAAGAAAGCAATGTTTGTTTTCACGCCACGAATTCTGAATTCAGTCAAACAACGCTGCATTTTTTGGATAGCCTTCTCGAAATTAATCCCGTGCGTACAAACTTTTACTAATAAGGAATCAAAATAAGGCGTTACAACGGCACCAGAGTAAGCATTTCCGACATCTAAACGAACACCGAAACCACCTGGTGAACGATAGGTATCAATCTTACCTGTATCTGGCATAAAGTTGTTCAAAGGATCCTCTGTTGTAATACGGCACTGAATAGCTGCCCCTTTCAACTCAATATCCTTTTGATGAGGTAAGCCAATTTCTTTATGCAAATCTTTCCCTTGAGCAATCATTAATTGACTCGTTACAATATCGATATCTGTAATCATCTCTGTAATTGTGTGTTCAACTTGCACACGCGGATTGACTTCGATAAAGTAAAATTTATCACCTTCAACTAAAAATTCCACTGTTCCAGCATTGACATAGCCAACGTGTTTCATCAGCTGAACCGCTGCCTGACATATTTCTTCACGTTGTTCATCATTCATCGAAACACACGGAGCTACTTCGACAACTTTTTGGTGGCGTCTCTGAACTGAACAATCTCGTTCAAATAAATGAATAACGTTACCATGTGTATCCCCAAGTATTTGGACTTCGATATGTTTTGGATTGCCAATATATTTTTCGACATAGACTTCATCGCTACCAAACGCAGCTTTTGCTTCACTTTTTGCTCGATCATAACCATCGCGCGCTTCTTTTTCATCATGGGCAACACGCATGCCACGACCACCACCACCTAAAGCGGCTTTAATCATAATTGGGTAGTCATGAGATTTCGCAAAGGCCAAGACTTCATCAATTGAGTCAACAGGTCCATCTGTCCCAGGAATTGAAGCAATTCCTGCTGCAACTGCGGCCTCTTTTGCCTTGATTTTGTCACCAAAAATATCTAAATGATGTTGTGTAGGACCTACGAAGATAAGTCCTTCTTCTTCACAACGACGAGCGAATTCCAGATTTTCAGATAAGAAACCATAGCCTGGATGAATAGCATCAACTTCTGCTTTTTTAGCAATCTTGATGATGTCCTCAATATCTAAATACGCATCAATCGGCTTTTTCCCTTTTCCGACAATATACGCTTCATCGGCTTTAAAACGGTGCACTGAATACTCATCTTCTGCTGCATAAATCGCCACTGTTTTGATATTTAGCTCTGTACAAGCACGAAATACACGAATGGCGATTTCGCCACGATTTGCTACTAAAACTTTTTTCATCTATCCCACTCCTACCATTTTTCTTCATTTTTTATCTGTTTGTCTCGGATGATACGAGAGCAAATGCTTACGTTTTTCATTTGCACTTACATTTAACACTAAACCAATCCCGACAGAAAGAACAAGCAAGCTCGATCCCCCTTGACTCAGGAATGGGAAAGTAATCCCAGTCAGTGGAATAATCCCGGTAATTCCACCTAAATTGATAAATATTTGAATCAGTAGCATGCTACCAACGCCATAACATATCAGCGAATTGAACGCATCACGCGAACGAATCCCAACTAAAATAATGCGGGTAATCATAAAGATTAAAAGACCTAATATCAGCATTGCAACGATCAAACCTAATTCTTCCATCACTATCGCAAAAATATAATCGGTATGAGCGAACGATAAAAAGCCTTTCTTTTCTATACTATTTCCTAATCCTCTTCCAAATAAGCCACCATTAAACATCGCATAATAACCATTCACCATGTGATGCCCGTCACCATATTCATCAATAAAAGGATTTTGATAGACAGCAAAGCGCTTGTAGATATATTGTCTATTTTCTGGTAGTAAAACTTTACCAAATAACGTAATTGCTTGAATCGCTAGAAAGCTCAGCGTGATTCCTAATGCCCCAACTTTTAAGGACCAAGTAAAATCAATGCCACTTGCTAATAACATAACCATCACAAGCAAAGTCAGCACCGCAGCATTCCCAAAGTCCGGCATAATCGCTACGCCAGAAATTAAAATCAGCATTAACAACATCGGCCGTTTGACCGTTTGCATGAAATCTGTTGTAATACTATCTTGTCTCTTTGACAAAATCAACGCGAGATACCAAATTAAAACAATCTTTAGTAACTCAGCTGGTTGAATTGAAAAAGCACCGAGCTGTATCCAGCCCTTGGCTCCATTGACAGCTGGAAAAAATAAATAGGCTACAACTAATAACACAGCTGTCACAGCAATCGCCAATCTGACGAGTCCCTCATTCTTAAAAACATCTGTCTTCATCTTATACATGATACTAATAACGATTAGACTCAGGACCCAAAATATCGTTTGGCTAGTCACATAGGCTGCCGGATTCAAACCTTTTGATAAAAGAAAATAGGAAGAAGAACTATAGACCATAATTAATCCTATTACACATACAATTAAATACGGAATAAAAATAC
Source organism: Candidatus Enterococcus huntleyi (assembly GCF_009933175.1). Lineage (GTDB taxonomy): Bacteria > Bacillota > Bacilli > Lactobacillales > Enterococcaceae > Enterococcus_K > Enterococcus_K huntleyi. Next base: position 3,194 of record NZ_MAEJ01000014.1, on the reverse strand, counting down.
TATAGTCCATTAAATGACGTTTTTTTATCTTTTCTGGCAAAGGTTAAACCTCCTTGCCTTGTTCGGTGTTTTCTTGTGTTTCTGTATAAACTTCTGTATATAAACGATTCAGTTCTTGTTCTAAATCACTCATTAATTGATGGCCTGCTTCTTTTGTAATCATGCCTAAACGGACGGCAAAAGTCACCTGTCTTGAAAAACCATACATCTGTGTGTCTACAACCTCTTCGAATGCTTTGCATTGCGAGATACATAAACTATTTTTTTGATTGCGGATAAGCATTTTGATTCGATCCGCATCTTGATTTAATAAACTTAGTGCAAATTCTGGAGAAATAGCTTCCATTTGCGCCTAACCCCCCATCTTAATTCTATTATTATAGCACAATTTATCGTTTTTTGAATAAAAAAACAGAAGTTTTCATTTATTTATTAAAAATGTATGAACTTAAAATTCCGCGTATATACTCGCGTTTTTATTGGCTATATAATGAAGAAAACGCTGAGTTATCTCATCGTTTTCTAATTTAAATAAAAATGATTTATTCTTCTGCTTCAGCCGGCTGATAATTTTGTAGACATGCCAAAAATTGTTCCCCATATTTATCTAATTTGTTCTGTCCAACACCTTTAATTTGAAGTAAATCTAGTCGTGAAGTAGGAATTTGTGTACTCATATCTTTGAGTGTAGCATCAGAAAAGACAACATAAGGCGGCACATTGGTTTCCTCAGCTATCATTGTTCTGATCTCTCTAAGCTGCTCAAATAATTCATTATTTTGTTCTAGTTTACGTGCTTGTCGTTGTTCTTTTCGATAAACAGTTTGTTGTCCTTTTAATACATCGATACCCTTTTCTGTGACTAAGAGTGTTGGATACTGCCCCTTTGAGGGAGCTAAAAGTCCTTCAGCAGTCAAAAAATCGATCAGACTAGTAACTTCTTTTTGCGATGAGCCTTTCATGAGCCCATATGTTGATAATTTAGCAAAGCCAAACTGGTCAATTTTTTGATCTTTCGAACCAGTTAAAACTTTTGTAACTAGGCCTTTACCAAAGCGTTCATCCATCCGTTTGACGCAGGAAAGAACCATCTGAGCTTCTTTGGTGATTTCAACTCTTGCCCGATTATCTAAACAGTTACTACATCTGCCACACGGGGCACTCTCTTGCCCAAAATAGCGCAAAATAAATTGCTGTAAACAGCCTTCTGTATTCGAATATTGGCTCATTTCACGGAGCTTTGTATATTCATTTTGCTTTAATTCGTGTGAACGTTGCGATTGCTCGATGAAATATTGATGGACCTGTAAATCTTGGGGAGCAAATAGTAAAATCGCATCACTAGGAAGGCCATCACGCCCTGCTCTTCCAGCTTCTTGATAGTATGCTTCCATCGTTCCAGGAATTTGCGCATGGATGACAAAACGAACATTACTTTTATTAATCCCCATACCAAATGCATTCGTTGCAACAATCGTTTGAATACGATCATATAAGAAATCCTCTTGGAATTTTGTCCGTTCAACGTCTTTTAACCCTGCATGGTAATAACCAATAGATAGACCTTCCGACTTCAACAAATGATAAATCCGTTCCACTTCTTTTCTAGTATTGGCGTAAATAATTCCTGCCTGGCCTTTATTTAATTTCAAATACTCTAAAAGATACATTTCCTTTTTTTGGTCAGTTATTACTTGGAAGCTAAGATTTTCTCTAGCAAACCCAGTTGCTACTTGATTTTGTTGGGGAATGCACAACAATTGCTTGATATCCTCCGCAACGAGCGGCGTAGCAGTAGCAGTCAATGCAACTACCGTAGGTCTGTTTGGTAAATGATTTAAATAGTCAGCCATCTCAAGATAACTTGGTCGAAAATCATGGCCCCAATGAGAAATACAATGCGCTTCATCCACTGCAATTAAATCAACCGGTAAGCTATTTAATAGTTCTTGAAACTCAGGCATGACAAACCGTTCAGGAGCAATATATAGTAATTTAAAGGCGCCTTGCCGTAGCCCTCTTATTCGATCTAAAACACCCGAATAATCTAAAGAGCTATTAATATAAGTTGCTGAAATCCCCAACTGATTGGCGGCATCCACTTGATCCTTCATTAAAGAGATTAATGGTGAGACTACAATTGTTAAACGAGCAAAAGCGCTCGCTGGAAGCTGATAACAAATAGATTTCCCACTCCCTGTGGGCATAATCCCCAATACATCTTGTTGTTCTTCTATATAATGAATGACTTCTCTTTGACCTGCACGAAACTCCGTGTAACCAAAAACGTCCTTCAAGACTTGGTTTATCATTTCCATCTATTTTCTCCTCCAGTCAACTTTTTTATTCTAGCATTTTTTGACGTATACTCGCAACTGCTCTCTGTGAAACACTAGCCATTTATGAAACTTTTTTGCTTATTACATTTATCCTAGAATTAGAGAAAGGTGGTTTAACAAGCTTCTTTTATTAGCTTTCGTGTATCTTTTCCACAAATAGATTTCCACAGAACACCCGTTCCCAATCCACGTCATGTGCAAATGAATGAACCGTTCATTATATAACTACGTAAAAAAATCATTAATCAAGGAAAGATAATCATCTTCGGAAAGCTAAGCCATGTTCCATGTCGCTGAAATCTTTAATCTACCTAAGATAGTATTTTTACTTTAGACAAGCTGCTCAAACTGGCTAGTCAAATATCATACTTATCCGATTTTATAATTCATAAACTGTTATTTAACTTGGGCTAGAGAGATAAAATATTCACTTTTTTTGCTACTAGTCTTCATTCGCACACTTTTCACAGTAAAAAATGAAGTAAAAAGAATGATTTCATCAGAAAAACCTACTAAGCAATGGATTCTTGCTATTTGATGCTTTTCCAAAAACCTCGAAAACTGTGCGAATAGCCACTAGTGGAAAAAAACAGCTAAACCCCTATGCGAATGAGGAAAAGGACTAGATATAGATTCTATTTCAGATTTTTTTATAAAAAATCACCCGTAGAATCCCCTATCTATAGGATTCTCACTCCCCTGTACATTTCAATTCGAACATTATAGCGAGGAGAAATGTCCAGTATACTCTCACTAGTCTTCATTCGCACAGATTTCACGGTAAAAAAAGAAGTAAAAGAATGATTTCATCAGAAAAACCTACTAGACAATGGATTTGGTATGCTACCCCTATCT
>NZ_MAEJ01000013.1 GCF_009933175.1 Candidatus Enterococcus huntleyi | reverse complement strand
GAGCAAGGTCCATGGCGATCTTTTGTTTTAATTCCCTTGAAATGTAACAATTCTCCTCGACGAGAGGAGTCTTGGCATTAAAGGTAGCTCCACATTCTTTACATAAAAAGCGCGTTCTTTTCAGAGACAAAAAGGTTGGGACTGAACGCAATGGAAGCAATTGAACTTTTGTTTTATGTGTGCCGTTCTTAATAATTTGACCTTCATTTTTAATCCCACACTTGGAACAAGCCTTTGGGGTGTAATCAAGCCTAGCATGGATAAAGTGCGTAGTCAGATGATTGATTGTCCGCGATTCTAACCAATTTTCTGGGAATTGAAAGTTTTTGTCTGTTAAACCAAGTAATTTTTTAGTATGATAGTCCATGAGAGATATCCTCCTTGATGATTGTGTTGTGGTGATTCAATTCTATCAATTTGGCTATCTCTCTTTCTATTTATTTGCTTACAAAAATAGTGTTGGAGAAGATTCGAAAATCTTCCACCAACACTAAATATTATAGAACCAAAATACGCCATGTAAATTAGGGATTGCCCCTGACTTACATGGCGTATTTTCTTATAATAAACCTCTAATGACCTTTCTAAATAGGTGAAAGGATTTTTTATTGAAGCTCATAGGTTGTCTCATAAAATCTAATATTAGATTAGTGAGCCCTATTTTCTGTTTGGCTTTTTTCTTCCTTCAGACTACTCCAGATAATTGCCAAAATAATCAACAAAACGCCCGCGAATTGTAAGAGATTCACTTTTTCTTTTAAGACAAATGATGAAAGCAAAACTGCTGTTGGTAATTCAGAGGAGGTCAAGATTGTCCCTAAGCTAGGGCCGACTTTTGGCATGCCGATTGAGTAGAGAAATGGCGGGAATAATACGCCAAAAAATCCAAGTAATAAGCCAATAGGCAGGATGCCAATCACCGTTTCCGCGTCGAAAAGAAAGACCGGTGGATAGATCAATGAGACTGTTAATAGAGCACCCGCTGATAGTAAGGCACTTTTTTGGATAGCTGGCAGTGTGTTGCCGACGATGCCACTCAAAAAAATAAACGTGGCAAAGCTAGTCGCAGCTAATCCTCCCCAGATGACTCCTTGAAAAGAGAGCGTCGCTCCCCCATTTGAGAAGACATTGGCAGCCATTAAAGAGCCTAACACCAACACAACTAAGGAGAAGAGCTTCATTTTTGTCGGTTTCTTTTTGTAAACAAGCCACGCAATTAAAGAGCCTATCCAGACGGATTGAAAAAGCAAGATGATTGCAAGAGAGGCATTCAACGTTTGTAATGACTGATAATAGAAAGTTCCAGTTAGTCCAAAAGGAATCCCTGAAGCCAATAATTGAAAAATAGTTCGTTTTGAAATAGGTTTCTTTTTCACGAATAATAAGACAAACCAAGCAAGTACAGTCCCGAATAAATATTGCGCGCCGGTGACAGTATTCGGCGAAAAACCACTACGGTAAGCAATTTTTACGAAGGTCGATAAAATGCCATAACAGCACCCTCCTAAGAAAACCATTCCCGCATAATATAAATGTTTCATTTACTCATCCTTTCCTGTGTAACACAAAATTTCAAATCTCCTGTATTCTTAAACACGTTGTTCCCCATTTTTTCTTGTTATACGATTCGTTAATGGTCAGATTTTCGCCATTGGAGCTAATGACCTGCTGATACCAGCAGAAAGATTTTTTACGTGTCCGTTTGTAAGTCCCTTGACCGAAATTATCTCTATCGACATGGATAAAGCCATAACGTTTGTTAATCTCGCCAGTGCCATTTGATACTAAGTCAATACAGCCCCACGTTGTATAACCTAATAGATTGACACCATCCTCATCGATGGCTTTTTTCATTTCTGCTATATGAGCCTTCAAGTAATTGATTCTATAATCATCGTTAATTTGCCCATCTGCATCAATGGTATCCAGTGCACCTAAACCATTTTCAACAATAAATAAAGGTTTTCTGTAGCGATCAGACAATTCATTTAAAGTAGCTCTTAGACCTAAGGGATCAATCTGCCAGCCCCATTCGCTGGTTGCTAAATAAGGATTTTCGACTGAAGCAAACAAATTGCTTTCCGTTTGTGTTTTGGTCGTATCCGCGCTACTCACTCTGGAAGAATAGTAAGAAAAACTGATGAAATCGACTGGATGATTTTGTAAAATCTCACGATCACCCTCAGCAAAAGGAATCACGGCACCTTGTTTTTCGGCCCATTTCAATCCATAAGCCGGATAATAGCCCCACGACTGCACGTCAATAAAGAGATAACTTTCTCTGTTATCACAAATAGCCTGCCAGTAGTCAGTTGGTTTGCACGTTTCTGGATAGTAGGAACCTGCTGCCAACATACAGCCAATTTGATTTTTTGGATCAATCTCGTGAGCTAGCTTGGTTGCTAAAGCACTGGCTACTAACTGATGATGGACAGCTGTTAGCATAACTTGTTTTTCGTTTTCACCTTCTTCAAAGCAGAGCCCTGCTGAAACAAATGGAAAGTGTAAAATCATATTGATTTCATTAAAAGGTAACCAATAGTTGACTTTTTCTTTAAATCGCGTGAACAAAGTTTCCGCTAGCTTGAGATAACAATCAATCATTTGACGATCGCGCCAACCACCGAATTTTTCAACCAGATACATCGGACAATCAAAATGATTAATCGTCACAAGTGGTTCGATATCATAACGGCGACACTCATCAATCAGATTCTCATAAAAAGTAAGTCCTGCCTCGTTCGGTTCCTGTTCATCCCCATTTGGAAAAATTCGGGTCCAGGCAATTGAAAAGCGATAGGTTTTAAAGCCCATCTCAGCAAATAGCGCGATATCTTCTTTGTAGTGATGGTACATATCTACACCAGTGTGAGCAGGATAAGTAGCTTGTTCGTCGAAGGTCGTCATTTTTAGCTTACCTGTGCCAACTTGATATCGTTTTTCACCTAATGGCATCAAATCGACATTGGCGCGTCCTCGTCCACCTTTGTCATAACCCCCTTCACATTGATTAGCGGCAGTTGCTCCGCCCCATAAAAAATCTTTCGGAAATCCCATAATAACTCCTCCCTCGTTGTTACTTTATTTTATAGGGAAGAATTCAAAAAAACTGCGAAGTTTCCATTTAGGAAACTGTTTTTTTATCGCTGCATGAGCTAATTAGTAGAAAAAAACAGGGATTTTAATCGTCAAATCCCCTCAAATTCCCTAGAGCAACCGCTAGAATAGTAGCTTTCTGCTCTTTTTTAAGTATTTGTAACTTTTCTCTTTACAAACCGAACAAACATTCGTATAATATAAATACAAACACATGTTCGTATAAAAATTAAGAGGTGAATATCATGAGAGCAATGCGTCGTTTTGGATTTATATTAATGGTATTAGTGATAGGTATTTTATTGGGCAACATCGGCATACGTTCAGCAATTCTGATTCTGACACCTTTAGCTATATTATGGTTTACATTGTGGGACGAAAAAAAATATCGTCAAACAGAACGCGAAAAGTTTTATTATGAAGAACAACAGTATGATAGAGGAATGGATGAAGAACGATACGAGTTTGACTACGATTATGACTACCAGTATGAATATAGACACTAGAAAGTGATGATTCTATAGTAGAATCGTAACTGGCTATAACAACGAGTCGACTAATCTCTGGCATCAACCGATATTTATTATCCGAAAAAAATCCTTTCAGCAGCGATGATTGATGGCCAATCATTTTTGGTTGAAAGGATTTTCTTGGATGTACAATAAAAAAGTCTCCTTCACCAAATAATTTTGGCGAGGGAGACTTTTGTTTAATATTCCATTAAAGTAATGATATCATGGCCTTCTATTTTGTCACGACCATGTAAATCCATTAATTCGATTAAGAAGGCACAACCTACAACCACGCCACCTAATTTTTCGATAAGGTCGATCGTTGCTTTGATAGTTCCACCAGTTGCTAGTAAATCATCACAAATTAAAACACGTTGCCCCGGTAGAATCGCATCTTTGTGGAGCGTTAAGGTATCTGTTCCGTATTCTAAATCATAAGTAACTTCGATTGTTTCACGAGGTAATTTTCCTTTTTTACGAACAGGAGCAAAACCTACACCTAGCTCATAAGCTACTGGGCAGCCAACAATAAAGCCACGTGCTTCCGGTCCAACGACCATATCGATTTGTTTTTCTTTCGCATAATCGACAATCTGTTTCGTTGCTTCACGGTAAGCATCGCCATTTGCCATTAAAGGGGAAATATCCCGAAAGATAATTCCTTCTGAAGGATAATCAGGTATGCTTGCAATATAATCTTTTAAATTCATTTGGTACTCCTCCTACGATTGTAGCCAATTTTTAATAGTGGGAATATCGCTTAAGAGCAAATACTCCTCTGATTTAATTTGTTTCAGCCGTCCTTGATAGAGCGTGCTCTCCGTTAACGGATGATTTTCGGGTTGTTCTACTTTATTTAAAACACCGTTTTCTATTGTAACAAATCCTAACTCAAAAAACACTTGAATCATGAAAATTAATAGATTTTGAGGGATTTTTAAGAATTGGGCAACGGAATTGATCTTGTAACGCACATCGACTTGCTTGTGTTGATGAATAAATTTAAACAAACGAGCATACTGCTCCCGACTCCCCACCCCATTTAAGTAGGCCTCATCTGGTGTAGCAAATAAGAGATAAATTCTAGAAAAGTCCCACAATTGAGTAATTTCTTTTAGGATATCTTGTGTTTCAGGACAATCAACGAAGATAAGCTCTTTGGGCTGTTTGTCCATAATCACTTGTTGTATTTGTTCAATCGACTCAAAGGTGACAGCCTGTTCGGCGACTTGCTGTTGTAGTATCTTCTTATTTTTTTCCGCAAAAACTACATATAAAGACGCATCAGAGATTAGGGGATGTTGCCAGAAACGTTTAGCTCGCCAATCGAATAGCTGCAATCCTTCAATCGCAAAATCTTTAACCATTAATTGCGGTTTTTTGCGTCCATTCCATTCATTAATGGATAATTCGCCCACCACTTTGACCCCTTCGTTTTCTAACTCTTGGGCTTGCCCGCCAAAGCCAAAAGCAATCGCATCTAAACTTGCGGCATCTTTGGTTAATGAGAACTTAAGGTGCTGTTGCTCCGAACCAATTCGTTTAATCTGATTGACTGAACCTGCTTGGAATAAAAATGTAGGTAATGGATTATCTGTGCCAAAGGGAGCAAGGACGCGTAGCTGTTGGATAAATGCTACGGAAACTTCTTCGACAGATAGCACCTCATCAATTTTTAAAGGTACGCCTTTAGTTAAATCAATCGCTTGAGCGACAATATAGTCATTCATTTGTTCTTGTAAGCTTGCGATATTTTCTGCCGGCATCGTTAAGCCAACAGCTGCATGATGTCCACCAAAATGGGTAAATAAATCATTCATTGAAGATAACATTTCATACAAATTAAGTGCTTCGACACTTCGGCCAGAGCCTTTCGCTGAACCATCTTCTTTGATAGTTAAGACAATAGTTGGTTTGCCAGTCTCATTCATGATTCTGCCGGCCACAATCCCTAAAACTCCTTCATGCCAGCCTTCATGAGCAATCAGATGGACTTGATTAGCTGGTTGAACCATAGCTAACGCTTCAGCGGTGATTTTTTCTACGATTGCTTTTCGTTCATCGTTCTTCTGATTTAATAAAGCCGCTAAATTAGCTGCAACTTCTTCATCAAAGGTTGAAAATAATTCAACCGCAGGATTTGGATCATCGAGTCGGCCAATCGCATTTAAACGCGGGCCAATCGAAAAACCAATCGACGTTTCTGTCACTTCTTCAGGATTAACGCCACTTTCTTTAAATAACGCCGCTAAACCCAAACGTTCAGTCTGTTTCATAGCCGCTAAACCAAACGTAACCAACGTCCGATTTTCTCCTGTTAACGAAACTAAATCAGCAATCGTTCCGATAGCCACTAAATCCAGAAATTCTGCCGGTGCTTCCTCTAACAGAGCAGTCGCTACCTTGTAAGCAACCCCCACTCCAGCTAAATCACCAAATGGATAATTCCCCTCAGGGTGACGAGGATGGACAATCGCATAAGCTTCTGGCAACTCGGCTGGTAGCTCATGGTGATCAGTAACAATCACATCAACTCCTTGACTCTTGGCGTAGGCCAAAGCCTCATGACCTGCGACACCATTATCAACCGTGATAATCAGCTGAACCCCTGCTTCTATTTTTTCTTGGTAAACAGCTTTATTTGGACCATATCCTTGAATAAAACGATTAGGTAAGAAATAATCCACTTCGGCTCCCAACAATTCAAGGGTTTCTTTCATAATCGTGGTACTAGTGATACCATCTGCATCATAGTCCCCATACACTAGAATTTGTTCGTTGCCAATGACCGCTTGCTGAATCCGGGAAACGGCCCGTTCCATGTCGTGCATCAAATAAGGATCGTGTAGTTGATCTAACGAAGGAGCCAAAAAGCTGGTCATCTCTTCTGGTGTTTGAATAGACCGTTGCCAAAGAAGCTGGCCGATCAAAGGAGAGAATCCTCTCTTCTCAATTTCTTGGAGAAAGTCTTCATTTATTTGTTGTTCTTCTGGCAATTGCCAGTGATAATTTGATTGTTTCACGTACTCACTCCTAACCTAGTAATTATAGCAAAGCCCAGCCTGAAACAAAAGAAAATACGTGTCTAATAGTTAAAATTAACGCATCAATCATTAGGCAACTTAATTAATGAACGCTTAAGAGATTAGTCAGTCAATTGGAAAGGCGATGAAGTCATCTCCTAGGACTTCTACACCATATAATTTTTGATCGGTTTCAATGAGTAGATGGCTTTTTGCGAGTGAATGCTTACTGGCTTTTGCAAATTTGATATGCGCGCTTGAGGGTAGATAGAGTTTCGTTTCTGTATCAATTATTTCAGTTGGTAAGGTTTCTAACAGCTCCAAGAAGAGGTGCGCACCATCGATAAATTCCAGTTCTAACCTTTTTTTAGTCGGTGCTTTGTGGTTCGTTTTTTCTTGTCGAATTATCGCCTCTCTGTCAATTTTGCCCGTTAATAAGCTAAAAACTCCACGTAATTGCTGTACTAATTGGTTTATTAATCGATACTGGTCAAAAGAGCGCCCTCGTTTGACTATCCAAAAGGCCGTCGTCTTCGCCTTTTTATTTGTTTTATACCAATCTGAAAAGGCTTGACTAGACGTCTGTATATCATTCTTTTGACAGAGGCGTTCATTCATCTTATGAAGCAATAGTAAAACAGGAAAGACAAAAATAGTGTAGGGATTTTTGGTAACCGCAATCTGGATGGGAACTAAAAATAAACAAATCATAAAAATGCTGGTCATAGCTAGGCCTAGTCGATCAAAGACCGCTAACTCTTCTCGAGTGGTCGAATTATGATTCACTTCTTTCTCATTTGTCTGCAGTAAAAACAAAAAATCCGTTAGTACTTTTTCAACTTCTGACACACTTGATTGTAAATATTTCTTTCGATTTGCCAATTTTTTATTCATTAAACTGCTTCTCTCTCTTGTTTACCCCATGTATTGTTAAAAGCTACAAAAAAACAAAAACGTAGCCTCAATACGTTTGCCTGACATTTTGCTGAGCTGCTGCACACTGGTTCTGTTCGGTGAGATGATTCTGATAAAATATAAAAAAGTAGAGTGCCAAAAGACTAGGCACAGTTGATTTTTCCTGTGCCTAGTCTTGAATGAATGATAGATTTTTCTTTCCTGCTTAAGAAATGCGTTGCTTGATTTAATCAAAATAATCGAGATTTTTTTCTTCCTTGGTATACTTTTCACCGCTTAAGCTCGCGATGAGTAACTCTTGCTCTTTTATTTGCGTTTGATAAGAAGCTTCTAGTTTGGCTGTCTGATTCGTAAAATCACGTTGGATTTTTTCTTTCTCTTCCGCCACTTTTTTGTCCATTTCCTCTTTAAAAATGGCTAGCTCTTTCTCTTGTTGTTCGATTTTTTTCTTTTGTTGCCACATCGTCGCAGTTGAAGTTAAGAGCACGATTAAAGCCCCAATAATAGCTGAACAAATGAGGACCAAAATTAGTGGTGCTTTAAGTGTAGTAAAGCCAAAACTAATGGGCACAATCGTGTTGTTTAGTACAGCAAAAACCACGATTAGTAGCACTAACAAGAAGCCTACAAAGACACGCCATTGCATTTTCAAATTTGCCACCCCACTTTATTTTTTATTAAAAATTCCGCCAGCTAAATAGTCGCCAATCTGCGGGAAAAGTGTATAGAAACGAGCAGCTACTTCTAGCGCCAATGGTTGATTAATCTCTCTTTTAGGCCGCTGCATCGCTTGCACAATCGTTTTTGCTAGTTTTTGCGGTTCTAATACGATGAAACCCAATTTTGCAAGATAATCACCGCTTGGGTCTGCTTTGTCGAAAAACTCTGTTCGGATAGGACCAGGATTAACTGTAGTTACAGCGACATTAAAAGGTTTCATTTCTAAACGTAACGCATTAGAAAAGCCCAAGACGGCAAATTTAGTCGCCGAGTAAACTGTTGATTTCGCGGTCGCCATCTTGCCAGCCATAGAAGCGATATTAATAATGTGACCGTGTTTATTTTCAGCCATTTGAACAGCGACTTGTTGAGTTAAGGTCATCATGCCTAAAACGTTGACTTCAAACATATTTCGCGCTTTTTCTAAATCGAAGCTCAAAAAGTCTTCGAAAATACCAAAGCCAGCATTATTGACTAAGACATCAATTGGACCGACTTCCGCTTGAATTTTTTCCAACGCTGAAAACACACTGGTTGGGTCACTAACATCTAGCTGAAACGCGTAGGCTGCACGCCCACTCAACTCACTACAGCGCTCCTTAACCTGACCTAATAACTGAATTCGTCTGGCACAGGTCACGACAATTGCGCCTTTTTTAGCTGCTTCATAACAGATCTGCTCGCCTAAACCCGCAGAGCCTCCTGTAACTAAGACTACTTTGTTCTCTAAATTCATCACTTGAACCTCCTAATCCATAAATGGAATATCGATGATGTCAAAATCTTTGACCATCTGTGTATTTGGAAAAATTTCTTTGGCTTCATCTTCTAAGGCCTGAGCTTCTTTCCCTAGGTAACGAGCACTGATGTGGGTAAGTACTAGCTGATGAACCTGTGCTTCACGAGCCGTTTCTGCTGCTTGATGCGTGGTGGAATGAAAATAATTCTTAGCCATGCGCGCTTCTAACTTATTAAACGTACTTTCATGAACCAATACTTGGCTGCCCTTAGCTAATTTAGCTGCTGCTTCTGTTTTTCTGGTATCCCCTAAGATGGTTACCACGCGGCCTTTTTTAGCCGCTCCTTGAAATTCTTTGCCGTCCAACACGCGGCCGTCTGCTAAAGTAACAACCTCGCCCCTTTTCAATTTACCATAAATCGGTCCTGCTGGGACTTCTAATGCTTGCAATTTTTCAACCTGTAGCTCGCCATCATGGTCATGCTCTACCACACGGTAGCCAAAACTCTCAATCCCATGATCCAAACGGCAACAAATCACAGAAAATTCTGCATCAGAAAACAGTGTGCCTTCCTTTTCAATCTCAATGAATTTCAAAGGATAGCCTAATCTTGTCTGCGAGACAGCTAGGGAGGTACGGATATATTTCTCGATGCCTTTTGGCCCATATATTTCTAAAGGCGAACCGCCTCCTTGAAACGAACGACTACTCAATAAGCCTGGTAAGCCAAAAATATGATCGCCGTGGAGATGTGTAATAAAAATTTTTTCGATTTTTCTTGGTCGAATCGTCGTGCGCAAAATTTGCATTTGCGTACCTTCACCGCAATCAAATAGCCATACGGCATTGCGTTCATCCAATAATTTTAAAGCAATACTACTGACATTTCGATGCTTTGCAGGTACACCTGCACCGGTTCCTAAAAACTGTAATTCCATAAATTAAACCCGACTTTCTTTTGACTTCTCTCTAATTTTAGGTGAAAACGTTCGGTTTAGCAATTGAAATTCTGATTTATTTTTCAGGAAGCTGTATTTCAAAGCAAACACCTTTGGGCTCATAATCCTTCACTGTAATCTTTCCTTTGTGGGCGCGCACAATCCATTGCGCGATAGAAAGGCCAATCCCATAGCCACCAGTCTGTCGATTACGCGATTCATCTTCGCGATAAAAGCGTTCGAAAACGCGTTTTTTCTCTGAATCAGGGATTCCTTTACCTGTATCAGCGACAATTAATTGCCATTCTTTCGTAAGTAATTTGGCCGAGACATCAATTTGTTCGCCAACCTCAGTATATTTTAAGGCATTATCTAACAAAATAATGAGTAATTGACGAATTTTTTCTGGATCGACCAATACTCGTTTATGCCCACTCACGTTAATCGTGAAGCTCTTCCCTTCAGCTTCTGCCAATTCTTTATAGGGTGTGACGGTTTGCGTCACTAATTCATCAAAGTAGACCGCCTCTTTTTTCAGCACCAATTCATTGCTATCAGAACGAGCAAGTAACAATAAATCAGTCGTCAGTTGGCTTAACCGTTGGACTTCAGTTAAGGATAAGGCGATACTTTCTGATTCGTCTAAAATTGTGCGCTCAGGCTTGGTAAATAAGTTCTCTAATTTCGCCTGAATAATTGTTAAAGGGGTGCGTAATTCATGGGAGGCATTTTCAACAAATTGCTGCTGCTTTTTCCATGACGCAATGATCGGTTCAGTAAACTTTTTAGATAGGAAGTAACTTAATAAAACTGAAAGAGCAAAGAACACCACCATACAAATAATCAGGATATTTTTGAACTGAGCCATCGTCGAAACAATCGGATCTGTATTGACCAGTAACTGAATCGTGTAGCCATCTGTCTCATAGTTGGGACTTTTAATTGTCAGACTGCGAAACTGTAATAAACGATTGTTTTGATCAGAGAGTTGCAAGGATGCAATTTTGTTAAAATTGGTTGTTTCAGCTTTCAGGTTGGTAAAGTCATTGACACGTGAACCCAACTGACCTTCATTCATGATTTTTCCTGATTTATCCCAAATGATGATTTGTTGTTGAAAATTGTTCGGCTTCGGACCACCTAACTCCCTAGGAATGGGTTGTTTCTTATCGGTGGCCATTTGAAGATGACTAATTTGCTCATTTAAAAATTCACTATTTTCAGAAAGTCTAGTGAGATCATTATCAGTTGACTCATAGAGAGAAGACTTTGCTAGCTGAAAAACAATCAAGCCTAATAATAAGAAAATAATGCTAAACGAAAGAAAGGTGAACAAAAACGTCTTTTTCTGTTGTTTATCTAACTGACTTTCAATCATAGGCGCTCCTCAGGTACTTGAAAAATATAACCGACATTCCGGATTGTCTTAATCCAGCCATCAATCTGATAGGGTTTTAAATGTTTCCGCAAATTACTCATATAGACTTCCACGACAGATAAAGTTGTATCCGACTGAAAACCCCAAATACGGTCAAACAGCTGATCTTTCGTGATAATTCGTTTGCTGTTTTGCATAAAGTAGGCCAGCAAGTCAAACTCTTTTCCCTGTAACTGAATTTCTTGTTGATCATAGTAGACAAGATGTCCGTCTAAATCGATGACTAATTTCTCTTGAACCAGTTCGTTTCGATTATGTAAGCCCAACGAACGACGCAACAAAGCCTGACTTCTGACCAACAATTCCTCGCGATGAAACGGTTTTGTCAGATAATCATCCGCACCATTACGGAAGCCTTTCATCTTATCTTCAAAGCTATCTTTGGCTGTCAAAATCAGCACCGGGCAATAAATCATCTTCTCTCTCAAGGTTGTCAGCACCTGTTCGCCACTAACCTCTGGCAACATCAAGTCAAGGACAATCAAATCATAAATCCCGCTCTCTCCTTCGAAAATAGCTTCCGCTCCATCATATACAGCGGTTACTTCACCGATTTCAGTCAAAATATCTTTAATGCTGTCAGAAAGAACGCGATCATCTTCGACTAACAATAGTTTCATTTGTTCACCTTCCTTTTCATTCCTTGTAAAAAAGCTGTGAGTGGATTCTTTCGAATGCATCACAGCTCATCATTTTTTATTTTTCTTCGTGTCTGTCTGTCGGATGGGTATCAGCCCAAGTTTCCTGAGCAGCCTTTTGTGCCTGATCTTCAACTTCCTTGGCTCGCTGAATTTCTTCTTCAACTTCTGCGTAATCCAAACGCGTGATGCGTCCTCCTAGTTGATTCATGACTAATTGATTCAATGGACGGTTATCATCTTCTTCCACAATTAAAATAACTGCGGTATCGCCTACGCCTATCTGACTAATGACTGATTCAAAAACGGATTGCGCATCTTTAATTTCTTTAGCATCTCTAGTCGCCCCAATCATGCCACCGGCAAACCAGCCTAGTAAAACTGCCAGAGGGCTAACTAATACGCCAACTAACATGCCAATCATGCCTCCAGTTGAAGCATTGTTATTACCTGTAAAATCAATAAAATCGTCAATTTTGAACTGGTGATTCCCATCATTCGTGTGAGTTACCACAGCCATTTGATCGCCTTTTATGGCACGAGCAACGTGTAATTTTTTTATTTCAGAAAATGCTTGGTACGATTGACTTTCAATACCAAAGGTTAGAAGAAGGACTCGTTTACTCAATTCAATCACTCCTGTTCTTAATACCTCTAGTTTACAGGTTCTCGCACGTTTGGTAAAGCGTGACCACTCAACTAAAAGCGGTAGCGAGGAGCCTCCGAATGACTGGTCAGATAATTGTCAAAATGATTATTAAAAGGACTCTCTAGCAACCGTTCAATAATTGGTTTTTAGTGCACAGAATAATAAAAAAATTATCTCAGTCAGCGACTTCAAATTAGAAGCCACCGCCGCCGGGTTCACCCATTCCTTGACCGCCTCCAGGAGCACCCATTTGATTCGCGCTAACAGCATTTCCCTCTTGGTCAAGTGATGTCACGGTATCAGATAAAGTATAGGTGCCAAGCTCAGTGCCCTCAGTATAAGTTCCACCTAGAGAAAGATTGGCTGTCGCTGTTTCGCTATTTTTTCCACCCGTCGAAACGGTGACTGTGCCATCTTTTTTCATTTCCGGTGTACTAATCACAACATTGCCAAACTCTTTTGACGGCGTATAACTTAAAATTTGTTTTCCATCCACTACCACATTGAGTAAAGTATTGGCCGCTTGTGTTTGACTGAAAGAGAGCGAAAGACTTGGCTGCGTTGATGTGTCACTGGTGGCTTGCGTCATGCCTTGACTGCCAGCGGCAATCAAAATCCCACCTTCTTGCACGAATTCACCATTATAATCTAGCGCACCATTACCGCCATTAGTCGGACCGTCGACTAGCAGCGTGCCGTTTGTCAGCGTGATATTGCCATTACTATCGACGCCATCGCCATCTGCCTTGACCTGCGTTAAGCCGCCCGAAATTTTAATGGATTTCGTTTCATCCGCCTGATCCCCGCCTCCAGGACCACCGCCTGCACCGCCAAATGAATCTGCACCAAATTGACCTGCCGTTTCCGTTGTGTCACTGCCGCCGCCTGCGTTGATGCCATCATCCGTTGCCGTAATCTGATGTTCGCCACCAGTAATTGTGATGGTTGAGCCTTCCAAGCCTTCATAAGAATTTGTCACTACCACTTGGCCACCATCAATTGTCAACGCTTGATCCGCGTGAATCCCGTCATCGCCAGAGGCTAAGGTCATGCTACCATTTGCAATCGTGACCGCATTATTGGCATGAATACTATCATCCGCACTATCGATGGTGTAAGTTCCGTCATCAATCACAATCGTATTGCCAGCCTTTAACCCTTTGTAACTCGCTTCAGCATCCGGATTACTCATGGTCGCCCCATCGCCAGTTTTAATTGAGAGTTCAGCAGTGGCGATGTTCAAATTAGTTTCCGCCTGAATGCCGTCATTCCCCGCCTGAATCGCAAAGGTACCGCCATCGATGCCAATCCAGCCTTGCGCGGCATCTTCCGTATTATTAGCTTGTAAACCATCCCCAGCAGTCGTCGTCAAATCAAAACTTCCGCCCGCAATGGATAACGAATCTTTTGACTTAATCGCATTATTAATCGCTGTGACTTTAATCGTGCCGGAGACAATCACGAGATCATCTTTGCCGCGAATTCCGTTGCTGTAGTTGCCATTGACCATTAGCGAGCCTGTGCCATTAATCGTCAAATCATCCTTGCTAAAGAAAGTCGCATCCGGTTCATCTTCTCCTGTCGCAAACACATAATCCTTACCATCTTCTAGCGTGTTTTCAGTTCCATCCGCTAAGGTGGTGATGACTTTTTCCGCTTGCTCGACAAGAATTGCCGAAGAATCAGAATTTGTGATTGAGACACCATTCAAGACTAAATGAACCGTGGCTTCACAAGCATCAACCACGATTTGTCCTTCAAAAGTGCCGGATAAAATGTACGTCCCTGCCGCAGAGATGGTCACCGTGTCATCAGTTAATTTAGCGCCATCGCCTGTGATTGTCGCTTTATTTTTTGACAGCTCAATCGTGGTAGCTGAGGCCTCATCATAAGAGGCATCAAAATCTTCATTTTTGTAGCTACCATATTTCGTTTCACTCGTTTGGACGGTTGTTGACGTAGCCGTTTCTTTTGTCTGACTAGAAACCGCGCTCGCATCCGTCACTGCAGCAGACGATTGACTCGTGGTTTTACTCGTACTGCAGCCTGTCAATAAAGCTAGTGTGCTGAGCGTAAATAGCAGTGTTTTCGGTAATTTTTTCATAGAATGAACCTCCTAAAGTTCGTCTTTATTCGTTGAAACTTTGCCTGAGATAATCGGTAAGTTCCCATTTCTGACGCGGATTTCATCGATTAATTGTTTCTCCAACTGAATATCTTTCAATTTGACATGATAACGCAATTCATATAAAGAGCCCATATTCGTCGTCCGCACAGAGTCTGTTACGACTTGATAGGCATATTTTTCAAATAGATCATCAAATAGTCCTGGATAATCTAAATCTTCAGGAATCGTCACCTTCAATTCTCGTTCAGCTACCTTATTATTTTCACCAAACTTCAACACATTTAATAACAATAAGAAAGCACCTGTGACAGCTGAAAATAATACAACATAGCCAATATAGCCCATGCCTGTTGCAAGGCCGATGCCCATCGACCAAAAAATACTAGTAATTTCTCTGGAACTACCGGCAACGGAACGAAAACGAATCAAGCTAAACGCGCCCAAAACCGCGACACCCGTGCCCAAATTGCCATTAACTAACATAATAACCAGCTGAACTAAGACTGGTAAAACCGCTAAAGTAATCACGAAATTTTTGGTATAGACATTCCGAAACATATGGACATACGCCACAACCATGCCCAAAATTAACGACACTAGCGCGCAAAGTAGCACATCCGTCATGCCCGCTGTAATTGTACTGGTTGACTCATCGACTAATAAACTAGATAACATGTGAAAATTCCTCCTCGAATAAATACCGTTGATAAACTTGTGCATATTTTGAAAATGAACATTTATAAATTGATAATTCAGAAAGCAGTTCGCTGAACCATAATGGATAAGCCCCCAGTGCTTTAACCTCCATCAGAACATCAATCTCGGGTGCCACCCGTTCGCCAAAATCACCATCTGATAAGTTAAAATGATCCGTCCGATAGCGAATATTAAAGTCAAACGTAATCCGAAAGTCAGACAGGTCCTCATCGCGCGCCGCCAACGCTCGTCTGTCATAAGCAATCACAACTTTCGGCGAAAGATGTTTTTTCGCGTAAAGCCAATCAATCTCCTGTTTAATTTGGCGGTCCCGAAAAGTTTTTGGTGATAAACAGTTAGGATTTTGTAAATAGCCCATCGCTTGCCCATATTCTAAAGCCAGTCGCCTTTTATAGACGATCCCTTTAACCTTTTTCTTCAGCTCCAGAAAAACAGTCTGATCAGCTGTCGGTACGCCATAACTCCGCAAACGGAATTTCTCTTTGTAGACCGGCTTTAGAATGGATTGCCGTATCAGTGCGTAATCCGCCATATCAAAATAAATCGAGACAATCGTATGTAGCCCGTATTCATCCTCAGTCATATAAGGTTCCAAATAGCTACGTAATAACGTATAAGTGTCCATGGATAATGTATATTTATTTTCTTTACGTTGAAAAACATTTTTAAGTTTCATTTGTGTATCCTCCTCAGTCATTCATTATCTGTTATTCATAATAAACGGCGTACCATAAATGAACCTTAAAGTTTGAGTGTTTTTTTAGTTTTGTGTTAAAAATTGAATCAGATAATAGACTAGTCGACTTCAATAAGTGGTTGACCTGATAACTTTAAATTTGTTATTTAAAACAGGACACTATCTATAAAAAAGTGTCAAAATGACTACTTTTTAAATGTTTGTGGCTAGTTGCGCATCATTTGGAGAAAATATCGAGAGTAAAAGCTAGTTTGGAAGACAAAACTCATTAGGTAAAGGGTTTTAATTTTTTCAACTTAGCTAAATTACGGAAAAACACCGCAACTAGCCACAACTTTGAAAAATCACGAAAAACCGTAAATTTCAGCAAAACGTGAATTCAACTCAGATAACTTTTCATAAATATTGTCCGTAGATTCCTGAGTTTGCAACGTTTATAGATCTTGTACTCTTCACCCCTATCATTTAATAGCTAATAAACTAACCACTTTTTAAATACTTGTGGCTAGTTGCGCATCATTTGGGGGGAATATCGAGGTGAAAAAACTAATTTAAGACAAAAAATCCACTGAACAATGGATTTTTACTATTTACAGCTCTTTTGAAAAACGTGAAAACGCCGCAAATAGCCACAATTTTGAAAAAAGCAGAAACAATCCAGCTAATAACTCTATCTAAAATGAAAAGAATAATTAATTAGTTATTGCCACTTCCGCTTTCCAAGTTTCGTAGTAGCGGAATGGTATGCGTAGGCAAATAAAAGAAAATGATACATTTTCCTATCGTTTCACCAGCATGCGAAAAAAAAAAAGACATCCACCAAATTGGCAGATGCCCAAAATTATTGATAGAACAACGATTAATGTATACTAGTTTGGCAATAGGTAAAGACCAACTATTCTTGGATTTAAAAGAGTGTAACACCCTCCTGTTCCTCCAGTATCTTCCTCACAACAACACCCGTCATGTTTTCCATATCTTCAGAACTAGGCATATGCGCGGAGTGTTCAACGATTACTAATTCTTTTTCAGGAGCTTGTAACCCATCCATAAAAGAACGAATCTGACATAACGGAACCACCTTATCATATCTTCCATTTAGAAAAGTGACTGGAATCTTGAGTTCCTTAATCTCGTCCTTAAAATTCAATTTCTTTAGCTCAGCTATTAAATTCGACTCAATTATATTTAATTTACCTGCTTTAAGCACAGAATTGTAGATAGATGATAAAGAATAGTCTGGAGAAAACAACATCGGCTTCAAGAAGGCTATCTCTTTCACCAACACTTCATTTTTACCTAGGACTCGA
The DNA here is from genome assembly GCF_009933175.1 of Candidatus Enterococcus huntleyi. Lineage (GTDB taxonomy): Bacteria > Bacillota > Bacilli > Lactobacillales > Enterococcaceae > Enterococcus_K > Enterococcus_K huntleyi. The sequence goes on along the minus strand of NZ_MAEJ01000013.1, from coordinate 1,190 downwards.
TTAGAAATTTCAGAAAATTTAGCCTCTTCCTCTTTTGAGAACGGTGGGGATCCCATACCTCTTAGAATTTCTCGGTCTTCTTTTGAAACCTCCAATGGTTCCATGTCTTTATCTAGTAAATTTCCCATTAACCAATCATAAACAATTTGAGTAGCTTCCGGTAAATTAGTTAGTTGGGCATAAGAAAAGTAACTATGATAAAGTTCAGGTTTTTTTGCGACAGCTAATAATCCCAGCACAGTCCCCCAAGAAATCCCTAAAATGTAGATTTTCTCTTGACCAAACTCTTTTCTTAAATAATTGGTTAACGCGACCGTGTCTGCCACCATCTGCTCGATAGTAAGATCTTCCTTTCTCGCACCTTTAAAGGATTTTCCTGCGCCACATTGATCCCAATACACTGCAGTCACAGCTTTTGTTATTTTCGGATATATCGCCCTTGAACTGGCTCCAAATGGAACCGGCATTCCTGGCCCGCCGTGTAAGAATAGCAAAATTGGCGAATCCTTTTTTCTACCTTCAATGACAATGTGTTGTTTTGAACCATTTATTGTGATTTCCCGATGTTCACTAATTCCGCCCTCTTTGATAAGTTGCTCACTTTTTGTTCTTAACACACCTTTTTTTATTTCCCGATAACCCAGTAGTAAGATTAGTAAAAAAACTATTCCAATACCAATTATACGTATCGATTTTAAGATCATTACCGCCACAATTTCCTCCTGAAATTTTTTGTGTGAGCGTAAAGCTTCACCTTACCATTAGTATATGTACTTTTTCATAAAAATAGAAGTTCACTTTGCCTTCCTTTTGTCACTTACATTCACGTAAATCACAACTCCGAAAACGATTACAAATTGTAGGATCGTACAAACTCTTTCTGCTTCAGGATAAATTAGCGTCGTTGCAATGATTAGACAAGATAAAAGTAGCATGATTCCAACCACTTTTCCTAAAAATTTCCCATTTAGTTTTTCTTGCTCTTCTTTGCTCATGGTATTATACCCAGCAACTAGAAAAAGCCATTTTCCTCTAAATAACTGCACGCCACTTATCAATAACGGAATTCCTACCAATATGCGAACCAGACTATCACTATCCATTTGTTTCCCCTCCTTATTTGCATAAATTATTGCTTAATACAATCATACTATACCCTGGATGAAATATGGAATGGCAACAGTTTTTTT
>NZ_MAEJ01000012.1 GCF_009933175.1 Candidatus Enterococcus huntleyi | reverse complement strand
CACTAAATATTATAGAACCATAGATTAATAAGCCTTTTCTCTGACTAATTATTCTTTATTCATAAGTATAACAGCGTATCTTGGCACATTTTAATGATGCTTAAAACATAAAAAATCCATTAGATTGTTAATTTTTCTATAACAATACTTAGTTATTTTGGGATTTTTTTCCGAAATCTAAGTCGAAGTTCTTCCTATTTTCCCAAAAAAAAATTATAATAGAGAAAGATAGTATCACAAGTCAAATTTACTAAGTGAGGTGAGCAATATGAAACTCGTAAACGTTACAAATAGTCATTCGAGATTGGTTATGAGTCAATTAGAAAATACAGATGCTGAGATGGTTAAGGTTTATACGGCCGGAAATACTACAGTGGTCTATACTTCAGCATTAGCCCATAATGAGATTTTAATCGTAAACAAAAAACGTAATCTTAAACCTTCAGAAATAGAAGAGATTAAAGCACATTTCTTAAAAAAATTGCCCGCTGGTTCTTACCAATTAGATAAGATTACAACAGTTGAGATGGAGGGAACAGTCGAAATTTCGATTCCTAAAGTCAGCCAACAAAACGGAATTGCTATTTAGCTACAAAAAAAGCCTACAACTGTAGGCTTTTTTTATTGGTTTCTATCTTACGTTCAAGCTCGCTCTAGTAATTCATTCGTTTCTTCTGACTTAATCCCTCAATCTTCGTTTGGATATGGGCAACCATCTCTACATTGTCTGGATCTAAAATATAATACGGGATTCTCGAATCCTTTGGTAAGTAGCTAGTAGCGGAACTTAAAAGTAAATCGTAGTCTTTCTTAACTACATTGCCACAAACCTCCATATCAAGTCCTTCAACTTGTTGGAGCTGATAGAATAAAAAGTGTAGCAAACCTGTGTCCTGTACACCAATAACACCTATGCGAATCGTCTGTCTCACTACATCTTTTTCAATATAAGGTAAAACCAAGGCTGATAGAAGAACAAGTAAGCCTTCCTTATTCCACAGTTTCCCTGGCTCAGCTCGGTATTCCTTATCTAAAAAGGTAGAGATAATTTCCTTTAATTTTATCACGGCTGGATGATAATGAACCATTAATGGACCTGTCGATAGATTATCACTAAATGTAACCTCTGGGAAATAATCATTCTGTAAAAATACTGTAAATAAATCTATCCAAAGTAGTTTTTCTTGTTCAGCTGTCATAGACTTAGAAAAAATTTCCTGTTTGCAAAAATTATAAAAATTTTTCGTGTGCTGACTAACCGTCAGATTTTTAGCAGAATATTTTCTGATATAACTGACTCTCGGATCACTTAAAGTAAAATATTGTGTCCGATAAAACATGAAAAAGCCAATCAAATAGCTTTCTCTTTTAATTACTGTGTCACTTTGACTTAGATTTTCTAAGCACTCTCGAAATTTTTGATTAATTCCTGGCAAGTTAGCCTTTACATAATCATTTCCCTCTAAACGATAACCCTGTCGAACTCTTAGGTAAGCAATTGCCTGATGTAAATTCCACTCTCTTTCATCCCCATAAGTCAACCAGCGCCGATCCTCTTGGGAAAATAAATGAGTCATATCGAAATCTTCTGTTTCTTTAAAGTGAGCAATCACTTCTTCGCCAGTCGAAACTGACCAAATAAACTGATTAAAAATTAAGCGAATCACACTTTCTTTCCCAGTCAATTTCATTTGCTGACGATTCAAATGGAGCTTATTTTCATTAAAGTAAGCAATCAACTGCGGCAGCTTCCGAACTACAGTAGAAAGACTTATATTTTCTGCTAGACAAAAATCTGATATATTTTTAGTTGGGTACAATAAGATATATAGTAAATAATGATAAGGTAAGCTACGTTTACAGAGTAAACGTTGATAGTCTTCAAACGGTGGAAGGTCCTCGACAATCTCTATTTTGTCTCTAGCATTTAAAAGGCAAAATTGGGGATCAATTAAGCTCAGTTCACTAGCCATCGTGTGGATTAAATGAGAGGCTTTGACGTAGGAAACACGTAGTTCTTTTTCAAATAAATGGATGGAATAGATTCCTTTACCTAATTCACCTAATCGGCTTAAAATTTTTAATTTACTTCTTCCCTCTTCCGTTAATAACTTATCATAGATCATTTGTCTCCTCCTCTATTCGTAACCCACTTCACATAATAACATCAAATTTTGATTTTCTAATAAAAAATAATTATCCAAAAAAGACCTATATGTGTGTCAAAAGAAGAAAATATGTAAATTATTACTCACGAGATACTAGAAAAACGCTACATCACTGAGCTTTCTTTTACGCATCATAGAAGATAAAAAAAAACTATTTCCCATGAGCGACCAAGCGTCATACTCATAAGGAAATAGTTTTTTTTAGCTGTCATAAAGAAAAATTGGCAAAAAGCAATCTTCTATAATAGAGATTTCAATTCGACGTCTGGATACTTGTCAGCAAACCAACGCATTGCAAATTGATTCTCAAATAAGAATAAGGGTTGATCAAAACGATCTTTCGCCAAAATATTCCGACTTGAACTCATGCGCTCATCCAAGTCTTCTGGTTTAATCCAACGCGCAATTTTGTTGCCCATCGGCGTCATAATCACTTCCGCATTGTACTCATTTAACATCCGATATTGGAATACTTCAAATTGGAGTTGGCCCACGGCACCAATAATATATTCTTCTGTTAAATAAGTTTTATATAATTGAATAGCGCCTTCTTGAACCAATTGGTAGATTCCTTTATGGAAAGATTTTTGTTTCATCACATTTTTTGCGCTAACTTTCATAAAGAGTTCAGGTGTAAATGATGGCAGTTCTTCGTAAGCAACTTTAAGTTTGCCTTCATAAATTGTGTCACCAATCTGATAATTCCCCGTATCATAGATTCCGATAATATCGCCGGCAACTGCTTCTTGAACATTTTCCCGAGTATCCGCCATGAACTGCGTCACATTACTCAATTTCATTTTTTTACTCGTTCTGCCTAAAGTAACATCCATTCCTCTTTCGAAGGTTCCGGAACAAATCCGTACAAAGGCGATTCTATCTCTATGAGCAGGATTCATATTTGCTTGGATTTTGAAGACAAACCCAGAAAATTCTTCTTCGTAAGGACTCACGGCTTGCCCTTCCTCTGTTTTATGTGCATGTGGCTTAGGTGCAAATTGTAAAAAGGTCTCTAGCATTGTTTGAACACCAAAATTAGTTAATGCTGACCCAAAGAATACAGGCGTTTGATTTCCAGCTGCAATCTTTTCGGTATCAAATTCATCGCCAGCTTCTTGCAATAATTCAACCTCTTCTAGAACCTGCTGATACACGCCATTCTCATACAATTTATGGCCTTCCGGAATCTGTCCCTCTTCGTTTAAAGGAATCAATCGCTCGCCATCATAATTTTCTGGTCGGTAAAGTTCCACGCGCTTATTATGAATATCATATAAGCCTTCTAACCCTTTCCCCATACCAATCGGCCAGTTCATTGGATACGACTCAATAGATAGTAATTCCTCCAGCTCTTCCAATAATTCCAAAGGCTCACGACCATCACGATCCAGCTTATTGATAAAGGTAAAAATAGGGATTCCTCGTTTTTTTACAACTTGGAATAATTTCTTTGTCTGTGCTTCAATCCCTTTGGCACTATCAATCACCATCACAGCACTATCGACAGCCATCAAGGTCCGGTAAGTATCTTCAGAGAAGTCCTCATGTCCAGGGGTATCTAAAATATTGACACGTTTTCCGTCATAATCAAACTGCATAACTGAACTTGTCACGGAGATTCCCCGTTGTTTTTCAATTTCCATCCAGTCAGATTTTGCAAAGTTACCGGTCTTCTTTCCTTTAACCGTACCAGCTTGACGAATCGCTCCACCAAATAGAAGCAGTTGTTCTGTTATCGTTGTTTTCCCGGCATCCGGATGGGAGATAATGGCAAATGTCCGACGAGCATCTACCTGTTCATTTAATTTAGGATTATTCATTTTCGACTCCATTTCTGTTACTTTATTAGATGAGGGATTTCCCCTCTTAAAGACTACTTATTAGTTATAATAGCCAAACACTACTTTTCCAACTAGCCAAGTATATCATGGAACCTATAGAAAAATAAATAGTTGTCATCTGGAAGTTACGGATTTCCCTAATTTTCGTTAGTTGAGCTTAAAAACATTAAGCAAAAAAGACTAGCAAGTTGACCACAAAACTTTGTAGTCAACCGCCAATCTTTTCTTCATCTCTATCTTCTTGGTTCCTCTTCATCAAACTCTTTTCGAAACAAACGACGTTCCTCTTCAGGCTCGACATCTATGTCTTCAGAATCATGAAATTTCACTCGTAAGACAAGTACACGCGAACCTTCCATCTCTTCAGATATCAAAGTCACGTTATCAACATCAAAGGAAAGTTTTTCCCCTTCATCAGGAATCGTTCCTAAAGCTGTGATTAAATAACCTGCCATCGTATCGACATCACTCATGTGTAAATCAGTTTCAAAGACTTCATTAAACTCTTCAATCAGCATTCGTCCCTGAACTAAAAATTCACATTCACCAACTTTTTCATACAGTTTTTCTACCTCATCAGATTCATCGTCAATCTCGCCGACGATTTCCTCTAATAAGTCTTCTAACGTTGCTAAACCAACCAGGCCACCATATTCATCTAATAAAATAGCCATCTGATTTTGGGTTTTCTTTAATTCATAAAGAAGATCATCGATAAAAATCGTTTCTGGCACGAAAAGCGGTTCTTGAATAATTTCTCGTAAATCTAATTTATCAAAGCCGTTTTTATGTGCTTCTTTAAGTAAGTTTTTCGTATGAAGAACGCCTACAACCTTATCTTTATCTTCGTCGTAAACGGGAATTCTTGAATAGTTTTCTGATAGAACTTCATTAATATTCTCATCAATTGTGTCATTGATATCAATCATAAACGCATCCGTACGTGGAACCATCACTTCACGGGCAACCTTTGTATCAAGAGAAAAGACACCTTGTAACATTTCTAATTCATCATTATCCAAGACACCTTCCGTTTCCAACATATAACGCATCTCATCACGCGTCATCTTGGAATCTGCATCATCAAAGTCCATTGGGGTTAAGCGGGACAATAAGTTGGTTGAAGCCGATAATAGCCAAACAAATGGTTTAGCTATGATACCAATTCCTCTTATTAATCCAGATGTCGCTTTTGCCACTTCTTCAGATCTATTTAATGCGATTCTTTTGGGATAAAGTTCTCCGAAAACAATCGATACATAGGTCAAAATAGCCAAAACAATGATGTTCGCAATATTTTTTCCGGCACTACCGCCACCTAGTAAAGGGGCTAACCTAGTAGATAATGTGTCAGCTAATGAAGCACCCGATAAAATATTAACCAAAGTAATGCCCACTTGGATAGTGGATAAGAAATTATTTGGGTCTTGCAGTATTTTTAGTAGTTTTTGTGATTTTACGTCTCCTTCCCCAGCTTTTTGCTCGATACGGCTTTTATTAATGGAAACAACCGCAATCTCCGAAGCAGCCAAAAAGGCGTTAATCAATGTTAAAACAACTAATAGTAAAACTTGCGCTAAAAGCGACTGACTGTCAGGGTCAGCATTCATAATAGCATTCTCTCCTTATATTTTTCATTTGTTTTTTTATAGAAAAAAACGTGGCTAATAGTAGCCACGTTAAAATGTTATCATAAAGCGCATTCCATTGCAATATAAACTCCAAAAACTAACCTTTTGTCAGTCTTTTATAGAATCGTGGACATATTTCTGAACACTGCCTGAACCTTTAAAAATATGCTATCCCACCCTGTTTAGAGATTCAGTAAGTCGGCTTCACATTTTCTAATTAACCTTACCATGTTTCATATCTTATATTGTTATTCTACTCTCTTGCCTAGATTCCATCTCAGTCATTTTTCAGATGGTTCTCTGACTGCTCATCAAAAGTAACCTTAAACTTATCATCTTGATCATTCTGATCATTTTGATGAGCATAATCTTCCCGAACTACTTTTACAACAAAGGCTACGATAGTCTTACAAACAGCGTACAAAGGAATTCCTAAGAAAATCCCTAATAATCCAGAAATATTTCCTGCTACCAATAAGACCAAAATAATCGTCAATGGATGAATTTGAAGGGATTTTCCAATCACATTTGGGTAAATAATATTGCCATCCAGTTGCTGAACAACTAACACGACAACACCACACAACAGCGCTTGAAAAGGTGAATCAAAAACGGTCACTAGAAAAGCTGGCGCTAAACCTAAATATGGTCCCAAATATGGAATCAAATTAGTTAAGCCTGCAATCACTCCGAAAAGGAAAGCATAATCTACACCGATTATTAAATAACCTAAAAATGTGAACGTCCCCACAAAAACACATTCTATCGCCTGACCACTAATATAATTCGCTAAGGTTTGATTCATCTGTCCTAGAAGTTCGACAATCTGTGCCCGCCTACCTTCTGGGAAAAACCGTTTGATATTCGGAACTAATTTATCAGAATCCTTTAACATATAAAACAAAATAAACGGTACAGTAAAAATCGTCATCGTTGTGGAAGCAATAGTCCCCACCACTGAACCCAAACCACTTGAAAGACCACTCAAAAATTGTTGAATAATGTCTCCATATGATAAATTTAGTTGTTCAATATATTTAGTGATATCTAAATCCTTAAACATCGGTAAATTACTAATATCCGTCAGCCAGGCCTGCGTATTTTTCACTAAGGTTGGCATGTTAGTCGCCAAAGCTGAAATTTGATTAACTAAACTAGGAATAAAACTCAAAGATAACCAGACAATCGCTAAAATTAACAATATAAAAACGATAAGAATGGAATAAATCCTCTTAAGCTTAAGTTTCATCAATAAGTTGACCATAGGATTTAACAAATAATAGAGGAAGCCAGCGATTAAGACCGGCGCAAATAAGGTCGAGAAAAATGTTCCTACTGGTGCAAATAAAAAATTGATTTTGGTCAGGACAAAAACAAAAGCTGAAATAATCAAAAGCTCTAAGGACCAAAACATTAATTTTGATTTTCGAAGTTTTTCAAACAAAAAAGTTCCCCCTCTCTTCTTACTGTACAGTATAAAGCATCTTCAAATAAAAAGCTTCCTTTTAGCTAGTTAAGTTATTTAATTGAAGAGCTCGAGACGAAGTTTGTCCTAATTTCCTTATTGCCAACAAAAAACTTTCCTATATACTAAGAAGAGAAAAGGGGGACAAAAGAATGAAAGTTGCTAAAACGAAAGATACCTTAAATAATATCTACCTTGATGCATTACGCATTCGAAATCAAGTTTTTGTGGAGGAACAAGGCGTGCCTCTCACAAGAGAAATTGATAAAGACGAGGCAAATGCTATCCACTTTGTTTTGTATTCCGATACCGATGAAGCCATGGCAACCGTACGTCTACTTCCTCTGGACGATAATCAGTTGAAGCTACAGCGAATGGCTGTGAAAATAGATTTCCGTAATCATGGTTTCGGCAAAGTAATTATTGCAGCAGCTGAAAATTTTGCCAAAGGGCAAGGCTTCAAAAAAATCAAATTAGGTTCTCAGAAATCCGCCATAGGTTTTTACGAATCAATCGGCTATCAAAGCTACGGTGAACCATTTATAGATGCAGGAATTGAACATGTCAGTATGGAAAAGAATTTATAGTCATTAGTTTCTCCAAATAATAAAGGTCGAATCATTCAATATTTTGATGAATGATTCGACCTTTATTTTGGACTCTATAATACTCACAAAAATAGGAAAGTATCCTATTCCAATGAATTAACCTCGGTTATGCCATCCGACTAAGGGCAATCGACTCTGAAATTTGGTAAATGGATTATCTCACTTCTATCGCTCTTCGCATACCATCCGACTAATACTAACGTAAGGAGGATCATGAACTAAATGTTGCGGTATAAACAAGTCTGGCGCTAGGGCCGGGTGATGAAGTAAAATGTTCCATTTTACAATATTGGCCTACGCATACCATTCCACTAGCGTACTAAAATTAGTCGGACTGGCGCTACTGACTTATAAATGAGGAAAATGTTCCATTTTCTTTATCGTCACCACGCATACCATTCCTCGTCTATTACTTTTGAACCTGGTGAGTAGGATTACGAACTAAACGTTACTATATAAACGTGTCTGGCGCTAGAGGCATGTATTGAAGTAAAATGTTCCATTTTACACTATTGCCCTACGCATACCATTCCACTACTATGAAACTTGGTTAGTGGAACTGGCAACTGGCAAAAAAGACTGCCAAGATTTTTATCTTGACAGTTACTTTCTTATTTACGCGACAATTGCTTGTAGCGATCGTACCAAATATCAACATAGCCTTCTGAGAATGGGCCTTTTTCATTATTAATCCAATCTACTAAGATCTTGACGTTTTCTTTTAAAATAAAGTCTATATCATTTGGATATTCCATTATTTTGCTGTGGAACTCATATTCATCCACATCTAGTAAACGTTTCTCTCCATCAGGAAATACTTTGATATCTAAATCATAATCAATATATTTCAAGGCTTCTTCATCTAATAAATAGGGAGAAGCAAGATTGCAGTAATAAGAAACCCCCTTTTCTCTGATCATTGCTATTACATTGAACCAGTATTTTTTGTGAAAATACACAATTGCTGGTTCACGAGTTACCCAACGTCGTCCATCAGACTCCGTCACCAAGGTGTGATCATTGACACCAATCATAGAATACTCGCTTGTTTTTAATACCATGGTATCTCGCCACGTCCGATGCAAATTGCCATCGTGCTTGTAACTTTGAATTGTTACAAACTCGCCTTCTCTTGGAACTCGCATAGTAACCCTTCCCTCAACAGATACCTGTTTTTTGTTTGGGTGTTTAGTACACCGACATCGTAAATTATTATAACAATAATTTCTTGCTTTGCCTACTAATGATTTCCGAGAGTTTGATATTTCTGTAATTCCTCAACTAATTTCATCTGCGGTTTAGGAAATACTATTGATGAAAAACTGCTTTGCGTCGCCCATTGACTTCTTTCTTCTGTTGGAAATTCTTTTTTTGAGCGACCATAAAATAATAGAATATGCCATTTTAAATGACTAAAGATATGTGTGACTTCTCCAAGATGTCTTTTTTGCCAAATCACAGGATATTCTTCGAAAATAGTCAAATCCTCTTCTTCTGCTACTAAATCAAATAACGACATCTCGACTTCTTCTTTGGCCCACTTTTTCTGATACGCTCGATATTCTAATTCAGTAACTTCAATCAGCGGAAACGTCCACATGTTAGCCAGTAATCCCGTCTCATCTCGTTGTTTTAAATAAAACTCGCCCTCGGCATTTTCAATAGCAGCTGCCAAATAATACACATTTTTGGGTTTGGCTTTTTTTGATTTCACCGGGAATTCCGTCTGAATGCCTTTTTCATAGGCCAGGCAATACTCTTGAATTGGGCAACTCTCACATTTGGGTGAGGTTGGTTTGCATGTTCCTGAACCTAAGTCCATTAACGCTTGATTAAATTCTCCTGGATGCTTTTCATCAATAATTGCGCGCATCGCCTCATCAAAAACTTTCCTACTACTTGCTTTGGCAATATCGTCTTCAATACAAAATAGGCGACTGACAACACGCATAACATTTCCATCAATTGCTGGCTCCGGTAAACCAAATGCAATACTACCGATTGCGCCAGCCGTATAGGGACCGATTCCTTTTAATTGATGAATTTCTTCGATTGTATTCGGCATCTTACCATCATATTCTGCTACGATTTGCTTAGCCGCAGCTTGAATATTTCTGACACGTGAGTAATAGCCCAGACCTTCCCATGCTTTCAAAAGTTTTTCTTCTGGCGCATCTGCCAAAACTTCAATCGTTGGAAACCACTCCATGAATCGGTAAAAATAATCAATCACCGTCTCGACTCTTGTCTGTTGTAACATAATCTCTGAAATCCAAATTCTATATGGGTCCTGATTGACACGCCAAGGAAGATTCCGATGCTCCCGCTTATACCAATCTATAAATGTTTCCTGAAATGCCTCCTTTTTTTCCTTATCCCAATCAGCCCAAATCTTATCCCTAGTCATCACTTTCTTCCTTTTCATCTAAATATCGTTGTATATCATCAAAACTATAGCCTTTTTGATACAAAGACTGCTTAATCTTTTGATTTCTTTTTGACGCATTCAAGCGCGCATGACGTCGCCATAACTTATCTCCTTGCTGAACCAAGATAGCATACTCTTCATCTTCGTCTTTTTCAAACTCGATACTTTCCATCGCCCCAGTAATCACTTCACTAGAAAAGCCTTTTTGCATCAGCGTTTGACGTACTTTTTGAACCGTCTCTCTTTGGCTTTTCCCATGAATTTTTTTCAGTGCTTTTTCAGCAGTCCGAAGAGCTATTTCAACTTGTGAATCTTTCGGATATAGACTCAATGCTTGCTCGATTTCATCAGCTTTTACGCCTTTTTGTCTCAGTTGTTGTGTGATCGTCTGTGGTCCTTTATCACTAATTCTAACTTGTGTACGTACATAACTTTCCGCATAGATTAAGTCATCTATTAAGGTCAATTCTTTTAGCTTAGCGACTATTTTATCACGATCTTCTCGTTCAATTTCTTTATCTTTCAAATAAGTGCGAATTTCTTTTTCTGTTCTCAACTGATAGCTCAAATAATTCATTGCCATCTGTAGCCCATAATCATAGCCACCACTTTGTCTAATCTCATCGATTATTTGCTGAGAAATTTCTTGTCCTTTTAATAAACGATAGCGCACTAAAATATCTTCTGAGACACGTAACCCTTCTCCTTCAGATAACTGAATATTATAAAATGGTCCCTTGCCTTTAGCAATTTTGGTAACGGTGATGACACCTTCTATTTCTTCATTATTCATTGTACCACTCCTCATCGAACGTACATTCTACTATACCACAGAATCTCTTACAAATCGAAAAAACTATGGTAAACTATCCTTAGTTCATTTCATACACGAAGGAGAGCTTATGACAACAATCGTAAAATTAGGGCAAACGATTCCCTTAAAAATCAAGCGTCTAGGAATTAATGGGGAAGGGATTGGTTATTACAAACGCCTGATTATCTTTGTCCCTAACGCTTTACCCACCGAGGACGTCCAAGTAAAAATAACTAAGGCAACGCCAAAATTTGCGGAAGCCGCACTCATTAAAATAATCAAAAAGAGCAAATCGCGCGTCGTTCCCCCTTGTCCGGTCTATGACACTTGTGGTGGCTGCCAACTGCAACATCTTGCCTATCCTGCACAATTAGATTTCAAGCGAGATTTACTAAAGCAGTCTTTAGAAAAATTCAAACCGACTAATTATCAATCATATGAATTACGACCGACTATAGGAATGGCTGATCCTTGGCATTATCGGAACAAGGCGCAATTTCAGTTAAGACAAAACCCATTAACTAATCGTGTTGAAGCAGGTCTGTATCGTGCCGATTCTCATGAATTAGTTGCCATAGATGATTGTCTAGTACAAGAAGAAAACACGACGCACGTGATGAATACAGTTGTTCAACTATTAAATAAATATGAACTGCCAATCTATGATGAACGTAAAAACAGTGGGATTTTCCGAACAATTATGGTGCGTATCGGCATTCAAACAGGAGAAATTCAAGTCGTCTTTATCACCTCGACACAAAAATTCCCACAAAAGATGGCGCTCGTTCGAGAAATCAACCAACGTTTGCCAAAAGTTGTTTCCATCATGCAAAATGTTCAAAATAAAAAAACTTCCTTAGTTATGGGCGATGACACGATCCATATTTGGGGTAAAGAAGCTATCGAAGAACAGATAAATCAAGTCGTTTTCGATTTGTCCGCTCGAGCCTTTTTCCAATTAAATCCGCAGCAGACCAGCGTCTTATATGAAGAAGGAATTAAAGCTCTGGATTTAAAACAGAATGAAACCGTCGTTGACGCTTATTGCGGTGTCGGGACGATTGGCTTAAGTATCGCCCATTTAGCCAAAGAAGTGCGTGGAATGGATACAATCTCTCAGGCCATCTCTAACGCGCAAATCAACGCCACACGTCTAGGCTATACAAACACTCATTATGAAGTAGGAACAGCAGAAGAACTGCTACCCAAATGGTTGAATGAAGGCTTCAGACCAGATGCCATTATCGTCGATCCACCCCGCACAGGATTAGATAATAAGCTCCTCGTTGCACTAAAAAAACAGCCACCTAAAAAGATGGTTTATATTTCTTGTAACGTCTCCACATTAGCAAGAGACCTCAAAGAACTTGCTAACGTCTTTCAGGTAAACTATTTGCAATCAGTCGATATGTTTCCACAAACCGCACGTTGTGAAGTCGTCGTCAAACTGACTAGAAAATAAACTCCATAAAAATGAGCTACGAAATCTAAAATGATTTCGTAGCTCATTATTTATTATTTATTTTTTAAACATAATCAACAAATCTAGCTCTAAATTTCATGTGCAAATGGCTCCCGAGAATTAGCAGAATTAAAACCATACACCAAAAAATTAAGCCATAAGTCCCTTTTTCCCAGAACCAACCACGTGATAAGAAGGCATCTCGAAAACCTTCAATAATGTAATAAAATGGATTTAATTTTAAAACATTCACTAATTTATCTGGTAAATTCCGATTATTTATATCCCAAATTGGTCCAGAGACATAAAAAAGTAATCTAAAGACAGATTGTAAAAAGATGTGGTAATCACGTACTAACACAGTAATGGTTGCATTTAATATCCCATAGGCAAATAAAAAGACAAACATGCAGATAAAGTAATAAAAAAATTGTAACCAATAAATGGTTGGTGACATCCCGTAACTAAATAAAACCAGCAACAAAATCCCCATCATAGGTATATAAGACGATAAGTTACTAACTATATTAATAGTTGGTAAAATACTTACAGGAAATTTCATTTTTGCTACCATTCCCACTTGTCGGTGGATACTGTTTGATGCACCTAAAACTGAAGAATTAATATAAAACCAAGCAATAATCCCCGTTAGCATCCAAACCAAGAACGGAACACCATCAATCTTATTATTACCATTCACCCCAACACCGAATATCAAATAATAAATCCCAATCTGAATCGCCGGATTTAGAATTTGCCATGCTAGGCCTAAATAATGACTTTGGTACGTCGCTTTATCCTCATATCGAGACATTCGATAAATCATTCCAACATGGGAAAATTGCTCTTTGATAACCTCAATGATTTCTTTCACGTTGTTTCTCCTTCTACCTGTATACTAGTTCAGAGGTATTTTTATTACCATATCTTTATCTAATATCGTATCCTCTGATAATTGATTTAACTTCGCTACTCTCTCTAATGGTCTGTTATGCTTATCTGCGATATCTTTAAGCGATTCGCCAGAAGTTGCATTATATTCGCCGCCCACTTGAATAATCTTTGCTTTCTCCTCTTGACGCGCAAGTCGATCTCGAGCAGCTTGGCCACCGTTTTTTGATTGTTGCAGCATTGTAACAGGGTCTGTAATGGCAAACGTGAGTGACCTTCCGCTAAAACTAACTAAAGTTAAAAATAGAAAAGCTAACACAGAAAGTAATAGTATCCCTCTAGTAACAAAACTCATTTTTTCACCTAAAGGTGTCCTTCTTAGATTAGCTTGCTTCTCTTTATCCGATAATTTCTGCTCAGCCAATTGTTCATCTTCTGAAATAGTTCCAGCCAGTACGTCTAAATCAAATACTTTTTGATCATTTTTTTTATCTTCTTGATACTCTTTTTGTTCATTTTTAGGTAGTTTCTTAAAATCCTCTATAAATTCTTTGTACGCTGCCATAACTGTCTCAGTTGGTCCGTACATTTTCAAGTCACCATAGTGCATCCAAATCGTTTTATCACACAATTTTTCGACTTGATTTAAAGCATGACTGACGAAAAAGATGGTTTTCCCTTGCTCCTTAAATTCCATAATTTTATCAACACATTTTTGATAAAATGTATCATCACCAACAGACAAAGCCTCATCAATAACTAGAATATCTGGATTGTTATGCACGGCTATGGCAAAACCAAGACGTGATCTCATCCCACTTGAATAGCTTTTAACTGGTTGATTGATAAAATCGCCCAAATCTGCAAAAGAAACAATCTCTTCCATTTTTTGATCAATTTCCTTATTTGTCATACCAGACATTAAAGCCTTTAGTCGAATATTCTCGATACCTGTCAATTGGACCTTTAAGCCCGCACCGATTGCAATGATTGACGTATCTCCATTAACTTCCATAGTACCTGATGTCGGTGGAATAATACCGCTAATTATATTCGATAGCGTTGATTTTCCTGAGCCGTTAATTCCGATAATTCCGACAGATTCGCCTGCACTAACCTCAAAACTAACTCCTTTTAGAGCCCAAAAATTCGGGATATCTTTTCGATAAAACTTAAATAAAGCCTTGACTTTATCCGCTTTTTTCTTATATAAGTCGTACTCTTTAGTAACTAAAGTACTTCTTACTTTTACTTGATTGTTTTCCATCGTGTTCATCCTATCTCTTGTTTTTCTAGACAATTTTGCCTGGATTTTGAGACAACATATATAATAGCACAAAAACCTTTGAGAAAAAAGTCTCTACCAATTTCTTATAGACTAATCAAAAAAAGTCTCTAGTCAAATAGTTTACTTAACCAGAGAAATTTAGATATTTAGCTAGATTTAGCGCAGAAAACCTAATCATCAATAAAAAACTATCGTTTAATAAGTTTTCTTAAAACATTTAAACAAGTTGGTCGTAAGAAGAAAATAAGACCAAGGTAGAGGATGATTCCAATCATTACTTCAGCAAATAAAGTCGCCATACTAAATTCCCAAGTAACATTCAAATAGTAAACGACACAAAACATCAGGGAGCCAGAAAGAAGATATTTCCATACATTTACAAGCATTTTTTGAATTGGAATAAATTTTTTCACAGCATAGAACTGGACTAGACAGACTAACCCTTCAGAAACTACTGTTGCTACACATGCACCAACAGCTCCCCATAATGGAATCATAATAATATTCAATGCTAGATTTACGACAGCACCGACTGTCACAGAATAGGTGAAATATTTCATTTTATGTGTTGGCATCAAATATTGCTGCCCTGTCACATTACTCCAACCGATAAATAAGATGACCGGAGAAAGAACCATGACTAGCTGTTCGATTCCGATAAAGTTATTTCCAAAGAACCAAGGGGCAAACCTCGGGGCAATCGCCATTAGTCCAAACATCATGGGTGTTGCGATTAGGCTGACCATATCAAAAGATGTATAG
Source organism: Candidatus Enterococcus huntleyi (assembly GCF_009933175.1). GTDB lineage: Bacteria > Bacillota > Bacilli > Lactobacillales > Enterococcaceae > Enterococcus_K > Enterococcus_K huntleyi. The sequence continues at coordinate 209,659 of NZ_MAEJ01000012.1, read as the reverse complement.
AGATACTCATTGACTTTCTCATTATTTCCTTTAGCAAATGTATGGGCGACACGTGGTAACATCACCGTTCCCGTTGCTGTAACAACTGCTAAAATGACTTTAACCAGCTTATCTGCATTATCAAAATAACCAGCCGCTGTAACAGATACCAATGCCCCCAACATCGTCTTGTTGAGCACTAAATAAATCTGAATCGCAATTTGGGGAATGAATAAGCTAATCGATGGACGTAGGTGCTTCCATATCTGCAATTTACGTAGTCTAATGGGTCGAACCGTTTTTCTTAGATACGGCCATAAAGTTAAGTTTCCAATAAAGATTGAGCCCGCCGTAATCAAAATATAAAGTCCTAAGTCATTTTCCGTCTTGACTAGGCTAAAGATCAAAATCACTGACGCAATTTTGACGAGCATATTTCGAATGACTGGTTTTTGGAAATCTTCAATCCCCATAAACAACCATGATATATCAAGACCAGCAGCTAGAATCAGAACGGACTGATAAAGAAAATATTGCTGATATTCATGTGAAAAAAATAAAAAAATTAGGAAAGCGAGATAGGCTATCGTCACAGTAATTAGCTTTAGAATAGTTATTTCCCAAAATACTTTACTCATCTCTTTTTTATTATCCCGCACGTAAGCAATCGAGCGATTACCATAAAGATTCACACCTATACTTCCAAACAAGATAAAATATTGAATAATCGAATTCGTATAGGCGTTGATACCGACTCCCTGCGCACCAATTACACGAGCAATATAGGGCACAGTAATCAGTGGCAAAATCATCACGAGAACTTGATAACCCACGTTGTACAAATAATTCTTGATGATTTTCACAGGACAGCCGCCTCCTTAATCTTTCAACTCTTTTTTAGCAGCATGCAAGGCTGCTTTAATCACTTGATGCATATCAAAGTATTGATATAAGCCTAAACGTCCACCAAAAATCACATTTTTTTCTGTCTGTGCTAGTTTAAAATACTTACGATAAAGGTCAGAATTCTTTTGATCATTGACTGGGTAGTAAGGCTCATCACCTTTTTGCCACTCTTTAGAATACTCTTTAGTAATAACCGTCTTTTCTTGTGTACCAAATTCGAAGTGCTTATGCTCGATAATCCGGGTATAAGGCGTCTCGCCATCCGTATAATTTACCACGGCATTTCCTTGAAAATTCTCTTGATTTAAGATTTCTGTTTCAAAACGTAAAGAACGATATTCCAAGACACCGTATTCATAATCAAAGAATTGATCAATCATACCTGTATAAACAATCTTTTCAGCTATCGCTTCATAATGAGAACGATTTTCAAAAAAATCAACATTTAACTCTACCTCAATATTCGGGTGATCTAACAATTTTTCGACAATTTGTGTATAACCGCCAATGGGAATTCCTTGATAAATATCATTAAAATAATTGTTGTCGTAAGTAAACCGAACGGGTAGTCGTTTTATGATGAATGCAGGTAACTCCTGACAAGCTCTACCCCACTGTTTTTCAGTATAAGACTTAATTAGTTTTTCATAGATATCTGTCCCTACCAATGAAATAGCTTGTTCTTCTAAATTCCCAGGTGTTTTCCCATTTAACACGGCCCGTTGCTCTTCAATCTTCTGCTTTGCTTCATCAGGTGTAATAACTCCCCACAACTTGTTAAAGGTATTCATATTAAAGGGTAAATTATATATTTCACCATGAAAATTTGCTATTGGCGCATTCGTATAACGATTGAATTCAGCAAACTGCTGAATATATTCCCAAACAGCTCGATCACTGGTATGGAAAATATGGGCACCATATTGATGAACATTAATGCCAGCCGTCTCTTTTGTATAGATATTTCCAGCTACATGGTCACGTTTCTCGATCACTTTTACTTTTTTACCCTTTTTTGCAGCTTCATTGGCAAATACAGAGCCATATAACCCCGAACCAACAATTAAATAATCAAGCATTCATTCATTCCTCATTTCTTGTCAAAAAAAAGAAACTTAGAAAATTTCTTTTAATACAGTTCTTTTTTCTTAAAGTCTCTAAAAACTAATACTAGGGTTGAGAATTTTCTGCTAACGCATCTCTCAACCCTAAATTCATTCGTCTATTTGTAAGTAGATAATTCCTTATTTTACAGGTTGGCTAATTTTCCAGCTGATCTTTAAGTAGCGTCTGTACACGTAACAATTCATCTGGCTCGATTCCTTGATAATTAATCATGTACTCACCATATACACCATCGCCATCAAAACTAGTTCCTTGTAATTGATCCGTCTCCATCGAACTCAACGCAGGGGTATATTTTTTTAACAAGGTCATTAACGTATCCCAAGATAAATCAGTTTTGGCGTTATTACCTAAAACATCTAATAAGCCTTTATAATTAGAAATAGAATCGATTGAAGCTAAATCATGAAATAGTGCTTCAAGCACGATTCTTTGTCGTCTCTGGCGACCATAATCGCCTTCTGGATCATCATAACGCATTCTAGAATACTTCACTGCTTCCCAACCGTTCAGATGGATATTACCTAAAGGGAAACTCGCTCCTTCATAATCAAAAGCTAGGTGATTATCAATATCGATTCCACCGACCTCATCAATTAAATCAGTCATGCCATCCATATTAACTAAGGCATAATGATCAATAGGAATATCTAATAAATTCTCAACACTAGCCATCGCCATTGAAACCCCACCATAAGCATAGGCATGATTTAATTTGTCTGACGTCCCATTTCCTACAAGCTCTGTATACGTATCACGAGGGATACTAACTAACGTAGTTTGTTTTTTTTGTGGATTGACCGTTGCTACCATAATTGAATCAGAACGGCCTTCTGTTTGACTACCTCGAACGGCATCTGTATCAATCCCTAAAAGTAGGACAGAAAATGGTTCTGCATTCGAATAATCCAACGCCTCTGTTCTTAAACTAGGTATTTCACGTTCAATAGGCTCATAGGCATCATCCGCCACTTTCTTTGCATCATTATAAAATACTGCGCCCACTGCTACAGCGCCAATTAAAACGACTAAAATAAACATCAAAAATCCGATAACTGTTTTTTGCCAGACTTTCATAAAACGAAGTCACTCCTTCTCCCAAAACATTAGTTCAATTTCAAATCTTTTTTAATTTGAGTGGTTGAGATTTCAGGAGTTCTAGCTAAATAGATAACCTCTGCCTTTGTCTCATCTTGAATGAAATCAAATTTACCAGCCCAGTCGTCACCCATTACGAAGGTATCAATATGATACTCTCTTATATCAGTAATCTTCTGTTCCCAGCTATTTTCAGGAATCACTAAATCCACGTAGCGAATTGCTTCTAACAATTCTTTTCGTTTTTCATAAGAAAAGTAACATTTCTTTTGTTTCTCTTCCCAATTAAATTCATCAGTTGAGAGAACAACAACTAAATAGTCCCCTTGCTCTCTTGCACGCCTCAATAAATTTATATGTCCATAGTGCAATAGATCGAATGTGCCATATGTTATTACACGTTTCATAAGTTTTCCTCTTCTATTCTTTTTTTCCACTTACAAACCATACCAAAAGAAAGCAAAATTTTCAATCACATGCAAGATTTCCGAGACATCCACAAGACTTTTTTAAACCTTTTGTAACTTAAGAAATAATTTTGTAAAGAAACTGTTCTAAAACTGTAAAATATGTTTCCGGATAAAATTGATTGATTGACTTTTTAATCAATTGTGATGAAAATTCTTTTTCATTGATTTTACTTAAAGCTTGGCGAAGAGCAGCAATATCATTTGTCGGATAGATCAAGCCGTTCTCAACAGTAATAATATCTACCGGTCCAGTCGGACAATTAGATGAAACACATGGCAGCCCATAAGAAGCAGCTTCTAATAATACCATCGGAAACCCTTCAAATTGTGACGTTAACACTAAAGCACTTGCTGCTTCTATACGTTCCCATGGATTGACCACCCACCCAAAAAATATGATTTTATCAGAGATTCCTAGTTCCGCTGCTAGCTCTTGTAGAGCCACACGATCTGCTCCATCGCCATAAATTGCTAAAGACCATTTTGTCTTTAATTCTGCTAAAGCATAAAATAATTCAGAAAGATTTTTTTGTCCTTTTAACATTAAACGACCAATATAAATTAGTTTTAATTCATCCAATACTGGAACAATCGTTCTCTCTTTGTAGTCAATTGGATTATAGATTAAAAATATTCTTTCATTAGGGATTCCCACTGAACTAAGTTGTTTCTTGATACCACTACTAATCGCTAGATGGTAATCGGCTAATGGCAAATATTCAGGTCTAATGGCTGGTTCATCAAAAATCGAGAAATGAATCCAGGAAACTAACTTGAATTCCTTTTTATAACATTTTTTAAAAAAAGCTGCAATACGTAACATCGTCGTATTTAAACAAATAATCACTTGTGCGTCTGTTTTTTTGAAGTAATGTGCAAGATATAGAATCCCAGAAATGTATTGGAGCTTTTTATTCGAAAACTGATACTTATTTAGTTGATAGTCCCGAAATCCTTCTAACCAGTCTAGTGAATCCATACCTTGTGACAGAACCAGATGGAAACGAATATTCGTAGTATGCTCGAAGTACTCAGCTACCTTTTTTACGACTGTCTCAGTTCCACCTTTTCCAGAATAGCGAGGAATTAATAAATCGACATTCATCATTTACTTTCCCTCTTCCTTAAAATATTTTGGGCTTTTCTCACAATATAGATACCGTTTAAAAAGATAAATGACTCTTGCTGAATAGCTTTAAAAAGAACTTTTTTCCATATTGGACCATTAAATTTTGGTATATAGGTAAAATAAGTAACAAGCTCTTCACGTTTCCTAAAGTTTAGAAAAGCCTGTCGTCTCTCTTGATACGTAGCTGAATTATTTTGATTACAATAACATAAATTAACTAACTCTTTAGTTAAATCAAAACAATAGATTGAAAAAGAGTCATTGAAGGCTTCTTTATTTCTAACCGCCTTCTGAAAAGAAGATAATCGGTTCAGTAACTTTACAAACATTACAGGCAGTTCTGGATCATACTTTTTGGATAGAGAATCAGTATTATCTGTTTTATATAAATAGACAACATCCGCTACATAGGAAACTTTAGGCTGACTACTGTATAACTGAACTGCAAACAGTGCATCTTCGCGTTTCGTAATATCATCTGGAAATCTGAGTGCATTTTTATTTAAAATCTCTCTCTTCACTAACTTTGCCCAAGGCATCCCTAGATAATAACCAGAATAATTTCCTCCAGTCTCTGGCGTTCTAAAGACCGCCAATAGAAGTTCCTCTGCATCCAAGTCTTGCCAATAAACAGAATCAATGGTTATCGGATCTTTAGCCTCAGATACTTTACCTGTTTGGCTGTTTATTTCACCATAATTGAAAAGAACAACTTCTGAATTTTCAAATTTTTTTATGCTTTCCAATAAGATTGCTTCCGCATTTTTTGTCAGTAAATCGTCTGAATCTATAAAGAAAACCCATTCTGCATGAGCATGGGTAAGACCGGAATTTCGAGCGGAAGAAACACCCGCGTTCACTTGATACAGGTATATGAATCGTGAATCTTTCTGACAGTAGTCTTCAACTACCGCCTTCACATACGCTTGCGAGCCGTCATCAATCAAAATAAATTCAAACTGAGATGATGTGAATCCAGTTAGGCAATCCAAACAAGACCGGAGTACTAGCTCATCTGTATTATATATTGGCAAGATAAAACTAATCAGCGGCTTCATTGTTTAGACCTCCTTCATCTTTTCCTCAACCTGACTCATAGCAGAATTCAAAAAATAGCCAGTTGTGATCTTTCCATTTATTTTTTCGACATTTTCTCTTAATTTTGCTTCGTCTTGCTGATTGATTCGCTCTTCTATTTCTGCCAAATTTGCTATAGAAAAACCAATTGCTTGTTCTTCAACAAATTTACTCAAAGCGGATTCCTGCCAAACAATCACAGGAAGACCAACAGCTAAATAAAGTGAGGCTTTATGCGAATTATTGTAACGCAAATATTCACCAAAACTACCTGCGCATGAAGAGACTGACGGACCATCCCAAACAAGACCATAACTACCTTTAAGCGCAGACAACAGTTCATCAGGTGCAAATGAACCATGATAATGAACCGAAGCCTCATCCGACTCGGTATAATTTGGACCATACAGCTCAAAATCAAGATGAGTAGATAGTTGATTTAATTTTCGTAAATAGCCAGACTTCTCTTCATTCAAGTTTCCCGCAATAACAATTCCTTTTGTCGCATCATAGGCGTTTACTTCTCGCGGTATAAGATAATCAAATAATTCTAATGTCACCAATTTATTTTCCATAAAACCTTGACTTACTAAATACTTTTTCATCATTAAATTATGGCAAATAATTGCTTCACATTTTCGTAGCATCTTCAAATCTGCTAACTGATCGCGCTTTTGTTTTTCTGCATGTAAATTCCTTAATGAATCTAGATCATGAACGAGAGCAACAAATTTAACATGTTTTTTATTTATAAGTGGATTCATCACCCAATTGAAATATACAAACCCTGTCATCGGGTGTTGCATGACAACGAGAGAATTCTTTGGCAACAGGAAAAACAATCGGAAAGCATTAAGCATAGACGTCATATGTCGATGGAATTTTTCAAAATAATTTTCACGGCGATCTTCTCTTGGCTCATAATTACTTACAGTGATTGCTCTATAGCCACGGTCTTTCAAGAGCTTGTCCACATCGTCTCGTGCTTTACTACCCGCATGGGGATTTTTCCCATTTTCTGTTTTGATAAATACTTTTTCCACTTTTATTCCTCAAATCTATAGTGAACGACTTGTTGCCTGCCACCAATTCATTTTTTTATCTGTATTCTTTCGCGAAAATAATTTTCCAATAAATAAGGGAAATGGGCTGAACCACAAATCCAAAAGTTGCGGATCGAAGGTACTATGAATCACAACAAAAACAACTGCTAAAGCACCAATAATATGTTTAGCCTTCATCAACCGATAAATTATCAGAGTAAAACAAGTCACTACAACAAGATACAATATAATTCCTTTTGACACTAAAATATTGATAAATGAACTATCTATAAAGTTATAAGGTAAATCGTCATTTCTGCGCTCAAACTTTGTTATATTATCGATAAACTCGATTTCTTGTCCAGCTAGGGAAATTCCATAATTGTTTATCCCTGATGATCCTAAAAAAAGACGATTAGACAATAAAAGGTTCAGCCGCTTTAGAAATACTGAATCTGATTGGTAAAAATAATTTAAAGCTAAAAAGACCGTCGATAATACTGGGGTGAATGCGGTCGCTAAACCTCTCATAAAAGAACGCTCAAAAAAAGCAGACCACTTTCTTATAAGTAAACTAAGCAAAATAAATAGTATGCCTAAAGCAAAAGGATTTTTAGTATCAGTAATCACATACCAAAAGATAGCGCCACTAATTGTTAGTAAAACATCCCACCATTTAAAAGATAAGCCTCGAACAAAGAATAACATGAGCGTCAAGTAAAAGAACATCTGCGCAGGAAAATTAGTCCATGAATAGCCTAATGCATACCGCCTAATCATCCCTGGTCTTGCTGAGGTTCGTTCAGGTAAAATTCCTAGTAAATTCCCAATAATACAGGCAAACATGATAATAATTTGCATAAGAATGAAGGCCTTCATTACTTTTTGTAAATCCTGGTTTCTTGCTGAGAAAATCAGGAAACAAGTATCAAAAATCACTGTATTTTTGGTTATTACGGCAATACTAAGTCCTAAAACTACAAATAAAGCCCCACAAAAAAAGGGAATTAATGTGCTTATCTTAAGCTGCTTATATTCCTTTTCTTTTATAAATTCAACTAGCTCACTCATCCCTTTCAACACTAACAAAACATAACAAAATAAACGAATCGAAACAAAGCCGAATGAGGGTAAATATAGTTGGAACATGGTAATTGTTTGTAGCTCCAAATAGACGACCCAACTAAATAATGCAACCATAAAGAGCAGTTGATTGATAGGATAACTAAACTTACGTATTTGTTCTTTAAAATTCATTAACTTGCCTCATTTCTTTGTTGAACGAAAGAATTTCCTTTTTAAGAAGCTGCTTCCTTTTTTAACCCAATTCTGAGGTTCCATAAAAAGAACAGGTAGCTCTTTATATGTCTTTTGATTTGTCATCACCCAGACATCCAACAAGCGCTCACTAATAAACCCATAGACTCTTGCTTCATAACTAGAGTACGCAGAAATATCAATTCTTTTTTCCAATTCGAATAATATTTCAAATAACCAGTCGCTGTAGGCATCGAAATCCGCTCGCTTCATAATAAACATATTAAACATATGCGCTTTTGAGCTGCTCATGGCTACTTCGAAAGCTGGAATATAAGTAGGGAATTTTTCTTGAATAATTCGTTTTGTTTCATCCAAATCATTCACATTATGTGCATGTGCATAGTGTGAATATGAACTTTCGATATAGTAATTTCTTGGTTGCGGTAAGATCATATCAGCCTCTTGTAATAACTCCAAAATTTCATTTTTGGAAAGAAGGCTTGCACGTTTTTTTTCTAACGTTCGTCCTTTTTTTCTTTTAACAAAATAACGCCGATAATGAACTAAGCCAACAACTTCTGCATCTAGGTTTTTCCATGCCCAATACATTGCTGTCAGCTCATTAAAATGAGGATTTTTCTCCGAAATATTCTCGCCCTCATCATCACCTGTATAACCCAAATCAGGATGCAGCTTCCGTCCAACTTGAACGGGAAAATAAATCTTTTCCTCTGGCATCCAATATTTTTTATGTGTGGCTACTAAAATCTTTGTATTCACTAATGCGCACCTTCTTTTTTTAGGACAACAATACATGTTTTCACTAAAATTTTGAAATCATTCCGCAAGCTAAGATTGTTCAAATACGATAGCTCTAAATCAGTTCTTTCTGGGTATGGCACATCACTTCTGCCTGAAACAGTCCAGACACCTGTTAAACCTGGTTTAACAGATAAAAAATCGGTTACCCTCTGATCGTATTCAGCAAGTTCTTCTTCAACAACCGGACGTGGACCCACTAATGCCATATCCCCTTTTAAAACATTCCAAAATTGTGGCAATTCATCAATACTTGTTTTTCGAATGAAGGAACCCAACCCAGTCACACGCGGATCTCTTCCCTCATCTAATTTATAGCCACCATTAATATATTCTTCATATAATTCTTTATTCTTTTTTAAGACTTCTTCTGCATCCATCACCATTGAGCGGAATTTATAAATTTCAAATTCTTTTCCATCTTTTCCAATCCTCGTTTGACTAAAAATCAATGGCCCTTTATTCTTCTTACTGAAAAAATAAATAATTGATAAAATTATCGCAGTCAGGAAAAAAAGAACCATACCACAGCAGGCCCCAATCACATCGAATACTCTTTTAAAAAAGAGAAAAAGAGTGTTCGGTTTCGGATAGACTACAGAATTATCCATAGAATCATCTTTATCTTCAATCAATAAACGTCACTCATTTCATTGTACTTCAAAAATTTTCCTAACTTCACTTTACACAGTATAACTATGAATTGACCTCCAAGCAAGTATTTTCCATATAAAAAAACAGGTGCTAAGCACCCGTTAAAGATAATAATTATAATTTAGTGACTTCCGCAGCTTGTGGTCCACGATTTCCTTCAACAATCGAAAATTCAACTTCTTGCCCTTCCTCGAGTGATTTGAAACCGTCACCTTGAATGGCTGAGAAATGTACAAATACATCATCGCCACCATCAACTGTAATAAATCCGAAACCTTTTTCATTGTTAAACCATTTTACTACTCCATGTTCCATGTATATCTAGCCTCCAAAGATTTTTGACGAATTCTGTGATCGTCGACACTTATTATACCTAAGAATGAAAACGCTAGCAACCGTTTTTCAAAAAATAGTTTACGCTTTACCTAACCATTCTATTTATCATGTTTTGATAAGCTAGCTGCTCTTGCGTTTCTCTAATAACCAAATCAGAAAACCTTCTTGCTAAAAATACGTCTAATTCTCCCTCAATATCATGAGTCACTGTCGCATTTCCAATCAGTTCCATCCAATAGGTTCCTTCTTCTTCATGGACCACTGTTTTCACTAAGCCACCCACATTTCGAACAGTGATTGTTTCGTAAAATTCGCCTCCATGAAGTAAATCATACATCAAGCTACTCGCGCACATAGCTGTGCCACACGCGCTAGTAAAACCTACACCACGTTCAAAAGTTCTTACAAACAATTCATTTTTATCTAATATCTCTACAAAACTGACATTCACGCCGTCAGGAAATAGTTGATTTTCTTCATTCACTAAACGAGCAATCCTCTCAAATTCTTCGCTTATTAATAAATCATGTGCAACGAAAGCAATCAAATGTGGATTGGGCACAGCAACTGCGGAAAAGTGAATAGTAGAAGATAATTCAGGCAAAATTTGATTGATAATAGCCTCTTCAGCACGTACAGGAATTGTCTGCGGATCTAAACTAACGGGTGAAATTTCGACTTGATAAGTTTTGACGTTCGTATCTAATTCACTTGTTTTCCGCACTTTCAAGTCAGCAAACATCGTCTCTACTTTGAACGAATCCTGCTTGTTTTTTTCTGCTAAATAACGGGCTACCGTTCTTAAACCATTCCCACACATGCTGGCTTCGCTGCCATCACTATTTATAACACGCATTTTCCCTATAGCTGCATTCTGTTCAGATTCTTCTACCACTAATAGACCATCTGCACCACCAAGTAACCCAGATTCCCTAGAACAAATACTAGCTCTCAGTTTATCGATTTCGGCAGCAGAAAGTTTAACTTCTACATCCTCCATTTGATCCAATAAGAAAAAATCATTCTCCGATCCATGCACTTTTTGAATTTTCATAACTTCACTTCTTTCTTTATAAATAAACGCAGTAGACTATCCATCTTTTCTAAACTCTCTCTTTGATTCAATCACAATTACTTCAAATCGTACATCTCGATTTACTAAAAATCAAGAGAATTTGACAGGTTTTTTTACTAAAAATCTGAGTATTCCTACAGATAAAATTGGGGATTGAAGGAAAAATTACTTAAGTTACTATAAATCCTCGATAAATAGTTTTAATTTACAATCCCATGGAAAATAGTTAAACCACCTGTATCATATTAAATTACAACATATAAAACTGCCGTTTTCAATTATATTCACTTTTAAAATTTTTTATATCAGGAGATCTATTGAAAAAAACCATATATCAACAAAATTGGAAAAACAATTTTGTAATATATGGTTTTACTTAATACGTTAGTCAACTTGAGAACGTGCTGCTATATTCCACTAGATTTAATAAATGAACCGACTAATTGAAACTATGATTTCCCTCTAATCTTTAGGTGATTTCTCTAAAATTATTTTCATAATTTAATCATTAGAATTATGTGATGAAGCAACTTCATTAGTAACACTTCTTTCATCAGTCATTTTCTCCTCAGACTCGTTTACCGTGGTGTCAAAAATAATAGTCTCACTAGTACTTGTTTCACTAGTTTCAGGTGTAGTAATTTCATTTGACGTAGAACTTTCATCTATATTTCCAGCAGATTCAGTGGTTAAAGTACCTTCTGTGCTAGAATTTTCAGAAAAAGTGGTCGACTCCGTAGATTCTACTACTTCAATAGTTTTTGGCGTTTTTACAAGATTAAATGCAGCTTGATCCATCCAGTAAGTCTCTCCAGCTATAGTAAATTTATAGTAAGTAGATTTTGCTGTGCGGATACTTACTGAAACAGTACCTTGTTTTCCAGCATACTTACTACCACTTCCAATATATTTTGCAGTCGGATTAGAATTCGGTACCGCACTCCATACACCATGCTTAGATGCATCCTTTTTGACTTGTACTTTGATTGTTAAATTTTTCTCTTCAACTATAGGGTCATGGAAAGCCTTTTTATCCAGCCAGCCAACTACTTTACCATTTTTTTCAAATTGATAATATGTGTGTCCTTCGCTTGTCTTAACTATGCGTTTAATAATCACCTGTTGAGAATGATATGGTTGACCATTACCTAAATATTGTGCAGCCATTGAGACATGCGGAATATTGTTCCAAATACCTTCTTTTTTCGCATCAGCTGCTTTTTTCAGTGTTACCTTGTAATGAACTGCTTGATCCTCGATTATTTTTGCTAATTTGAAATCAAATGCTGCTTGATCCATCCAGTAAGTTTTACCTTCTATAGTAAATTTGTAATAAGTTGATTTTGCAGTACGCACACTAGCTGAAACAACTCCATTTTTCCCAGCATAAATACTTCCGTTACGAATATATTTTGCTTCAGAAGAAGTATTAGGTACTGCACTCCACACACCGTGTCTTGCTGCATCTTTTTTCACTTGAACTCTAACGTTCAATTTTTTTTGTTCCAATATTGGATCGTAAAAGGCCTTCGAATTTAACCAACCAATTACTTTGCCATTTTGAGAAAATTGATAAAATACTTGATTCGTACTTAATTTTACTTCTCGAACAATTGTCGCTTTTACTTTAGAGTAAGTTGCAGTCGCTCCAACATAGCTTGTGTCAACTGATGTATTTTCTGGATTTGAATAGACATTATAGCTAGTCGTATTCTTAATCATTGTAGTAACATTCACTTTCTTATCTTCTACAACTGTATCTAAGATAGGTGTAAAAGCTGCTTTATCAATCCAAAGTGATTGTCCATTCAAAGAGAATCTCCAATAAGTTGCTCTGCTTGTTTGAGCCATTTCTAAAACAGTCACAGTATTGCCAGCATACTTAGATGCGTTCCTTAGGTATTTGATTCCATTCCCAGTGTGAGGAACACCATTCCAAACACCATGCTTACTAGAAACAGCAGCTTCATTCACTTTTGCTTTAAATTTTGTTGCTTTTTGAGATTTCACTTTCTCATAGGTTCCATCTGTAAACTTACCAATATAGTCAATATTAATATCAAAACTTCCACCAATTGGCGTCGCAACACCTGGAAATTTCATATCAGAAGCCCATTGCCATGCAGCATAATCAGTATGCAATAATTTATTCTTACTAGGCTTGTAAGGATATTGTGCAACCCAAATATTTGATTTACCTAAAACATTTGGATTTAACTTAGGCTTGGCAGTGGTAACCCAATCCGCCATAGAATAATGAACCACATTCGAATAGCCGCGTGCTTTTAAAGTATTCGCAAAGATAACCGAATTATTCGTGACATTTCCACTAGCCATTGCACTATCTTCCGCATCATTAACAAAAATCGCACTTTTTGCTAATCCAGTATTTGCAGCCGCGTTTGCAAAATAGTTCGCTTCGTTCTTAGCTGCTGTTGCTGTCGCAAACTTGCTATAGTGATAGGCAGAAACTGTTAAGCCCGCTGCCTGTGCATTTTTAATTTGGACAAATCGTTGTGGATTCAAGTAGTACGTACCCTCGCTTAACTTGACTACCACGCCTTTGACTCCATATGATTTCATTTTTTTATATTGATCAACCGTGATTGCTCCATTCCAAGAGGAGACATCAATAAAATCTTTATTTGGTAGTGAAGTATCCGTCGCACTCGAGAATAGGCTCATGCCAAACGTACTCATGCTATTATTATTTTTAATACTACTTCCCATAGTAGCGTTATTTTGTTCAATTGTTTGGGCAATCGTTTCCTCATCCAAAACGGATTGAATTCCATAATTTGTATCAGCAAGACCAACTTTGCTCAGTCCAAAGAAACTACCCAATACGACACTAGATAAGATGACTCTTTTCATTAATTTCCCTTTTTTCATTGCTCTCTCCATTCATAATAAATCAGTCTATGTAAACTAGAATAACTAGCAACATCCATTCTAACATAAATTATTATCAGAAGAAAAATTAATTTTTTTAAACTTATATAAGCAGAAGAGAACAGCAAATGTAGGATGAAATGAACTACTATAAAGAAAAAAATCGCAGCTCATCAAATTCATTGATGAACCGCGATTCGTATAAAAAATTACTTAGCAAAGTTTTTATTTACTTGTTCCCAATTTACTAAATTCCAAAATGCTTCAATATAGTCAGGACGAACATTTTTATATTTCAAATAATAAGCATGTTCCCAAACATCCAAACCTAAAACTGGCGTTTGACCGTCCATTAAAGGTGAATCTTGATTAGCTGTTGAAGTTACTTCTAACTTGCCATTATTTAAGACTAACCAAGCCCAGCCAGAACCGAAACGTCCAGTTGCTGCTGTCTTAAATTCAGCCTTCAAATTGTCAAAGCTACCAAACGCAGCATCAATTGCTTCTTTAATTGCGCCCGTTGGTTCGCCACCTGCATTAGGTGCTAACACTTCCCAGAAGAAAGTATGGTTTGCATGACCACCACCATTGTTACGAACGGCTGTACGAATATCTTCAGGAATACTATCCATATCAGAGATTAATTCTTCAACTGATTTTTCACCTAATTCAGGATGTTTTTCAATCGCAGCATTTAGGTTAGTTACGTAAGTGTTATGGTGTTTGTCATGATGCAAATGCATCGTTTCAACATCAATATAAGGTTCCAATGCGTCGTAAGCGTAAGGTAAATCTGGTAAAGTATAAGTCATAATAAATTTCCTCCTAAAAAAAGTCATAGTTATGTTTCCATAATTAAGATTATCAGACTCTCATTGTTTTCACAATTTTTATGCTCAAAAGCAAATGATTCAGCTTGTTCAGGTAAGTCTTTGCTTGTACATTCCTGTTTGACTTCGATAAAATATATCTTATGCTTTTATAACCTGAATGATTCATATTTTTAAATATAATAAGTTTTCACCCCATAAATAAGAAGTGAAACTTAAGTTTTCTTGCTCATTCCTGATTAGCTAATCTTATTGTGAAGTTAACAGCGTAAAAACGGATTAAATTCGGAAAAATAGCCGCAAAAATCCCTTGATGGAAAAAAACGAATTTTTTACTGGTCAATATAGCTGAAGTGTTTGAATTCGATGAAGGACTTGCCAGAACAACGTGTCAAAAACATTGGAACTCGCGAGTTGTACGCGGATTTTTCGTGCGTGGGGAGTTACTTTTGAGGCGACTCGAAAAAGTTTGAAGCGAATCGTTGCCACGGTTTCCTTGCGCTCTGCTTCAGGGAAAGTCAGCTACTTCACGAATTGAAAAAGATTATAGGCTATCCAGCTCAACATCATTCGGCCTTCCTTTTGAACAAAGCTACTATGATCCATTTTATCAAAGAAAAAATCTTCTTTTATTTCCTTGATATCATTTTCCATCACGCCACGATGTTGGTACATAGGAAAAATCATTTTTGGGGACAGTTCCTCTAGATTAGTCACGAGAAACTCATGGCAGAAGAGATATTCTCCCGCAAGGCGAGTCGATTTTACAATGACACAGTGCGCACGTTCCCAAGAGCTGACATGATAAGACAACTCATTCCATTGTACTTCGTGTCGCGTAAAATCTGTCGTATCTGAATAAAGCATACATCCTTCTGCTAGTCGTTGTAATTTTGTATTGCCTTTTAAACGAATCAGAAAATTCACTTGGTACTCGTCACAAATATCGCAAACCCACTATCGCCACGAACCAACAATTGCCGATAACAGGAATCACCATGGAATCGTTCAAGAATTGGGCGTAGAAAATCCGCTGTACCATTGGAAGTATAAACATTCCCTGGACGTAGCTGTGCGCCAAGAAACAACCGACTCAAGCCATCAAAAGCCACTAGTGGGTGATAACCTGTCGTACCGTAATATCCGTTGTAGGATGTTTTTTCTTGGCAGCCAAAGGTATCGGCATGCGTCGAATCTAGATCAATGATCATTTCTTGTCGATTCAATTGGTGAATGAATAGTCCACTCAGTTGGTCATTGAGCGTTTGAAAGCAATCAACCGTGTCTGTATCTCACCAACTGATAAAACGCGACATCGTGGGTTGTGAGGCTAAAGATTTTTTGTTCAATGCCAAAGTGAGGATAGGGTCGTTCATAAGAAAATCACTGGCAGATTCAGATTTGTATCCAGCAATTACTTGTAAGGGTAATTGTTTGAATAAGTCTTTCGTCGTATGTGTGCAATACTTTCTAGGATCAGAAAAATGACAATACTCTTGGATAGAGTCATCAAAGTTAATCTGATGTAAGAATTCTTGTACAAGTAACAGACCAGAATCGGAAGATAACTGTCCACCAGTACTAGAAATTAGTAATTTGAGATTGGAATTTAAATGATTTTGATGTAAAGTCAACATGAAGAGCACTCCTTTTATTGTGAGGTTTTAGTCGATTTAACAATAACACAGGAAGGCTCTTTTTGTGCACCAAACTGGTGAAAACAAAAAACTCGTAGATCGGTTAAACAACGTTACTTTTCAACATATCTTTGAGTTACTATGAATTATTCAGGTATAAACATATGTTTTAAATATTTCCCATTGAAGTTAACTGGCAGACGCTTAAGAATAACATGACAAGCATGGGTGAAAGGAAGACAGAAGTATCAATACTGTTTTAATAAAAAACATAAACCATCTACGCAAAGACCAAGCAAGAAGAGATAATAAAGTCTGGAAAATTAGATAACTTTAAAGGAAACACATTGTCTTTCTGATTCTATGCCAGAAGTGGAAATTAATATTTTATTTTAGCCGCCCAAATCTAAAATAAAAATAAAAATTACTGCTTTACTTTATACAATCTGTAAGTAAATTTACGTTCAAAGACTTGACTGTGTTGTGCAACAAGAGTGTAATTGTCTCTGATATTTTTTGGAACGGCAACTTCTTCAGGTAAATCATATTCTCCACGAGTGACAACAAACATGACTTTCTTCTTATTGACAATTTCGTTCTTCTCATCCATCAATCTTGGCATTCTATCATGACTAATATTTTGTCTCATAAAGAAATAGCTTGTTGGAGTGATGTCTGCTGCCCTATAGAGTCCCATATCCAAGAATCCATAATTTAGGAGGGTTGGCTTTTTCTCTTTATTTATTATATCTGCAAAGACTAATTGAGCAGGTCTTGTTCTATCAGTTTTCTCACCATCTTTCGAGATGGAAACTGATGGGTTATTTGTGAATAATTTTGCCTCTTTAAAATTCTCATTTGTTCCCAAAACTATTATTAGACTAAAGCAGGCAATAAATAAAGTCTTAATTAAGAAAATATTTATCGAACTTTTTTCTTCTGGAAATAAACGCCTCCCGATAATGATTATGGTAAAGGCAATATATGGGAGTAATATCAGATAATAGTAAGGTCCAGAATAGCCACCAAAGAGAGTTGAAATAGCCGTAGCTAGATAAACACTTACAAACATAAATTTACTACTAATTTCTTTCAAAACTTTCGTATCAATTATGATTAAAAGAGTTCCAACGATAAGGAACATATAGAGTATCGGATAAGGCGTAAATACATTTGAAAATTTGTTTATACTATTTAATAATTGCTCGATAAAGGAATTGAAAACTGCCGGATATAATTTCAAGTTTGCATAAAAATAAGCATAGTATAAATCATTTAATGCATTGTTTAAAGTAAAATACAGAATAATCGGCAAAGTTACTATACAAAAGCCAATACCATATCCTAAAATTAGACGGATAATTTCAAGCCAGTTTTTTTTCAATAAAAAAATGAAGCTTAAACATAGAAAGAAGGCTAGCCATCCACCAATCATTGTATATTTCATCCAAAATAAACAAGCAATTGAGAACCCAGATACTATTGAATACCTTAGAGGAACTGAAATGGTATCTTTGTCTAATTGCGCAATGAAGTATAATAAAAGCATTGTGAACGGAGCAGATATCTCTTCGACACCACCACCACGATTGAAGAATGGAGATAGGGTTAAAAATATTGAAAAAATGAAAGTTGACCAAAAAGCTTTATTTCGTGAGAGATACTTCTGAGCAATTGAAAAAAATAATAGCAAAGAACTAAAGAAAGCGAGTGTCTCAATAATAAATATACCAAGATAAGAATTTGGACTCAATAAGTGTGCTATTGCATAAATAAAATATAACAAAGGTCCTTTTTGCTCAAATAGATCTTTGTAGGGAATGAGACCTTCCAACCATGACTTTCCAACAGTATAAAATGAATTCATATCCACCCAGTCATTTAGCCAAAATAAAGGAGAAGACTTTGTGGTAAGTAACATATGGATGATCGAATAAATTAATAGTGAGAAAATAATGAATTTATATTTTCTTAGGCGATAGAGCAACAGTTTGATGTTCCTATTATCTGATTTCGATATATTTTGATTTTTTTCTGTATGCATGTCATTCTTGTCTCCGTTCTAAAAAATTGATGATACTTCAAGTATTGTACCATTAAATTAGAGGTGCAAGATAAATTTTCAAAAAAATTCTCTTACATTTTTTTTGAAAATTAAAGGGATTTAAAAAAAGCGATTAAAGGCTTTTAATAACTTTTCATTTATCCGATACTATAGGTGCTGCATCCGTAATACCTTCTATATTTATTGAATTGCTGATAATCAAGCAATAGGAATGTTAGCGCCGAATGCCGGTGGCGAACCAACAGGCGTAATCAAAGAAGCGATTGATGCTGCCTTTGGTAGTTTTGCGATAATTTGAAAGCTGAATTTAAAACAGCTTCAACATCAAAATCGAGTTCAGAATGTGCTGCAACACGCTAATATCAAACTCGCAGACTTTATTACGGATATTTGTAATGGTTCTGGGAGAAGATGCTTAGAATTACTGCTTGACGGCGAAAAACTACGGAAAAGCTTATTCACAAAACCATCTCTAAACGCGGTAAACTTTCACCATTAGATATTGCTCAAGCAATGGAAGGGACATTTTCCAAAACACAACGTATCCTTTTAGAAAGTCACTCTCGTTCATCAGAGCAAATTGACGAAGAAATTCACGTGCTTGATAAAGCAATTGAGGAAATTACCTAGGAATACGTTGAAGCGATGGATGCCTTACAAACAATCCCTGATGTGAAAAAAGAGGGGCAGAGATTATTTTAGCAGAAGTAGGACCGACCGTTGAACAGTTCGTTAGTACAAAACAACTCGCTTCGTGGGCAGGACTTTTGTCCGAGAAGTTATACGAGTGGAGGCGTGAGTAAATCCGCTCACATTACAGCGGGAAATAAGTATCTGAAAACCATCCTTTATCAGTGTGGTGGAACTACTGGATGCTCAAAGAGTCCAACGTTTTCGGATCTGTATAATCGAATTTCTCGAAAAAGAAGTAAGGAAAAAGCGATTATTGCTTGTGTGCATAGGATTTTGAGAATCGCTTATAAGATTCTTTCAGACCAAACAAATCGGGTAAATGAAAAATCCTCACTAGAGGGTGCAATCAACTAGCGAGGAACCATTTTTAAAAATTTTCTTTACACTAATTATACAAGTAAAGATTTTTTGTGTTTTTTTACATGATTAGTTTCATTAAAAAATACATAGTTCTCAAAACGAGCAAAAACCTGCTCTTAAAACGTTGATTTGATATACAAACATTTCGAGAAGTTTTGTATTCTTCAAATTATCAAGAATAAGATTATTTTCATAATTTTTATGCTCAAAGCCATACTTTCCTTTTATGATTTATTATTTTTATCTTTTTTGCAGTCGTACGTATCTTCAATAAAATAAAGAGGTCGTTGTTTTGTCTCCATAAATATTCTACCTAGATATTCACCTATAATACCAATTGAAATTAATTGGCAACCACCTAAAAATAGCATAACAATCATGAGAGAAGGAAATCCTGATGTATCAGCACCATAGATCATAGTTTTAATTAAAACATAGATCATGTATATAAACGCAAGACTTGAAATAATGAACCCAAAAAACATTGATAATTTTAGTGGTGCTGTCGTGTAGGAAGTAATTCCTTCCACTGCTAATTTGACTAGAGAGCCAAAGTTCCATTTTGTTTCACCATGTAGTCTAGGTTCAGCATCGAATTCTATTGCTATTTTTTTAAACCCTACCCAGTTATATAGCCCTTTAGTGTACCTTTGTGTTTCCCGTAATTTATTAAGGGCAACGACAACTTTTTTATCTAATAAACGATAATCGCCAGCGTCAGGTAGTACGGAAACATCAGACATTTTCGAAAGCACTCTATAAAACATTTTAGAAGTAGTTTTCTTCAGCCAAGACTCACCTTTCCTAGCATTTCTTTGTGCATAAACATCTTCATAGCCAAGTTCCCACAATTTAATCATCTCTAGTATTGCAAGAGGCGGATGCTGTAAGTCTGCATCGATTGTAACCATCGCATCATGCGTAAAGTAGTCAAAACCAGCTGACATGGCAATCTCTTTCCCATAATTCCTAGATAAATCAATTAAAGAAATATCTTGATTCTTTTCAGCTAGTTTGAGTACTGTGGATACAGTTTCATCTGTACTTCCATCATTAATAAAAAGGATTTCAAATGAGTAATCATTTTTTAATTGCTCTGTGACAGTAGTAATTGCTTCGTATAAAGGAAAGATATTCTCTGACTCATTATATGCAGGTATTGAAATTAATATATTTTTCATTGAAATTCTCCTATATTTAAATTTCTTTTTTCTTAAAAATAAATAGTTTACTGAATATATAATTGGCAATTACAATAAAAATTTGAGTGATTAATTTTGATACAAAATCGTCAATATGGATAATTTTAATTAGAATAAACATCGAGCCCATGTCAATTCCAAATGATAAGAGTCTATAAAATACAAATTGAGAAAATTCGAATGCCCATGATTTGATATCTTTTGAATGGGACTTGAAAACCCATAATTTATTTGTAACAAATGCAAATATTACTGCAGCAACCCAGGATGCAGTGTTAGAAATGACCATATCAAGATTCAAAAAATCTTTAAATATAAAGTAAACAATAAAATTTACTACAGTGGTTAACCCACCAAAAAAGACATATGTTAGAACCTCCCAGTAGCCTTTTGCTTCTATATTGTTAACTAATGTCTTAATTTTATTCATAACAATAACCTCATTTCACAATATATTCTATAGTAACTTATTTAACGAAAAATATCTATTTTATATTTGAGTAAATTTGATAATTATTGGCCTTTATTACTAAAAGAAATTTAACGGCAAAAAAAATGACCTCCCCCTATATTACAATAGTTATGTCTTCTAAGACGTACTCACATGGAGAGATTCCTTATGATTATTATACAACAACCCACTCTATTTGGCCTGTACATTTTAGCAACTCTTGACGTAAAAGTACTACAGGTCAGAATTTTCTCTCCAATCGATTTCGGTCGATTTATTTAGCTTTTTCAAAAAGCTTATCATGTAGTCATATTTATCACTGTCTATTATGATACCACTATCCGCTCAATTTTCACGAGATTTGCAGAGAAATTCCAGCGATGACAAAGCTTATTGCCTACCTAGAAGAAAATATTGACTTTAAGCTATGCTACTTAATGTTGTATCTTGCCGTTTCGTTGTGAGTAAGCCCATGCGAAGCAGCGCTTTAATTGGCTGAAGCTACGTTCCACCTCAACACAGTCAGCGTTATCTTTATATTCTAGTTGCTTATCTCGAATTTCGTTTTTCTTTGGTCGACCTAATGCCGGACCAGACAAACGAATCCCTCGTGCGATACAGTAATTGATGTTGTTTCGATTGCGATAAATTTTATCGGCGAGCACGCTCTCCGGATAATACCCATAACGATCATAGTATCTTCGAACGGCTGTGACGAGTACCTCAGACTCATTGTAGGCATCAAAACTTGTTTTCTCTAATCGAGTGAATCCATTGTCCAAACTTAAATCTAATTTGGCTCCGAACTACGTTGCCGCCTTGGTTTTTCCACGAACAATCGGTCGAATCCACGGCTGATGAAAGCTGATAATACGGTCGGGTACACTATGCGTGCGATTTTCATACATCTGTTGTTGTTGACCATAGATGCGCTCGATGGTTTCTCACTGATGTTTTTCTTGCTCATTTAGAAGATAGCTTGCTTTCCAGAATTCTTTGATGATTCGGATATCTCGTTTTAGGAAATTTAACAGTTTGCGGATTTTTGGACGCAGCAATCTAAGTGATTTCTTTTTACGACGAACGATAGACAAATAAACCCCACAAGCTTTCTTACGATAAATACGCGATTTCTTCACGTTGGTTGCTTCGCAAATTGTATCAATAATGGTTTCTGCATGCGTTCTTGCATCGTTGAGTAATTCGGTCTCAGTTGAATATTTGACCTGTTGGGGTGCACACGTGCATCTAAAATAAGCGTGCCACCAGTCGAATCGCCATCATCATTATTCTTAGGTTTTTGTTGTGCATCTAAGATTTTTTTCGTTAATTTCCATCAAGGTCACTTCATCCAATCGTTTACGGAAATAGACCATCGTAGAGGCATCAAAAGGCTTTTCGTCCTGATACCCAGGCAAGCCAATGAAGAATTGGAGATATGGATTTTCTTGGATTTGTAGAACAGTTTCTTCATCCGAATAGTTATATTCTTTTTGGATAAGCAACGAACCCAAGGCCATTCGTAAGGGTTTCGCAAAATTTCCTTTTTTGTTACGGAAATTTTTTGCATACTCCTTTTCCAACGCTACCCAAGGAATGATTCCCGCTTTTTTTATCCAGCGATTTCCAGGGTTCATCTTAAGACCTACTGGTTGATCAAAATCTTCAAAAGAAAGTTGGGTATGTGTGTTTGTTTTATACATCAGAAGCCTCCATTTAGATAAAAAGTGCACGATTTTCGCTGAGTCAGCTGAAAAACCCTTGCACTTATTACATCAAAATATGAAGTAAAACACTGGCTTATCAACATTTTCTGATTTGTCCAGTAGACATCAATTAGAAAAATACATCCTATAAATATGTCTCTAAATGCATGTTCTTGTGAAAATGAACTGATTTTCTTTTCGGATAAATCCCTAAAAATAGTGATTGTTTTGCTAGTTATTTGTGGTAAAATTAATAGTGATTATTTTAAGAATAGAGAATGAATTAATCTTGTGAAAAATTATAACTAAGGAAAGGATTTCAATTGTAAACTAGTTGTTTACTTTTAGCTATTAATATCGAAAAGACAATAAGTTTTAATAAATTAAATGTTCAGGTGTTGTTTATCCCTACTGGACTATTACACGGAGGTCTTATGAAAAAAATTGTTAAAGAAAATATGTTTGTGATCTTCATTGCTTTTTTTTATTTTATAATTGGAGCGTTAATCCCACTATCCGGTGATGACTGGACTTGGGCAGGACAAACAGGGTTAGATCGTTTATCTATATGGTTCGATAATTATAATGGTCGATACTTAGGAAATATAATCGAAATGCTAATTACACGTTTCTGGATTATACGCGTAATTTTTTACACAATAATTAATACAGGCATATTCGTTTTAATAAAAAAAATTATTGGCGAAAAATCTTTCTTATTCAACGCTTGCATCATGGCACTTATACTAGCAATGCCTATAGATATTTACAGGCAGACGTATGGTTGGTTTGCTGGATTTTCTAATTACAACGTATCAATCTTTTCAACATTACTTACAATTGTAATACTTAAGAAGTACACAAATAATAAAGTTCAGCCGTTAATGCAAATGCTTTTCTTTTGTTTATTTTTTTTACAACAATTAATCGTGGAGCATATGACACTTTATAATGTACTCCTTGCTGGATTCGTTGTTGTCTATACGTTAATTAAAAAAGAGAAAGTGTCATTATTAAAATACAACTTACTAGTAGCGTCAATTCTAGGTGCCGCAACAATGTTCTCCAATAGTGTGTATCTTTCAATTATTAATCATACAGATAGCTATCGAACGATTGGTACAACGAATGAAACATTGTTTTCAAAGGTATATCATACTATTACTCAAAATTGGATGAATTTAGTTATAACAAATAACTGGTTAATCAATATAATCTTAAGTATACTTGTTACGATTACTATTTTGAAATATACCAAAAAATATACCGAAAAAAAATATCTTATCTTTATTCCTTCATTTTTATTTGTTTTTTCTTTTTGGTCATTCTTTAAATCAGTTGGACGTATAAATTCAGAATTTTTCGGTAAATATTTCTTATTGTTAGAATCTATAGCAGCTATTATGTTCATGCTACTTATCGCTATTGCAATATTTATTTGTATTGAAAAAAAAGAGACAAAAATAGAATTGCTTTTTTATGGTTTTTCTGCAATTATCTGTGTCTTACCTTTTTTAATACTCGAACCATTAGGTCCTAGGTGTATCTTAAGTAGTTATATATACTATATTTTGTTGAGTGGTAAACTGGCTAGCTATAATACTCTTTCTCTTAAAATTGAAGGAAGGTTCAGTCCTGCTCTTATGTATGGGCTAAAATTAGCACTTTCTGCCGTAATATTAACTCTATTTTTAGGTTATTCGATAATTTCGTATAAAAATCTAAGAGTTAGTTTAACCCGTGTACAAGATGCTGAATATTCAGCATCCAATGATACCTTAGTTATTAAAAGACTTCCTTTTGAACAATACACTCAACATGGATCACCGTTTCCAAATTCAGTACAAGAGAATACCTTTAAACAGCAATTTAATATTCCAAAGGAAAGAAAAATAATATTTGTAAATTATACAAATAAAGTATATTAATTGACAAAAATAAAATGTAGGAAACTGGCGATTTAATTTGCCAGTCTCCTACATTTTTTATCAAAAAAAAGACACAGTTTCCAGAATATTTAAAATTATTTTTGCAGACTAATTTTTGTGATGCTATCAGTACACATATTTCAGATACCTATTGGCAAACTGAGTAAACAATCTGTTTTTAATATTATTCTTATTATACGATTGCTTTAACTATGTCTTGTATTTCACTAACTACTCCTATAAAATTGAGAGTATACTTTTATCAATGCTTTATATGATATACGAGGGAGACGACTATGACAACTTGGCAACTTTTTTACAGCTCACTGTTTCATTTCAAAAAATTGAAGGATGCAAAACAAACACCGTTTTGGAAAGCAATTTTATATACACTCTTTTTAAGTGCTCTATTATCTATTCCAATCGCGTTTAAAGTCTTTGGTGTCATGCAAGATATTCAACAGGATGGTCAAGCCATTGCTGCTGAAATACCTGATTTTACCATTAAAGAGGGACGATTATCAACAGATGCTCAAGTCGAAGGCTTCATTTATCAGACTGACTCAATTATTTTTACTTTTGACCCTACTGGAAAACGTGAGCCAAATGATATCTCAAATGATCTGATTGGTAATTTCCTAAGTGTCGGTTTATTAGAGAAAGAATTAGTGTTGAGCCTGCCAAACACTGGTGGTGTCATGACTGCACTTTTTGGAAATGATCAATTTAATATTCCGTATACGAATGAAGTGCTACAAAATCTTTCAGGTGAAAATCTACGAACCTCTTTGGATAGTTCACATATTCCTTGGTGGATACAAGTCATTGCTTTTCTTGTTTCCCTTTACCCAGCTTTTATTAGCTTAGTAGTTACGCTTTTCTTTGCCACAATCGGTGCTAACCTCTATGCTAAATTAAAACTTTATACGGTTACTTTTTTCGAAACATTAAAAACGATGATTTATTGTGCAACATTACCAGTCATTCTTTCAGCGTTAATTTATGTGTTTTCTCCATCATTTGATAGTAGCTTACTCATTACCTTTATCTCGCTATTCATCTTTACACAAGCAGCTAAAGGCTTCCCTAAACAGGAAATGCCTCCTTTACGTTAAGGTTATTTCTTTAAAATTAAGTAAGCCAGTCGTAAAAACTAGACCTTTTCAGCCTGATTAGGTCTTTTTATTATATTTTCATAGTAATTATATATAGAAAGACTCTTTCGTTCGAGTTTTTATTCTTTTTTGGTACACTGATTATGAGGAGATGAGACCATGTCAAAAAAAATTATTTATTCAACTAGACCTTTTCGTCAAGAATTTATTACACAAATTGCTACTATCGCTCCTGAGTTTTCCTGGCAAACAACTCTCAAAAAGTCGCAAATATCAGATGTTGAGATTATGCTTGGCTGGGATCGAGAATTAGAATCTGAATTGCTAACAAAAGATTCTAATCTGCGGTGGGTACAATCGATTTCTGCTGGTGTCGATTATCTGCCATTGGAGCAGCTTTCTAAGAATAATGTGCTACTCTCAAATGCTAGTGGATTACATCGCGATTCGATTAGTCAGCATGTTCTAGGTGTAATCCTTAGTGATTATCGAGGAATTCATAAATCTGCTCTAAATCAAGAACAGCATTTATGGAAAGACTCTACAATGACTTATCGCACGCTAGAACAAGCCAACCTCTTAATTATTGGTACTGGGAAAATTGGTCAACGTTTGGCCGAATTAGCCACACCATTTGGTCCAACTATTTTTGGTATTAATACATCTGGTCATAAGCTGCCGAATTTCAAAGAAACCTATCCTATTGGACAGCTACATGAAGTGTTGCCTGATATGGATATTGTCGTCAATATCCTACCTCTAACTCCCGAAACAACTGGTTTATTCAATGCTCAGCTTTTTTCAGTAATGAATCCGGAGGCACTTTTCATAAATGTCGGTAGAGGAAAGTCAGTCGTCACAGAAGACTTGATTGCGGCGCTGAATAAACAGCAATTTCGTTTTGCCGCACTTGACGTTTTTGAGGAGGAGCCCTTGCCTGATACTAGTCCCTTATGGATGATGGACAATGTGTTAGTCACACCACATTTATCAGGGATGACACCGAACTTCCAAGAAAAATTTATGCAGATATTTCTTGAAAATTTGAAAAGTTATCACAAAGAACAAAAAATTGCTATTAATCAGGTGAATTTAAATAAAGGTTATTAACTTGAACAAAAAGGAGTAACTAATTATTAGCTCAATTAGTTACTCCTTTGTTTTATTTGTCATCGGAACTTAAAACATTTAATTTATTCGTATCTTCAGTTTCCTTGACGATGTAAATTGGCCGTTTCTTGGTCTCTAAAAAAATCTTTCCTATGTATTTGCCAATGATACCCAAACATAATAATTGGAGACCACCCACAAAAAGAAAAACAGAAATTAGTGAAGGCCAGCCGCTTGTTGGATCACCAAATAATAAGGCCCGTACAACGATGAAGATTAATGCTATACCTGAGGCAATACAAGAAAATGCTCCCACAAAAGAAGCGATATTCAAAGGAGTGTCCGAAAAATTAACAATTCCATCAATTGAGTAATTAAATAAGCTCCAAAAAGACCACGAAGTATTGCCTGCGACACGCTCCCGATTTTCATACTCTAAATACTCCGTCTTAAAACCAACCCAGCTAAAAATTCCTTTAGAAAAACGATTGTATTCACTTAATTCCAAGACAGCATCGACCATCTGCCGACTCATTACACGGAAATCTCGGGCACCTTCCACCATCTCGGTATCCCCTATTTTGTTAATAAGCTTATAAAAAAGACGTGCAAAAAAACTCCTGATTGGTGGTTCACCATCACGGCTAATTCTTCTAGTCCCGATACAATCAGCATCAGTTGTGCGCACTCGTTCAATCATTTGAGGAAGCAACTCTGGTGGATCCTGTAGGTCAACATCCATCACAGTAATCAAATCACCCTTTGCAGCCTCAAGCCCCGCATAGAGTCCTGCCTCCTTACCAAAATTTCTCGAAAAAGAAATATAACGTACTTGTTCTGAATCATCTTTTGCTAACTCGCGTATGATACTTAACGTCTGATCCGTTGAGCCATCATTCACAAATATATATTCAAATGCCTCATTAATCGTTTGATGAACACGTTCCATCTCTTTATAAAAGAGCAAAATAGACTCTTCTTCATTGTAACAAGGTACTACGATTGATAACATTGCGTTCACTCCCATCATGACATAAAAATTATAGCATAAAGCCTTCATTATGGAAAAAGAAATTCAAAAAAAACCGATTTTCCTTATCGAATTCTTTTGAATTCCTTTAGTAGAAAATAAATATTACTACCAATTATTTTTGAATAATCTCGACAAATTATTGCTTTTCATCTTCTTGATTCTTAGTAAAGACATACTTCGGTTCCTCTAATTTCTCATCAAAATCAACGGTTAAGTCATAGCCTTTAAAGAACCAATCATCGGTTTCTTCGATAAAATAAGTAACGCCATCGATTTCTTTCTTTAGTAAAGGTTCTACAGGTTTGTCCGCTGACATACCTATTGAAAAGCCATCATGAACATCAGTCTTCCCATAAATCTTTCCATAGAAACGGATACCCATACCAGGTTCCAGAGAAATTTCTTCTTTAAACCAGCTTTGTGCTTTAGGTGTTATCTCTAATTGCATATTAATACTCCCCTTCTACATGTTCATCTTTTCATCAAGAATATCCACGTCATCTGTTTCACCAATGACTAATAAATTGTCGTTTTCACGAACGAATTCATTAGCATCAGGAGAAACAACCACTTTTCCATTCGCACGTCTGATGGCGACAACTGTCAAACCAAACCGCTGGCGGAAATTCAATTCTAATAATGATTTATTAAAGAATTTTGGATTAGCTACTCGAATTTCTACTAGTGAAAAATCATCTGATAATTCTAGATAATCTAAAATATTTTTGGAGACCAGGTTATGTGCGATTCTCACGCCCATATCCCTTTCCGGATGGACAACACGATCAGCACCAATCTTCTCCAATACTCTTGCATGATACGAATTTTGGGCTTTAGCTACAACGTTTTTGACCCCCATCTCTTTAACCATTAAGGTTACAAGAATACTGGCCTGAATGTCTTCACCTATCGCCACAATGACATGATCGAAATTTCGAATACCTAACGAGCGCAAAGTCATCTCATCTTGCGCATTAGCAACAACTGCATGGGTCGCAATATTCATATATTCATTCACACGATCTTCATTATTATCTATTGCTAGCACTTCTTGTCCTGCTTCAATCAGTGTTCGACAAATGCTCCCACCAAAACGCCCTAGACCAACTATTGCAAAATTTTGTTTCATACGCTTCTCCTATTCTCATGTTCAAAATATAGTATAACAAAGGGAACCAAAAATAACTACGAAAGAGATTTATGACTTCTATTGAATATAAGATGAGATAATTATTTATTTTTTCAAATACCTCTTCACTACTTTTCCAATCCTTTTATAAATTGTGCTAGTTGCTTCATTTACTTTATCTATATTGTTTACTTTAGTTATTTTATCTACTTTGTTCTCACATACTAAAGGTTTCCCGTTGACTATTTTTTCTTCGATAAGTTTAATCTTTTCTGGGACAGATTTTAATTCTTTTAAGGCATTATAGACGGCTATCTTTTCTGATAGATTCCCTTTATTTTTTTTCACAAAGTTGAAGTTGGCTATATTTCCCTTGTATTTCTGTGATTCTTTCGTTTGTTCTCTCGAATAATTGTGCGTGGAAGGTCTATCCCAAAAAGTGTCACTTTTTATCTTTCTACAGGGGATGCCAGCATATGTACAATTCGACGATAATATTCCAGAAACTAGACTTTTTGCTCCTACAACAGTCCCCGAACCAACCATAGAACCTTTAGTAAAGTGGACATCTTGACCAACCCATATATGATCTCCCAGAATGATTCCTTTAGAATTATTAATTCGATTGCCCTGTAAGTCATAGATTAAATGAACATCAGAGGTTCTTAGCCAAATACCAAACGAAAACATACAATCTTTTCCAATTAAGACATTTTCTCTTTCAGAGAGACTGATTGAAATGGCGCCATTAAAACTAGCACCTGTGTCAATAAATAAACAAGTTTCGGAAAAAACACTTGCTCTTATATTTACTGGATTACGAGACTTTTTTATATATACTAGAGAATCATTTCCTTCAAAAGTGATTGAAGAATTTGTTATATTAGTTCCTTTGTCGACGACAACAACATTCCGCTCTCCCTTAAAAGCTATTTTAGTATTTTTTAAAACTAGGTCACTATCTACGCCTTCAGCGTCATTGATTATTATTCTATTTGTTCCTACCAATTTTTGCTGTTTATATTCCTCAACTAATTCCATTTACCATATACTCCTCTCGCTAAAACATAAGCCAATCAGTATATCTATTCAGATTTGATACTTTGCTCTTTTCACTCTACTTTTTGACTACTCGCATAATTATTTTGTATAGCAAATAAGCTTTAAACACGTAATAGGATAATTTTATCACTTATTTATTCAGAATGTACAGTGCTACAAGTAAATTATTAATAATAAGAGCAACCTATTTAAGTACACTCTCATACAGCAAATTTAGCCCTATAAGAGCAGACTATCTTTCTTACTTAAATTTCAAAAAAAATAGTGCCTTATTACTTTAATAAGCGCACCATTTCTTCTTATTTCACTAATCCATGTTTAAAAGCATAGATTGCTGCTTGCGTTCGGTCCTCTACCTCAAGTTTTGAAAGGATATTTGAGACATGCGTTTTCACAGTTTTCAATGTAATAAACAGTTCATCCGCAATTTCTTGATTGCTCTTTCCTTGCGAAATTAGCATCAAAATTTCATTTTCACGATTGGTTAATTCATCGTGAAGAATAGGTTCATTCCGACGGCTCATTTTTTCCATCATCTTGGTAGTTACTTCAGGTTCTAGCACGCGTTCTCCACGTTGCGTTGCCCGAATCGCATCGGCAATTTCATGAGCTGTCGATGTTTTCAACATATAGCCTGCTGCCCCAGCCTCAATCGCTGGATAGACCTTTTCATCATCAATAAAACTCGTCACAATAATAATTTTTGCTTCAGGCCAATCGGTAAGAATAGCTTTCGTTGATTCAATTCCATCCATTTCGTCCATCACTAAATCCATTAAAATAACATCTGGACGTAAATCCAATGCTTTTTCATACCCTATGCGCCCATTTTCAGCTTCGCCTACCACTTCAATATCATCTTGAATCGAAAGATAGGAAGAAACACCTAAACGAACCATCTCATGGTCATCCACTAACAATACTTTAATCATTTTTTTCTACCTCCTTAAACAGGGGAATCTTTATTTCAACACTGGTTCCTTTTCCGACAAAGCTAATAATCTTGACCGTACCACCCATCCCTGTCACACGCTCTCGAATATTTGTTAAGCCATAGCTACCTGTCTTACTTTGATTCATATCAAAGCCGACACCATCATCAACAGCGCGTAATAAAACACTCTGATCGACTTGATGGAGATAGACTTCTAATTCATCCGCTTTCGCATGACGCAACGTATTGGACAGCAATTCTTGAACCACTCGGAATAAATGATCCTCCATTGAACTATTTAAGGTTACATCTTCTACGTCCCATTTGAGCTTAATCTGAATTTTGCTCTTCAATTCGACAAGAAGTTGTTCAATCCCTTGTTTCAAGCTTTTTCCTTCTAAACTAATCGGACGTAAATGTAATAAGAGAGCCCGCATCTCTGATTGAGAAGCATTGATAATATCAGCTACCATCGCCAATTGTTTTCGATAGGCTTCTAACGCATCCAATTTTTGGGCTTGTTCATTAAGAGCAGACATCAACATCATAGCCGCAAATAATTGCTGAGACACAGAATCATGAAGCTCACGTGCTAATCGATGTCGTTCTAATTGCAGAATTTCTTCTTTTGTTTCACCATCCATAATTTGCGGACGACTATTTAACAATTGCAATTCCTTAGACATTTCCATCATCTTATCTTTTATTTTCAAAATATCTTTGTCAACTTCTTGAATATATAAATCATTACTAGGGTAAGGAACTGGTTGCTCCAATTTTTTACTTTCATAATCATTATTCGCTAACAAACGAAGTTTTTCTTCGATTTTTCCATACTGAGCTTTTTGAATCACTGTAATAAGTAAAAATGTGATAAAACTTAGCCCCAATGAAAGGACAAAAATATGAAAAAGAATAGGTACATGGAAAATTCGTATTTCAAAAAGTTTAGCCCACCAATTTTTTGTGTTACTCCCAAAAAAATACGTAAATAGGGTAAAGATAATTACTAAAAAAGTGCTTAGAAAAGAGTAGGCGACAAGCATCGGGCGAGAAACTTTTCCCATCATATGCGTATCACCTCAACGTCTCCTAGCAAGGTATTCGTAATGATTTTCAGACGACGAGGATTCTCATCATAGTCATTACTATACATCTTGACTTGTTCATTTTTTAGCATCTGTTCTTCACCTTCAAATAATACATTTCCTAAAAGTGCCGAGTGATCTAAAGAAACAGCTATTCCTAAAGGAACCAATATTCTCGTCCGACCAATTCCTTTGCGAATAATAATGACACTATCTTTTTTAGGTAGCAAGGTATTTCCCAGATCGACAATCGTATCGCCTGAGACTAAATCCAAATTAATATCTTCCCATTCATACGCTTGGTTACCGATTCGCTCATTGCCAAACCAATGATGCTTTTTCCGTTCCCCACTGTGAGGTTGATTTTCCTTTGTGACTACCATAATCATCTGTTTTTTCCGCCAAAAAGTATTTTTGGTCAAATCAATTCCTGAAAGTTCAACCCCTTTTAAGCCGATAAAAACAATTGCTAAAACAAGCATCATCCACATAGCTGAACTACTAAGTAAGCTGATAAAAACAATGACTCCTCCAAAAACTAACTGAAAATTATTGAAGTGGGTTCTTTTTTTCTTTTTCAATACGACTAAAACTATATTAAAAATACCAAAAAAGAGTAGAAGAAGCAGTGGCGGATTGCTCATAATTTGCCACAATGCTAGTAGGAATAATAAAGCTTCACCTACTAAAAATAAGCGCCATGGGTTATTCATAGTTCTTCCTCCTCGCATAATCAAATTTAATTGTACACTTTATATTAACGGTTACTGCATGAAATTACTATAGGTCTTAAGGCCGAATAATCATTCACTAAAAAAATCTCTCATTAAAAAAAATATTTTTTCTCCCATTAAACCTAAGAAAATGGAGAATAGAACAAATGTCCTACCCTCCATCTATTTATCTATCTTACAAAGAAGTAGATTCATTTTTTAAAGCAAGAGATTAATCTTGTTCAACTTTTGTAATTCTAACCTGCATGTCACCACCAGGAGTAGCAATTGTGACTTCATCCCCAACTTTTTTACCAATCAAGGCTTGGGCAATTGGTGAATCATTCGAGATTTTACCAGAAAACGGATCTGCTTCTGCACTACCTACAATCGTGTATTTTTCTTCTTCATCATCAGGTAATTCAACGAATGTAACGGTCTTACCGATAGATACTTCATCAGATGCGACACCATTATTACTAATAATTTGTGCAAAACGAATCATATTTTCTAAAGTAGTGATACGGCCTTCAACAAAGGCTTGTTCATCTTTTGCAGACTCATACTCTGAGTTTTCGGAAAGGTCTCCAAAACTACGAGCAACTTTGATCCGCTCAATAATTTCGCCACGTTTGACTGTTTTTAATTCTTCTAATTCTTGTTCTAATTTCTCTTTTCCTTCAAGTGTCATCGGAAATACTTTTTCTACCATGTTATTTTCTCCTTTTATATGTCTCAAAATAATCGCAAAAGGTAATCTTTTACGGAATTGTCCAAAAAAGATTACCATGCTTTCGTCAAAATGTAAATGCTTTATTTTATTTTCTTTTATTTATTGACGTACTCTTCTACATATTCCATGTGTTCTTCGTACGTTTTTGCAAAATAAACTTTACCGGTATCAATATCCGCTACAAAATAGTAATAATCATTTTCCGTCGGATTTAAAACAGCTTGAATCGCTTCTTCACTAGGATTATCAAACGGTCCTGGACCATATCCTGTATTTAAATATAGATTGTACGGTGAATCTACAGCTGTATCTTCATAAGTCACTAATTCCTTGTGTTCACCTAAAGCATAAAGAATCGAAATATCCGATTGTAAAGGCATATCAACAGCTACTCGATTAGCAAATACCTGCGCAATATTCTTTCTATCGCCCTCTTTAACGCCTTCTTTTTCAACCAATGAGGCAATTGTTAAGACCTCATGTAAAGTCATATTCTTTTGTTGAATTTGCTCCAAATACGGAGTGAGAACTGTGTTACTCTTATCAACCATTTGAGTGACGATATCCTCAAGTGTGTTGCTATTGTAATAATCGTAGGTTGCTGGATACAAATAACCCTCTAGTCGATAACGAACGCCCTCAGCTTTTGCTGCCCCCTCAAGTAATTGTGGGTACTGCTCTTTCAATTTAGTAAAAAATGCTTCGTCTTCCATTAATGCTAGAAACTCTTTTTCACTATATTCGGTTACCTTCGCAACTTTCTTAGCGACCTGCTCAACATCATATCCTTCAGGAATGGTTAAACGTTTATCCGCTACATCAACAGGCGTTGGTGAGCCACCTTCCTCCAGTAACTTACCAATCTCATCCAGCGTCATATTCGGTGCCATTTGATAAAAGCCTGCTTGAAATCCCGTGTAGTTTTTAAATTTAGTGTAATAGTTAAACACTAAGCCACTCTTAATTATCTTACTTTTTTCTAAAACATCGCCAATCTCTTTGTTTGAAGAGCCACTTGGAATCTCAACTTGTACTAATTGTTCATTCTTCGCATTTAACGGCTTCAAACTGCTAGAAACGTACCGGTAGGCAGAAAATCCTAAGATGCCTCCTACAAATAATAAAACCAGTACAATGATCAAGACAATCTTATTAACAATCTTGTCTTCTTTTTTTCTTTGTTGGCGTCGGCGTACTTTAGTATCCACGGGATAAATATCCTCTTCTTTACGATCATATGGAACAAACGCATCCTCTTCCGGAGCTCTCAGATTATTCCGTTGGCTCCGTGAACCAACGGAGTCCTGCTCTTCAATTGGCTGTTCGCCATTATCTTGTGTATTTATTTCAGTAGAAAATCTAGAAAAATCGTTCTCTTCGTAGTCATCTGGCTCCTCAGGTGATTGCTCATATGCGCCATGCAGAGAATTTAAAATTTTATCTTTAAATGATTCTTCTTCTGGATGTTGTTTTCGCTCATCAGTCAAAACAACTCCTCCTTACCTTCATGTTTATAACTTTAACTATTATACATGAAACTCGAATAAAGGGGAACAAGAATCATAAAATAGCTTGTAATACTTTAGCACCTCTCTTATTTAGTTATAAAACAAAAACTTTTAGTTCCGATTTTGATAATCAAGTCAGCGTAGATGCTTAACTATACGTTTCAATAAATGAATATTTTCAGTGTGACTGTGATTTTTTTCACTGATTTTTATTTTAAAAAACGGGAAAATCACTGGTGTTGTGAGACTATACTGAGCAAACTTTATCCTCCTATCATCTTGGATAAAAAAGTTTCTGACAACCACTGTCTCTATGATTTTTAGTTTTCCATTCAATTTTGATGCCGCCTGTATATCAGTATCTTCATACAAATAGCCCGTATCATTGGATAGTTCAAATTGAAGTCTGATTTGCAATCCAGAAATAGTAATGGCTTTAATTATTACTTTATTCCCCTTGCTATTCTCCAAACCGGAATTTGTTTTAAAAGGTACTTTATACTTTTTAATTGCCGTCATATAATTTACTCGTAACTCAGGTAACCGTTGGGTCGTAATTGCACTATCATCTACTTCTGAGAACAATTCATTTGATTTATCATAAAAATAAATTCTTTCTTCTTCTGATAATTTATCCAAACCGCACAAAGCATTCTTGGTTAAAAATAAACTGTAGTGGTTGATTACCAAATACTGAATATACGGAATTACCTTTCCATACATCTTTTTAGACAGTTCACACAGAGCAAGATAACCATATTCTATAAGCAAGCCATAACGATAGCTTTCTTGCCATGAACGGTTCGTTAAAGAGCCCTCAATAACATTATAATAATAGGCAGCTTTAGAAACAACACCATAGTAACGAATATCTAGTAATAATTCATTTATAAAATAAGCATCTTCCCATGATTGAAGATTTTTTTTAAAACTCAAGTTTTGTTTATCCAGTTGTTGTTTCCTGAAAAAAGCTCCCCCCATATGAAAATGAATCATTTCAGGCTGATTTAAAATATCGATGACTTCCTGTTTATCAGTAAAACGATAATTTAAATTATGCTCACGTTTTAAAGAACCTGTTTTATATATTAATTTAGTAACTGCCATGGAAATCTCTCTGTGCTTGCCAAAAAAAGCAATGACTTCTTGAAAGCAGTTATCACTTATCTCGTCATCTGAATCAATAAACGTAATAATTGAACTCTCACTTGATACCATTGAAAACCCAGCATTTCTGGCACTTGATGCTCCAGCATTTCTTGTCTTCTTATAGCGGATTATTTCAGGGTATTTATTTAAGTATTCCATACAGAGCCTCTCAGAACCATCTGAACTCCCATCATTTACTAGGACTACTTCGAATTTTCCTGACTGTCTAAAAATACTTTCTAATGTTTTTCTCAAAGTTTTTTCAGCATTATATACTGGTATGATTACCGAAATTAACATCATCGTCTCCTTAACTATCTAAATCAAGAATCGCCTCATATACTCGTTTAGAATTCTCATGATCCGTATATTTGTAAAAATTAGTTGTTCGTTCAAAATATTGACTAGGATTATTAATTAATTGATTTTCTACAAACAGACTCGAGACATAATTTTCTATCCCATTTAATTCATGAATTACTGGTCCAAACCCCATAGTCTCATACTCGAAATACCCATCTTTTAAATGATTTTCATCAAATTGATAATAGATAATATGCTTATTCAACAAGGCAAAATCAAAAGCAATGGATGAGTAATCTGTAATCAAAATTGCTCCTACCGAAAATAATTCTGAATAAGATACATCATGATCAATAGTTTCGATTAAGTCACTTGACACAGGAATATCGATTAATTGTTGTCTAATATTTGGATGGGGAACAAACTTCATTTTGTACCCAGTTCTCTTAAGTAAATCAATCAATTTGGGACTGTTTAAAAATTCTACTAATTTTTGACAATACTCTGAATCTTTAAACGAACTATTATATTCTCTTTCGCCTGTTTGACGATTAATTTTATTTACTAGTGGGTTCCGCCAAGTTGGCATAAACAATATTAACTTCTCAGTTTTACTAACCAATTTATCAAACCTAGGGAAACCTAAATTGAAAATCTCTTCTTCTGTATAATTATAAGGTTCATCTATAAATGATTGATACTCGTAATCAGAAGTAGTTAATAACATTCGGATATTTTTTTTATATTTATTCAGCCAGTCCGACATATCATTTTTTGTTACCCCGTGCTGTAAAAATACGTAATCTTGATCCATCAAATCATTATAGAACTTTCGGTTTCGTCCGAAAGGATTGTATACATATTCATCGGCATGAGATGAGATCACTTTGTCAGCAGTTAAATATTGTAAAATATGCGCGATTGATCCATATTTAATAACTTTTCCATATTGCTTTAATTGTTCAAAATCTTTAGAAAATGAATTGATGATGAAAACTTTATCGATGTCATCCGCCTTATTTGAACAATACTCAAAAAGTGCCTGGGCGTTGTCTCCAGCTTCCTGTATTCGTTCAATAAAAATCCATTTTTCTTTTTTCTTTTTGTTTCTAATAAACGTAGCCATTAATCTATAGAGTATGACTTTTAATATAAATTTCTTATTTTCACGGTGTAGTAATCGGTAAATATAACTGTTTCTATACTGCTTAAGCAGCTTTTTCGAGGTTACATCCACTTTAATTGTTGAACGATCATCATCTATAAACAACATGATTCCATGCCTCTCATAAATTTTCGCCTCGCTATCTTTAAGATATGAAAAGTTTCCGTAAGAAATCTTAGGGACAAATTTTTTTCCTTTATACTTAATTATAAAACTAATACTACCATATTTAACTCCTTCAATTTCATAAGGTAATTCAACTCTAAAACCGTTATATTCTTTAATCAATGTATCAACAAAATATAGATTTTGAACATATCTATCTACAGCTACTGTTGGATAGACTTTCCCCTGAAAAACAACTGATATTTCAGCTTTTTTTAAGTCAAATGGCGTCCCGATATTTCCTTCAATCTTTATTTTTGATTTGGTAATTTGAATTAAGTCAACAGAGATTTTTTGCTCAGATAAGCAAAAAATATTGGGTTCCCCTAACTCATTTTCACCAATAACCATTTTGTAATCATTATTTTCTTCATATTCATGAAAGAAATTATTTTCGCTATTTTCTTTTAAACTAAGCAAGAATCGTTTATATTGGAAAGATAATTTCCTCAACGATAAAATTGTTCGATCTTCGATATAAAATAATATCTCTTTTATTATAGCAAAAAGTTCAATTAATTCATCCTCCGTCAATTTGGCAACATTATTACGTATCTGGATGCGCCACCTTAAGTCATAGAGAACAGTATACTGTACATATTTAGGAATAGTTTTTTCTTCCCCATGCATCTTTAAATGTTTTTCAATGACCGCCAAACTAAATTTTTTAAAATAGTCTGTATACCAATTCTTATCCATAGGGCCTGTTTGGGTAGCGGAAGTCTTTCGGCGTCGATATTTATAATGACAAGTTGTAACCACACCATAACAGTCTTTTTTTCCAATAATATTCATTATAAATTTTGCGTCTTCAGCGTATTTCATCGTTTCATCGAAGCGCTCTTCTTGAATAGCTGTGCTCTTAAAGAAAGAACTTGGCGATGACATTTGAATATAGTCAAAATGCTCTTCTAAATCAATCAAACCATCCTCAACAAATTTATAGTTAAGCGGGTGAGGCCCTCTCGAATCACCAAACATCATCATCGGAATTGACACAACGTCAACTTTTGTGTAGTGTTGTTCAAAAAATTTGTAAACATCTGACAAAGTGGATTCTGATAGACCATCATCTGGATCTAAAAAGTTTATATACTTACCTGTTGCTACTTTTAATCCTTTGTTTCTAGCTCCTGCGACACCATAATTTTTACTATCAATAAAAACAACATTATCCGGATATAATTTTTTTAATTCCAGGCAAATCTCTTTTGAGTGATCAGTACTCCCATCATTTACCAGAATAACTTCAACCTGATTCATCTTCGAAAACTTTTGACTCATCAGGCTTTCGACAGCCTCTTTTACATAATTCTCCACATTATAGACTGCCATAATGATTGAAAAAATCTTCCTTTTATTTTCCAATTTGATACCTCCGATTAGACTTTATCACTTTTTATTAGAGTCACAATTCTTTCGGCAGCTTTGCCATTTTCCCATGCACAGAATCTATCACTAAACTGTTTATATTTAATCGAGAACGCTTCATAATAAGTCTCCACATAAAATTCTTTCAAATATTCTAGTAGTTCTTCTTCTGTCAGTGCAATAGGTCCTGGAACTTCATTATACT
This sequence comes from Candidatus Enterococcus huntleyi, assembly GCF_009933175.1. Classification (GTDB taxonomy): domain Bacteria; phylum Bacillota; class Bacilli; order Lactobacillales; family Enterococcaceae; genus Enterococcus_K; species Enterococcus_K huntleyi. Next base: position 170,141 of record NZ_MAEJ01000012.1, on the reverse strand, counting down.
CGAAATAAAATCCTCTTAGATTATCCTTGTAGTGTTCAAAGTCATACGGATAGAATAGCATGGGGCGCTTTAGATTCGCATAATCGAACATCACTGAAGAATAATCAGTAATCAACAAATCACTAATCAAGTATAAATTACTAATATCCTCGTCCACCAAAATTTTCACACGATCTTCGTAACCCTGGATATCAATCGAGTCTCGCACAAGGTAATGAGGTCTGATAATGAAGACATCATTTGGATTCATCTGATCTAAGATATTTTTTAATGAAAATGGCATATGAAACTTATAGACACCTTGTGAGACAAAATAATCATCCCGCCAAGTTGGCGCATACAAGATTACTTTCCCCGAAGTTCTACCCAATATCTTCTCTTTCAATCTTAGAATCGACTCAGTATTGTTTTCCGTATATAAAACATCGTTCCTGGGATATCCAATTTCCAAACATGCATTTTTAAATTGAAATGCTCTTTTAAAAATATCCTCTGAATACTGGTTTGGCGCGATAAGATAGTCCCAGCGAGCTGCTTCCTCAGAGAATTCTTGTTGATATTTCTTAGTATCATTCCCAGGGATATGAACTTCTTCAATATCTAAGGCTAATTTTTTCAGAGGCGTCCCATGCCATGTTTGAATGTAAGTCGTATTTTTATTCTTTTTTAACCATACAGGCATTCTTGAATTAAAAATCCAAAATTTAGCACGAGGCAACAGCTTCAACCACTGTAAAGAAAATCTGGTTACAATTGAAATTTCAGGAAATTGCCTGCGTGTCTCTTCAACAAATTGTGGCTTTATACTCCAAAAAATTTTAAAATCTCCAGCAGGCTGATCTAATAGTTTTTGGTAAATAGCTAATGGATTATCCCCTGGAACTTTTCCATTAAAAGACTCGAATATAATTACTTGCTCATCAATTTGGCGCTTCGTATTCAGATTAAATAGTATCCTGTATCCTTGACTAATTAACTCTTTGGCAAATTTTTTTAATCGATTCATACTGACCCTTCTTGCTTTCTCATTTTCCATAGTAAACTTCGCCACATAAAGACTGGTAACTGGAAGATACGCCCGATTCGTTTTGGATTACTTAAGGAGCGATATAACCATTCTAAATGATAATCGATAAAAAATTGTGGTGAACGCTTGACATGTCCGCTGAACACATCGAAGCTTCCGCCCACATCTTGAAAAATCGAAACATCTAACTGCTCCACATTTCTTGAAAGCCATTGTTCTTGTCGCGGAAATCCTAATCCAACAAATAAAAAATCAGGCTTTTCTTGATTTATTTGGCTAACAATCTCTTGCTCAGTCAAATTTGTATAGCCATCAATTGCACCAGAAATAATCAGGTTTGGGTATTTATGCTGGATATTTTTGACAGCGTCTGCTATAACTTCTGGCTTTGCCCCATAAAAAAAGACTCGCTTCTTATATTCATTTGCATAAGCTAAAAATTTGGTCATCAATTCGATTCCGGCAATGCGGCTAGTGATTGGTCCTTTGGTCAATTTAGAGACTAGTACAATACCGATTCCATCGGGAATTCGATGTGTACTTTGCTCGATAAACGAAACAATTTCAGGATATTTCTTCGCTTCTGTCACAATCTGCGGATTCACGCTAATCGCAGTCATCTTCTTTTTATTTTTTAAATAGACAGAGACGTCATTCAGTATTTCCTCATAAGTTAACGCATCAACGGGGATGCCCATCATGTTGTCTTGCTTCATATTTTTTCCTCAATTCGTTTGATTAATCGCTGTGTTGCTTGCCCATCATTATATTGATTCCATAGAGAATTAAAGGCTTCAATCTCCTGTGGTTCAGCACTAACAATTTCCTTTGTTAATTGCTTTTGTGTTTGAACTATTGTACTAGGTATCCAGCTTTCAAAATCCTCTTGGATGCCTACCTCTTTTTGATAACTGTCCATATCATAACAAAAAAAGAGAATCTTTCCGTTATCCTTGACCAGTGTATATTCAAAAGGTACTGATGAATAGTCAGTAATCAGGCAATCTACAAAGGGTAAAAACTCCTGTAAGGTAAACCCTCTCATATCAGAAGAAATGCTCATCGATGTAGCAAGTCTTTCTTGTAATTGTTCATCATGGGGATGCGCTTTAGCAAAAATCACCCATTCATCGCCTAACTCGTTGGCCAAGCGCTCAAAATCAAGCGGATTTTCTGAAGTTTTCTCACGGTAAGTAGGTGTATACAATACTATCCGTTTCTTTGCAAGATCTGAAAAGACCTCAGAAAAGCGAGCTTCCTGCTGCCTACGCCAGCTACTACTCAATAAATGATCAGAGGTTGGATAGCCAATTTTTAATAGTTGGTCAGAGGTTGCCAGATAGCTTTCTTGAAAAATAGTCCCCATTTTATCAGAGCCTACTGCGTAATGAGTATATTTTTTATAGACTTTTTTATAACGTTTTTTATCTGAAGCTGAACGATTTTTAGCATAATTTGCTTCGATGCCGAACTTTTTAATCGCACCATTTGCGTGCCATAGTTGAATAACCTCAGTCGTAGGAGCGAAATCAATTGCTCCTAAAAAAGCAAAATAATTATCACATAGCACGGTAGAAGCACCTTTAACTAGAGGAACCACCTGAGTAAATAATTCGCTAAAACGATCAATCGAATAAATAGTGCTCCCTTTACTTTGAAACTTCTGTGCCAGACTGAAAGAATTGGCTGTATAGCAAATAACTAAACGACTTCCAAAATAAGCCGAAAGTTCTTCCAACACCGGCTCACTTGTACTTGGAAAACTCAGCAAGTAAACAATCTTGTCATGCGTAACGCGACTACTTTTCGCTTTCGCCTGTACAAGTAATAAATAGCTGGATTTAATTAACGACAGAAACCCGTCCTTCATACCCCACACTCCAATTTAAAATCATTCTTCATTTTACAGTAAATTCACTAAAAAGAAAATGCTTATAGCGCTTTTGTCGTCATACTTCTCAGATTGTAAAGATTTTGCAACAATCCGCGTCACTTACACGACTCGGCTCAAAAAAAGATGAAAGAGTTTACTCCTTCACCTTCAGCTTCTATTATTATTCAAGGTTCCCTCAATTTGTCTAATTGCCTGACTATCTATAATTTATTACCTCTAGCATTTCCGCTTTTTCACTTGTTTTCGGTTATAATCACAGGTTTATGAGGACGTATTTCTTCATTAGCTTCTTAGATAAGCCTTCTTAGATAGCCCTCTTACTTACCTATTTTTACATTTACTTATAATAGTAGCTTTTTGTCTCAACGTGTCTATTTTAAACACTCCACTTTCAGTTGAGCAATCTAATGTTTCCTTTTGTTTTTAGCTAGGACTTCTTGACGGTATTTTCGATTACCGATAAATTTTAGGGTCCGCATTAATGGTTGGCGATTTTCACCGACCAGACCGATTAACTCGATGAAGAGTTCTAAGCCAATGATACTGCTGATAACGAGTAGAATTGTCCCCCAAGTACTAGCATAGTTCATCAATAATGCAATAAATGAGAAGAGCATCGCTAATGCATAAATCGTTAGGACAGCGCCTCTATGGGTAAAACCTAATGACAGCAAACGATGGTGTAAATGCATTTTGTCAGCTGAAGAGATTGGTTGGCGATTAAATTTCCGACGAATCATTGCATACACGGTATCTGTGATTGGTACGCCTAAAATAAACATTGGTGTCAGCATCGTAATAAAGGTTGCATTTTTCAGTCCTTGTAGCGAGATTACCGAGACCATAAAGCCTAAAAAGAGCGCCCCTGTATCGCCTAAGTAAATCGTTGCTGGATAAAAATTAAATGGGAAAAACCCGGCAATCGATGCAACTAAAGCAAAGATCATCATGGCTACATAAGCGCCGACATTTGGTAAAAAGAAATAACTGATAATTCCGATTGTTACCAAGGCAATCATCGAAACCCCTGCGGCTAAGCCATCCAGCCCATCAATTAAGTTGACTGAATTTGTGATGGCGAGTATCCATAAGATCGTCACTGGTAATCCTAACCAGCCAAGCTCAAAATGTCCTAATAAGGGTACCGCAAATGATTTAATTTGAATACCTGCATAGAAATATACTTCCAATGCAGCAATCAATAAACCTAGCATCTTTTGATACGGCTTTAGTTCCAATATATCATCAATTAGCCCTGTAATAACCACAATCAGCGCTCCGAGGATAATCGGAAAGGTCGTCGCAAAGTCGAAGATATCTCTGTATAAAAACAACACAGCGAAACTAAAGGATATAAATATACTTAACCCACCAGCTGTCGGCATCACTTTTGTATTAATTCTTCGAGCACCCGGCTTGTCTGTAGCACCAATCTTGAAGGCCAACAGTTTAATGAAGGGGGTTAATACCAAAGAGATAACCAGGGTAATAAATAGTCTCACTATAAATTTAAACGCAAACTCCATAGCTGTTCTCTCTTTCTGATAAGCTATTTTTTCAATTTAAAAATGGCTTTAATTTTTTTTAGCGCAAGGCTAACCACACTTTGACGTTCTTCAATCTCCGCACCGCTCAAATATTCCTGCACTACGGCATTAATAATACCGCCTAAAATTAGAATGGTTGCCGAAAAATTAAGCCATAGCATCAAGACAATAAAACTTCCGATGATTTGATAGCCGCTCACTTTTGAAGCAAAGAAATGGGCATATATACCAAAGACTTGTGCAAGTAACATCCAACCAACTGTCGCAAAAATAGCTCCTGGAACAACCGAACGAATCTTGACTTTAGCATTTGGAACAATCAAAAAGATCAGCAGCATAATGAAGAACAAAGCGAGCGAGACAACTGGCCATTTTAAAGTCTCAAAAGTATCAATGATTTGAGTAGGGAAATCAAAAATTGGTTGTAAGAAAGCCAATACCATATGGCCTAATCCGAGAATCCCTACCACCCCAACGATGGCAATCATGAATAAGACGATTACCCCAAGTGATAAGAGCCGAACAACGATAAAATTCCCCCGTTGCTCTACTCCATAAGCCTTGTTCATCGCTGTTTGTAGTGCATTGATACTTTGACTGGCTGACCATAAAGTGGCGATTGCTGAAATAGACAACAATCCCCCAGATTCCTGTGTTAATAAGTCCTGTATAGCAGGGCCTAAGAAATTATAAATCTGTGTTGGCATTATCTCTTTAACGTAAGGTAAAACGGTATTAGGATCGATTCTTAGATAGGGCAAGATATTGCCAACCGCAATCAGCAAAGGAAAAATAGACAGCAACAAATAATAAGCGACGACGACTGAGGTTACGCCCATCTCAGAATCCTGTATTCTCGTTTGCGTCGTTTCAATAAATCGCATTAACTTCTTATTTTCTTTGAATTTATTTATAATCCCCATACCGAGCCCTCCGATCGAAGTTTTAGTAGGTTCCTTCTTCCCCTTGAGAAGTTAAAATTTTCGGTCCATCTTTCGTAATCGCAAATGTATGCTCAAATTGACAGCTTAGACCCCCATCTCTCGTATAAGCAGTCCAACCATTTGGATCCATTTTCATCTTCCAAGTACCTGTATTGACCATCGGCTCAACAGTAATCACCATGCCTTCTTTCAATCTCAAGCCTTTACCTGCCTCACCATAATGAGGAATCGCTGGACTTTCATGAATGGTTGGGCCAATGCCGTGACCCACAAAATCGCGGACAACTGCCAAATTTTCACCTTCAACATAAGTTTGAATGGCATGACCAATATCGCCAATCCGGTTACCGACTTGAGCTTGCTCAATCCCAATATATAAAGCTTTTTTTGTGACTGCCATTAAATGATCGATTTCGGGCGTACTTTCACCAACAACATATGACCAACAAGAGTCAGACATCGCCCCTTTGTAGTCGACACACATATCGACTTTTATTAAATCGCCATCTTTTAAGGCTTTTTTACGTGGAAAGCCATGACAAATTTCGTCATTTATACTGATACATGTTGCATATTCATAACCTTCAAAACCAATCTGAGCAGCAACCGCCCCATGATCTTCAATATATTTTCTAACAAAAAGCTCAATATCCCAGCTTGTTATTCCTGGTTTAATAAATGAACGTAAACTTTTATGGACACCTGCCAAAATCTCGCCTGATTCTTTCATCGCTTCAATTTCTCGTGCAGATTTTAATGTAATCATATTCTCTCGTCCCCTTTTTCGAATTCTATCTATTTTACCATAGACTTTGACTGATAGACAAATGAGGAATTTGTAATATTTAATCTGCGGTTTTCTTTCTGAAACGCTTTTGATATAATCATCAGTAGAGTGCAGCCTTTGTGCTGAACCCCGAATAATAAATGAGCACTTATTTAAAGAGACCCAGTAGGAGGAAGTTTCATGACTTTAGCAAAAATTGTTTATGCCAGTATGACAGGAAATACCGAAGAAATCGCTGATATCGTCGCCGAAGCGTTTGAAAATATGGATTTTGAAGTGGAGATCGACGAATGTACTCAAGTCGATGCCGAAGATTTCACAGACGCAGATATCTGTGTTGTCGCGACTTATACTTATGGTGACGGCGAATTACCAGATGAAATTGTTGATTTTTATGAGGATTTACAAGAAGTTAATTTAGCTGGAAAAATCTTTGGTGTCTGTGGTTCAGGCGACACATTTTACGATGAATTTTGTAAATCAGTCGATGATTTTGAAGCAGTCTTTTCAAAAATTGGCGCAGTTAAAGGGGCAGAATCTGTCAAAGTTGATTTAGCTGCTGAAGAAGAAGATATCGAAAAACTTGAAGCTTTCGCTAAAGCATTAGCGGAAAAACTTCAAGCCTAGTCAAAAAAAAGGAGGATGACAATAATTTGTCATCCTTCTTTTTTTAATAAACGGTGCTACAGAAATGGTTCCTGTCACAACCTCTTTTTTAAATAAAGCATCTTAAAAATTAACTTTAACTGGACTTTCATCACTAAGAATATGATCAATCGTATCTTGAATGAGTGCTTCAATCTCATCATCCGTCAACTGGATAATTCCAGAAGTCATTAATGAAGCCACACCCGTGGCCACAATCCAAGTACCCGTGTGCAATGACAAAATCCGTTCCTCTGTCAACTGATTAAAGGTTGGATCTTTTTTGATGATTTCTAAAAAGCATTCATATGAAAATTCTTGCATCTCTTCACCTGCACCCGTATATTCCAGATACAATGCTCGATACAAGCCACTTTCATTTACTGCAAAATGAATGTAATTCAGCGCCAAGTCAATGAGGGGTTTCCCTGTGTGGACCGCTTGAAAAACATCTTCGGATAAATAGCGATGAAGCTGTTTGTATAACTCATCCTTTAAATCATCCATGTTCTTAAATTCTAAATAAATCGGTTGTGTAGAGCACTTCATCTTGTTTGCAATGTTACGAGCTGTAAAACGAGAAAAACCTTCGGTAGCAACTACATCATGAGCAGCTTTTAAAATCTGTTCTCTGGTTATGGTTTTTTTTCTTGCCATAATTTTTTAATCTCCTTATGCAATGTCAACAACGCTTTCAACAAGTTTATACGGTTATTGTAACACGTTTTCTCTGTATAAAAAACATGTTTTTTAATAACACTGATTTCCGTTTACCAAACACTCCTCTTTAACAAACCTTCTGTCCCTTCATTTAAAATATTCTCATCAGACTTAGCTAAATCTAATTTTTTTATTTGTTCTCCTACCGGTTAAATGTTATCATATTCATGTTTAATAAACTATTAACTTTCAGGAGAGACAGAGATGACATTAGAAAATTTTAATAAAAACTTAGAGAAATATGCTCGCTTAATCGCCGAAGTTGGCGTAAATGTTCAAGATGGACATACTGTAGTCCTACAAATCAGCGTTGACCAAGCGCCTCTAGCACGTTTGATTACAGCCGAAGCTTATAAATTAGGTGCTGCTGAAGTACAAGTGCAATGGACTGATGAATTCGTTCAAAAAGAATTCTTAAGCTTTGCCGATGAATCAAGAATTTCTAAGATTCCACAATACAAAATTGATCAATCAGACAGCTGGGTTGAACAAGGAGCTAGCCGCATCAGCGTGGTCTCTTCTGACCCAGGTGCATTAGCTGGTGTCGATTCAGATCGCGTGGCTGCTTATCAGATGGCTGCCGGAAAAGCTATGATGAATCTGCGTAAAGCAACACAAGCAAACAAAGTTAGTTGGACAGTTGTTGCTGCTGCAAGTCCTGGATGGGCAAGTAAAGTCTTCCCCGATTTAGCGACAGAAGAAGAACAAGTGGATGCCTTATGGGATGAAATTTTCAAAACCACTCGTATCTATTCAGCAGACCCAGTAGCCACTTGGCAAGCCCATGATAAAACATTAGCAACAAAGGCTGCAGAGCTAAATAAAGAACAATTTACTGCTCTTCACTATACGGCTCCAGGAACTGATTTGGTAATTGGCTTACCTAAAAATCATTTATGGGAAGGCGCAGGTAGCTTTAACGCACGAGACGAAAAATTCATGGCAAATATGCCTACAGAAGAAGTCTTTACTGCCCCAGATAGTCGTCGCGTCGATGGCTATATCTCAAGCACAAAACCATTAAGTTATGCTGGTACAATTATCAGTGGCATGAAATTCACATTTAAAGATGGACGCGTTGAAGATTTTTCAGCAGAGCAAGGTCAAGAAGTCTTAGCGAAGCTATTGGATACGGATGAAGGAGCGAAGCATCTCGGAGAAGTGGCTCTTGTACCGGATCCGTCACCAATTTCTCAATCAGGCATTATTTTTTATAATACCTTATTTGATGAAAATGCTTCAAATCATTTGGCTTTCGGATCTGCTTATGCTTTCAACTTACAAAATGGCACATCAATGAGTGAAGAAGAATTAGCTGAAGCTGGCCTAAATAGAAGTCAAACACACGTTGACTTCATGGTGGGCTCAGATAAAATGAATATTGATGGTATCCGTGAAGACGGTAGCCGCGTACCCGTTTTCCGCAACGGCGACTGGGCATAGAGTCAGCTTTCTATAATTTTTAGATAAAATCACGAGTGAGAAAACCTTCAGTTAATGAAAGGGTTTCTCACTCGTTGTTTTGTTTATGGAGCTACGATAAAGGTAGAGACATATCATACCAAACTTCACCCGCATGCACAGACTCCGAAATACCTATAAGTTGATAATCAAACTTCTTGTAATAGGGAATTAAAGGCTCTAAACATGTTAAAGTAATGGCAGCTCTCTTACGCAACATACTTTCCTCTTTTAGCTGTTCTAACAAACGGCCGGCTAGACCGAGTCCTCGGTGGTCAGGATTTACCGCCAAACTTAAGATTGTCTGAATCCCTCCATATTGAGGATTCTCGACAGTTTTCTCAAATAAATCATCTGTTAAGAATTGACTAGTGATGACTGGCCCGACCACATAACCAAGAATAGTTTCTCCATCGACTGCCAGCAGAAAGCTATCTGGAATCAGCCGAATTCGTTCTAACATGGCTGTCTTAGTTGCGGCTTCTTCTTTTGTAAAACTTGCCTGTTCAATCGCCATAATTTCATCAATATCTTCTAGTCTTGCCCTTCGAAAAATACAGTCCATCATTTTTTTATTCACTCCTCTATCATTTGGGTTGGCCGTCAAATCCCCTTTTAAAGCCCATTGATTCGCGTTATTTTTATCAATAGGTTGCCCTCCTGTTTTAGTTACGTTATCCTAAGTCTAAGGGAAAAATGAGGAGATGTATAGAATGATTCAAGTAAAAGAACTAACCAAAGAGCATCTGGATGCTTGTGTAGATTTAGCCATGGCAACTTTTACTAAAGAGCCTTGGAATGACGTCTATGAATCACGGGAACAAGCTCTAACTTTCTATCAGAACCATTTATATAATAATTATTTCTTAGGCTATATTGCCGTAATCGAAGAAAAAATTGTGGCACTTAGCATCGGTATGAAGAAACCATGGATTCAAGGAATGGAGTATTACATCGATGAATTTTGCGTTGACTATAATCGTCAGGGCCAAGGTATCGGCACAATCTTTATCAACGAAATTATTAAAGATTTGGAAAAGAAAAACTTAAATGCAATTATTCTGAATACAGAAAAGAATTATCCTTCCACAGACTTTTATCTAAAAAATGGCTTTACTATTCAAAAAGAACTGATCGTGCTAACGCGTTAACTTGCATAAAAATAGAAGAGTAATCCCCTACTTCATGAGGGATTACTCTTCTTTGATTTACTTATTTAATAATGACAGGTACGTTTTCAACAAGAACGCTTAGCTTCTCAAGCCTCGGCCTTTGTTAATTAAATACCAGCTAACAGAGTAAAGAACCACAATAAATAACACTAAAATAGTCACTGACAAGAAGACAGGCACATCGGTTGTGCCTAAAAAGCCAAAACGAAATCCTGAAATCATATAGACAATTGGATTGACTTTTGAAATAGCTTGCCAAATTGGTGGTAACATTGAGATGGAGTAAAATACGCCCCCTAAATACGTTAGCGGTTGTAATACAAAGGTTGGCACAATCGATACATCATCATACGATTGGGCAAAAATCCCATTGATTAAACCAGCTAGTGAGAATAAGATGGCCGTCATTAGTAAAGTCAGAATGACCATCGCCCATGAATGAACATGTAATGGTACAAAGAATAAGGAAATGATCGTTACTAACGAACCAACTAAGACACTCCGACCGACGCCACCAATCACAAAGCCCCAAATAATCACATGCGTTGGAACTGGTGCAACTAATAGTTCTTCAATATTTTTCTGGAATTTTTGCGAGAAAAAGGAAGACGAAACATTGGCATACGAGCTAGTAATAGCTGACATCATAATCAGTCCTGGGACGATAAATTCCATATAAGAAAAGCCGCCCATCTCCCCAATTCGTCCACCAATCATCTTACCAAAAATAACAAAGTATAAAGAAGTTGTGATAACAGGTGGTACCAGTGTTTGTACCCAAATTCGTAAATAGCGATTGGTTTCTTTTACAGCTAAACTTTTTAAAGCAGTCATATATAAATTAAACATTTTTTTCCTCCACATGATGAGATTCATCGGTAATCTTTAAGAATAATTCTTCTAAACGATTCGATTTATTTCGCATCGAAAGAACTTTAATTCCTTGCGCCGTTAATTGTTCAAAGATTGCGTTGACCCCTTGATTCCGCTCCACTTCCACCTCAAGCGTTAATTCGTCATCCATGACACTCTTGTAACCGAGAATTTCCGGCTGTTTTTCAGAAGGAGCCAAATCAAAGATAAAGGTTTCAAATTGCAGTTTGGCCAATAAAGATTTCATGCTGGTATTTTCAATTAGCTCCCCTGTCTGGATGATGCCAATATTACGACACAACATTTCCGCTTCTTCCAGATAATGGGTGGTTAAAATGATTGTCGTACCTTGTTCATTTAATTCCTGTAAAAAGGCCCACATTTCTCTTCTCAATTCGATATCGACACCCGCTGTTGGTTCATCTAAAATCAGTAACCGCGGCTCATGCATTAAGGCTCTGGCAATCATCAATCGGCGTTTCATCCCACCAGAAAGCATTCGGGCCCGGACATTTCTTTTTTCCCAGAGATTCGATTGTTTTAGATATTTCTCACTACGCTGCATCGCTTCTTTGCGTGAAACCCCATAGTAGCCCGCTTGATTAACCACAATTTGTTGAACTGTTTCAAAAGGGTTAAAGTTAAATTCCTGTGGTACCAAGCCAATCTGTTGCTTGGCTCTCACCAAATCTGTATCCAAATCATAATCAAATACCCGCACACTACCTGAAGTTTTATTCACCAATGAGGTGATAATCCCAATTGTCGTTGATTTTCCTGCGCCATTCGGTCCTAATAGTGCATAAAAATCGCCTTCTTTGACGGTTAAATTAATTCCCCGTAAGGCTTCCACACCAGTCGCATAAACTTTTTTTAAATCAATAATTTCAAGTGCATTTGTCATTTCTTACTCTCCTAACAACCTCAATTTTACTTTTCTTATAAATATTTGAAGAAAGTCAATTTCTCCATTTACAATGCTCATTCATTTAATCATTGTCTCTCTGTTCAACAGAATCAGTCTTTCCCGTAAATTACTTCGCTGGATCTGACTGATCTCCCACTGAAAAAAGTTGCGTCATAGTAACCATAAAATGATTAACAAAGTCTTCTTTCAACGAATAATAATGCCACTGACTCTTTTTACTCACCGAAACGATACCGGCTTTTTCTAAGACTTTCATATGATGGGATAAAGTCGGCTGAGTAAACTCAAAATGCTCCAGCACATGACAGGCACACATCGTGCCTTTTGATAAGATATGAATGATTTTCACCCGGTTTGGATCAGACATCGCCTTTAGCACTGAAGATACCTCTTCATATTTCATAGTAAGCCTCCTCACGTAGATAACTGCCACTATCCAATATAGATAAACATCTATATACTGTCAAGAAAAAGAGAGCTAGCTACTAAAAATAATCAGTTTCAGTCAAAAATACTCACAAAAAGTCTATAGACCACTGACGAAAGAGCTCGAACGAACTTCTCTTCATCATAGCCTATAGACTTTTTTAAATTGACCTATTTATAACTTATTCACAACAAAATGCTTGATTTTTCGCCAAATAGAACGGACGTAAATACGCTACTGTATTCGATAACGGTAAAATATCGTCACTTAATTGGATATTTAACACGTCTTTGATATAGCTTCTGCGCGTCACAATTCGTTGCCATAATTCAGGATACTGCACTTTAATTTCTTGTTGTAATTGGCTATCAGCAATCGCCACACATTCTTCTGCACTGACGCCTGTATAGCCTGGTACAGATGGAATAATATCAATCTGTAAGATCATACCACTTTTCAGAACTTCTTCTGATTCACTATAAATAGGTGAAGACATCCACTCCTCATCAGCAACTAAATGACCAGGATTCAAATGCCAATGGTAAGTATCTTTTGGCAAAACCTCTTCGATTGTTTGATAAATTTCGTTACCTTTTACGCCAACTTGAACGGTTTCCAACCAAGTAGCTACAGCTTTATAGTAAGGCTTCGCAACTCGCTCTAAATAATCTTTTTGTTCAGTAGGTAGTTGACTTTCATCTGAAATCACGAAACCTGTCCGACTAGATAAGCCACCTTTAAACGCCGTTGTCATGGATAATGGATCACCCAACTTAACTTTTTTATGCGTCGGATAAATCACGGCATTTTCAAATCGTTGCCCAGTTGCGGCAATCGTCACAACCGTATTTTCTTGCCCTTCGGCAGTCAATAACTGCCCCAATTCCGCTTCACTGATTCCCGGTTCAACAGCATCCATCGCTTGCAAAATACACGTTGAAGAAAGATTCGCACCATATTCATAATGGGCAATTTCATTTGGATTACTAGTTGTTCGAGCACCCTCTTCACCAATCAAAAGAAGGGCAGCATTTTCCAAACTCGCTGTTTCCGCTAGACTATTCTTGATCGCATCCACGATGAAATAAGGCATATCAAAGTAGTTCGCGCCGTTAGTCTGCTTCGGCGTAAACATCTTCCAAGCAACTAAGCCGACTTTCTTTTTAGCAGCCAAGCCAATCTCAGCAAATAAGTTCTCTAAAGGCTGCTCATTATCCATCGGTTGATTTGGTAAAGAAAATAACGGACTATGCTTCAACGTCACAGGAATTCTTGAAACCTTAGCCATTTTCAAGTTTTCGTTCCCTAAAATGACCGTTGCTTGCCCTGTTTCTTCTAATACTAACAGACCTTCCTCGAAACGCGGAATAAAGCCGGTTAAGTATTCAAAATTTCCACCATGCTCTTTATCCGCATAAATAATCAACGTATCAAAGCCGGTTTCTTTCATGCGAGCTACTACTTTTTCTTTACGATGTTGCATCGTTTCATCTGTTAAGACAGTTGGCGCTACCTCTTTATATGTTGTCGGCGCTGTGATTGTCTTTAATTGAATTGTTTTATCTATCATTTTTTGTTCACCTCATAATTAATTCTTTTCTTAGTATATCTTCCATTCACTCTTCTACTAATCATTCTCATCAAACGACTCAGTCTCTGTTGTTTCTGTTACATTCTCCAATTCGTCTTATTTAAGATAACATCAAATGTAATTCTTGTGAACAGCGACTTTATCAAAACTTTATTTTCACTATATTAAGACTTTATTCTGCTTTGCTATCCTTGTGTCAGATAAAAATTTACTAGGAGGCAAATTTCATGAATGAGATTACTATCAAAAATTTAAGCAAGCGGCATCGTCAGAAAACAATTTTACAAGGTCTTTCTTTTATCGCTCAACCAGGGAAAATCACGGCTTTCCTTGGTCCGAATGGTGCTGGGAAAAGTTCAACGTTGCGGATTTTATTAGGGCTCGATGCACCTTCATCGGGTACGGCTTTATTTGACGGAAAAAATTATCGACATCTAGATAATCCTCTGCAAACTGTGGGTGCGGTTTTCGATGGCTTAGGTGGCTTGCCATCTCGAAAAATAGCGACTCATTTGAGAATAATTGCTTTGAGTAACCAACTACCGAAACAGCGGATTGATGAGGTCTTAAAAATGACGCAGCTCTACGAAAAAAGACACGCCAGACTCGGTACACTTTCTTTAGGTGAAGGGCAACGTCTAGGACTGGCCTGTGCTTTACTAGGGGATCCACAATTTCTAGTCCTCGATGAACCGACTAATGGCCTCGATCCATTAGGCATGCGCTGGTTCAAACGGTTTATTCGTCAGCAAGCTGATCTTGGCAAAACCATTCTCCTTTCTTCTCATTTTTTAGCAGAAGTTGAAGAAATTGCTGATGAAGTAGTCGTTATTCATCAAGGGGAAATCCGAGCGGCTGGTCCTCTATCACTGGTGATGAAAGATTTAACTTCCTTAGAAGATGTCTTTTTTACTCTCATGCAGGAGGATCAATCAGATGAAAACTTTTAATAATCTCCTCAAAGTTGAATTTTATAAACTATTTACAACAAAAGCGGTCTGGATTGTTGCCGGATTAGTATTATTCATCCAACCGTTACTTGCCATGATCAGCGCAAGAGAACTCATCCATCTTGGACTTGATGCGACACCTTTAACCCATCCTGACTTAGCGCAAGCAATTCCGCCAAAAGAATATCTGGCTTTCTATGATATCTTACCCTTTGGCATACTCCCGATGGTTGTTTTAGGCAGTCTGTTAGGGGCAACTGAGTATAAAAATCATCAGCTACGCACAACCTTTTTAACCTGTGGCAAACGAACAGCCCATTTTATTGTAAAACTAATCAGTATAGTCTTCAGCAGCTTGCTGATTTCTTTTGTTGCTATTTATGCAACCATCGCTGTAACTCATTTGACGCTGGGAAATATTGGCTTGCCACCGATGGCATTGAGTGACATCACTTGGCGACACATCGCCTATGGAGTATGCGAATGGACTTTTTTGACAGTGATTGCTTATTTACTTGCCATGATTTGCCGTAATGCGTTGGTTCCGTTGCTCTTTCTGATTCCTCAAGTTTATGGACTGGCAACTTTACTGGCCTCAAAAAATGTCTGGGGAACGTATCTGCCTGTGGCTGCTGGCAAGCTTTTAACTGCTACCCCAACGGATTCAATGGTTCACCAACCTGTCCAAGGGCTACTGATTTTGAGTGTGTGGACACTGATTTTAGTTGCCAGCGCTCACCGATTATTTACCCATAAAGATTTAGGAGGTCTCTATTAATGACTTCACTATTAAAAAGTAATACATTAAAATTTGTCTCTTCCCGCTGGTCCCTTTGTGGCTGGTTCAGTGCTGTTTTGATTCCACCGATTTTTTTATTTTTCACCCTCAACGCACAACCAGAAATTCAGGCTTTTTCTGAACAATCACTCACTGTTTACTTACAATTTCTCTCCCTCGCTCAGCTAGGAATTATTCTTGCGGCAGCAAGCTTCATCGGTGAGGAGTTTACTCGTTCAAGTATGCGCACCACACTATTAATCTGCCCCTCTCGAATAAAATTAATGCTGGCAAATGGACTAGTGATTCTACTGAGTACATTCATCGCCTTTTTTCTAGCCAATCTGCTCTCTTTACTGGTGCTCGCGAATCAGCTGTCGAGTAGCGAGTCGATTTACAGTTTATTATTCTTAAATCATCTCGTTCAGGTAATCCCGACTATTCTCAGCTGGTTATTTCTAGGATTGATTTCAGCGAATCTTGCCCTGCTATTTCAGTCACTCATTGCACCGATTGCTAGCTTATTTCCGCTGATTTTAGGTCTGAGTCAAATGATCCTTAGCTTCACAAAACTGGCTATCTATCTACCTGATCTAGCAGTCAATAATCTCTTTCAACTGACACAACACCCAATTTTTTTAGCACCATTTGAAGGAGTCTCCGTGCAATTCATTTGGTGTCTCAGTTTGGCTATTCTGGCCGGTTTCTTCTTTCAAAAACGCGCGTTCCGTTGATAGATGACTTTAAGAACTGTTATACTATAAAGACAAAACTTGCTTATCTGTCCTACTGATGTACTGTAATGAGGTATCGCTAAAAAAGAGGTCTCATACAATCAAATGAACTAGTAAATGGACGGTTTACAAAAGAAATATATATACAAGGAGGGCGCGATGACTTTAGCAAACAAGAAAATTCTGCTGATCGAAGATGAACGTGAGCTAGCAGAGATGATTAAGAAATATTTGGAACGCGAGCAAGCCGAAGTCTTTCTGTGTGACCGCGGCGATTCCGCAATGGCTATCTTTGAACGCTGCCAGCCAGACTTACTACTCTTAGACTTAATGTTACCGGGAAAAGATGGCTTAGATATTCTGCGAGAGGTTCGGCTGAAAGAAACATTGCCAATCATCATCTTAAGCGCCAAAGAAACTGAAATCGATCGACTCTTAGGCCTAAAGATGGGTGCAGATGATTATTTGACCAAACCTTTTTCAATTAAGGAACTAATTGTCCGGATAGAAACGATTTTCCGACGAATGGAACAGTATTCAACTATTAACTCCTTGAAGAATCGTTTAAAATATCAACATTTTACGATTGATTTAGCAGCTAGAGAAGTTTTGAGCGAGCAAACAATCATCCCGCTGACCACTAAAGAATATAACTTATACGAATTCTTATTGCGCCATCCTAAGCAAGTCTTCAGTAAAGCACAGCTGTACGATAATGTCTGGGGCGTGGCTGAATATGGTGACATGAATACCGTAACGATCCATATTCAAAAATTAAGAGAAAAGTTAGGGCCAGCGAATGGCATCACAACTATTCGTGGGATTGGTTACCGTTTTGACGGAGGAATCCGATGAAAAAATCACTCATTCGACAACTCATGACTCTCTGTTATCTGGCCTGTCTGTTAATCGTCTTACTACTCGCCTTCGTGATCGATTCAGCGACGCTCCTCGTACCTATTTTATTGATTATTTGCCCATTTATCGGTTTAGTCCTGTACACTGTCTACTATATTAAGAAGAAAATTTTGTCCCCTTTAGACGACTTAACCAGGCAAGCTGCCCAAATTTCAAAGGGAGATTTAACCAAGCCTATACAAGTCGCGACAACGGATGAAATTGGTCAGTTCATGACTGCTTTTGAGCAAATGAGACAAGCCTTATTGGCGCAGCAGCAACAACAAGCAAGATTCGAGCAGGAACGAAAAGTATTTGTTAGCAGTATCTCTCATGACTTAAAAACACCCTTGGCCTCCATCTCAGCTCAAGTCGAAGCCCTGCAAGACGGGCTGATTATCTCAGCGGATGAACAAAAACAGGCCTACAAAATAATCGAAAATAAAGTGGCCACACTCGCTGACTTATCCGCAGAGCTCGCGGCTAGCTATGAAACGCCAGAAACACTTTCGTTAACGCTGACTGCAGTCAATGCTTACGCTTGGTCGGTTGATTTTTTGGATGACTTAAAAACGGAGTTAGCTTTACAATCTGCCGCTATTCAGCTAGTTAATCAGTTGCCTGACGATGGCGAGACGCTCTTAATGGATGGTTATCAGCTAGATCGCGCGCTGCATAATCTGTTGAGTAATGCTTTACGTTACCACAAGCAATTTATCTATATTTCAACGGCGATTATCGACGAACAATTCGTGATTACTTTTAAAAATGATGGCGCCACTGTTGAAACAACCGACTTAGAGCGCTTGTTTGACCGTTTTTATACAGAGGATAAAAACAACGCAGACGGTCATCTCGGCTTAGGTCTTTCGGTTGCTAAAACCATCATTGAAGCGATGAATGGGCAGATTGTCGTCGAGAAACACCAAGACGTCATTGAATTTACACTATTTTTGCCTATCCACTAAGAGTTAGGCTTATTGGATGCCAATTGAAGAAACTAATTTCTTTAGACAATCATGGAAAAATAACAGACAACTAATTTTTTATTCTGATTCAACTTGGAGGTCATGAAATGTACTATCCTATTCAAATCCCTTACGTGTTAGACCAAGTTTTTCTTCAGCAGATGGACTATCGAGAAACGGTGATTGATGAGCTGTCAGAATTCGTGATTTGTTACTGGCAGATGCGTCCGATTAACGAGAATGATCAGAAACTGGACAATATCATTATTATTGACGGGTGTATCGATTTGATTGTCGATTTTAAGGAGCAAATAATTGGTTTTTCAGGGATGAGTCAGACGGATTTCCACTCACCCATCCAGTTACCTGCTGAATTTATGGGCTCGCGGATGCTTCCAGGAGCTTTTCATCAACTGACGGGATTGCCAGCAAATGAAGCCATGGATGCATTTCTACCCTTGTCTCGTATTTATCCAGATTTTGATAGCCAAACATTCTTCTCTCTGACCTTTGATGAGGCAAAACAATATCTGATTGACTATATGGTAGAAAATTTCAGTCAACAGACGCCCAACGACTACACCACACTCTTTCCTAGGCTGATTCAAGAACCACCTGCTTCTGTTAACGAACTCTGTCACCTACTCAACAAAAGCCAAAGTCAATGTCAGCGAGATTTCAAAAAGAATTATGGATTGTCCCCTAAAGTCGTCCTTTCAACTTTACGCTTTCAACAAGCATTAACACTTTTAACTACTGAAAAAATGAACGCCGGTGACTTATTGGCGTTAGTTCAATACTATGACCAGTCTCATTTTATCAATGATTTCAAACGACATATTGGCCTGACACCGATGGAACTTATCAGCCACTATCAATCATGACCAGTATTTCCAATACAGCATTCATGCGAGTTGCTAAAATAAGGATAGACAAAGGAGGAATGATTTATGATGACAAGTATAACGACCAACTTGATGGTGGAAAATGTGACGGAAAGCCAACAGTTTTATGAAGAAATACTCGGCTTCACCACAGTCGCTTCTGTGCCTAATCAGAGCGATGGCCTGCAGTTCGCTATTTTGGCCAAAGATGACCTGATGCTGATGGTTCAAGAAAGAGAAAATTTCATTTCAGAATATCCAGCATTAGCCACTGAGAAAGTTCAGCCGTCCATCAGCCTGTATATCAAGGTGGATAATTTGGAGGAGATCTATGCAAAATTGCAAGAAAACCATCGTATCAATACCGAGATGCACACGACTTTTTATGGGGCAAAAGAGTTCGCTATTTTGGATAATAGCGGCTACGTTTTAACTTTCACCGAAGATAAATAATTGCTATCAATCAGATGAGGACATTCAGCACAATCACAGGCTGGTGTCCTTTTTATGATTATTTTCTAAATGACCAACTGACAGCCTTTTGTACTCGCGGAGAGTAACTTCATTTGGACGAGCAACTCGCACAATTTGAATAATTTAAACAATCAATTTAAACAGTCGAACATTTGTTTGTAATTTAAACTTGTCGACCGCCGGAATAGCCGATATACTGATAAAGAAGAATCAAGCAAGGGAGGCATTCAACTATGACGATAACAGACGCAGCAAACTCAATAGTCCCACCTAAAACGACTTTATTAGAACAGCTAAATCACTTACATACAACCGAGTTAGGCGTGGAACGAATTAAAAATAATCTATCCTTGCAGGTTGACGACGTGGTAGATTGGTGCAAGCAACAAATCCAGTTACCCAACTGCCAAATTACTAGACAAGGGAAAAATTATTACGCGGAAACGGAGCAAGCAATCATCACTGTCAATGCCCACAGCTATACGATTATCACCGCTCACCCACCAAAACACCAGAAAGCGAAAAAATCAATCTCATGAACTGATTTGAAAAAATTATTTTTTGGAGGAAAATTAGATGGCTAGACCTAGAACGAAAAGCGACCTATTGCAAGCAAGTGAGGAAAATTTTGCCACCCTACTGATACTGATTGACTCACTGCCAGAAGAAGCTCTTGACACACAGCTACCTTTTGCTGATGAGAAAGACCCAGCTGCCCATTGGAAACGAGACAAAACGCTTAAAGATGTGTTGATTCATTTGTATGAATGGCATCAGTTACTGCTCAATTGGGTGACAGCTAATCAAAAGGGGGTTACGCAACAATTCCTGAAAGAAGGTTACAATTGGCGTAGTTACGGGTCCATGAATGTGGAATTTGTCGAAAAACACCAAGAAACCTCTTTTAATGAAGCGTTGGCGTTAGTAAAGGACAGCCACACGAAAGTTATGGTACTTGCTAATGAATTTTCAGATGAGCAACTATTTTTGAAGAAGCAATACAAATGGGTTGGTGGCAGTACACTTGGAGGTTACTTTGTCTCCAGCACAGCTAGTCATTATGACTGGGCAATTAAAAAGGTTAAACGGTATAAAAAAACACTATAGTTGATGCCTGATGATAAGATAGTAAACTTACGAATGAGCAGAAAAGGAGATTCGTCATGAATAGATATATTGCGTTACTAAGAGGGATTAATGTCGGTGGGAAAAATCAAATTTCCATGGCTGAGCTAAAGAACGGCTGTGAAGCGCTGGGCTATCTTGATGTTCGAACGCATCTTAATAGTGGCAATCTGCTCTTTTCTACGACGATTGATGACACTCATTTTTTATCTACCACACTTTCGACGATGATCAAAAAGAGTTTTGATCTAGACATTCCCGTTTTTGTAATTGAACAGACAGCTGTTCAAGATATATTGAAGAATGCGCCAGATTGGTGGGGCTCGACAGATAAAGGCGTCTATGACAACTTGATATTTCTTATTCCGCCGCTAACTATCGAAAACTTTTACGCAGCGATTGGCCCAGTCAATGAAGAATTAGAACAAGAAACAAGCTACAAAGAAAGTATCTTTTGGTCCTTTGATCGTGAGAATTCCCGAAAAACGAAGTGGTGGTCAAAGACAGCTAGCTCAAAAATCCGTGGACAAATAACTATTCGAACAGCCAACACCGTAAGAAAAATCGCTACGATGTAAATAACAGACTACTGGTAAAAAAATAGATTTTCCGAGGAGGAATTCATGCAATCCATACTTTTCGCCCCAGAAACAATCAATCTTGCTGAAACGACAAGAATGATTGAAGTAGCCAAAGAAGTGCACCAACTAGGTGTTCAATGCTTTTTTATTGCCTATGCCAAAAAATTTGCTTATCTGATTGAAGAAGCTGGCTTCACTGTTCATTATTTGCAACCTGAAACTTCAGAAAAGATGGCCGCAGAGATGATTCGTTTTGATCAACTAAAAACCATCAAAAATCCCTTCACTAAAGAATTGATGGAAAAGCGAGTAGCTGCTGAAATTGACTTTATCAAAGCGCATCAAATTGAGAAAGTCGTGATTGGCACTTCGATTTCGTTATTCATGTCGGCTAGAATTTGCCAAGTCCCCTTATTTTACGTTAAACCATTTGCCTACTCTCGCCCACAAATACAAAGTGGTGAACTGTTTGATATTCCGCTACTAAAACCACTGATCCGTAAACTATTACTGAGTGTTCGATATGTTCCAAGTGTCTTTAAACATATCGAAAAAAAATATCAACAGAAGATTTTTCATCATTCTATCGATATTTTTGACGGGGATGTCAATTTGATTACCACCTATCCTGAGTTAACAGGAATCACAGAATTGCCAGAGAACTATGCATACACTGGCTTTATCTATGCCAAGTTAGGGACGGAAATTCCTGAGAAAATCTATCAACTTGCTGCTGAAAAACGGCCATTGATTTATTTTTCGATGGGCAGTTCAGCTAACCGGCAACTAATTTTGAAAATCTTACCGATTCTTGCTCAACTCCCCTACACGTTTATTTGTAGTGTGGCCTACTATGTTCCCGAGTATAAAAATAAGCAGTTCGCAGATAATGTCCATATTTTCGATTGGCTACCCACAGAAGAGATCAATTCTTTGATTGATTTGTCTATCTTACATGGCGGTGAGGGTACAATTCAGACAGCCTGTCTCTCAGGCAAACCCTTTATTGCACTAGGCTTGCAAATGGAGCAACGCTACAATGTCAATATTTGTGCCAAATACGGGAATGCCTACGCTCTTCGCAGTAAAGATATCAAAGAAAAAAACTTGGCAGAGATTATAAAAACGATGTTAACCAACCCAAGCTATCAGACTAGAGCCCAAGAAATGGCCCGACAAATCAAGGAAAAACAAATGACTGGAGCTCAAACCGCAGCCAATCTTATTTATCACTGGACTGCGAAATAGCTTAGTTATTGCTTCTTAAAAAGTACACAGAAATTGTCTGAATAACAGCGAAATAGAGATTACCAAAAGCTTAAGATCAAACTAAAGTAGAATCTATTCAACCACTAATGTTCGGTCACCGTTACGCAAAATTAAATGCTTTCTAGCGCCTGAGTCACATACCCTTGACTTAGCTAGAAAGCTTTTTGTTTGTCTACTAATTACTTAGTCTTGCCAGTCCTCTGGTTTCAAATAGGTGCGCTGGCTGTCTTTTTCGAATTCTGCCCGTTGCTCAACAGCTATTTGCGGATGATCCGTCACTAATCCTAGTGCACCTCTTTTTAGAAACGATTGCATTTCATCTGGTTCATTAACTGTCCAAATATATACTGGAAGCCACGCACGTCGGAATTCCATTAGATTCGTTCGCGTAGCCATCCATTCTTCGATTAAAACGAAATCAATCTTCATGGTAGAAATCACGGTCGGATCTAAGTAGCCGATATTCCCAAAAATACAGTAGCCATTGGTGGTCTCTGGATGCTTGGTACTCATCTCCTCCACCAATGAATAATCCAATGATAAGAAGATAGCACTCTCTAAAACATTATATTTTTTCATGACTTTAGCCACTTCATCAATCAAATTTTTTGATTCATGATTATGTAATTTCAATTCTACAGCGAGCTGAATTTTATCTTGGCAATAGGCCAATACTTCATCCAATGTCGAAATTTTTCCGGTATGACCATTTTGTTTCAACTGTACTTCTGAAAGCTCAGCTGCCGTTAATTCATGAACAGATTTGTTAATCCCCGCTAAACGCTGTAGAGAATCATCATGAATAACCATTGGTATACCATCTTTAGATAACAATATGTCAACTTCAGCGTACTCAACTTTTGCATCGATTGCCCCTTGCACCGCTTCGACGGTATTCTCGACGCCATCCAGACTTCCACGATGGCCAATAACGATTGGCTCATGTAAATCACTGGCATCCTCTAAAGAATAATAGGTAAATAAAAAGACAGATGTAACTAGTAAAGCGGCAAAGATAATTTGTAGCACTCTTCTCTGAAATAGTTGACTGACCAGACGCTTAACCCTTGTGAATGAGTAACTAGAGCTTTCATTTACCAGAGAATCTTTTTTCTCATGATAAAAGCCATAAGTTAATAAGCTAAGCAATAGCGGCATAACCAACAATTGTCCGAGATGATAATAGAGAAAGAAAAGAATTTTCCCTATGCCCGACAAAATTTGACCATTTTGAAAGACATGGAAAATTTCAGCACCGGTGATTGGTAGAAAATACTCTTCAGCCATATATTCTGGCAATCCTTTTAACAACCCCCATATGATCAAATACACCACAACAATTTTCAGATAAAAGAAGAGATTTTTTTTGATAGCTGCCACACTAGATCGACTTCCTGAAAGAAAAGATTTCCCTTCTAAAACCATACTAGGTACGACATAAATACTCAGAAAGAAGCCTAGATAGATCAGTCCGTAGACGAATAGAATCAGATACTGTCCATAGTTTCCTTTGGCCAACTCTCCGGTAATGAAATTGGGTATTTTGAAAAAAGGAAATAGCGGACTCGTATAACCCAAATTAACAATAGGAAGAAAAAGAAATACATACACAAACGTGCACACGATATTCAACGGATTCAGCATCTTCTTAGAAAGCTTGAAGGCTCTCAGCTGATGGAAAATCGATCCCTCCTCTGTTTTTAGCTTCTCAGTAGTAAAATTAATCAATACAGTAAACTCGAAGAAACTGATGATTAAAACTAGCACCATTGAAATAATTCCAGAAATAAGCCCCATTGGCGAGAAAAAATAATCGAGCATATTGTCGTTAAATAACACCTGGTATCCCGAAGTAGCTAAGCCAAATCGAAAAATCAAACTAACGAGTGGCTGTATCAAAAATAGCTGTAAAAAATTAAACAATAAAGCAAAACTAACCAATTGTATACCCCAACCTTGTGTGGTCTTTTTCAAATAACTTGAATCAAAAATACGCAACATTTATACACATACCTAACCCTTTTTTTATTTAAGTATCACACACCTGAATGAACTTATCAAGACTCTTTGATAAAAGAAATCCTTTTATAATAGGGTTTAATTAAGGGAAATCTCTTTTCCCGCTCGGCTTAATTATTGTTATCCTTCAATTTCCTACTCAATTCTTTGGAAGTCTCCTTTCAAATCCTCTCCTTTTCAAATCTATCTACCAGACAAATTAGACGGTTATTTCACAAATATTATTAGACCAAATTTACAGATTTTCACAGAGTTATGTTCGATTATTATCTTTTTTTACGATCTGTCAAAAATAGCTAATTTTACAAACAAAAAATAACGGATAAACATTTTTCTGTATTTTTACCCTTTACTAATTTGCTTATTGAAACAATTTGTTTTGAGATTTAACTAATGAAGATTTCGACAATCTTGACCTATTAGGTAAATAGAGATACAATTATATTAACCTGATAGGTCAATGATAGAAATTAAGAGAAGAACAGGCTACAGTAGAACTATCCTACAGCCTGAGATAGAACCATAAAAAAAGAAAAATTACAATTCTGGAAAGGAAACCACCGATGAATATTTCAAAGCTTGATGAAGAAAGAAAACTAGCGATTCTGAATGCAGCCCTGAAAGAATTCGTAACGAAAGGCTACGATGCTGCTTCAACCAATATAATCGCCAAAGAGGCAGGAATATCAAAAGCGCTGATGTTCCATTATGTTGAGAATAAACAAGAATTGTTTCTATTTGTCTATCGTTATTTTAAACAGCTTTTAGACGAGCATTATTATCAGAAATTAGATACGCGCGAACAAGAGTTGTTTTCAAAATTACGTCAATCTTATCTCTTGCAAATCGACTTAATCCGACAATATCCAGCAATTCTCGAATTTGATAAATTAACAGAACCAACTAATTCTCACGTGATTAATGAAATACTACTTCATGAAAACCAGCAGAATAATTTGGCGGAGTGCTCCGCTATTTTAGACACGATTGATGAATCACACTTTAGGAAAGAGCTTGATAAAAATATCTGCAAACAGTTTATTACATGGGCTAATATTGGCTTTACTACCCAAATATTGCAAGAAATCAAACGTTCTGGCGCTGATAGCTTTGATTCAGAAAAGATAATTGAACACTTAGATGCCTATTTTGATGAGCTGAGAAAAATTTTTTATTCTCCTTTAGAAAAAATGAACTAAGATTATCTGAGACAGATAGTATTACCTAAAAAGATAGGAGGAATATCATGCACACAACACATTTAGAACCACTGACTATCGAGTTCCCCCTGCGTGGCGAGTGGAACGCGCTCACTTCGCCAGCCGATAAAGTTCCTAGCCATGGTACAGACCGAATGGGTTTGAGATATGCTTTTGACTTTCAACAAGTCGACTATCTAAGAAAAAATACCCCTTTCTATAAAGTAAGCGAAAGTCGGCGAATTCTATTTGGGGTTCCTCTCAAAGATTGTTATGGTTGGGGTGAGCCAATCTATGCGCCGCTGAATGGAGAAATAGTTGCGGTCGTGGATGGTCATAAAGAACGTAGAATTGTTCATTGGCTCGTAGAATCTTTAATTGGCCTAAAAAAATCTCTCTCTTTTGATGAGAGTAAACATGACTTCAGTCGACTAGCAGGAAATTATGTTGTATTGAAATGTGCGCCAAGGGTCTACATTGCATTGGTCCACATGAAAAAGAATTCGATTAATGTTATCCTTGGACAACAAGTAAAAAAAGGCGAGCTATTAGGTGAGGTCGGTCATTCAGGGAATTCAACTGCGCCTCATTTACATTTGCAAGTAATGGATCGACCAGACTTCAAAGAGGCACAAGGTTTCCCTGTAAACTTCGAAGAATATGAGATTTATAAAAATAACTCGTGGCACAAAGTTAGTCAGGAAATACCTTCACGCAAAGATCGAATTCGTTTTCTGAAATAATTCATTATGAAAGTATTCACGAAAATCATACTCACTGTTCTTCCCGTACATAGACAAAAATAGAGCCCAGAATAAGGAACGTACTCCTTAAATTCCTGGCTCTATTTTTAATTTCCCAGCGTATTTACCTCTTATCTTAGAATTGTTTCTTATTCATAATCACCAGACTACTCATCAATGAAACGCCAAAGACAAGTAGCGTAACGACGATAAGGACTGCGATGGTTAGATACATATTTTCAAGAAGCGCATTGAGTAGCTGAATCAACGCTTGTTGATCAATTAATTTTGTCGCAATAAAACTGATTATCATGATGATACCGACTGCGCCAATCATGACCAGCCGCCCTTTTTCGCCCCCATATTTGATTTGAAAAGGGGCCATGAATGAAAAGAGTAAAATAATCATCGGTAAAATTAATAAGGCCGCAAGTAAGGCTCCTTTGACATCCCCTCTACCTATCACCACGATGCTTACTAGACTAAGCGCCGTTCCGACTAACCAAGAAGCAAATCCTAACAGTAAACCGAAGCAGTATTTTTCTATGACGTAAGAATTTCGTGAGATGGGTAACGTGAACAAGAAAGCATGGCCATTATCAAACTCGTCATAGCTAATCGTGCTCATGGTGAACATTGAGCCGACAAATCCCATGAAGCCAATCGCAAAGGTCGGATCCGCATTCATCGTCGAAATAACTAGCGAAATAAAAATAATCATGACAAAAAATTTAGCCTGTATTTTCATTAACCGAATATCTTTAATCAGTAGTCCTTTCATCACAAATTCCCCCTTATCATCAGCGTAATCACTTCATCAATTGACCCTTTAGCAATCACAATTTGCGGATAGTTCTCAGCATAATACTGCTTCTGGTTGGTCAAACAGCTATACCCATATGGCTCACGTTTTTGTCGTAAAACATATTGTTTATCGAGCTTTTCAAATTGTTCCTCATCGAGTTTTAGAACCGCATAATCACTTAACAAAACGTCTGTCTCTTCATGCAAAATAATGCGTCCTTCATGAATCATGTAGAGATCATCGCACAGTGTTTCCAAGTCACTTGAGATGTGTGAACTGATCAGAATGGCTGCCTCCTGATTCTTTTCCATAAATTCCCGCAACAAATCAAGTAACTCATCTCGCGCGATTACATCCAACCCAGCTGTCGGTTCATCCAGAATTAGTAACTTGGCTTTGTGAGAAATCGCCACGAGAACTTTCAATTTGGCCTTCATCCCCGTCGAAAATTCTTTAATTTGTTTATCCAGTGGTAATTGAAAATGGCTGACCTGTTGCATAAAATACGGATGATCAAAAGCCGAATATAAATTTTTCAAGATAGGAATGATATCATTAATCGTTAAGTAGCCACTAAATCCAGAATCCGACAAGACCACGCCCAAGCCTTCTTTATCATGTGGTGTAACCTGAGCAATGTCTTTGTCTAAAAGTGTAATTGACCCACTATCGATGGAAATCAGGCCTAAAATTGCCTTAAAGGTTGTACTCTTACCGGCGCCATTTTGACCAATCAACCCGGTAATCATTCCCTGCATCACTGCCAATGAACAGTCCAATGAAAAATCGCCATATTGTTTTCTTACTTGTTTAATTTCTAACATCGTTTACCCCTCCAATAGTAATTCAACTAGTTGTTTCAAATCCGCATCGCTAATCCCATAGCGCCGACTTTTCTGAATCACGCGTTCCAATTCACCCTCTAGCTCTTTCATTTGTTCTTCCAATAAAATCTCTTGATTTGTTGCTAAAACATAGGTCCCTTTGCCATGCACCGTTTCGACATACCCTTCTTCTTCGAGACTGTCATAGGCTTTTTTTACAGTCAACGCACTAATTTTCAGCTCTTTAGCTAAGGCTCGTACTGATGGTAAATTGTCCGCTTCCTTCAATTCTCCCTGACGTATCAATCGCTTGACCTGATCAACAATCTGTTCATATATCGGAATCATCAATGATGTATTGATAATAAGTTTCATTTTTTATTCGCTCCTCGCTTTTCACAAACAGTATACAACAGTACAGAACTGTTGTAAAGTGTTATACACTGTTTGTTTTTAAAAAAATTCGCTTATTTTTTTAGTTCGTAGGCAAATTTCGCAATAGGTTAGCCTATCCGTTTGCCATAAAATCTATCAAAAACTACTATCGATTCGCTACTAATTTGATGGTATGATATTAGTAATACCTCGCATTAAATAGATTCCAAATGTAAGGTTTTTAAATGTAAATAAATGTATACTGAATGTGTGGAGGCAAGCAAGTAAATGAACTGGACGACCGACTTAAACCGTTCGATTGATTATATCGAAGCAACTCTTTTGGAAAAAATTAATTATAAAAAGCTAGGTGAAATTGCTCGTTGCTCAGCGTTTCAATACCAACGACTCTTTCTATACATGTCAGGCATGACTGTTTCAGAATATGTGCGAAAAAGGAAACTTTCACTGGCAGCAGTGGATCTGCAAAATGGCGAGAATAGCGTGACTGATGTTGCCTTAAAATATGGCTACTCTTCACCCACCGCCTTTAATCGAGCCTTCAAATTAATTCATGGTGTGGCTCCATCTGCGCTAAAAAGTGGGACAGTACCAGTAAAGACTTTTGCGCCTATCCGCTTCCATTTAAATATCAGTGGTGCCAAAGAGCTTACCTATCAGATTGAAGAAAAACCAGCGTTTCAAGTGGTGGGTATTTCTCAAAAGATCACTACCGATGTCCAAACAAATTTCCAAGAAATTCCCAAAATGTGGGATCAGGCCCGTAGAGACGGCACGATTCTACAATTAGTGGCATTAATGACTGGTGAACCTAAAGGAATGTTGGGCATTAGTTTCAGTCAGGCAAATGATGAAGGGCTATACGCCATCGCTGTCAGCAATGATCAAACGAGTAGCCAGCAAGCACATAATTTCGAGACAAAGCTCATTCCGGCAGCTACTTGGGCCATTTTCCCAAGTCAAGGGACAGGACGCTCGATTCAGGAATTACAAACTCAAATCTATTCAGAATGGCTACCGACTTCTGGTTATAAGTATGTTGATTTACCAGATATCGAGGTTTATATAGACCCAGATCCACAAAATACAAGCTATCAAGTTTGGGTACCCATTACGAAAGCACAAGGAGGAAAAGAACGATGAAATACAAAGGACCAATGCTCGTTGTCAAAGATATCGAGCAGTCAAAAGCATTTTACACGAAGATTTTACAAGTCCGCGTCATCTCAGATTTAGGTGATAATGCGACGCTGACGGGTGGACTTTCGCTTCAAACGGAAGAATCTTGGCTAGAATTTACGAATTGTCAGAAAGATTTCTTCAGCTATGGTGGAAATGTCGCAGAATTTTATTTCGAGGAGCCTGATTTTGATGCTTTTATCGCGCGGATTGAACACGAAGATATCGAATTTTTAGGTGAAGTTGCGACCATGCCTTGGGGCCAAAAAGTCATTCGTTTTTACGATCCCGACAAACACATCATCGAAGTCGGCGAAGATTTAGCAGTCATGGTGAAACGTCTACATAATGAAGGACTAACGATCGATGAGCTTGTCAAAAAAACCTACATGAAAAAAGGCATAATTGAACGCATCCTAAAATAATCGTCGCGCGTCCAAAAGAATAAATGCTCTCAGAAATGAGCCAGCTTGGATAATTAGAGATGCTTCTCTAATCGTTTAAGCTGGTTCGTTTTTCTTTAGCTAGTCCACTAGCCTAGACTCTTTACTTAGATATTAAAAAGTGTTAATTAGAACTTTTCTCATCTTTTTTTCATTTTACTGTTGACAAGTTCTTAATTATTTTATACGATGAGTACAACAAATTATTTAAAAATTCTGACAATTAACGGGTGGTTGCGATGATAAACTCAATTAAATCTTACAACACAACTTTATTATTATAGCCGGGACTTTTATGAAACTCATTTCATGAAGTCCCTATTCGCATTGCATTAGAGAAGAAAGTGGTTCTTTTCTAATGGGATGCTTTTTTTATACCCGTTTTTAAGGAAAAAGGAGGAAATTATAATGAGAAAGATTCAATTTTTTGATACAACCCTACGAGATGGTGAGCAAACACCGGGCGTCAATTTTAATACTAAAGAGAAGGTTCAAATTGCCCTACAGCTAGAAAAATGGGGCATTGATGTGATCGAAGCTGGTTTTCCAATCGCCTCCCCTGGTGATTTTGAAGCCGTTCAAGCAATTGCCCAGCAAGTCAAAAAAACAACCGTCACAGGTCTGGCTCGTTGTCAGAAAAAAGACATTGATCGTGCCCATGAAGCCTTGAAGGATGCGGTAAATCCACAAATCCATGTGTTCCTAGCCACCAGTAATATACATATGCAATACAAATTAAAAATGACCAAAGAAGAAGTCTTGGCTTCGATCACAGAGCATGTCAGTTATGCCCGTAGTTTATTTGAGAAAGTTCAATTCTCACCTGAAGATGCTTCACGTTCAGACCATGATTTCCTATTAAAAGCCGTGCAAACAGCGATTGATGCGGGCGCGACAATCATCAACATTCCTGACACGGTCGGCTATTCAAACCCGACGGAATATGGTGCCCTGTTTAAATTTTTGATTGAAAATATTCAGAGTGAACGAGAAATCACCTTCTCTTCTCATTGTCATGATGACTTAGGCATGGCCACCGCCAATGCATTAGCAGCAATTGAAAATGGCGCCAATCGTGTCGAAGGTGCGGTCAATGGGATTGGCGAACGCGCTGGCAATACGGCACTGGAAGAAGTCGCTTTGGCATTGGCTATCCGAAAAGATTTTTACCAATGCGAGACACAAATCGTGCTTAATGAAACCAAACGAACCAGCGAACTCGTTTCTCGCCTATCAGGAATTCCTGTACCAAAAAACAAAGCAATCGTCGGCGATAATGCCTACGCCCACGAATCGGGTATTCACCAAGATGGTGTCCTAAAAAATCCGGAAACGTATGAGATTATCACCCCGACGCTAGTGGGTGTTACACAAAATTCACTGCCTTTAGGCAAACTATCTGGACGCCATGCCTTCACTTCTAAATTGGAAGAATTAGGTTATCAACTGGACGAAGCCGATAGCAAAGAAGCCTTCAAACGTTTCAAATCACTAGCTGATAAGAAAAAACAAATCACCGATAAGGACCTAGTCGCATTACTGGCAGATCAGTATCGTGAAGAAACCGAGCAATACAAATTGGCAGACGTCCAAGTCCAATATAGTTCTAACGGCTATCAAGGAGCGATTGTTTCTATTATTGATGAAGAAAATCAAACAAAAGTCGCTTCAAAAATTGGATCAGGCAGTATTCAAGCAATTTACAATACGATTGATGAACTATTCCAGCAAAACCCAGACTTAACTGAATATGAAATTCAAGCCATCACAGGTGGTGAAGATGCCCAGGCAGAAGTGCGTGTCACGCTGGTCGATTCAGAAACCAACACCGAATTTAGAGGCATCGGCGTCGATTTCGATGTCTTGCAAGCATCGGCAAAAGCCTACGTACAAGCAAGTAATCATTTTAAACAAGCCAAGTAACGGTCCTCAGTTAAAGCTTTAGACCCGATAAGGACTGGCTGTTTACCCACGATTAACTATAAAAATTGGCTACAAGATTCACTACAAGATTGGAGCAAAGACATGACGAAGAAAATTGTTGTTTTAGCCGGTGACGGCATTGGACCAGAAATTATGGAAAGTGGGCTACAAGTCTTAGCCGCTGTTGAGAAAAATTGTCGCCAGACATTTAAAATAGACAAAAAACCGTTTGGGGGCGCCGGTATCGATGAGGCCTACGCCTCTCTACCAGAACCGACGCTAGCTGCCTGTAAGGAAGCCGACGCAATATTACTTGGTGCGATTGGCGGACCGAAGTGGGAAAAAATGGCAGACACCCCTGAAAAAGGTTTGTTAGCTTTACGAAAGGCGCTAGATTTATTTGCTAATATCCGCCCGGTAGCTGTCTCTTCTGCCCTATCACATCTCTCGCCTTTAAAACCTGAAATTATCGAAGGCACAGATTTAATCATCGTGCGTGAATTAAGTAGCGGTATCTATTTTGGCGAACCGCGCGAATTAACAGAAACGATGGCTTATGATACGGCGCGTTATCAGAAAAGTGAGATTCAGCGTATCATTCATGCGGCCTTTAAGATTGCTCAAGGACGTAGCAAGAAAGTCACTTCTGTCGATAAAGCCAACGTCCTAGCCTCTAGTAAATTATGGCGAGCAACTGCTGAAGAAATTGCTAAAGATTATCCAGATTGTCAATTGGAACACCAATATGTCGACTCTGCAGCCATGAAATTAATTCAAAATCCCAAAGCCTTCGATGTGATTGTTACAGAAAATCTATTTGGTGATATTCTCAGCGATGAGGCCTCTGTTTTGCCTGGCTCATTAGGTGTGTTGCCTAGCGCCAGTCATAGCGATAATGGTCCTTCCCTCTATGAGCCGATTCATGGATCCGCACCAGATATCGCTGGCAAAGGGATTGCTAACCCAATCTCGATGATTCTGTCAGTGGCGATGATGCTGCGCCAGTCTTTCCAAGAAGAACAAGCGGCTAAAGCCATCGAAAATGCCTGTGATGCTGTGCTGGCACAAGGATTATTGACTCACGATTTAGGGGGGCAAGCTACAACCGCTGAATTTACAGAAGCGGTGATTCAGGAATTAACAGCCTTCACGGCAAAAATATAATAATAAAACGAAATCAACTATGTAAAAAAGAGTAGCAGACGAACTGTCAAAATCAGAAACTAAGGAGCCAAAACTATGGGAAAAACACTATTTGATAAGCTGTGGGAGCGTCATGTCGTCCAAGGCGAAGAAGGCGCACCGCAATTACTCTATATTGATCTACACCTGATTCATGAAGTGACTTCACCGCAAGCCTTTGCCGGTATTCGTGAAGCGGGTCGGACATTACGCCGACCGGAACGAACCTTTGCGACAATGGATCATAATGTACCGACGGTTGATATTCACAATTTTACCGATTTGGTCGCTAAAAAACAGATTGATACTTTGCAAGAAAACTGTGCAGAATTTGGTGTTCAACTCTGTGATAACGGCAGCGATCGTCAAGGAATCGTTCACATGGTTGGGCCAGAGACTGGCCTAACTCAGCCAGGCAAAACGATTGTCTGCGGTGATTCACATACGGCTACTCACGGTGCATTCGGGGCGCTAGCTTTTGGGATTGGGACTAGTGAAGTTGAGCATGTCTTTGCCACGCAATGCTTATGGCAAAATAAACCCAAGAATATGGGCATCAATATTACCGGCACGTTGCCTAAAGGCGTCTATGCGAAAGATATTATTCTCGCGCTCATCGCCAAATACGGGACTGACTTTGGTGTCGGTTATGGCGCAGAATTTTACGGTGAAGCCATTGAAAGCTTGTCGATGGAAGAACGTATGACCATTTGTAATATGGCAATTGAAGGCGGTGCTAAAATTGGTTTAATCGCCCCCGACGAGAAAACTTTTGCCTATATCGAAGGTCGTGAATACGCACCTAAAAATATGGTTGAAGCAATCAAAGAGTGGCAAACATTACCGACAGATTCGGATGCTGTCTATGATAAAACTTTGACGCTGGATGTCAGTCAGCTCGTACCTTTTGTTACTTGGGGCACAAATCCTGAGATGGGTGTGCCTTTCGATGGTCAATTTCCAGAAATTACAACCCCCGACTTGCAACAAGCCTACAATTATATGGGCTTAAAACCTGGTCAGACGCCAGCTGATATTCCTGTCGGGTATGTCTTCATCGGTTCTTGTACAAACGGTCGTCTCTCTGATCTAAAAGAGGCTGCTAAAATTATCGAAGGCAAAAAAGTCCATGAAAATGTCACAGCGATTGTCGTCCCTGGCTCTCGTCCAGTGCGCAAAGCCGCTGAAAAAATTGGCTTAGATAAAATTTTTAAAGAAGCCGGTTTTGACTGGCGCGAACCTGGCTGCTCGATGTGTCTAGGGATGAATCCTGACCGTGTACCACCTGGCGTCCATTGTGCTTCCACATCGAATCGAAATTTCCAAGGTCGCCAAGGAAAAG
This sequence comes from Candidatus Enterococcus huntleyi, assembly GCF_009933175.1. Classification (GTDB taxonomy): domain Bacteria; phylum Bacillota; class Bacilli; order Lactobacillales; family Enterococcaceae; genus Enterococcus_K; species Enterococcus_K huntleyi. Next base: position 135,410 of record NZ_MAEJ01000012.1, on the reverse strand, counting down.
ACGCCCGTACTCACCTTTGCAGTCCAGTCATGGCTGCGCTAGCCGCTATTCACGGCAACTTTGTCGACAGTCGTAAGGAGGTCATCTAATGGAAAAATTTACTATTTATACTGGAAAAACCGTCCCTCTCATGAATGATAATATTGATACCGATCAAATCATTCCTAAAGGCTTTTTGAAACAAGTCGATAAAGCCGGTTTTGGTAAGCATCTATTTGATGAATGGCGCTTTTTAGCTGATGGTTCGCCTAATCCTGAATTCATCTTAAATAAACCCGAACGCAAAGAAGCTACAATCCTGATTTCAGGTGAAAACTTTGGCTCAGGCTCTTCACGTGAACATGCCGCGTGGGCCATTCAAGATTATGGCTTCAAAGCCGTCATCGCCGGCAGCTACAGCGATATATTTTATATGAATGCACTAAAAAATGGCCTCTTGCCAATCACCCTGGCGCAAGACATTCGAGATACATTGAGTCAGTTACCCGCTGACCAAGAAATTACCATCGATTTGCCGAAGCAAGAAGTTCAAACGCCAGAAGCTAACTACGCCTTTCAAATCGAACCAACCTGGAAAAATAAACTCGTCAAGGGTCTTGATGATATCAGTATTACAATGGATTATGAAGCAGAAATCCAAGCCTATGAGAAAAAAATGATTACATTTAAATAAAATAGAAAACTGCCTAAAACTTCACTCATAGAAAGTTTGGGCAGTTTTTTAGACTTTTGGAAATACCTCAATTAACTGTTTGCTACATTAAGCCAGTGATCCAGTTCGGTTAACCCTATTCTGGTGCTAAATCGACCAACTCAGAAAAACTATAACGCCTAACCTAACAACCCTCTTCATTGTCCAAAACCTACATTTTTATCCTGCCGAAAACCGACAATAGTAAATGCCCCTTGACACTTCGCAAAAAGTATCATGCTTTCGCCTGCTTCGTTCTTTAAACTATGGATAGAACGAAAAGAAAGCAGGTTAAAACTTATGGATAAGATACAGATTACTATGTTTGAAGCAAAAGGAACAAATTATGAAATTGGCTGGCAACTTGGAAAGAAACAAAATGGTGCCACCAAGCACCTGATCAATCAACAGATACCAGATGGATATCCAGAAAGTGAATTAGCAGAAATGACTAATTTATTTGACACCTATTGCCCAGGCTTGAACCAAGAACTGGCGGGCTTTGCCGATGCAATTGGTGTCCATAAAAACCAATTAGTTTATAATACGATGACCTATCTAGTCCCCGGCTGTTCCTTACTTGCTATACTTCCTGAAAAGACTACAGACGGTCATGTCTTAATGGCAAGAAACTATGATTTTTCCCACAAATTTGATGATTTCACTTTTTGTAAAACGAATGTTAACGGACGATACACGCACATGGGTGGGAGCGTTGCCCTATTTGGTAGAAGTGAGGGTATCAATGAATTTGGCTTAGCTGTGGCGCAAACCTCTTGTGGTTTACCAGTTGGAAACTTTCCACCGATGCGTAAGCCACACGTTGCCGGATTGCAGTTTTGGGCAGTGATTCGTGCCCTGTTAGAAAACTGTAAAAATGTCACCGAAGCGCTAGACTCTTTAACGGATATGCCCATCGGCTATAATATTAATCTAATCCTTGCTGATAAAGACGGTACAGCTGTTTTGTTTGAAACCTTGGACGGGGTTAAATCATTTAAGAAAATTGATCATACCACTACACAAAAATATATTCATTCGACAAATCATGCCCACTTGCCAGAGATTATTCGTTTGGAGCCGCTAGCCATGAAGCACTCGGTTACTAGGTATAACTATATCGAAGATTTTATGCAGCAATCAGTAACTGTAACAACGGATGATTTGAAAAAATTATGTCTTTCCAACTATCCAGAAGGTTTATGTTGTGGTTGGTATGAAGACTTTCTTGGCACAATTAAGAGTATGGTTTTTGATATCACTTTAGGGACAATAGCTATTTGTTGGGGTGGCTTAGACGAAAATGGTTGGAACAGCTATTCGTTATCTAATGAATTGGCAACTGAACAAATCAGCGCAAAAATTCAACCTACGAGCCTCCCATTTGACGGCGAATTGATAAAACTATAAATTCTCTGAGTGATTTCGACTTATTCTCTCTTCTAGTAAAAATGATTCTTAACTTTTCTGAACAACCGGATGATTTTCCAAGCTTAGCTCATCAGAATTCACAGATTATTTTATTTACCTTATAGGAATATAGATGAGCAAACGATTCTCAGCCGATTCATAGGCGAGTGCTTCACCATTATATAGTTCGTAAGAATCACGATCAGCCAACTGAGATTTGGACGTCATTGCCCACACGCCATAAATATAATCATAGGATAAGGGAAGATTTTTAAGCGTGCCGCTGTGTTGAAATACTGCATATTTCCCACCAGAGATTGTCTTTTGTACGACTGTCTCTGGGATAAGCGGAAATGCTTCAGCAGGAGAACCAATCATTACTGAAAAAAATAAATTATCATTATTTAGATAAGTTGCGTTAGCTGTTTCACAGACACTATAACCGATTGATTCGACATGGTTCTCTTTACAGATGCGCATATATTGTGCCCATAGCTTCGGTAATTCATTGATCGTAAGCGTTGTTTCTCCCCTAATTCCGATAATTACGGTCTCTTTCGTTTCAACTATTTGAGGTGTTACTGATATATTTTGCGAAATATGAGCCACATGTGTTGAATCTAGCTTTCCCTTTTTATTTACGACTAAATCAAGTCCATTATTTCGATACTTTGTTGGTGAAAAATTAAAGAGACGTTTAAAAGCTCGGCTGAATGCTTCCGATGATTCAAACCCACTTTCAAAGGCAATCTCGATAACTTTTTGATTCGTAAAAATTAGCTTTTGAGAAGCTTCATACAGCCTACGTTTATTAATATAGCTACCGACAGATTCCCCTAAAACAGCAGAAAATATCCGCGTGGTATGATAATACGAATAATTAATATGATTCGCGACTTCTTGAAGACCTATTTCAGAATCAAGATTATCTTCAATATAGCTAATCGCTTTATTTACGATCGTTTCATTGCCCGTTCCATTGCTCATAAAAACCCCCTGATTATTTTTTGTTAGCTCACTCGTGTTGCGAAACCAATTCAAGAATATTATAAGAATTTATTGCCGAAAACCATTTCTAAAACGAAGATTTCAAGTTTACTTATCCATACTGGAGTCCTTTATAGTGATCTTAGATAAACTAATAACTTAAATGTTACTTAGCATTGCTTGTAGCAACGGGTAATTCGTCATACACTATGGTTAGAAACCAAGAAGGAGGATCAGACACAATGTTGAACGAAACTATTAAAGCACTCAGAAAATCAAAAGGACTTTCACAACAAGAACTTGCCGTTAAACTAAATGTAGTCAGACAAACCATCTCGAAATGGGAGCAAGGATTGTCGGTTCCTGATTCTGACATGCTAATTTCCATCTCAGAGATTCTCGAAACTCCTGTCAGTATTTTACTCGGTGAAACAGTTGATGTAACAACACCCAATGATTTAAAAACAATTGCAGAAAAACTGGAGATTATAAATTTGCAACTTGCCAAAAGGAAGTCAGCAAAACAAAAAATTATTCGCTGGTCATTGATTACGTTCTGTTCAGTTATCGTATTGTTCTTTATGATCCTACTTCTATTAAATAGTCCCTATTTGAATTGGAACTATAATGACCCTGAAACTGCTGTTTTAGGCGTAGGTTTTCATGTAGTTGAATGGCTTTTTATTCGATTCGTTCCAGTTATTTTGATTGGCGCAATGATTGGACTATTTTTGATACGAAAGAAAAAGTGAAACATTTCTGCTTTGTATACAGAAATTGTAGCTCTCAACAAAGACTATCAATGCCCTTCTCTAAAAACTGATGGACGATCGCGGTAATCTCTTCCGGTGATTTGACTGGCTCATCTTCTAGCCATTCAGAAACGATATTCCAAAATCCACCTGTTTTAAAAGCTAGACGAAAACGATCAGAATTATCTTTTTCAGTGGGTAGCCCACGCATCTCTTGAAAAATTTGGATATAGCCTTGGTAGTTTTGTAATAAATGAGCAAATAGATTTTGTCTTTTTAGTAGGCGTAGAAATGCTAGCTGTTCAGTCAAAAACTGAAAATGACAGACTGTTAATTGCCGCTCACTCAGCTGTCCCTGTTGTACCAAGCTCTGAAAATGAGGCACGACTAATGATAGGATGTATTGATCCAGAACCTCTTCCTTCGTTTTGAAGTGACGGTAAAAAGTTCGTCTATCTATCTCTGCTTGGCTGGCAATCTGGCTGATTGTCAGCTTATTGAATTCATCGGCCTGCATTAATTCAATCAGAGCCTGCATAATCCATTTTTTCGTCGTCGCTACTTGTTGATTATTATTTTTCATCTTTGCCATCGGATGTCTCACTTTCTGCAATTTGTTGCACTTATCTGATTCTATTGAAATCCGCTTCCTTCTTACTATAATATTAGAATCAGAAAGACACAAGTGAGACATTTAAAAAGGAGCAAACTATGGATAATCAATTACAGGGTAACCAATTGCAGAATAATCAATTACGAAAAATGGGAAACTCAGATTTATGGCTATCACCACTAGGTTTAGGTGCTTGGCAATTTTCAGGTGGAAAAGGCTTCGGCAGCAAATTTTGGAAAGGTATTAATCAGGAGCAAGTGACAGAAATCATCAAAATTAGCTTGGCTGAGGGGATTAATTGGATTGATACCGCTGAAGCTTATGGTCATGGAACATCAGAACAAATGATTGCGCAAAGTTTAGACACACTGAAGCGTCAGGATCCTACATTTACAGATCCCTACCTAGCAGATAAATGGTGGCCCTTGGCTCGAAAAGCTACTTCTATCGGCCACACTATCTCGATCAGCCGGGCCAATCTTGGGAACAGAATAATCACACTCTATCAGATTCACCACCCCACCTCGCGCTCTTCATTACAAAAACAACTAAAGGAAATGGCGAAGCTAGTCGGAAATAACGATATCCGCTATGTTGGCGTAAGTAATTTTTCAGCCAAACAAATGCGGAAGACACAGGCTATTCTAGAGGAGTTAGGACTCGTATTAGTCTCTAATCAAGTCCGCTATAATCTATTTGATCGGCGGATTGAAACAAATGGAATTTTGAATACAGCGAAGGAATTAGGCATCGCTATCATCGCCTACTCCCCTCTGCACCAAGGATTATTGACGGGGAAATTTCATAAGGAACCAGAACGAATAAAACAACTCTTCTGGCTAAAGAGAATACAATACGGCTTCACCAAAAAGAATCTAGAAAGAACGAAACCCCTAATTAATACGCTAGAAACCATTGCAAATCAACATCAAGCGACAGCTGCACAAGTCGCCTTGGCTTGGCTGATAACAGCTCACGGCAAAACAGTTTTCGCCATCCCTGGCGCAAGCAGCCCCGCACACGTTAAAGGAAATATCCAGGCAATGCAACTACAACTGACAGAACAAGAAATACATCAGTTACGTACAGCCTCAGAACTTTGAGAATCTGAGTGTCTATATTGGCGCATTGGTTTAGTGACATGAAGCTTATCTACCTATATTAGATGAACTATATAGTATAAATTGGCTGTGCTAATAAATCTCAATTTGTTATTAAAAACCAAGTATAATCCATAAAAAAGCTTGAAAATGACTAGTCTTTAAATACTTGTGGCTAGTTGCGCATCATTTAGGGGTAAAAATCGCGATAAAAAGCTTGTTTGGAAGGCAAAACCCACTAGGTAAAGGTTTTTTAATTTTTTCGACTTTGTTAAATTACGAAAAAACACCGCAACTAGCCACAACTTTGAAAAAACACTAAAACCCGTAAATTTCAGCAAAATGTGAATTTAATTCAGAGAACTTATATTAAGATTGTCGGTGGAATACTGAATTACCAAGGTTTATAGCGCTGATGATCGTCAATTCTATTATTATTTAGTTAGTAAACTAGCCACTTTGTTAATACTTGTGGCTAGTTGCGTACGTTGCATGGCAAATATCGAGATGAAATAATCAATTTTAGAGAAAAATTGCACTAGATAATGGATTTGTCAGTACTAATTTCTAAGGTTCAAAGCAGTAAGAACGGTATCCGCACGCCGATTATAAGCAAAATGGAACATTTTACTTCCGTACTGGGCCCTAGCCGATGCATTAAAACGTTTTTGTTAGAAAGCTCAAAAACACCGCAACTAGCCACAAGTGAGAAAAAGGCTGAAAATATCTAACTAGCAGTTCGATAGGAAAAGGTTTGAAAAAGTAATTTGTTATTTACTAGCCCCATTTACATAAGTGGATTGTAAAATGTCATGTGTAGAACTATCCTGAGAACTGGAAAGAGTTCGCTTTCGTATACGTCCCTGGCAGCTCCTAACAATTGGGCAATGACATTTACTCCTAATAGAATTGCCATCTGAAAAGATTTCCCCACATAAGAATTACTTCATAAAAAATTTTAGAAATAATTTAGCTGAACAAACCTTAAGTAATTGTAACTCAATAGTTGTCTATACCGATAACTCTTAATAGATTATTTAAAGCAACAACTAAATCCATTTCCCACTTTTTAAGTAATGGTTGTTTGTTGCGCATTATTAAGGGTGAAAAATGAGGTGAAAAAGCTGATTTTAATGGCAAAACCCACTAGGTGATGGATTCTTTATCTTTTATGTGGTGTTAAATATGCGCAAAATATCGCAACTAACAACCTTTTTAAAAAAGGCACTAAAAATTGTAATTTCTAGCTAAATGTGAACTTTACTTCAGATGATTTTATAAAATTGTCCTTATAATCCCACGGTGTAGCCTTTTGTAATTCAGATAAACATCAGGGCAACCATTTTATAAATAATAATCGACCACTCTTTCATAAATGGTTGTTTGTTGTGTATTTTGTGAAATAAAGTGCACAGTGAAAAAGCGATTTTAAAGGAAAAAAATTAACCAATGATTTCTTACTACTTGATGTCCTCTTAAAATCAGCCAAAGCACTGCTACTGGATACTACTGAAAGAAAAGGAAAATATTTAACTATCGACTCTATATGAAAAAATCGAAAAAAGATTTGTTATATTAGAAAATATTGGTTTCCCAAAATTTTCTAAACCTTTAACCATTGGCAGCTATACGAATTGAGGTGATTTGTTCAAAGTGACTGGTAGTGTCTTTATTTTGATTAGTTTGTTGATTATTATCATTTGCTCCACTGTCTTTTCAAGTTATGCAACAAGAACCATCAATAAACTTTTGTATCTATTCCCAATCAATCTTTATAATCCAGAAAAGATGCTGACTGTCATGTCTTCTAGTTCAGGATTTATTTTTGGAGACTTTAGCAAAAATTTTCTTTTTACTCTCAGTATCTTACTAGCTGTCAAATTCGCTACCGACGTACTATCCTACTATAAAATAAATCGATACTGAAAAAACCGGAACTCTTTTCACCACTTAGAGAGTTTCGGTTTCGTTATTTTTTATACCCTGATCAAAAATAATCATTGATCTGTAGTTTTCTGTTAATGCCACATAAAAACATGATTAACCTAACTTTAAAAATGCACTTATACCAGTCTAAAATGACTTACTCAGTAATTCCTCAGAACATGTCTGGCAAATAATAGGTGCATTCTGAAATTCTAATTCCTTAATAGCCTTCATTTGTGCAGCCGTTACTTTAGGAGGGAAATTCCACTTAGTCCAAACATTTTCTCCACTCACAACTTGCTTCCCACAATTATCACAGTGAAACGTCTTAGTCTCTGAAGCATACATGCTCTTCAATCTCCTTTAGGATGAACTATTTTTTGCTTAACATCGCCGTATTTCATTATTTTTCAGCAATTTTTACTCAGCATTCTTTTGAAACAGATCACTCAGTGTTTCTTTTTTCAATTCATCGTGCATCGCTTTTTCAGCTGAAGACAATATTTGGTTAATTCTAAACAACATCGTTTCCGCTTCTTCTTGATGGATAAATTTATCGGTATCAAAGTTTTCATGGATTTTGAACATCGCATTCTGTCCTTCGACTGCATCAAATACTTCATATAATGAGATATCTTGGGCGGGGCGGGTTAATGACAAGCCACCATTTACACCTTTTTTCGATTCAATCAAATTCGCCCGTTTTAGCAGTCCGACTAATCGTTTTACACTAGGTACTGGAATAGTTAATTTTTCTGAGATTTGCTTGATTGTCAGGTATTTAGCTTCACCAAACTTAGTTTTCAATTCAATATAGCTCAGTATTTCTAAAGATTGAGAGAGTGCTACAGAGTATGACATATCGATCCCACTTTCTATTCATCCATAAAATTTATCAGGATGCATCAATTTTGCTCTCACATTTGAGGTTCACATCTTACTCGAAAATTATACCATATTGTTGAAATAAGCTCCTATTTATATTCCATCGTGCTCACTAATTTTACCCTTTCCTAACACCAAAATAACCACAAAAATAATGCCACTCACGACCAATACGGATGCCAAAAGCATGACACTTCTGAATAGCTCATTGATACTCGCTGAATTTGTAGAAACTGCTAATCCTAACGCAAGGCCTAAAGCTGCGCCAAATTGTCTCGTTGTATTATATACTCCTGATGCGGCCCCTCTGGCACTGGGTGATATTTGAGCCATAGCCGAAGTCGTCAATGGCGTTAGCGCCAAGGCAAATCCGACACCGAATGTCAGTGTAAAAGGAAACACTACCCAGTAACTAGTCGTATTCGCATAATAAGCCAAGCCGCTAGCGGATAGTAAAACGAGCAACAGACCCACAATCATCACCAAACTATTACCAAATTTTGCAATAATTTTTCGCACCTGTAACGCAATGACAAATAATAGAATCGACATTGGAATCATACCCATCGCCGAAATAAATGGACTGTATCCTAGTTGTATTTGCATAAATTGTGGGATATAAAACCAAAATATCACGCCTGCGCCAGAAAATAAGAGCGAGCCTAGATAAGAGCCCAGCCTTTCTCTATTTTGGAATATAACAAGAGGGATCATCGGTTCTTTCGCTTTTATTTGACTAAAAATAAATACTAACCAGATAACAGCGGACAGTAATAAGAGCCAAAAACGATGTTGCGTGCTACCAATTCCATAAGATAAAGAACCCATTGCAAGTACAGATAAGATCGTCCCTAACCAATCTAATTTGGCAACCTTTTTACTCGATTCAGCTAATACTTTTGCAGCAATCAAGCTCATAATAATCGCTATCGGCGCATTGATTAAGAAACCAACTCTCCATGAAGCAAAAGCTGCACAAAAGCCGCCGAAAGCAATTCCCACAGCCGCACCTGCTCCAATGACCGCTGCATAATAACCAATCACTTTTTGAAGCTCTTCCCCCTCAAATGTATCAGTTAGTAACGCTAGACACGTAGGTTGCAGGATCGCAGCACCCACTCCTTGAACCGCTCTAAAACCAATAATCATTGGCGCATTCGTTGACACCCCAACCAATAAGCTTCCGATAGCGAAAACCAGTAAGCTAGCAATAAAGAACTTTTTGCGTCCATAGATATCCCCTAATTTTCCGCCAAGCAGCATGAATTCCGCATAAGTCAGAACATAGACAACTTGTACCCAGGAAAGTTGATTAGCATTTAGGTGTAACTCCTCCGCTAATTTGACTGTGCCGGTATATAGAATTCCTGTATCCAACACCGTTAAAAATGCCCCAATTAATGCTAACCACATCGTAATCGTTTTTTTATTTGTCATCTGTTCATCTCCTCTAATAAGTATATATAATATATACTTATTAGATATTTAAAGTCAAGTAAAAATAAATTTTTAGTTTATGATACAGAATTACTGACACTCACTCTTTTCTCTCAAAAAAACACTAAACGTGCAACCCCACATACATATATTTACAAATAAATCGGAACTGTAGAATCCTCCGTTCTAGTACGAAAAGGAGAGCCCGTCAAAATTGCGTGAATGTTACTGCTATGAGACTCATACTAAAAATACATCCGTTATGTTAAAATGTATTTATTAAATTGAACAAGTTTCTCTCATATAGAATTTTCTTATACCGTATTTAGCTTTGACTTAGAATTTATGTATACTAATTTTCTTCACTAAACGAGAAATCATACAGATTTCAAGGAGGTTTTTATGCGCGCCTATCTAAAGACCCAATTACTGGTTTTAAAGCGAACGAAAGGGCAATTATTTATTTTACTCATTCTTCTAGCAAGTATTTTTTTAGGCTACGTTTATAATCTAAATAAAACGAACAGCGAACAAGCATTTATTAAAGATCATTATGATTTTCCTTATGAAGAATATCAAAAGGAACAAGAACAAAATCAATCTGATGAACCTGTATTTGTTTATGAATATGGTAAATTTTTGGATAGAAAGTTTGCCCTTTCAGAAGCGATAAATAACAAGGATTCGAACTATCTTCTTGTTGATGAACTAAAAAGTTTACATGATTATAAAGAGCATACCTATGAAATGAATGAATCATCTTTTCCCACAGCCGGCGGGCGAATTGACCGATATCTAAAAGGAAAAGAGTTGCTTAATACTGCTTTGCTTTCACGCAATATATCACCTGAAAGTACAAGATATGGTACGTCTGGCGCTTTACTAATCGTTTCGCTATTGCCTTATTTAACTTCTTTTGCTGGTTTATTTGTCCTTGGCTTATGTGCCTCTAGAATTATTGGCAAGAAGTATGAAGGAAATCAATATAGATGGTTAAAAGTAACACCACTTCCTTACATAAAACAATTACTCGCTGATTATCTACTATATATGTTCCTTGTACTAGTAATTCTCGGGACTCTACTGGCGGCAAATCTTGCCATTACCTATTTCTTTTCAGGTGATTTAAACCTGAACTACCCTATCCTTGTAAGAATTAAAAATGAGCTTCAGTTGATGTCCGCTAGTCACTATATTGCACAAGTCATAGCTATTTTTCTGCTAATTTTATCGGTCATTTTTTTCCTCAGTGCTTTATTCGTCCGAATAGTTAAAAATAGCTTCATCAGTGTTTTACTCGCAACATTAATGATTGGTGTTGGCTATAATTTGTCTACTCATAGTCAGTCTCAACTAAATTCGTGGAATCCTTTTGTCTATACGCAGCCGACTAGTTTATTGATTGGCAGAGACGAGCAACCGATTGATATTGACTATACATCTGTCCTCGATTTTAAAGATGAGTCGGATTATGTCTGGGTTGAAACTGATTTTACATTTGAAAATATCAGTTATTATCAAGCACATACACTAGGCTTCAAATTAGGAATAGACCTATCATTCGGAAAAGCAATCCGTTCATTAGGCATCCTCACCTTCCTATTATTTACACTCAGTGTTCTACCATTAAAAAGAATAAGGAGGCTGATTTGAACATGATTTTAGAAGTCATTGGTTTAACAAAAAGCTATGGATCCGATCTCATTTTAGATGACCTCAATTGGAAAATACAGGAGCCGCAAATTATCGCCTTAGTTGCACCAAATGGTACGGGAAAAACAACCTTATTAAACATACTCACAGACTTAGAATCCTACCAAGAAGGCTCTATAAAGATTGGAGGCAAGCAACTTAACGATCGATCTTTATTTAGCGAATTATCCTATATGCAAGATAATTCCATTTTGTACAATGAACTAACGGGTGCTGAACATCTACAATTTATTGCGGAAATGTACCATAAAACGGCAGAGGATATCGCCCAGGTCGTAGAAATAGTCGGAATCGGTGGCTACATACATAAACGAGTAGCAAAATACTCACTAGGAATGAAGCAACACCTGCTGTTTGCGTTAGGAATTTTACCTAATCCAAAGCTATTCTTGCTAGATGAACCTTTAAATGGATTAGATCCTGATAGCGTCATTACCGTTCGAAATATACTGAAAAAGATGCATGCTGCAGGTACGACCATTATCTTCTCCTCGCATAATTTAGGCGAAGTCATTAAATTAACTGAGACGATTTTATTTTTACATGAGGGAAAATTAAAAGCGCTCCAAGATGTATTACGTCATGAGGAAAAATGGTCGTTGATCATTAAGGATACGCAATTAATTGAAGATTTTTTAATTGCCCAAGCGATTTCTTATCAAGTAAAAACCACTCATAAAATTGAAATTACAAGTAGTCCTCAAAAATTTGAGCAACTAAAGAAATTTATCGATGACAATCAAATTGAAGTCTGGAATATCGAGAAAATACCTTGGGATTTAGAAGAAATTTACTTAGAGTTATTTTGGGGGCTTTCAGATGATGAAATTTGAATACAAAAAGTGGCTAAAGTCGTATAAAACGTTGGTGCTTCTTTCACTGACATTTCTGCTACTCACCTTCTTTTTCGCTCACGTTACACAAAAAGAAAAACAAGTGCGAGCAAATTATATAATCTCAATTGAAGACACCTTTTATGATCTTGTAGCCCTCTCTGACCAGGCAGCAGCAGCGCCAACTGACGAAATGACCGAGACTCAAATTTAACAAAATGAACGCATGAACGAAGAATATAGTCAAGCCTTAACACACCTAAATAAACATTCCACGGCCTACCAAAAAGACGATTGGCGCGAAGCTGTTTCCGAATATATATTGTACTTAAAATCAAGCATGTTAATAGAAAACCTAGGCGGACAGATTGTCTATCCAGAAGAAGATATTCAAAAATTAATCGATAAAAACCAATATCTCTTAGACGAAAATATCCCACCCACTAACTTAGACGCAAGCACAAGTGCACTCTATTTTGTAAAAAATAGTATGGATTACTTTTTTTCATACGGTGGAATCCTTTTAATCATCCTTTTATTTTTCGATTTGTTTGCAAAAGAATATGAACAGAATACCATCAAATTATTAAAATTACTCCCTATAAAAAAAGAAAAAATTTATACGAACAAAATACGTCTTTCCTTAATTATAACAGTAGCTTTACCACTGATTATTTCAAGTGTAGCCTTACTAATCAGTTGGCTCTATTCCCATAATTTAGGTAACTTGCAGTACCCTATATTACTAGAAATTAAAAATCAGACTGTTGAAGTTGTCACTTTAAAGCAATATTTGCTTCAGTCTCTTGTATTTTTTGAACTAGTTACACTCACTACATTATTTACTCTAATCACTTTATCAAAGCTAAAGAAGGACTCATTTCTAACATTGATCGGTACAACATTCATCATGGGCTTTCCCACACTCTTTATCGATGAATTTTATTCCAATCTTGCTTATACAAAGTTCTTGCCATTTTACTACGTCAACCTTTATCAAAAATCGAAAAACATGGATATCTCTGATACAGTATTTCAAGATATGCTGCCATTTTTCGGTAGTCTTCTAGTAACGGCCAGCCTGTTCTTATGTTTAAACTACTTTGGAAATCACTATTTGACGCGACCGAATAAACAAAGGTGAACGAATGGTCCTGTGAGTCAGCCTTTCTCACTGGTGTCGCACAGAGTTTTCGTCATAGAAAACCTTCAATTTTAAACTATTCAAAAATATGCAAAAACCCGAAGCTCTCTATCTAAAGAGTTTCGGGTTTATTTCAACTTAACGTTTCAGACCAGAATCGAGCTGATAATTGACTTTAATAAGCCAAAAATTTATTTTTAGTTCGATTATCCGATTAAACCATAAAGAAATAGATGGATCACTTCAGATTGTTTAGCTTTAAGTTCTTCTGAAATTGACATACCTAGCGTATTAATTGCATCAATAAATAAACCGATAACCTCGTCAGAAACAGCCTCACTAATGACCTGTTCCTCTTTGCCCACCGCAATGTATTTCATATAGATTTCTTTTTTTAAATCATTGATATTTTGGATTAACAAGGTTAAAAACTGCCCATCATTGCTGGCTTGTTCGGATAAATACTTACTCAATGAACGATTGATTTCTTTATCGCATAATGACAATGCCCGTTCTAACTTTAGCTCAAAGGATTCATCAGTAGCCAGTATTTCCTCAGCTAGCTTAATTGTATCGCCCATAATCACTTTCGCACATTCAGTTACTAATGACTCTTTATTTCCAAAATAGTTATAGATAGATACTTGTGATACATTCGCCAGCGCAGCAATATCTTTAATACTAACATTAGAAAAACCCTGATCTCCAAATAAATTTAGTGCCGCCGTCACAATATCTGTTTGCTTCTTTAGTGTTCGTTCCTCATATTTATTCATAGTAATTTCCTTTAGCTATCTAGAGTATTTTTACGATATATACAGTCTATCACAAAAAATTATAGTTTTGAAATATATTTAATAATAATTCAAAACTTGTTGACTGAACCAAACTCTATATGCTACAGTAGTTTTGTAATATCGAACGCAATATTACAAAACTACTTTACAGATGGAGGCAAAATGAACATACAGACAAGGCTTATGAACTATCTCATACAACAGTGCCGTAATCCCACAGGTGTGGTGGGAAATCTAATGATTACTATTTGGAATAAAACATTTATTGGTATGGCATTATGGGGACTAACTAACGCCCATTTACAAAAAACAGATATAGTTCTCGAAATAGGCAGTGGCGGCGGTACATTAATCAATTATTTAGCCAAAAATAACTACGCCAAACAAATATATGGAGCTGACATCTCAAAAGCTGCGATACAAAAAGCTACGAAATTAAATAAAGATTTTATCGGATCTAATAAAGTTTCATTAGTCCAAGCTGAAGCAGAAAGACTCCCCTTTTCTAAAGATATGTTTCATAAAATTTTTGCAGTCCAAACTCACATGTATTGGACTAATTTAGAGAGTGCTAGTGCCAAAATTCTAGCGCTTTTAACAGAAAATGGAGAGTTTAATATTATATGTGAGAAAGACAAAATTTTCTATCACTTGCCACAATACGTAGATAAACAAACGATGACAGATATGTTAAAAAAGGTCGGATTTAGCGAAGTCGATATCTTTGAAACAAACAATTGGATACATTACCGGTGTGTGAAAGGAAAATAAAATGAAAAAAAAAGTAGCTTCAATTTTACTTATAAGTTTGATTATGACAAGCGTAGTATTCTATAATCCATTACTTGATTATTTAAGCGGACAAGCAGCTAATCCACATGGGTTTGTAGGGGGAGTTGTCACAAAGATATGGGCGTCGTATTTTGCTAATTTGAGTGGCTGGACCATTGAGAATACCAAAGTTAAGTACGATTCTAACGTCTTAGATGTTGGGTACGGCGGTGGCTCAACTATCAAAAATCTAGTTGATTTAGAACAAAATATGTCTATCTACGGTGTAGATATTTCTGAAGAATCCTATAAAACAGCCGTTGAATTAAATAAAGAGGCGATTAATAATGGGGAAGTAAAATTAGCAATCGGAGATGTTGCTAATATGAGCTATCCAGTCGAATTTTTTGATGTGGTCTTTGCCATTCAGACCCATATGTATTGGGATAATCTTCAAAGAGGATTTGCAGAAATATATCGAGTAATGGCTGCCGATTCAGTGTTAATTCTATCTTCCGAAAAAGATAAAATTGACTATCATATGGATAATTTTAAAACAACAGAATCATTGTCCAAACTACTAAAAGAGATTGGATTTACGGAAGTAGAAGAAATAAAAAATGGGGATTGGATTCTATATACTGTACATAAGAAAGTCGATTAATTTTGAGGAAAAACTTACTAAAAAGCTAATTACAACTAGTAATTTGTGAGGGAATTTCAATATACATATATGGCTAGAATTTCAACTTAACCTATATTATTTTAAGGACGTCTTACTAAAGAGACGTCTTTTTATTGATAACGGGCACTTATTTACTTCTACCCTACCAAATTTACGAGCTGACAACCATTAATCTTTTGTTGTACCACCTATACTTCCCCGTAGTAATCTGCCCAATAAAAGAAAATACAAACTTTATGCACTTGATACGTTTCTAAAGAAGAATGAGTGGATTTTTCAAATGGCGGAGGAGAAACTACAAGTAACTGTTTTTCTGAACTATTCTTTTCCTGTACTTTAGATGTCAGTCCTTCTTTGAAATATCCGGAAAAGAAAATATTGGTTCTTACAGCAATCTCCGGTGTGGAATGGAGTACAAAAAATAATATAAAAATTAATGATACAATTGAAAACAGAATTTTATTTTTCCGGCTAAGTCTCATTTTCTTGCCCTCCATTATCTATGTTAAAAGTTCATTACTAGAAAACTTCACTATTTTGCAAACGATTTCATATAAGTATACTTCTTTTTATCTGTCACACGTTAATAATGAGTGTTTTTTAACCTTAATCATCATATTCTACTCTATTGGCAAATCCAGATGTTAATTATCGAACTGTAAGAATATAGAATAACTTGCACTTAGGAACTATAAAAATTCTCTTCCAACAAAGAAACTGAATAGCAGGAAAAATCTGAAGCGAGCGGCCCGAAAATATAGTTTTGAACTATAGGTATACGTGACCTCAACGAAAGAAAAAATCACTTGATAGCATACAATAAACCATCTATTCCTATCTAAACTCATAATCCTAATTCTTGAGTATAATCTAACATCCATTTACCAAACTCTTCATAAGCTGGAATCAATCCTAATCCCATATCACTTAACATATATTCAACTTTAGGTGGAATTTCTGGATATTCAGTTCTTATAATTAGGCCATCTTTTTCTAATTCTTTTAATTGTTGACTTAATACCTTATGGCTGATGTTACCTAATTTTTCCTTTAGTTTGCCATAACGGCAATTAATAGATAACGATAATAAATATAAAATCCTTAATTTCCATTTTCCAGAAATCATATCTATAACTTTTTCTATACCTTCATAACCATAGTTGACTGCTACACATTTACTATTATCGTCACATTTTTCCACTTTTCTTACCTTTTGGTTAGTACTGAACTAAAAAGTGCGTACTATTCAAATTCCTTTAATTTATTTATAATTTACACATAATCATTATATAAGAAATGAGGGATAAAATGAAGAAAAGGTTGTCTATTGTCTGTAGTTCTCTCTATCTATTCAATGCGATACTACATTTGCTTCTAATATTTGGGGCTCCACTTGGAGAATTTGTGCTAGGAGGAATTTATATTGTAATTCCATTTCATTTGAGAATTGTTAACGTAATCTTTTTTATCTTATGGATGTCAGCCGGATATGCGTATCTAATATTTTGTGACATATTAAAAACGAATATAAATTTGAATCTCGTTAAGAAATATTTGACAGGAATAACAATTTTTACAACCATTGCTATTTTCAGCAACTTATTTATTACCAATAGTCTAAAGGAAAAATATTTAATGACACCTTTGACATTGATTGTCTCTGTATGTAGCATTCTAATATTAACCAAGTATAGTACTTCTAAAGACTAATAGTTGCAATACTATTAGCTCTACCCCTCACCTCCATTAGGTATTATTTTTATACAGCTAATTTAAATCGAAATATTCAAGACTTATTAAATAGTTAACCGCTTGCTATATTTCTACAAATTTAACTGATAAATTATTTTTTAAAAAGAGTGGGAATAAAAATGATCAATCCTACTGCAAAAATTATAATCATCACTAACAAAGGAACTACAAACCAGTTACTGATTTTACTATTCTTTAAATTAACAGCTCTACTTTTAAAATAGAACAGTGGTATAAAATTAGAAAATAGGCTAATTGCAATAATCATCGTTGCTTGTGTTGAAAGATCCCCCCACCATTTTTGACTTACTAATAAAATCACTAAACTAATATTGGTAATAAACGGTGGTATGGATAGTTTTTTCATTGTGCTTAGTTCAGATTGAACCTTAATATCTTTCACGATATCTGATCCCTCCAGTAATAAATGATCTAAAGATAAGTCGTACAAATGAGCTAAACGGATTAAACTTTCAATATCAGGAAATGTCTTTTGAGTTTCCCAATTTGAAACAGACTTTTGAGATACAAAAATTTTTTCTGCAACCTGTTCTTATGTCATTGATAATTCTTTTCTTTTTTTCCTTCAACGTTTCACTAAGTTCCATATTTTTTACACCCTCACCTTACTATCATTTGTTTATCTACTCTACCCAATCTACCTACTAAAGCAAAAAGACACCATAGAAACAGTCTTTTCAGGTGTTTTTTTGATAAAGTAAACGAATCACAGATACCATTTATCCTCTAAAGGAATAAAATCAATTTATTCAAATTATAATATGAATAAACTCACTTTAGATATCCCAACCTCAGGTTCACCAAAAGAAAACATATGGCCTGCTTATAAATGTTTAATTGATTCACTTTAAATCATTGAATCATACCTATTTGGCGATACCTAAGAATATGGTTTAAGTAGGCTAGTTCTATTCGCTAATTTCACAAGAGAAAGCCCCTACTTCTCGTAAAATCGAGCGACTGGCAAATGAATTACACAGAAAAACATAAATTACTTACCTTACGCTCTCCTAGTAGGCATCAATTCCAGTAAAAAATAAACAAAGGTGCTGAATTGTAAGTCTACAAAATACACCGGATTTTCGATTTCAGGGCTCATTAAATACAAATTTTTAACACTCATTTCCTCACATGCAGGCATTATCTTGATTAATCCAGACGATTTCTGTTTAATTGTAAGTGCTGATAAAACGCTCCTAATAAATTAGCATCGTTTCTATACTTACAAGCTACAACTTTAGGCAGTGGAATTGGATAGCCTTTGTTAGCTGTATAGATTTTATTAATATTTTCCTGAATAGCTTGAATAAATATTTCCTGTTCTGAGATACCTCCACCAATTGCTATTTTTTCTGGGTCGAAAATAGCTTGTAAATTTAAAATTTGAACAGCAATATCATGACAAAAATGATCTAATGCCTCAAGAACAAGAGGATTTTTGGCGTTTGCCATGGCAAATATTTCTTTTCCAGTATATTTTTGATTGGTTCCTATGGATTTCTGTACTTTTCGGAGTAATCCACGTGCACCACTATTTACTCCCCACCAATTATTAGTATTGTTACTCTCTGAAGTATTTATTTTAACTGCAGATACTTCTCCAGCTGAAAAATTCTTTCCTTGATGAACCTCCCTATTTTTGACAATACAGCCACCGAGTCCTGTACCAAAAACTAAGATGATTGCATCCTCTACATCCTTAAGAACCCCGAAACCAATCTCAGCATAACCAGCACATTTTGCATCATTTCCTATTGTAACAGGAACTCCATTACAGGCTTCTTGAATGAGGGAAGCAAATGGACATTCCTGAATATATGATAGAGATCCTCCTGTATAGGCAAACCCTTCTTTCATATCAATTACTCCAGGCATACTAATCCCAATTCCTTTTACCCCTTCATATTTACAATAGATACTTTGAATCAGTTTTATTAAATCAGCTAGTTTTTCCCGGGGTGTCTGAATACTCCCCTTCTCTAAAAAAGTTCCCTCAATGTTCATTAAAGCATATTTGATATAACTTCCACCAATATCTATGGTTAAATAGTTTTCCAAAATTATTCTTCCTCCCTTGTCAACTACGGTTAAAATGACCCGCCATTTAAATCAGCCACTCTTTATACTGTCAGAGAATTGCATCACTACTGTTAACTAGTTAACCTCAATGTGTTTCTAGAAGAATAGGCAAACATCTTCAATTCAATTAAAAACAATACACTTTCCGTCAAATCTTGTTGCTTACAATTAAAACTCAATCATTCAACAAATCATTGTTCAAAAAATGATTATTTTCTATCTTTTTTGCCTGCAAAACTTTATAGGACCTATTTTTTTCATAATTCAATTGAAAATAGCATGAGTACAAAATATTAAGTATCAACTCAACTGAATATTCTGAAGAAAAATTACCAATTTTAGAAAATAATTTTTCTCTCGTAGAAATATCCAGCACACAATCCGAAAATTCTCTCAAACTATTCTCACCAACACTCGTAATTCCAATGACAGAAATTCCTTTTCTCTTTAAACTTTTAGTGGTCTTTATTAAATATGGATTTTCTCCAGAATACGAAATGATAATGGCACAATCTTCTTTTGTTATTAGATTCGCTTGATAGTTTGCCTCTCCAATCATATTCTGTACAATAACTTGTTTCTTTATTCTAGCCATTTTCACCTGAAATACCTGTGCCAATGGTAAATAACTGCTGTAAGCAAATATGTAAATATGGGCCGCCTTCTCAAGTAGATTAAGGGCTTGCTGTAATGAATCATGCCGTATCAATGAAGAGGTATCATTTGCAGATTCAATCATCATTTGTTTCATAATATGAGCAACTGACATTATAGTATCGGTTTCCGTAAAGGGGATATTTGCATCAATACTTTGAAAATGAGATTGTAAATAGGCCATCTCTTGAATGTAATGCGCTTTCAACTCTTTATACCCAGCAAACCCCAGTTTATGCGCTAAACGAATAACTGCTGATGAGGAAGTGTGAGTCGCATTGGCAATCATTCTAGTCGAAAGTTTTTCTAAGTCATTCTTATGAGTCATAATATACTCAGCAATACTCTTCTCTACTTTTGTCAACTGCGCCAGTTTCATTCGCTTTTCTAATAGCATAGTTTTTCTCTCCCTAGTCCATAAAAATATATTCATTAAATTTTATTGTCTTCTTATTTAATAACATATTTGGAAACAAATTCATAGAGAAGAAAATGATTTGATGACATATTTTTCATTCTTTGACCGGAACAGAACGTCATTCGCAAATTGCTTGGCTTGATATATTAGTAACATTCGCATTTTGCTATTGAATCCACTTAAAAATAGTAACATATCCCTTAATCAAATCTATATTCAGGAGAAATAGGGATTTCATATCCTCTACTTTTTGATTTATCTGAAAGCAGTAAAAGTACTTTTCATGAATAATGACTAACCCCATATTAAATGTGCCTGATTTTATCTATGATTTTGAGATAAGACCTAAAACACTTACCTGTTATTTTTTAGTACTAACAAGTAAGTGTTCATAAAATAATTGACTTAAAATCAGTATGAATGAATTGAAAATTTGCTTTTATCCCTTCATAACCGTTAAATCGTAAAACCAAGATAATTTTTAACCGCTAGTCATTTCTTTTGCTACTTGAGAAGAAATATTTACTGTACTTACCTAAAAATGAAAATTAATTTCTAACTATTTTTCATTCAACTCATATCCTTCTTCTTTCAACAGTTCTCGTAATTGATCAACGCGCCATTCCTGTCCATCACCATAAACGGTAATATTATCCAAGGTATGATCAATGACTTGCATGTCTTCATCCGTCAACTCAATTTCAGCTGTACGAAGGTTTTCATGAATATAGCGCTCTTCATACATTCCTGGAATTGGCACTAAACGATCAAATTTGTGCATCAACCAAGCCAGTGCGATTTGTGCATAGGTAGCATCTTTTTCTTTTGCCAAGCTATCCAGCATGCTTAAGATTGGCTGATTCTTTTTCATGTTTTCGTCAGTGAACCATGAGAACACACGACGAATGTCATCATTCTTATAGGTCATTCCTGGCTTATAAGCTCCACTCAGAAAACCTGAAGCTAATGGCATATATGGCGTAAATCCAATACCTAACTCTTTACACGTAGCAATCACACCATTTTCCAGAGGCGTTCTTACCATCATTGAAAATTCATTTTGAACGACATTCACTGGTAAAATATCATGAGCATTTCGAATCTGTTTCTCTGTAGCTCTTGACATACCCCAGCCACGGATTTTACCTTTTTCTTTAAATGTTTTCATTGCTCGTGCAACTTCCTCTATAGGAACATCATCTGTTACGCGGTGCATCATATAAATATCAATATACTCTGTACCGAGCCTTTCTAGTGAAGCATCTAGACGCTGTTCAATTTGTTCTTCCACTGATCCTTTTGCTGAATCTGAAATGGGGCTCTTTTCCGGATTAAACTTAGTCAAAATCACTACTTCTTCTCTGATAGGTTTTAAAGCTTCTCCAACTAAAATTTCATTATGACCATCGCCATAAACATCAGCTGTATCAAACAATGTAACACCTAGTTCATATGCCTTACGAATCATAGCTATACAATCTTCACGAGGCGCCGGATCACCATGAGCATGAGAGAATCCCATGCATCCTAGGCCAATTACACCAACCTCAATATCTCCTAAAAATCTTTTTTCACACCAAATCCCTCCAATTTCATATAAATTATAAACATAATCCATTTGAAACAATAACTTCCTTATACCATTCAAATGATTTTTTCTTCCGTCGGCTAAAATCACCTGTTCCATCATCGTAACGCTCAACATAGATGAAACCATAGCGTTTAGCATATTCACCAGTTGTTGCTGAGACTAAATCAATACATCCCCAAGTGGTATATCCCATCAGATCAACACCATCTTCCACAGCTAAAGCCATTTGCTCAATATGCTTTCTCAGATAATCAATTCGATAATCATCCTGAATTGTACCATCTTTCTCTAGTTCATCCTTCGCTCCTAGTCCATTTTCAACAACCATCAATGGAATCTGATAACGATCGTACAAATCATTAAGTGCAATCCGAAGACCTTTGGGATCAATCTGCCAACCCCACTCGCTGGCTTCTAAATATGGGTTGTTTGCCCCTCCCATAATGTTCCCTTCGCCTACTCCTATCGAAGGGTCTGTTGATTGACAGGAAGATACATAATAAGACAGACTGATAAAGTCAATTTTCCCCTCCATTAGAATGTCATCATCACCAGGCTCTTTAATCAGCTCAATACCTTCCTTCTGTAAAAAGGTTTCGAAATAATATGGATATTTTCCTTTTACTTGTATATCAGAGCAAAGATAATTCTTCATTTGATTATATTGCTGATTTAAAAGGACATCAGCTGGATTAGGAGTTAACGGATAACTCCCCGCATATATTTGCATATTTCCCACTTGATTTTCTGAACTAATTTCTTTTGCTAGTTTTACAGCTAACGCACTTGCTATTAGTTGATGATGTAGCGCTTGATAGCGTTGCTCAGGAAGATCTGGTTGCTCCATGAAAGGGGTAGGATTTTTTAAATCGTTAAGAATACCTTGGCCCAGAATAGCTCCAATCGGTTCTGTTGCTGAGTTAATTTCGTTAAATGTCAGCCAATACCTTACTTTCCCCTTATAACGAGTAAAAAGTGTTCGGCAATAGTTGAGATAATAACCAATCATATCTCGACTCACCCAGGCATTACACTTCTTCGTTAGACCAAAAGGTGCTTCATAGTGAGAAATAGTAATCAACGGTTCAATTCCATATTTTAAACATTCATCAATTACTTCATCATAGTGTTTCAAGCCTGCTTCATTCGGCTCTTCCTCATCCCCATTTGGAAAAATCCGGGTCCAATTAATTGAGAAACGAAATGTTTTGAAGCCCATCTCAGCAAATAATTTAATGTCTTCTTTAAAACGGTAGAAATGTTGAATACCTTCATGACTTGGATAAAAGTATTTTTCTTTATCCATCACAGGTGTGATGAGCTTACTCTGACCAAATTTACCTCCAGTACAGATATCGGGTACTGAAACCCCTTTTCCATCGACATCCCAAGCTCCTTCAGCTTGATTGGCAGCAATCGCGCCACCCCATAAAAAATTTTCTTTAAATGTAGTCTTTTTCATAGTAATCCCCTATTTCTCTATACGAATCATCTTGTCAGTAAATGTTCGCTGACCAAGAGTCGAAAGATTAATTTCAGAATATTCATTTGTATTTGTAATAACCACTGGCGTTGTCAAAACATAGCCGGCTTTTTTTATCTTATCCATATCAAACTCTAGTAACGTTTGGCCTGTTGTTATTCTATCTCCGACTTTAACTTTAGGCGTAAAATACTTGCCAGAAAGCTCGACTGTATCCATTCCAACATGAATCAACACATTGATGCCACTATCTGAAATGAGACCTAATGCATGATGGGAATCCATAAATACTTCAACTATACCGGAAAACGGTGCTTTCACTAGACCGACACTTGGCTCAACCGCATAGCCTTTTCCCATCACTCCAGATGCAAAAACCTCATCAGTGACACTACTTAATTCTTTGGCTTCTCCTTCTACAGGGTTATAAACGGTCAATAAATCTTTGTCTTCTGTATAGTCATTTGATGATGAGGTACTCTTCGATTCACCTTTATCTGTTAAAATATAAGCCCCTACTAATGCGCCAACAAATGATACAAGGCCAATCACGCAAGCATAGATAAAATTCATACCACCATCTGGTGAAATAAATTGTACAATAGCGACTAAACTAGGTGTTGCAAATGCATAAGCTTTTAACTCAACTATCCCTGCCAGAAGTCCGCCAACTGCTGCAGCACCACAAACAGCGTAGAGTGGTTTCTTCAATTTCAAAGTTACGCCATATAAAGCTGGCTCAGTCACCCCGGCAAAAGTTGCTGTGATTCCTGATGAAAAAGCGATTGATTTTAAACTTTTATCCTTCGTTTTAAACCCTACTCCTAGAGTTGCGCCACCTTGTGCTAGATTTGAAGCCATCATTGCAGGGATTAACAACGCGTCATAACCTGTTGTACTTAATGACATAATCGTAATTGGCACAAATGCCCAATGCATCCCAGACATAATAATAAATGTCATACCTCCTGCTAATAAGGCTATAGCTAACCATGGGGCGAAGTCATAAACTGAAGTAATCAATGTCATGACCCATTCACCCACTATTGTTCCTAATGGTGCCAAAACAACTAATGAAATAAAGGCAGTAACAAGCATCGCTAGCATAGGCTTCAAAAAGTTCTTTGTCCACAAAGGTAAGACTTTATCAAAACCATCACTAACATATTTTAAAAGAACTACAGTTAATAATGCTGGAATTAAAGATGAAGCATAGCTAGCATGTACAACTGGGATTACCCCAAATAGTTTTGTTGGATCTTCTCCTCCTAATAAAGTAACAATATCAGGATGAATCAAAAGTCCAACCACACCAATTGCTAGAAACGTATTCACTTTCAAGCGCTGGGAAGCTGTCACTGCAACTGCTAATGGCATATAGTAGAACGTTGCATCGCCCAATGCTGATAAAATAACATAGATACTACTCGCTTCACTAACGACATTGAAGGTACTAGGGCCTAATAAGACTAGCAGTACTTTAATAAGACCCGCGCCAATTAATGCTGGAAAAAGTGGGGACATACATGCAGATATAAAATCAAACACTTTTGAAACAGGTCCTTTTTTCTCCTCGTTACTTTCTTCAGAAATAGCATCAAACTTAGCAATACGATCAATCTCTTTATATACATCGACTACGTCATTTCCAATAATAACTTGATACTGCTCACCTTGACGGTTGACTCCGACTACACCATCAATAGTTTCTAACTTACGATCATCGACAAGCTCGTTGTTTTTTAATACAAAACGCAAACGCGTCATACAATGTGCTAGTGAAATTACATTCGTTTCACCACCAACTTCTTTAAGAATATCTTGAGCTGTTTTAGAGTAATCCATAATATCCTCCAACCTTTATATTTTAATAAACACTCATCAAATCGGCCGTATTTGAAGTGTACATTAACGAAAATAGTTTTCATCTTTCCCTACTTAAATTCTGAATTAGAGTAAACAGTATTTTTTTTCAAATAATCTATTTTATTTACTTTATTACTCTTTCTAATTAATATCATATGGAAAACCTGTTTCATAGAGAAAAAGAAGATTCAAAAACACTGCTCTAATTTTTTATATTTTTATTAATTCATTTTTGGAGCATCGTTTCACTATTTCAACTATTGATTTAGATAACATTTGTACGTATGTGCCTAATCATCTAGTATCTACACACCAAATAGCCCAAGCATTATACTATGCTTAGGCTATTTGGTATTTTTTGTATCCTGCTGCACACTGCTCTTGAACAGTCGGCTGCCGGGGGAGTAATTCATCCAGAATCTCAGCTTACTTCCTACAGTTAACCTTTTTCGACCGGCTTTAACGATTGTTGATTTTAAAGCTTCTTGTGCTTATCCATAGAATCTCCCTAAGTAAGACACTTATCTTTCACTATACAACCTCTTGATTTACTGTCTTTGTTTTACGTTTACCTTTTGAACTTCAGTTTGTAATGTATCCTCATCCACCATTTAGCCTTATCAAGTTTCTATTCGCAGGCTCAAAGTTTTGCTACACATCTTTCTCCCCCTCCGTCATTACTGACGTCGGCTTGTGGTTCGCTACGCTTGGTGGTAACTATCCACGACTAGACTTGCACCCGCTAGATAAGTACCATGTCTGACACACGTAAAAAACGGATGACTTGAGCAAATGCTCAAATCATCCGTACAATTTGTCTATAATAAGTTACACATTTTTAATCTAAAATACGAAAATTAATCTCATCAACAACACTTTTAGTAGAACGGGCAACATTGATTCGTAATTCATGGTTAAGCCTATTAGAGTTTCTAACTATATTCCAACCACATGCAGCAATATTTTAATTTAAAGTTCCAAACTTGTGCATTACATATTCAGTCCAATATCCTGTTGCTGTACTTACCGCTCTTGGTGAATACGCGTATGCTTGGACTCAGTAATCAGTATGTTCCCCTCTTAAAGAGTATAAATATCAAGCGCTACTATCGTTTCCTAATCTGCATTTTTTTCATTTCCGTAAGCAGTCACGCCAGAAAATAAAACGCTTACCAAAATCCCTAAAAAGAATACTTTTTCATTTATAGTTCCTCCTATATTAGAATATATTCAATTACTGTTGTTACATAAAGATTTAGATTCAACGAGAAACGACTAGGACTTATATCACAAAAAAACTTTACAATAGTACCAGATGACTCATCTTTAAATATAGTTCCATTTCTTTTTTGCTATAAAATTAAAACTTTATTACTAGTCTTTGAACGCCTCAATTATTTCTATTTTTGAACTAAAAAATAACCGCTTCTTTATACGCGCTTTCACAATAAATGAATACTCTCCTCCCATGCTACCATTCTCATTTTTTATAATTTTAACTTCATACAAAACCATGTCTTCTGATGGCTGGTCTATTTTTTCTACACTAAACGAATTATCTCTAGGATCATAAGCCGGAATATCTACAAAATCAGATATTTGCGACCTAATTTGCTCTCTTGGATCATTTATGAAAGAATCGATAGTTTTCAAAAATAGGAATCCTATAGGTATACATAAAATAATTATTAATAGAAAGAGATATCCACAGCCACGTGATCTTAATTGATGTAGATTTTCTTCATCATAGTTACACCAATCAATTTTGCTCATAAGTGCCCGCCCTTCTTATTACTACCGGAACACTCCAATTCTATTCTAGTCAGTAGAAAAAAGAAATTCTTAATTGATAAATAGAAGGAATTCTTAATCAACAATGTTTATCCTTCATTATCCACCATAAAATTATTTAGTTGCTTTTTGTTTATAGCCTTTGAACCCTATAAAAACCCTCTCACCTCCATTAGGTATTATTTCTATACAACTAATTTAAATCGAACTATTCAAAACTTATTAAACAGTTAACCGCTTGCTATATTTCTACAAATTTAACTGATAAATTATTTTTTAAAAAGAGTGGGAGTAAAAATGATCAACCCTACTGCAAAAATTATAATCATCACTAACAAAGGAACTACAAACCAGTTACTGATTTTACTATTCTTTAATTCATTCTTTAAATTAACAGCTCTACTTTTAAAATAGAACAGTGGTATAAAATTAGAAAATAGGCTAATTGCAATAATAATCGTTGCTTGTGTTGAAAGATTCCCCCACCATTTTTGACTTACTAATAAAATAACTAAACTAATATTGGTAATAAACGGTGGTATGGATAGTTTTTTCATTGTGCTTAGTTCAGCTTGAACCTTAATATCTTTCACGATATCTGATCCCTCCAGTAATAAATGATCTAAAGATAAGTCATACAAATGAGCTAAACGGATTAAACTTTCAATATCAGGAAATGTCTTTTTAGTTTCCCAATTTGAAACAGACTTTTGAGATACAAAAATTTTTTCTGCAACCTGTTCTTGTGTCATTGACAATTCTTTTCTTTTTTCCTTCAACGTTTCACTAAGTTCCATATTTTTTACACCCTCACCTTACTATCATTTGTTTATCTACTCTACCCAATCTACCTACTAAAGCAAAAAAATACCATAGAAACATGTTACTAAACCCTATAAATCAAGGTTTATTTTTCTGAAGAAAAAATAGAACCTGTTCTTGATTTAAATACTTAATTGAACAGTTACAAAAATCTCCAGAATTAGCAAATACGTTAGCTCAACTTATCTCTTCAAAAAAGGAAAATTAATGCTTACTTTTATCTTGCTAATTAAAAGAAACGAAGTCTTTGCTCGTTTCATTGTATCTGATTCCTTAGCAAATAGAAAAATAGTTCGTTCCCAATTAGCAAGAATTTATCATGTAGTTATACACTATTTTTGTTATTAATATTCTATCACTAAAATAATCATGAATTTCAAAAACAAATAAAAAGCCGAAACACCTTATAAATAAAAGGTTCCGACTTAATTTCATTTACGCCCCTGACCAGAATCGAACTGATAATTGACCCTTAGGAGGGGTCTGTTATATCCGTTTAACTACAAGGGCTAATTCACTTGGCACGATGCCTAACTGCCTGTTCCTAAAAGAAACACACTAGATTATTCTAAAGCAGTAACCGACAACTGTCAATTCATCGCCGTCATTTAATTTACTAGAGAATGAGCTCAGCTGCTCAACATCAAAGAGGAAGTACTCGTCTTGTTTCTTACAGCAAGCTGAGCATTTCCTCTTGTCCGTTTTCTCAAAAGTAATCTTCCAAGACAGGCAATTCTTCGACTAAATAACTAGAGAATCTTTCTAGAACAGATTCTTCTGCTTGTAGTCGTTCATAAAAGGCTAATTCCGCCCCTGTCTTATAACCAAATAATAACTGCGTCAGTGCCTGAATCGTTCCTTCGATGACTGGGCGATCGACTGTTTCCGTTAATTTTTCGACTTGAGCTTGTCCTTCAGCAGAAATTTCTACGCAATAGATTCCTTCATTCCATTCAGCAAATGGATCATCTGTTACTTTCAGATAGAATTCAGCTGCTTTTCCTGTTTTGAATGGATATTTTTGTAAGAACCGTTCGACATTAATAATTCTGCCCATCATTTCCGGGCGAATACTCATCTCAAAGCGCGCGCTTGGTAATAAGTAGTTCAGATTGCTGCCAGTATAGGCTGATTCATAGACAAATTCTGCGAAAGCGCCACTATGCGAGCCGATAAAACCAGTGATGGCTTTAAGCGCTGTCGCATTTAAGTAACCAATCTCTTCAATTACAAAAGTCCCACCGTCCACGCGATAGACAAGATAACCTTCGACTGTCCCGTCTTCCGCCTCATACTGCGCAAACTTTTTGCCAGGCTTCATCGATAATTTATAATCCAGCCACCATTCTTCGCGTTTAAGTCCGCCACGTGTGTGGGCTGGCATCGCATGATAAATCTCAGCCAACGATGCTTTGATTCCGTCATAAGTCATCCGTCTCATCCGTCCAGGAACTTTCCCAACATTCGGCCATTCCGCAGAAGACAATTTATATTTGATTCGTTCAAATAACAATTCATAGCCATATCGACGATAAAATGGATACGAAAATGGTGCCAGATAAGACAAATCAATGCCTTGCTCATTCAAATCAGCTAAAAGATAGCTCATCGTCCGATTAATGCCACCTTGCCCTCTATATTCTGGATAAGAAGCCACGAATCCAACGCCCGCCATCGAATACTCCTGACCATGAAAATCAACTGTAAAAGGCGTAGCCATCACTTGACTCGTCAATGTGTCTTTATCCAAATCACCATAATTCCACGAATGTTGCGCCAGAAATTCGAAACGTTCACGCGCAGCTTCCGGATCCGGAAAATTAAACGCATAAGCTGCCAAATCAAGCATCTGTGGAATATGTGATTCTGTTAATTTCTCTGCTTTATTCATATACTCCTCTTTCTGACTAAAAAAAGAAAAGGCGTCCAGTAGACCCCTTTAGTATGATGCTTCTATCATAGTCAACATTTTTTTCAATTGACGTTTTTTGAAAAAGCCTAGGACCATTCCTACTAGGAAGTCATTTGCTTTTTGGATGAGCCCAAAGGATTCCATCGTTTCGGTATAATGTACTTCACAGCTTTTTTCATCTATCGGACGAATATCATATTGCACGACATAAGCATTCCGTGTCGTTGACGTTTTGAAATGATAGGCTTGGTTTTCGATAAGTTTATCAATTTTTATTCTCGCCCGACTATCTTTAGAAAATTGTTTCACATATTCATAATTGCGCAGTTGCTTTCTTGAGACTGTTTTTCCCGTTGCTTTTCGAATATCAAAAATAACTGAGTCCACCACTTTATCAAAGAAAAATTCTGCTGGAATATTAAGTTTTTGAACGATTTCCATTATTTACTACCCCCGTCCTCTTTTTTCTTAAGATCTTCCTTCTTTTTGCCTTTCATGAAGAAAAAGATACCTAAGCCAATCAGAGTAAATCCTGTCACCATACTTAAAACATCATATTGCAAGTTCTGCGGATTTAGGCTGTATAAAATAATCAAAAAGCCGATACTGCATAAAAATAAACCATTCTTAATCATTTTCATCCGTCCAATCTTTTTTTAAACCGCCGCTGCTTGGAAAAATAATACGCTTCCCCAAGGTTCTGCTTTAATCAGTTCTTTGGCTTTTTTTGCTGCTGCATCTTTATCATCTGCAGTTGTTTCAAAAATTAATTTGATCCCTTGTTTTTCTTTAAAAGTGAAGCTGATGCCATCTTCGTTATATCCCTCTAATAATTCTTTGATTGGTTCTTGTTGCATCGCACTAGCAATACTGATCATTTGTAATTCCTCCCTTTATTTCCATTAAACCGACCGTAATTCAACCGATTATTCATTTCTCACACTGCCATTGTAGCAGTCTCTATTTACAAATTCAAATATTAAAAAAAATGAAGTGAAAACCGCTTCACCTCAAGAAGCGATCGCGGTTTTCACTAAAAAGTTTTATTCACCTAATGATGGATCAACTTTATTTGCAGCAAGTACGAATGGTGTCCAGATAGCGAATGTCGCTAACATACTTACTAAGGTTACGATTGGCGCACGCCAGTCAGCACCTGTTGCTAAGAATGAAAGTAAGAATGGAGGTGTTACCCATACTACTTGTTGTGATACTGGATTTACCCAGCCGAAATCTGTTGCAAAGTAACCAATCGCTACTGCCACAACTGGAGCAAGTAAGAATGGGATAAACAATAGTGCGTTCAACACGATTGGAATACCAAACATTGCTGGTTCGTTAATGTTGAAGATACCAGGTCCTACAGATAGACGAGCAACTGTTAGGAAGTCGGCACGTTTAGAGAAGAGCAAGATAGCGATGATTAAGACGATTGTTCCGCCTGATCCACCAAACCATGCAAACGCATCCCAAGAACCACGAACCCATTTGTAACCATCTTTTAAGACTGCATCCATACCGCCTTCTTGGAATAAGTTCACGTTTTTCAATTGAGCAACGCCGAACACACCTTCCAAGATTGGAGCCAATACGTTTGGTCCATGAATACCGAAGAACCAGAAAATTTGTACAAACAATGTAACAACTACAACTGCACCAAATCCTTGAGTCATACCCAACAATGGTTCAGCAATTGTTTTTTGTAACCAAGCGATAAATGTTACATCAACGACTTTAGAGAATAACCAGTAGAAAATACCTGCTGTGTATAATGCAACTGTTGCAGGAATAATCGCCGCGAAGGCTTTTGATACTGCAGGTGGCACTGAATCAGGTAATTTGATTGTCATATCTGCTAACATTAATTTAGCAAAGATAACTGTAACAACAAAACCAACAATCATAGCAGTGAAATAGAAGTTACTATCCATGTTGCTTAATGGAATCCAACCCCACGCACCCACATTTAATTGATCAGCAGTTGCAGACCAACCAGTTGTTGCTGAGTTAGCGTTGATTGAGTCCATTAATTCAGGGCTGATAACAACATCTTTTAAAGACCCTGAGAATGAATAGCTGACACCAGCAATTGATGCAGCTAATGAAACAATCCCACCGGCTAAGTCATTGACACCGTAAGCACGGGCTAAGTTGTAACCCCATGAAAAGGCGAAAATTACACCGGCAATTGCCAAAGTACCATTCCAGATAAATCCATTGATCTGAATGATTTCTTTGATAACTGGGATCGTGTTCCCATCATACCCATCAAAAAATTGCGGTGGTAAATCACGAATAATTGCGTTAAGCATAACCGCTACTGAGCCGGCCATTGTTGCTGGCATAGTTCCGATAAAGGCGTCACGTAAAGCAACTAGGTGTTTTTGTGCACCAATTTTTGCCGCCACCGGAAGAATGTACTTCTCTAACCATGCTGTTAATGCATTCATTTTAATAATCCTCCTATAAGTTCATTTTATATAAATGAAGACAAGCTTCTTTATACCCAAATAATCATAAAAAATCCGTTCAAAAATTTTTTATTGATGGTTCCAACTCTTCCCGTTCAAAAAAAGAGTTAGAGTCTATTTTTCGTCTAGACGACGGTATAACGCGATAATCTCTTTTGCTAAATCAGTGAAAGCAATCGCTGTCATCAAATGGTCTTGACTATGAACTGTTAATAAAGTCACTTCCATATGATTTCCTTGTGCTTCTTGTGTTAATAATCCTGTTTGAGAATGATGCGCTTCCACTAATGACGCTTCTGCATCAGCAATCTTTTGATCAGCTTCGTCAAATTTGCCTTCTTTTGCAGCTGCAATAGCTTCCATAGCATCGCTCTTAGCGTTTCCGCCGTACATGATTAAGCCCATGATTGCTTCTAAGTTTTTTTGATCTTCCACTATTCTGTCCTCCGGCTTTTCGATAATTCGTTTTTCTGTGTATTATTTGTTTTCGTCGATTAATTTTTCGGCTTGTGCTAATACTTTTTCGCCGTTCATCATGCCATAATCTTGCATGTTGATAACATCTAATGGAATTCCTTTAGGTGCTAATTTTTGTTCAAATTGCGCTTTCATGAAACGAACTTGTGGGCCTAAAAGTAAAACGTCAACATTTTTTGCTTCCAAATTGTTATCCGCATCTGATGCTGATACTGCGAAGATTTCTGCTTCTACGCCCTTTTCTTCAGCTGCTTTTTGCATTTTTGTTACTAATAGACTTGTGCTCATTCCTGCAGAACATACTAACATGATTGTTTTTTTAGCCATATTATTTGCCACTCCTTTTAGAATTTTTGATTACACTATATATTAATGCAAAAAGCGTGCCAAAAATAAAATAGACCAAAAGGACGAGTTCAAGCCCTTTTGGTCTATACTAATTGTGCACACACTAAGTTTTTAAAATTACACACTGGATTTGTGTGTAACATCCACTCCGCTTTTTATTTTATTTTCAATAAACATCTGAGCTAGATATGCAATTTCATCTTCTGAGATGGATACACGGTAGGCTTTTTCGACGACCATTAAGTTGGTGCGCACTACATCAGACTCCAACCGATATTTCTTTGAGAAGGCTGGTAGATTGGCAAAAACTCGACTTTCATCGCCATTTAGTAAGCCATCGATTAAGAAGGCTAGGTGAATCACAATTCCAGCATCCACTCCCGGCTCAACAATGACATGCATATCTGTCTGGATTTGATGGACGGTCTTTTGCAAGAGTTGAATTAAGCGCTGTAAAGAAGCGACTTGCGTAATCGTTCCTTGCAAAGATGTCACGATTTTTTCTACCGGAATCTCATCGCCAGCAATCCGTTTCAAACTATTTAATTTCTCATCATTAAAGATATCTAGTGCGGAAAAGAACGGAATATTTTGATATTCCACATCAACCGTACCGGCAATCGCCTTAATTTCATAATCTTCCATTAAGCTATCGATGTGTTTCTTGAACGAATCACGCTCGATAAATTGCATTTGAATAATCTCGACTTTGCTCTGATCAATCACTGGAGCGATCCGTTCATACAATTTGGCCGCTACCCCTTCACCAGTAAAGCAAGTCACCACCACAGCTTTCTTAATCTCCTCGCGGTCCTGAGGAATCACTTTGAACTGTTGGCGAACGATACTTTCGAAGGACATTTGGATATTCTGATAAATATCTTCCAGACTCCGCCCAATATTTGCCATTCGAATCGCCTCTAGCACAATCATCGTACTGGACATCGTAATCGCCTTCGTGCGAATCCCTGTTTCTTCATAAATCATATTCCCGAATGAGTTCAACGAACCCATATCCGTTAATAGTAGCATGCCGTTAGTGAGCTGTGCCTGATTCTTCTTCACGTAGTAGAGAAGCTGGTCATACATCGTCTGAACTTCCATCGTTAGCGACATATTCATAGCAATTCCTGAATCAATACCCAATAATTCCTGCGCCGTTTCTAGCATGCTCGACGCCGTTGAACTACCATGCATCAAGACAACGACGCCAACGATATTTTCCTTGATTCGCTCTTTCTCACCGACATTAATCGAGAGGAACATACTGATAAAACCAATCTCATCAAAAGGAATCTCAATTTGTTTTTCTTCTTCTATAACTGTCGATAAATCAATGGCTACTTGAAATTCCTTTTTAAGCTTCTTGCGGACATTGTTCAAATCTGGATGAACAATCACGTGCCCATCCTTGACTCGTTCAATCGTACTTTGCAAATGTAAGGCAAAAGCAAAGCGGGCTTTCTCACTATATCGCCGATCCAGCCGTGATTCGGCCATGTCATATAGGCGATTAGTTAAATCCCAAATATCTCCTGGCAACAGCTCTTTATGGATTTCACTTTGTGCAAGCTCTTCAACATACGTTTGGAAATAGGCATCCACATCCCTTGAAATTAAGGATTCCAAATCGATATTTTCCAAGCCGTCCTTTGAAAGAGAAGAAACTTTTTCTTCTATCTCATTATAGACCTGCATATCTCTTTCTGGATCTTGCGACCATACAACATCTGGCGAACCTGGCTCAAAACTCAAATAATTACTCTTACCATCTGCCAAATAATCCAAACGATCCGGCAGCTCTTTAACTTTCAGCAAGCCTTTTTGCACCTGCAATGACAAATCCTTCTTATAAATCACCAAGCGCTTTTCATCATGCGTTCGATAATGCAGAAACGCCTTTGCACAGACTAATTTTAAATCCCGCTTGATTTGACCAATGTTACCTTCTGCTTCATATAACATAAAAGCGAAGATCGCATCGCGTTCGACATCAATCCGTTGATTCAATCGATTAGCTTCTTGCTTAATAAATAAAGAAATAATTTCATAACGTTCATCTAGCGAGCGTGAAGTCAAATTAGGCAAGGTAATCGACATCGGAATTCGACGATTAAAGGTTGTCAAAAAGCTCTCTGAAGATTCTGTCGTCGCACCAATAATTTGAACAGATGCGTGATAGACCTGCTCACTCTCACCCAGTGGACGATAGACGCCTTTATCAATAAAAGTAAAGAGCATTTCTTGACCCTCTGGCGGCAAGCGATGAATTTCATCTAAGAATAAAATCCCACCATCGGCTTTAGCCATCAGACCCAGACTGTCCTCTGTGGCACCTGTATAGGCCCCTTTTCGAATCCCAAAAATATGACCAAACAATAATTGAGGGTTCTGAGCATAATCAGCACAGTTAAAAGAGACAAACGGCGCATTATTTTCTAGTGTGTGTGAATCTACAGCAAAATGATACATACACTCTGCAAACATCGACTTCCCTGTTCCTGTCTCACCAAATATAATAGTGTGTAATCCTTTAGGCGGATAGAGAATCGCTGCCTTGGCTTGTTGAATACTAACCTTTAATGAATCATTGGCCCCAACCAAATTATCAAACGTCACTTCACTCGAGTGATCAACATACTCAATACTCTTCTCGCCAGCCATCGAATAAACCACTGGCCGCCCAGACGATTTGGTTATTTTATGTTCTTTATACAAATCACTGAGATACCTACTTGCGTTGCTACGATCGATTTCTAAAATTTCTGCGACTTCGGCTGCAGTCATCCCTTGTTTTTTTTGTTCCAGAGTTTTTAATATCTCGCTTTTTCTTGAATTCACAAAAAGCCCTCCTATTTTGTCACACATTCCCACCTACATAGTAACACAAAAGCCAGAAAAAAAGGCGCTTATTTGCGCCTTGCTCCCTTGTTCTTTTGATTTTTTTGTTTTTTCTTCTTTTTGATTTGTGGGGATTCAGAAAAATTGTGTGTAGCTTTTACTGGCTTTTTTTCTTTTTTTATGCTTTTAGTGTGTAACTCACGAGCCGCATCGTCCATCACTGGCCGTTCAGTGTGCAGTTGGCCTCCATGTAGGAAGACTTCGGATAAAGGAATGCCCATCGTTTTTGCAAGACGTTTTAAATCATCAATCGTCCCTGGGGACACGAGATTTAAAACGACACCTGGTGTGCCCATCCGACCCACTCGTCCTGAGCGATGAATATACCCTTCTTGCGTCATCGGAATATCCGCATTGACAATGTAAGGAAGTTGCGGAATATCTAATCCTCTAGCTGCGATGTCAGTCGTTAATAATTCAGACAGCTTTCCTTCTCTGAATTGTTGAATCGCCATTTTCCGCATCAGTTTACTCTGATCCGAAGCTAAGCTTGCTACCTCTACACCATGATGCAAGAGCTTTTCTTCCGCTGCTCCCATGTCGCCCACTTGGTTAAAGAAGACCAAAGCTTGAAAGTTATCTAAGTACGCCAAACGACGTAAGCTATCCACTTTTTTTCTTTCCGTAATACGCAGATAGACGTGTTGGACTTCCCCTTGACTGTCATCTTCTTCTGTCACATCAATCACGTTGAATGAACTTTCTTTCAGTGTTTTGATTGTTTCTAAGGCTCTGTCTGCCGTAGCTGAAAAGAAAGCCAATTGGTAATCGACCGGTGCTTGTTTTAAAATTTGTTTGGTCAAGTTTTCAGTACCTTCTTGGAACAGCTGATCTGCCTCATCCATCACGATTGTTTGAAATAAATGGGCTTTAACTTTCTTCTGTTTCATTAATTCTAGCACTCGTCCTGGCGTTCCAACAATCACTTCAGGTTTTGCCTTGAGTTTTTCTAGTTGTCGTTTAACATTCGCCCCACCAATTAAAGGCTGCACCTTCAAGCCAATCTCTTGCGCCCATTGTCGCGCGACCTCAGTCACTTGAATAGCTAACTCTTGTGAAGAGGTTAAGATTAATAATTGGTTTGCTTGCCCTTGCTCTACTTTTAATAGTAGTGGCAACAGATAAGCTAAGGTTTTCCCGGAGCCCGTAGGCGAGATTCCCACTACATCCTCTTTTTCACTCAGTGGCGCAAAACAACGCGTCTGTATCGCTGTCGCTGCAGTAAATCCCGCACCCTGCCATTTTTTTTGCCAAACCTCTGGCAGTTGTACTTGATAATCACTCATAAGTTATTCGTTCCTCTTTCTTACTTAGTATCGGCATCAAAGACGATATTTGCACTTTTTCGTAAATCATAAATCACTTGGTTGACATTTCTTGCTAATTCCACCCATTCCTCGTAACGGATACCCCATGTTGGGTCATCTGGATGAGTAATTACATTGGCAAAGGCCAGCGCTTCTTCTACCATTGGATTGTCCATTGGCACAACTTCAATCTTCTCACGACGTTGGTGGTTACGATCATGATAAACAACATCTTCGATGGCATTGACTCCATTTAAAACCAGCGTCCCTTGATCAAAATAAATCTCAGAAGTCGCATAAGAATCGCCAATTTTCCCCGGCTGAATAGTGACATCAAACAGATCATAGCGCAAAATGCCCCAACCTAAACCATCCACTCCTGTAACAATCGGACGGGCAAAATAATGAACTTCATTTGGCATGCCAAACCAGCCCACGGCCGCGTAGATTAAATAGACACCTAAATCCATCAAAGCACCACCTGAAAAATGGGGCGAGAAGATATTCGGTTCTTGTCCTGCCAAAACTTGATCATAGCGCGAAGAATATTTCATATAAGTTAAACTTGCCCCTAAAATTTGATTCTTCAAAGGTAACAAATCGCGAACCTTTTGAAAGCCTTGCTCATGGAAATTCCGCGCAGCTTCAAAAAAGAAAACCCGTTGCGTATTGGCTAAATCAATAATTTCAGCCATTTCTTCAGGAGTTGAAAAAGCTGGCTTTTCGACGATTACATTCTTCTTCGCCAGGATAGCTGCTTTTGCTTGTTCAAAATGCAAGCTATTCGGTGAAGCAATATATACGGTATCCATATGTTGAATGCCAAAAAATGTCTCCAAATCGATGGCATATTCTGCCCCACCAAAAGACTCGCCAAATGCTTGAGCTGTTGCTAGTTTTCGCGAGTAAACAGCCGCAAGTTCATATTCTTTGGTTGCTAACGCTGCCTCGACAAATTGTCCACTAATCCAGTTTGTTCCAATTACACCTAAATTAATCATTTTTTCAAACCCCGTTTCTAATTATTTGGATCCACAAATTCATAGTCTAGTTGAAATGGTATTGCTTCTTTGACTGTAATTTCATCGGGTGTTACATAACAATTATACGCTAAAACTTGCAGTCCGTCTTGTTTTCCTCTCTGAATAGCTTCAAAAAGGGCTGGTTGCATCGCAGTATGGATGGTCGCCACAGCCACTTCTTCAAATTGAATAATAAAAAGGACATAACAATGATAGCCTTCCGCTTGCGCCAAGATTAATTCTTCTACATGCTTCAAACCTCTAATCGTTGGTGCATCGGGAAAGGCGCCAATCCCTTGGTTTTCCAGCGTCATCCCTTTGACTTCGACAAAGACTTTCTCCTCTTGATCCGTCTCCAAATAAATATCAAACTTTGAGTGCCGATACGTCTTTTCGCGTTTCAAATAATGAATCTTCCCCTGAATCCCTGGTAGCTGAATCTTACCTGAAAGTAAGCCCTCTGCTGCTAGCGCATTAGGAATTTGACTATCAATATTGATCCAGGCATCTTTCTTTTTAACTGCTACTAAATCATAATCCGTCTTTCTTTTTTCACTAGGACAATGAACAAGTGCAACCTGTGCATCAGGTAAAAAGACTTCTTTGCCCCGTCCAGTATTCTTTACATGAGCCACCACTTCTTGGCCTGTCTCAAACAAACGACCATGTGCAATAAAACGATTTGGCCGTTCGATAAATTTTGCTAAATAAACATTTGGATATTTCATAGACCCACCTCAGTTCTATCCTAGCATAAACCAACGAAAAAAACCTCTCGGTCAGACTTTTGACTGATGTATTTCTGCATTTATTTGGTATAATAAAAGAGTGATAAATTCAGTAGTAAAAAAGGAGTGGCTTTCACTTGAAAAAAAGATTTCCTCTCATACTAGGTGCCTCTTTAATCGGTTTAGCCGGTTCTCTTATCTTACGAAAGAAAAAACCTGGCTCTTCCGAAGATTATTCGCTCTTTGAAGGCGATTGGCGTTTTTATGATAAAAATAAAGAATTACACACTCTAGCCATTAATAAAGACTATTCGTTAATAATCGATGATCACGCAGTCAAAACTCTGTTAGTGGAGCTGAATATGAATCGTCTCGTCTTTCAAGATGAATATGGCTACCATCTAATTATTGAAGCACCCATTGATCAACCCGCCTACTTCTACGATGAAGCAGACGACGAACGCTACAAACTCTATAACTAGCTTATATAATTAGAAACAGCCAAATTACTCTATTAAAATAGGCTATTTGTCTAAGATACTCGATGATATAAGTCTTGGCCTAGTCCTAGCCCAGTTTTTTCGAATAATTGGGACACCAGAAGTAGTTTTCTGTCAGGACTCCTATAAATAATTAAATATTCTGTCACATCTGTAACTCTTTTAACCAAAAGATTTTACAGGTGTTTTTCATACATTTAACTATTTCTCTATTTATTTTCAGAAAAATCAAATTTTTATATCTATTTTTTTCTTAATAAATAGTCAAAGGTTCTTTTTTTTGATACACTTAAAGATGATGGTTTCTACCATGAAAGGATGGCAAAAGATGACACCAAATCGTGAAGATTATTTAAAACTCATTTTAGAACTCGGCGGAGACGAGAACAGTGTAAGCAACAAGCAAATTGTTTCGGGTCTGGGTGTATCGGCTGCTTCCGTTAGTGAAATGATTTCAAAACTGGTCAAAGAAGGCCTCGTTGAGCATTCCCCATACAAAGGCGCTCAGCTGACAGAAGAGGGCTTAAAAAAAGCAAGTACCTTAATTCGTAAACACCGCCTTTGGGAAGTCTTTCTAGTGGAGCATTTAAACTTCACTTGGAATGAAGTACATGATGATGCCGAAGTTTTGGAACATGTAACCTCCTCACATCTGGCTAAGCGCCTCGAAGAATATCTCAATTTCCCAGATTATTGTCCCCATGGTGGCATGATTCCGAAAGAAGATCAGATTATTCACGAGAAGCTCCGAAAAACACTTGCGGATTATCCAGTAGATACAACGATTCGGATTGCCCGAGTCCTAGATGAAAAAGATTTATTGGATTACTTAGTCTCAATTAATTTGAATATCCATGATGAATTCAGAATTAAAGAAATCGCGGCTTACGAAGGTCCGATTACATTAGAAAACGAGCACACGCAAATTGCAGTCAGCTATAAAGCGGCTAGTACAATTTTTGTAGATAAATTATAAAGGAGCAATTATTATGGCACATGAAAATACCGTACTTTTCACCATCTTTGGTGGAACTGGTGACCTAGCGAAGAGAAAACTGTACCCTTCTCTCTTCCGCCTGTACAAAAAAGGCAATTTAGCTTCTCACTTTGCCGTCATCGGTACCGCCCGCAGAGAATGGAGCGATGACCATTACCGGGAAATCGTTCGTGAGACTATTCAAGATTTACAGCCAACTGAGCAAGAAGCACTTGAATTTTCTAGTCATTTTTATTACCAATCACACAATGTAACTGACTCAGATCATTACGACACTTTAAAAAATCTAGCCGATACGCTAGATGAGAAATACGCCCTTAATGGCAACCGTCTATACTATTTAGCGATGGCTCCACAATTTTTTGGAACGATTGTTGCACACTTAAAATCTCAAAAAATTATGACTGAAAATGGCTTTAATCGTTTAGTCATTGAAAAACCTTTTGGCTCTGACTATCAGTCAGCTGCTGAATTAAATCAACAAATTCGACAAGTTTTTCCAGAACAAGATATCTTCCGAATCGATCATTATTTAGGTAAAGAAATGATTCAAAATATTTCGGCTATTCGTTTTGCCAATAATATTTTCGAATCACAGTGGAATAACCGCTATATCGATAATGTCCAAATTACTTTCGCTGAAAATCTGGGTGTTGAAGATCGCGGGGGCTACTATGAACATAGTGGTGCGCTAAAAGATATGGTCCAAAATCATATCCTTCAAGTGGTCTCTCTTCTTGCAATGGAACCCCCTGTGGCCTTTTCTGAAAAAGAAATTCGGACAGAAAAAGTCAAAGCTCTAAATGCTATTCGCCAATATGATGAAAAAGAAGCCTTAGCTAATTTTGTACGTGGACAATACGATCAAGGCTCACTAGATGGACAAACTTATGTCGATTATCGCCATGAAGACAATGTCTCTGAAACTTCCGAGACAGAAACCTTTGTCGCAGGTAAATTTATGATTGATAACTTCCGTTGGTCAGGTGTGCCCTTCTATGTGCGTACTGGTAAACGTCTTACTGAAAAAGGCACGCGAATTAATATCGTCTTCAAGCAAGTTCCAGTTAACGTCTTCAAGTCGTCTATCGATGGCACTTGCGAAAATAGCGATTTGCCACCAAATGTCTTAACAATCTATATTCAACCAACTGAAGGCTTCTCAATGACTTTAAATGGTAAGGAAGTGGGTCAGGGCTTTAATACTTCTCCTGTCAAACTTGATTTCCGTCATAGCGCTGAAACGGTCAGCAACAGCCCTGAAGCCTATGAAAAATTAATCTTAGATGCCTTAAATGGCGATGGTACAAACTTCTCACATTGGGATGAAGTGGCTCAGTCATGGCATTTAGTCGATGTCATTCGTTCAGTCTGGGACAAAACAACTCCTGACTTCCCGAATTATGCTGCAGGAACTATGGGACCTAAAGCTGCCTTTGATCTACTTGAACAAGATGGCTTCCAGTGGATCTGGGAACCAGATGTTTGGTATCGTGAACGTGGCAAACTAGATAAATAACATTAAAAGGAACCTCGAGCGATCTTATGGCTCGAGGTTCCTTTTATAATTGTGTTTAATTGCCGCCTATTTTCCATGAGCGATTACCCATAATCTTCTCAAAAGTAAATCCTCTCGATAGTCGCTTTGACTGCTAGCCCCATTCAGAAAAAAAGAACGCCAGAAAACGCGCCCTCAGGCATATTTTCTGACGTTCTTATGATTTCTCAGCTCTCTAGATTTATATAATATTTCCTATCGAGTGCTAATTACTTTTCGAAACCTTCAGCTACAGCTTCTGGATAATTTTCTTCAACGATTTGTGCACAACGTCCGCATAAATCCGGTAATTTTTCATTTGTACCGACATCTTTACGTACTTGGCGGCAACGATCACACGTTTCACCTTCAGCTTTTTCCACTAGGATTGCCACATCATCGAATTTCACAGCTTGCTCAGGAACGCTCGCTGTTGGTTCAGCTACTTCAAAATAATCAGGCGAAACAATCAACAATTGCGGCAAATCAGCATCAATCGCTGTAAGTAGCGTACGAACTTGCTCATTTGGATAGATAGTTAATTTTGCTTCCAGAGATTTACCAATTAATTTTTCATTTCTGGCTTCCTCTAAGGCTTTTAAGACGTTATCACGGAAGTCCATGAAAGCATTCCAAGTATCTAATAACTCTTCTTGGTTAGCAAATTCTTCATAGCCAGGGAATTCAGCTAGTTGAACAAACTCTTCTTCCTCTTTCAAGAATGACCAAATTTCTTCCGTTGTATGTGGAATGATTGGCGTCAATAATTTAGTCAAGGTAACAGCTGTTTGATAAAAGACAGTTTGCATACAACGACGTTGGTAATCACCTTCTGCTTCAATGTACACAACATCTTTAGCAAAATCCAAGTAGAAAGAAGACAATTCAACAGTTAAGAAGTTAATGACTGTTTTGTAGATGTGGTTGAAGTTATATTTTTCATAGCCATCTACTCGAATTTCTTTTACAACTTGATTCAAACGAACAAGCATATATTTATCGACAGAACGTAATTCATCGAAAGAAACAGCCTGTGTTTTCGGCTCAAAGTCCGTCGTATTAGCTAACAAGAAACGCATCG
Organism: Candidatus Enterococcus huntleyi; assembly: GCF_009933175.1. Classification (GTDB taxonomy): domain Bacteria; phylum Bacillota; class Bacilli; order Lactobacillales; family Enterococcaceae; genus Enterococcus_K; species Enterococcus_K huntleyi. The sequence continues at coordinate 91,908 of NZ_MAEJ01000012.1, read as the reverse complement.
TATTACGGATTTTACGGTAAACTTCTGAAACTTGACTTAAAATGTCCATCGAAACGCGTACATCAGATTCATAATCGACACTACTTACCCATAGACGTAGAATATCTGCACCCATTTGCTTGATTACTTTATCTGGAAGAATAGTGTTTCCTAATGATTTACTCATCTTACGGCCTTCGCCATCCAAAGTAAATCCTTGAGATAAGACTGATTTGTAAGGAGCCACGCCATTAATTGCCACACTGGTAGTGATACTTGAATTGAACCAACCACGATATTGGTCAGAACCTTCCAAGTACATGTCAGCTGGGAAAGTTAATTCAGGACGTTGACGCAATACAGCTTCATGTGAAGAACCAGAATCAAACCAGACATCCATGATATCCGTTTCTTTAGTGAACTCGCCATTTGGTGAACCTGGATGAGTGAATCCTTCTGGCAATAAATCTTTTGCTTCTCGTTTAAACCAAACATTTGATCCTTCTTCAGCCACTAAATTGGCTACATGTTCGATTGTTTCTGGTGTAATGATTGGTTCGCCATTTTCAGCATAGAAAATTGGTAATGGTACACCCCAGGCACGCTGTCTTGAGATTACCCAATCGCCACGGTCTCTAATCATATTGTATAGACGTGTTTTACCCCAAGGAATTACCCATTCAACTTTTTCAACTTCATCCAAAATATTGGCACGGAATTTATCGATAGAAGCAAACCACTGAGGTGTTGCACGATAAATAACAGGCTTTTTACTACGCCAATCATGCGGATAGCTATGGGTAAAGAAGTCCAGCTTCAAGAGCGCTCCTTTTTCTTCCAATAAGTCAGTAATCATCGGATTAGCTTTATCGTAGAAGACTCCTTCAAAACCAGGCGCTTCATCGGTGAAGATTCCTTTATTATCGACAGGTGAAAGCACTGCTAAATCATATTTACGTCCAGCAATATAGTCATCTTCCCCGTGTCCAGGTGCCGTATGAACCAAGCCAGTTCCGGCTTCTAGTGTCACATGATCTCCTAGAATTACTAATGATGTACGGTCATAGAATGGATGTTGAGCTTCCATATATTCCATATCTTTCCCGCTAATTTCTTTTAATACTTCGACAGATTCCCAGCCAATCGCTTCTTTAACTGTTTCAACCAGATCTTTAGCGATTACTAACTTGCGATCATCTGCATTGACAAGTACATACGTATATTCAGGATTTACTGCAATTCCTTGATTGGCAGGCAACGTCCAAGGAGTTGTTGTCCAAATAACTAATGAAGTATCTTCATCCAAGATTCCTTTGCCATCTTTGACTGGAAATGCTACATAGATTGAGGCCGATTTTACATCTTTATACTCGATCTCAGCTTCAGCCAGTGAAGATTCACTAGAAGGAGACCAGTAAATTGGTTTTAAACCTTTGTAGATATAGCCTTTTTCAGCCATCTTACCAAAGACGCGAATTTCAGCTGCTTCATAGGAAGGATCCAATGTGATATAAGGATTTTCCCAATCCCCAGAAACTCCTAGACGTTTAAAATCAGTCCGTTGGGTATCAACTTGCAAGCGTGCATATTCTTCACACTTCTCACGATATTCAGCTAATGTCATTTCTTTGCGCTTAACACCTTTATTGGTTAATACTTGCTCGATTGGTAAGCCATGTGTATCCCAACCAGGTACGTAAGGAGAACGGAAACCAGACATCGATTTTGAACGTACGATGATGTCTTTCGTAATTTTATTTAATGAATGACCTAAATGGATATTTCCATTCGCATAGGGCGGTCCATCGTGTAAGACAAAGGTTGGTTTGCCTTCATTTAATTTTTGACGACGACCATATAAATCCTTTTCTTCCCATTCTTTTTGCCATTCCACTTCCCGATTTGGTAAATTTCCACGCATCGGAAAGGCTGTTTTTCCTAATTGAAGTGTCTCTTTCATCTTCATAGAATGTTTCGCTCCTTATTTAAAATGTATTTTATTGTATTAAAAAAACACGTGCATCCCAAGGGACGAACGTGTTCGCGGTACCACCCAAATTTAGAACCCTTTTACCGGTTCACTTGTGTGATTGTTAACGGAATCACCCGTTACTTCTTACTTGATTCAGAAATAATACTGCCTAGAGGATCTTTCTGACTACAGGGTCTTACCAATCTTCCACTATCATTGGCTCGCTTAAAGAGTATTAGTCAGCTTTTCTGTTCTATTCTTTGTCTTCTTTATCTTCAGTTACTGTATCAGTCATTTCTGGTTGCTCAATAACTTCTTTTTTGTTCACTAGTAATTCATCATCTGAATTAGAGTTTACTTCAGAATCATTTTCGTTGTCAAGTTCTTTTGATAAGACTTCTTTAATTACTTCATGGCTATCTGTCACAAATGAAGAGAATGGTTGCAGAATTTCATCCCATTCAGGACTCTTAACTTGTTCAAGCTGCGATTCTAGCATTAAACTCAAACGTTGATGGAAGACCCGTGTCTTCTTCTTCAAATCGTCTGTTTCTGTTGCTAGTTGACGGGCTTTTGAAGTCGCATCTGTAATAATTTCTTTCGCTTTAGTTTCCGCTGCGATATTCAAGGCATTCGCACGTTTTTCAGCATTTGAAATTAATTCATTCGCTCTATTTTGAGCAGAGGTTACGATGACTTCTGACTCTTTAGAAGCACTCGATTTAACTTTATCTGCTGTATCCTGAGCAACGATAATTGATTGGTTCAAGGCATCTTTTAATTCGTTGAAATATTCTAGTTTTTCTTCTGCATGTTTCAACGCTTTTTCTAATTCACGATTTTTTTGAATCGCTATTTCATAATCTCGCCCGATTAAATCTAAGAAATCATCGACTTCATCGGAATTATACCCTCTCATCTTTGTAGGGAAATTTTTGTTTTGAATATCTAATGGTGTTAATGCCATTTTGTTCACCTCTTCGTCTTATTTTCGTAAAACTCCCAGTAACAACCGAAACTTGTCTTTTTTCGTTTTTCCCTCTAACCCTTGAATCTGAATCCGACCAAATCCTCTTACCGAAATGATATCCAGTAAATCCAGAACAAAATCTGGTCGCGTGTTTTCAGTCCAATTAATTTTGACTTTACCTGACTCAATCAGCTGTTTGGAGCGCTGCCGAGAAATATTATAGACAGTCGAAATCACACTATCCAGCCTCAATGAGCTGACTGTTTCATGCTCCTCAGACCAACCATCTTTTGGAATCAATATCTCAGTATAGCTTTTTTCTTCCAAGCGAACCGACACTTTCCCCATCTTATCCACTTGAATACCGATAAATGAAGCCACACCCTTATCGAGAAAAACTTGCCAGCGTTCTCCATCAGAAATAATATCACCAAAAAACTCTCTTTTGACACCAGAAGCTAATAAGGTGCCTAAGACTTTCCCGTGAGAAAGCGTGACGAATTTTTTGGGGTAATTAATTTCTAGTAAAGTCACTTCAAAATCTTCATCAGTTGGCTGATAATAGTCTGGATAGATTAAACAACGCTTACGTTCCGCAGACTCATATCCGCCATAAAAAGTGAATTGTAAATCACTATCCTGACGAATTAATGTCTCTAAAATATATGCTTGTCGTGGATCCAGAAAATCCGTCAGATAAGGTGCATACTGACTTTGGACTTGTTCGAGCCAATCACCTATTAAATCAATAAAAGGGTGCTCATCTACTCGGAAATGTTGATACACATTCGCGTTCACAGATAATCACCCCCTTTATCAAAGAAAAGTACCTATTAAAATGACTAGACCTCTGCTAGCAAAATTCAAGAGTAGAATAGCAGCCATAATTGTGAAATCGATTGGTCCAAAATGCAGATTCAAACGATCAAACAAACTAAGATATGGCTCACATAGACGTGCTAATAACTTCCCAAAAGGCGATTGATAGCCACCGGGAAACCAAGAAAGTAGGGCATAAATAACTAATAATAGAGAATAAAGCTCTACCCCTTTAAGTAATAAATAGATGATAGTTGAAATAGAAATTTCCCCCTCTAGAAATCAAAAAATTGAGACTGAGCAATCGACTGAGCAGTAGAGTTATCAATTTCAACATTGGCTGGCGTACAAAGGAAAATTTCATCCCCAACACGTTTAATATCGCCATCTAAGGCATAAACAGTTCCTGTTAAAAAGTCGACAATTCTTCGTGCTTGTCCCTCTTCAATTAGATGAAAATTAACAAGGACTGATTCACTAGCAATCAATCGTTTAGCAATAGTCATCGCTTCAGAATAGACTCTTGGTTCAACAATTGTAATCTTATTTGATTGTTTTGGTGCTGTCGCTTGTGCATTTGAGCCAGCGCCATTTTGACGCATAGACACCACTTTTTTCTCTTCTTGTTTGTTCGGTTGAACCGATTTTGAACTTCTAAATGGCTGTTGTTGTCCACCATTAGTGCTTGGATTTACTGGACGTGCCTCAGGTCTAACAAATTCTTTAGATTGAGTCTTCACATTGCTCTGTTGACGCATAGGTTGAGCTTGTTGACGCATCTGAGGTGCTTGTTGAACAACCTCTGGCCGTGGTTTTGTTTTCTCTGAATATTCGTATTCTTCTTCATCTGCCAGACCAAAAAAATTAGCAAGGGCACCTTTGTTGAATATCGCCATTGTTTTTCCTCCTTCACGCATCTTTAAATAATGCTGTTCCGATTCTTATGAATGTTGATCCTTCTTCAATAGCAATCGGGAAGTCATTACTCATTCCCATACTTAACTCTGTACAAGGTGCGTGAGCTAATGTTCGTTGTCTCACATCTTCTTGAAGAATTTTCAATCTATTGAATATATCACGTATTTCTTGTTCATTTGCCTCATAAGGGGCCATCGTCATCAACCCTACGACTTTAATCGCAGAATATTGACTTAGCTGATCGATAAATGGTAACAACTCATCAGGTGTGATGCCATGCTTAGATGCTTCACCTGAAACATTTACTTCCACAAAACAGGAAATAACTTTCTCTGCGCGCTTATCAATCTCAGCTGCGAGAGATAAGCTATCTAAGGCATGAAAATAATCGATTTGATTTATAATCGATTTTACCTTTCTTCGTTGCAAATTACCAATCAAATGCCACTTTATTTGTGGCTCATCTTTTAGATTATATTGCTTTTCAAGTAATTTATCTACCCTATTTTCAGCTAAATCAGTTATACCCGCTTCAACAAGGACTTTTGCAGCAGCAGAATCCACTGTTTTGGTGACCGCAATCAGGGTCACCTCTTCAGGATTTCTGTGAGCAAAAGCACACGAATCCTGAATGGCTTGCCTGATTTCCCACAAGTTATCAGTAATCATGTGCTCCCCTCCTATCTTTTACGACGGAAAAATGGTGGTGTACTTAATTCATCGTCGTCATTTGTTTTAACTTCTTCTCTATTAAATGTTTCAAATTCTTTCTTTTCAATAGAGTCAAATTGAGTATCTTCCACTTTTGGTCTCACATTTTGTTCTTTGCGGATATCCCAATCGCCAAAGCCATTTTCTTCTTCTTGTGTCGGTCTTGGTGTATCCATCTCTAACACAGGTTTTTGTGAAACTGGTTGGATTTGAGATTGTCTAGCTGGACGGTTAGACTTTTTTTCTTTTTTTGAAGGATCAATTCCGGTTGCAATAACTGTTACGCGGATTTCATCTCCTAATTCTTCATTAATAGACGTTCCTAAGATGATGTTTACGTCTCCTGTAGCTGCACTAGAAACAATATCAGAAGCATCTTGTGCTTCAAACAATGTCATGTCTAAGCCACCAGTAATGTTTAATAAAACTTGCTCAGCGCCAGCGATTGACGTTTCAAGTAATGGTGATGAGATAGCTTTTTTAGTTGCTTCAATCACACGATCTTCACCGCTAGCAACACCGATACCCATCAAGGCTGTTCCTTTATTTTCCATCACTGTTTTCACATCAGCAAAGTCCAAGTTGACATAGCCTGGTGCTGTAATTAAATCTGAAATCCCTTGAACCCCTTGTCGTAATACGTTATCCGCTTCACGGAACGCTTCTAACATAGGTGTCTTCTTATCGACTACTTCTAACAAACGGTTGTTAGAGATGATTAACAAAGTATCAACGTTCTCTTTTAATTGAGCAATTCCTTCAGCGGCAAAACGACCACGTTTAGGTCCTTCAAAGCTAAATGGACGGGTCACAACACCCACAGTTAAAGCGCCCAATTCTTTTGCAATTTTTGCAACGATTGGAGCAGCACCTGTCCCTGTTCCACCACCCATTCCGGCAGTGATGAAGACCATGTCTGCGCCTTCTAATGATTCTTGTAAGGCTTGTTCACTTTCTTCCGCAGCTTTTTGGCCAACTTCAGGTTGTGAACCAGCTCCTAGACCACGTGTATATTTAGGGCCTAATTGGATGACTGTTTCAGCTTTTGAATATTTAAGTGCTTGAACATCTGTATTAGTGGCGATAAATTCTACGCCCTTAACATTTTCTTCGATCATACGGTTCACAGCGTTTCCACCGCCACCGCCGACGCCGATAACTTTGATTACTGCGCCGTCATTAATATTATTATCTATTGAGAATTCCATATTTTATTCCTCCTGGATTTGATTAATCGAAAATATTCTTAAAGAAATCAGAAATCTTCCCTTTGACATTTTCCCCAGTTGAGTGTTCCTCTTCTGGTTCATAATGTTGTTCTTCAGGTTCTTGATAAGTGGCTTCATAGCTCGTATCTTTCGGACTTGCTACAGTCGGTTGTGTTGATACAACCTTCTCACCAGTCACTGAAGTCTTAGCTAAATGATAGACTTCGGTTAAGTTTGCTGAATAGTCAACAATACTAATCACATTTGTAAAGACTGGGTTACGTAAGCCCATATGATTAGGTACATACAATTTGACATTTGTATCGAAGATTTCTTGCGCTAAATCAACCACGCCAGGAAGGCTTGCTGCACCACCCGTTAGAATTACGCCGCCTGGTAAATCTAAGCCATCAATTTCATCAAGCACTTCTTTAGATTTTCTAAAGATTTGTTCGATACGTGCTTCAATTACTTCTGACAAATAACGTTCATCAATCTTAATTGGTTCAGATTTCCCAATCACATCGACAGGAAATTCTTCGCTGGCAGAGGTTCTTTCTGGATAAGCATCGCCATAATTAATCTTTAAAGCTTCTGCATTATTGAAGGAAGTATTTAATACGATTGAGATATCTTTCGTAACAAATTCGCCACCTTCTTGATTGACGTGTGTAAATTTCAATTGTTTGTCGTGCATCACAGAAGTTGTTGTTTGACCGCCACCCATATCAATGACAATCGTACCGAAATCTTTTTCACCATCTGTTAAAATTGATTCTGTCAAAGCAAGTGGTGTAATTACTAATTCAGCAACGACTAACCCTGCTCGCTCCACACATTTACGAATATTGTGCACGATCGTTTTTGGTCCAGTGAAAACAAGACCAAACATCTCCATACGCACACCAATCATGCCACGAGGATCTTTAATGCCTTCAAAACCATCTACCGTAAATTCTTGCGGTAAAATAGAAATGATCTGACGTTCTGGTGGTGTTGAACGAACAAGAGCAGCTGATGCTACATTTCGTACGTCTTCGTCTGTAATTTCTTTAGACTCACTATTAACGGCAATCATTCCTTGACAGCTTTCGACTTCAAGTAAATTCGCAGGCAATCCAACATTCACACTCTTAATCTGAATACCAGCCTTTTCTTCTGCTTGTCTTACTGCTCTTTGTATTGCTTGAACGGTTTTGTCGATATCGACAATAATCCCCCGGTTAATTCCTTCTGATTTTGCATTCCCTACACCAATAATATTCATCTGACTGTCAATATATTCAGCAACAACAACTTTGACAGATGTTGTACCAATATCAAGGCCGACATACATACCTGATTTTGCCATGAATGGGATTCCCTCCTACTTACTTTTCCTTATACAAGCGAACTATTTTCGTCCGTATTAAACTACATCTTATAATTAATATTCACTGTTACCAATTCTAACACAAAACAGGGCTTTTTAGAAAGCAGATTATCTAATTTCTTCACCTAAATTTATTGATTTGTGTCAGAACTTTCATCTGTTTGCGAATTATTTTCATCTGAGCTTTCATTTTCATAAGGAGAAGAGAAAATTCCAACCTCCATATCAACGATCCCTTTTTCTTTCATTTCTTTAGAAACTTGCGGATAATAGACAATTTGTTGGCTTAGATTTGAGATATTTACAAGAATCTGATTCCCATCATTCATAAAAATCTCTAATAATTCATCGTTATTTTTTCGCGGTGCATATTTAATTTGTGAAATTCCTTTTTGAATTTCTTCTGGAACATTTCCATACTCTTCTAGCAAGGCTTTGATTTTTTTCTCATCGGAGAAGTTTTCTAAAATCGGTAAATTCTCAGCATTTTTAGCAATTTTTTCTTGAACAATTGCGCCATTTTCCATAATCGGGAAATAGCCATCCTTTTGTGCAAGCAACGCTGCTTCTTTATACTCAGAAATTTTAATCTTCAAATTATTCAATCCGTCGATTGTTATTTTTACTGATTTAATCCGAGGAGAATCTTTCTCAACCTTCTCCACAGCAGCCTTTCTATTCCAATATTGCTGCCACAGGCTATCACCAGAAGTAAAATCAGAAACAGTCAAAATATCTGCTGCTTTGACTTGCTGATTTCCTTCAACGATGACTTTATTTAATTTGCTTAGAGGAGAAACATAATAAAGGAAAAAAAGTAAAGGAATTATTAAGATACCAATAATTAAAGTCAAACGGCGATATAAAACCGTGTTCCTTTGTTTTTTTAGTTGAGGCAAACGATCAGCAAAGGATCCATTGATTGGTCCATTCTCATGTTTTTTTATCTTTAAAGATTCCTCGACAGTTTCGGCCTCTTCTTCCATTGACTCATCAGTCGACTCGGTCTGCTCTATTGCTTCATCATCCTCTGGGGTTTCTCCTTTACCGTCGATTACAGAAGGTTGCCAAGCAGGCTTTTCGCCTTGTTTTTCCATGTAGCGTAAGTTTTCCTTTTGCCAGGGCGTCAGCTCTTCTTCCTCAATTTCTGCTGCCCGCTTTGACAAAATTATCTCTTCAGTTTCTTCCTTATTATCTTCTATCTTCTTTGTAATAGAAGTCACCCCCTCTCACATATATTACTCTTAAATTATTTCTTTTACCATGTTATATAATCGTTCTGCTGCATCAGGTATTCCTTGCGTTTTTGAAGCTGCAGCCATGGTTTTTTGTTTTGCCGGATTATCCATAATTAAATCAATCAGCGAAACTAACTTTGCACCAGTTAATTCAGTATCAGCAATCATTTCTACTGCGCCTGCTTCAACTAAGCTTTGCGCATTTTTCGTTTGATGGTCATTTGTCACATAAGGACTAGGAATCAAGATAGCTGGTAAGCCCAACGCCGTAAACTCGGCGATTGACGTTGCACCTGCTCGTCCTACTAATAAAGTCGAATTAACCATCACTTCAGCCATGTCATGAATATATGGCTGAACACTGATATTTTTCGCCTCTAACTGCTGACTTTTTTCGGAAACCGCAGTGTAATAACGCTCGCCTGAAGCATAGAGCACTTGATACTCTTTCTTCGAGAAATCTGCTAAGGCTTCAACAACCGCCTCATTAATTTTCAGCGCCCCTTGGCTACCTCCGAATATTAAAACAGTCGGCTGCTCTGGATCCAAATCATAATTGGAGAGAATCGTAGACTTTTGTGCCGTTACCACTTCTTGCGCACGCGGGTTACCGACAAGCGTAACTTTCTCCTTGGGAAAATAATTTGAAACACCAGAAAAAGAAGTCGCTACTCTGGTCACATATTTACTCAAAAATTTATTAGTGATTCCTGGCACACTGTTTTGTTCATGAATGATGGTTGGTATCCCCATCTTAGCTGCTGCGTACACAACCGCTCCAGAAACATAACCACCCGTCCCGATTACTACATCTGGTTGAAAATTCTTAAGAATTTTTTTGGCGGTAAAAACACTTTTTATAAATAAATGGACAGTCTTCACGTTAGCTAATGACAGACTTCTCTTAAATCCTTGAATCTCGATTGTTTCAAAAGGCAGGTCACGCTGAGGAACAATCTTATTTTCTAATCCACGCTTTGCACCGACATACATAAATTCGGCATCAGGCTCCACCTTTTTTACGTAATCGACAAACGCCAGCGCTGGATAGATATGTCCACCGGTCCCACCACCTGTTACTAAAACTTTCATATTATCTCTCACTTTTCTACTTAGTTTTCAACTGCTTGACTGCTGCCATAAATTTATCGCCACGGACTTCAAAGTTTGGATACTGATCCCAGCTAGCATTAGCCGGAGAAAGTAAAATAGCGTCGCCACTCTCACTAAGAGAAAAAGCTAATGGAACCGCCGTTTCGACATTTTCGGTTTCTACAACAAGCGTAATGCCAGCTTTCTTGGCTGTTTCTTTCAACTTCTCTTTTGTTTCACCAAAAACAACCATCGCCTTAAGACCCGTCAAAGATGGAATCAGCTCATCAAAATCATTGCCACGATCTAATCCTCCAGCTAACAAAATCAGCTTCGAATGATCAAATCCGCCTAAAGCCATCTCGGTTGCCAGACTATTTGTAGCTTTTGAGTCATTATAAAATTTCCGATTTTCGACTTCACCAGCAAATTGTGTTCGATGAGGTACGCCATGGAAATGAGTCAAAGCCTCTTTAATTCCTTCAGTCGAGACACCTTGCAGCTTGGCAATTAAGATTGCCGCCAGCGCATTCTCTACATTGTGTTGACCTGGTACCCCCAACGCCTGACTTTCCATAATTGCTTCCTCTTTATAATATAGCCAGCCATCTTTTAGATAAGCGCCGTTGGTCACGACTTGTTTTGTTGAAAATGGTAAGACTGTTGCTTTCGTCTGTTTAGAAAGCTGTTGTAATTCTTCTTGGTTCCAATTTAAAAGTAAATAATCATCTGCAGTCATATTCTTTTGAATCGCCCATTTGGCAGCTACGTATGCTTCACGGCTACCATGATAATCTAAATGTGCTTCATACAAATTTGTAATCACGGCAATTTTAGGATGAAAGGTCTCAATGCCCATTAATTGGAAACTCGATAATTCCATCACCATCTCGTCTTCTGCTGTCGCTTCTGTTGCGACAGAGCTAGCAGGAAAACCAATGTTTCCTGATAAACGTGCTTGACCAGATTTTCGTTCTGTATTCAACAGCAATCCCGTCATGGTTGTCGTAGTCGTTTTCCCATTCGTGCCGGTAATTCCAATAATTGGACAATCAGCAATTTGATAGGCCAATTCGACCTCCGTCAATACTGGGATATTTAGCGTGACTGCCTTTGCGACAAGTGGGTTTTCATAAGGAATCCCCGGGTTTTTCACCACCACAGCAAAGCCTTCATCCAATAATTCAATCGGATGACTACCAGTCACCACTTTAATCCCTAACGTTAATAAATCTTGTGCTTCTGGATTCTCCTCGAATGGTTTCCCGTCATTAACGGTAACAAGTGCGCCCAATTCATGTAACAATTTGGCCGCACTAACTCCACTCTTGGCTAATCCTAGCACAAGAACTTTTTTATTTTGATAATTTGTTATTTTTTTCATCGTTATCATCTCCTACAAAACAATCCATAAAGTAATCAATGAGCATACAAAACTGATTGCCCAAAAGACCCCATCGATTTTCCATTCAGACCAGCCACCCATTTCAAAATGATGGTGTACTGGAGACATGCGAAAGATTCGCTTACCAGTTAATTTGAATGACGTAACTTGCAAAATAACACTTGCCGTTTCACACACATAAATCAAACCAACTAACAATAATGTCCATTCTTGATGCAATAAAATCGAAATGGCAGCAAGTAGTCCACCTAAAGCAAGTGAGCCTACATCCCCCATGAATATTTTTGCAGGTTTGCGATTGTAAGGGAAGAATCCTAGTAACCCACCAATCACACTAATACAAACGATAAAAATGTCAATTTGCTTTTGGTTCCATGCGATAATCGCATAGGTCCCAAATGAGATTACACCGAGACCTGACACAAGTCCATCGATGCCATCTGTTAAGTTCACTGCATTGGAAAAACCAACTAACCAAAATAACACAAAAGCACCATATAAAATCCCTAGTGGCACTTCAATACCGAAGAAGTTCAGTGAATTTGTATTTAATTCACTTCTATAGACTAGGTAAAATATTACTCCACCAGCTAATTGACCAATCAATTTTTGCAATGAAGTCAAGCCCATGTTCCGTTTTTTAAAAATCTTGATAAAATCATCTAGAAATCCTAACAAGCCATACAAGGCTAGAATAAAGAGCAGAATAAATAATGAAGGAGTCAATTCTTTTTGCCAAGCCGCTACCCAAATACTCGTTAAAACACTAGCAATTAGGAAAACAACCCCACCCATTGTTGGTGTGCCGGCCTTCACATTATGCCATTCTGGACCTTCGCCACGAATTGATTGCCCATATTTTTTCATTTGGAAATAGCCAATAAACAAAGGCATTGTCGCCATAGTCATGGCGAAACTACTTGCTATCGGAATTAAAATTTGTGTCCATTCCATTCTTATTCTCCCCTAATTCTGCTAATCATTTTCTAGTTTTTCTATTCTAAAACAAAATGTAATTTATCTGTTGTGACAGTTTCAAAGGCCACGACGCTCTGTTCTTTACAGTAACCATCGCCAGTAAAGGTTGCTTCCACATCCAAAATATTGGCAAGTTTTAGCAGGTCCGCTTTGGACCAACCCGTTACGTCAGGCATCGTTTTTGTGCCATTAGTCAATAAAATAATCTTCTCTGAAGCTAATAACTCATCGCCATTTGGTGTGGATTGTTTAATAATCTTATCTCCCTCACCAATTACGACCGGCGTTAAGTTTTTCTTTTGTGCATCTGTTGCCGCAGCATCCGTTGCTAAATTGCGATAATCAGAAACCTTTACAGAGGGTGTATTATCTGTTGCTTCCTCTTCTGTCGTATCCTCTGTAAATTCCATTGCCCGTTTTAATAACGGATTAGCAATGCTAGGTAAAGCCTCACGATCATAATTTTCAGGTAATTTCATCGTCAAATATAAGATATATTCTGGATCCTCTGCAGGAACCATTTCAACAATCGAATACAAGTAAGGAGTCGGCATCGTATCCTTAGTAATATAGCCCCCCTTATCCGAAGCTACTTGGGCAGTCCCGGTTTTTGCAGCTACATTATAACCTGGAACGCTGTATAAGCCATACGCACTTCCATACTCAGGATCTTCCACGACATCACGCATATACTCACGTACTTTTTGTGTGGCTTCTGCACTAAATGGATGCCCCACAACTTCTTTTTTCGTCACCGTTTCATCACCAGTTTGTGGATCTACCACCTTACTAATATAGTGTGGTTGTAGCATCGTTCCATCATTAGCAATTGCTGTAAATCCACGCATCATTTGAAAATTGGTTACATTGACTGCTTGTCCAAATGAACTCATCGCCTGATCCACTATGTTATCTGTTGGTAATTGTCCAGCCGATTCAACTAAGCCAGAATGAGTACTTTGACCAAAACCAAGTTTTTTCAAATAACGAGGCCAGCTATCATTTAATTTTTCTTCTAGTTTCACCATTCCGACGTTACTTGACCATGATAAAGCTTGACGCATGGTCAAAACACCTTTTGCCCCATAATCATGATCCGAGATGGTTCGATCGGCAACCTCGATTTCTCCAGAAGTGAAGCTTTCATTCTCGTTAAAGACTCCTTCATCCAAAGCAGCAGCCGTCGTAAATAATTTCATTGTCGAACCCGGTTCATATTGGTCTTCCACTAAAAGATTACGCCAAACCTTAATATTATCAAGGTTTTCCGGGTCAAAAGTAGGTCTCTGAGCCAGTGAAACAATATCGCCTGTTTTTGCTTGAACCAACATTGCTGTCATACTCTCAGGCTCGACCTCTTTATAGGTCTCCTCAATAGAAGTTTCCAGCATCGTTTGCAAACGACTATCTAAAGTTGTGTAAATGTCTTTTCCATCCTGGGCTGGCGTTTCTTCTGCCACTGTTCCAGGCAATGGGTTCTGCGCATTATCTTTTTCAAAAATACGTTTCCCATCGGTCCCCTTCAACATCTCATCATAGATTAGCTCGATACCTAGTTTCCCTTCTAGTCCACTATCCTCTTCATTCGGCACTGCATAGCCAATTAAATGAGAAGAAAAGATGCCATTCGGGTACATTCTAGCCGTATGCTCGTCAAAGTACAGTCCTTTAAGTCCTTGCTTGGTCATTTCATTTTCAATTTTTTGTTTAGTTGCCAGAGAGATATTCTTTCCATAAGAACCAAATTCAACCTGAATTTTCCCCTCTTCATGGCCATTCTGCAAAATAGTCAACGCATCGCTTTCTTTAATCTTTAAATTCGTATGTAAGATTTTAGCAACCGCTGCGAAATCCTTTGTTTGCACATAAAGTTTATTTTTACCAATCACGTATTTTTTGTCTAAAGTAGCGCGAATAGAATAAGAAGTCGCATCTTCAGCTATGGCAATCCCATTTCTATCATAAATAGTTCCACGCTTAGCTTTAACTACTTCGCTTCCTTTGTAAAGAGCCGCTGTCTTGTCCTTTAAAGAAGTCCCAGCCACCTCGCCTTTTACGACGATGTAAGAGAAACGAGCGACAAATAAAAAGAACAATACAATACTCGTAGCAAATAAAAGAATACCTACTTTTTTGCGATTGTTCATCGGGTTTAAGTTTTTTTGTTTTTTTGCATCCTGGTTCTTACGTTTACTTGACATTTACTTCACTTTCCTTAAATTATCATCATTAATCGTCAAGCCTTCTTTTTCAGCAATTTTCTTCACTCTATCTGAGCGTGAAAGTTCATTTTTTTCTTGCTCCAAGCGGCTAATCTCTGATTTATTTGTAGCAATCGTTGACGTCATACCTGAAATATCTCGTTCAACACTACTGATACTCGTCCGTAGTTTGATAGTCATAACAGACAATCCTACGATAACTAGAGCAAGAGCGACAATGAGAACTTTTTCTAGATTTGTAAATCGTTTTAAACGTTTAGCAGGAGAAATAGAAATGATCACTTCTTCTTCCACTTCTGGAGCGAATTCTGGCAGTTGATCGATATTCGGTTCATCATGAAATTCATCTAACTGAGTATCCATTGGATAGTCGGTTGGATGATCCATCGGAGAGTCCATTGGATCTGCCATAGGAACATAATCATATGAATATTGATGTGCTTTTTTTAATTCAGCCATTCTCCTACTCCTCTTTCAACTTGATTTTTTCTGCTATCCGTAGTTTAGCACTACGTGAGCGGTTATTTTCTTCTTGTTCTTCCGTTGAAGGAAGAATTGGTTTTCTATTAACAATCTTCAATTCCGGTTTAAATTCTTCTGGAACAACAGGCAGCCCTTGAGGTAAATCCTTTGGCATGCTGTATTCTTTAAACATACTTTTTACAATTCTATCCTCTAATGAATGAAACGTAATCACACTTATTCGGCCTTCTAGCCCTAATAAGTCAATCGCTTGTTCAAGCGAATCTTCCACCGCACCCAGCTCATCATTCACAGCAATTCGAATAGCTTGAAACACGCGTTTTGCTGGATGACCACCTTTTCGTCTAGCTGGAGCCGGAATAGCCGTCTTAATAATCTCAACTAACTCTTGTGTTGTCTCGATTGGTTTAACTTGTCTAACTTTTTCAATCTCACGAGCAATCTGCTTAGAAAATTTTTCTTCACCATAACGGAAGAAAATTTTTACTAGCTGATGATAATCGTAAGTATTGACCAAGTCGAACGCGCTGAACGACGCTTCTTGATCCATCCGCATATCTAAAGGAGCATCTTGGTGGTAACTAAATCCGCGACTTGCTTCATCTAATTGTGGAGAGGAAACACCTAAATCGTATAAAATTCCATCTACCGAAAAAACAGCTTGTTCTAGTAACCGTTGTTTAAGTTCTCTAAAATTACTTTTGATAAACGTAACTTGACCTTTTTCAACAAAAGGAGCCAATCTTTTTTTTGCATGATCAATGGCTGTTTGGTCTTGATCAAAAGCGAACAGATGACCGTCTTCATTGAGTTGGCTTAATAAGTATTCACTATGTCCGGCACCACCTAAGGTACAATCTACGTAAATCCCGTTCGGCTTCACTTGTAATCCATCAACAGTTTCTTTTAACAAAACTGTATAATGTTGAAATTCTTCCGTCATCTAATAGCCTCTTTCTACAAGCCGAAATCAATCATGGTCTCAGCGATTTCATCAAAATTTTCTTCTGCTTCTGCTGAGAATTCTTGCCAACGGCTCTCATCCCAAATCTCAATTCGATTTGAGACACCGATAATCACACAGCCTTTTTCAAGTTGCGCATGTGTGCGTAAGGTCCCAGGAATATTAATTCTTCCTTGCTTATCGATCTCACACTCTGTAGCAGCTGAGTAAAAGAAACGAACAAAAGTCCGAGCATCTTTTTTAGCAAGTGGCATTTCACTTAATTTTTCTTCAAGCTTATCCCACTCTGATAAAGGGTAACCAAATAAACAGCCATCCAGTCCTCTCGTTACCACAAATTTCTCGCCCAGTTTCTCACGAAGTTTTGAGGGAACAATCAGACGGCCTTTTGCATCAATATTATGTTGGAATTCGCCCATAAACATTGAAAATCCCCCTTATCCTCCACCAGCTAAAAATAGTCTACCACAATCCCCCACTTTCTACCACCTTTTGGGAAGAATAAATCAGGAATTTTTTTGACCTATTTTTACTTTAGTGAATTACAGGGAACAAAAGACTTTTAGGAGTTTTCAAAAAGTTTTTCCGCTGTTTTTTTCATTAAAAAACAAGACTTATTAAAACTATGAATATATAAACGACCATGCTTAATAAGAAGACTAGCCGCCAAAACATTTTAAAGTAACGAGGATACACAATCTCCCCTTTGTAGTAGGCTAGAAATACCGCAATCACTATCCCTAAAAGAAATACTGAAATTAAAAAGTAGGGTAAAATTGATTTAGAAGCGGTCACCCTTGATAATTCATGCAATCCAATTAATAAAAAAGGAATGCTAATATCTGGTACCTTCACCTTGAATCGTTGTGTTAATGAAAATGTAGTGACTAAAAAATTACACGCAAATAACACAATGATTGGGTAGATATACCAAAACAACACAACCAACGACGTCGAGCTCATTTTTTATTTCCTTTCTTATTATATCTACCCTAACTATACTTCATTTTCTTTACATTCATGTTTCAGTTTTTTTAAAAGTTTATGCTTATTTCACTGTTTTTACATGTTTTCACTCAATTTTTTTCATTTACATTTTCAAAAGGACTATTAAAGGCTTTTTCCCACGATATTCGCTATAATATAGGTATCGATTTGGATAAAGAATTCGGATGAAGGATGTGCGGAAATGATCAACTATTATTCGTTAGAAAATGAATATTTTAAAAATCAAGCATCAGATGAAAAAAACGTGTTTTGGGTTTACGCTGAAGCACCCACCAAAGAAGAAGTCGCGCTACTTACCAAAAAATACAAAATGCCGGCTGATTATATCACGTCGATCTTAGATGATTCCGAAAACTCTCGGTCTGAGGAATTAGAGCAAGTGCATTTTGAGCACCCAGCCCTCTTATTGTTACAATATCCTTATGCAATCACCAGTCCTAGTGGGTATTTGCAGATCACGACCCTGCCTTTCTCAGTTATTGTCACCCCTGAGAAAAAGATTATCACGGTGACAAATCATACCCCTGTATTTATGCAGGAAGTCATTAGCCGTAAGTATCCAAGAAATGATATGTCGCATTCAATGAACCTGCTGCTTCAGCTCATCTGGGAATTGTCACTTTCCTACAATCATTATTTACAGTTGTTAAAAACACAATCCGATAAGCTAGAAGGCGAACTACAGGTTTCAACAGAGAACAGCCAGTTATACCAAATAATGGATATTCAAAAGAGCTTAATTTATGTCGAAACGGCTACTTCTGCAAACTTAGAAACCTTGAGTAAATTGAATAGAACACAAACTTTTACTAGCAGTCATGCTTACAAAATTCATTTGCACGATGTCTTGGTAGAAACCAAACAGGCACTCAGTTCGTCTCAAATTCAACTAAAGATTGTCAATCAGATGACCCAAACATTCTCTGCAATCGTCTCAAACAATCTGAATAATGTCATGAAAATATTGACGTCTTTAACCATTGTCTTGACCATCCCAACAATCATTGGCGGTCTTTACGGAATGAATGTAAAATTACCGTTTGCTGGACGTTCAGATGCCTTCTTTTGGCTTTGTCTCTTGACAATTTTTTTATGTACCGGTACGATTTATTATTTAAAGAAAAAGCATCTTTTGTAGAACTATCCTTGAAGATTTAGGCAAAAGGTTGTAAACTATTCAAGAATAGAAGTGGATTACGGAAAAAAGGATGGTCTATTATGAAGGAAACAAAACAAAAAACAAAATTTGCAAAAGTAACTAAATTCGTTATCTGGACAATGCTTGTTCTTATGTTAAGCTCTGTATTTATTACAGCTTTTGTCTATTTTATGTAATATCCAGTAAAACCCGCTTTGATTTTCTAGCACACCTAGAAAATCAAAGCGGGTTTTTTAAATTTCTAACTAATTTTCTTGAAAATTCGATTTTTCCGAAAATTTGTGGTAGAAAGTGGGGCGTTCCTTTTTATCACAAATTTTGGCCGTTTAATAAGATTTTTTATCAGCCGATGCATACCTTACTCCAGATACGAATTAAATTACAGCTAAATCATTTTCAAACGAAGAAATAGTTACTTTTTATTTAGTAGTTGTTTCTTGTGGTGGTTTAGATGGTTTCAATAGAAAATAAACAGTCACGAATCCATCAGATAGTCAGCTTCCTCTCTTTGACAACCCTTTCCAACTCAATATTCCCCCTGAAAGATTCACAAATACTCACTAATAAAAGATGCCTCTATTTACAGATTTACGATAGATTTTGACCCCTCTCGTTTACAACAAAGAAAAAGGTGCTGGGACGCTTATTTAACAAAGCCTCCCAGCACCTTTTATTATTCTCCTAGCTAAAACGATAAAACAGCTGCCTCTATCTTGAACTTATAAAAATAGTCGATTGGTCACTCAATATTCCAAATTTATCAGCCATTAGATAACAATCAATCGATGCCTAACGGCTATTTTTTGGCCATAGCCAAGAGCTCTTCTGCATGTTTTTTCGTCAAATCAGTAATTTCACTTCCCGCCAACATCCGAGCAATCTCCGCTACTCTTTCTTCTGACGTTAATTGTTGAACTTCTGTTTCTGTCCGGCCTTTTTTGACATCTTTTGAGATATAGTATTGGTAATTTGCAACAGCGGCAACCTGTGGCAAATGAGTGATACAAAGAACTTGCGAATTTTGTGCCACTTGATAAATCTTATCCGCAATCGCTTGAGCCACACGACCACTTACCCCAGTATCGACCTCGTCAAAAACAATACTCGTAATCCCTTGGTTTTTCGAAAAGATCGTTTTTAAGGCTAGCATAACCCGAGAAAGTTCCCCACCTGAGGCAACTTTTACTAAAGGCTTCAAAGGCTCACCTGGATTGGTTGTAATATAAAATTCAACTTGGTCGAAACCTTCACGTTGAAGAGCATTACCCATTTCTAAGAAACTCACCTCAAAATCGGTATTCGCCATATACAATTCTTTCAATTCTGTCAAAATAGATTTTTGGAGTTTTTTAGCAATCTCTATTCGCTGATTGTGTAACTCTTGGGCCAATCCACGAACATGTTCCTCTTGATCCGCTAATTTTTTGATGAGTTTATCCATCTGTCCGTCTGAGAAATTTGACTCTGCCAATTCTTGACTAATCTCTTCATAATAAGCCATAATCGCTTCAACTGACTCGCCATATTTTCTTTTTAGCTGACGAATCACTTCAAGCCGATGATTAACTTCTTCTAAGCGATTTTCATCAAACTCCAAATTATCTAGCTGTCGACTAATATCCCCCACTGAATCCTGCAAAAGATAATAAGCATTCTGCACATTCTCAAAAATACTGTTAAATTCCGTATCAAGATGCGCAATTCCCTGCAAATGGCTGACCGCAGCACCTACTCCATCCAGACTGTTGAGTCCTTCTGCATTTAGCGCTTCATAGCTTTCTGCCAAACCATCCACAATCTTTTGGTGGTTGCTTAATTTTTCTCTTTCTTCTACCAGCTGCTCCTCTTCATCTATCTGTAGCTCGGCATTTTCAATTTCCTCTTGTTGAAATTTCAGCATATCAATTCGTTGGACAAACATTTTTTCATTTGCTTGAATTTTCTTAACCTGCTGCTCTAATTGACGAAAAGAATCGTAGGCTTTATGGTAGGCTTTTTTGGCACGCTTAAATGACTGATTACCAAACTCATCCAGTAAGCCTAAATGTTTATCAGCTTGCATCAATTCTTGATGTTCATTTTGACCATGGATATCCACCAAAAATTCACCGATTTTTCTCAGTGTTGCAAGCGTCACAATCCGACCATTAACGCGACATATATTCTTTCCAGAAGTAGACATATCCCGCTGAATAATCAAATTCTGCTCTTCAGTATCAATTCCTAATTCTTCCATAAAGTGCAAAAACTCGGCTTGTTTTGGCAGCTGAAATAACCCTTCCAAGGTACACTTCTGAGCTCCTTGTCGAATGTAATCCGCGGAGCCTCTACCACCAGCCAATAGTCCCATGGCATCGATAATAATTGATTTCCCAGCACCTGTCTCACCAGTCAGTGCCGTCATTCCTTGATGAAACGACAATCGTAGCTTCGAGATGATGGCAAAATTTTCTATGGTTAATTCTTGTAACAAGACGTTTCCCTCCTGTTCCTATAGATAGCGCAAAAATTCTTGTTTCAAATAGCGCGCTGCTTCTTCTGTTTTAGTAATCATTAAGACATTGTCATCATCATTGATTGTTGAAAACAACTCTTTTTTGTAGCGCTTATCAATCAAGTTAGCCGCTGCCGAAGCATTTCCAGGGAGCGTTTTTAAGCTGACAAATTTTTCCATCTGATCTACTGAAACAAACGCATCTTTTAAAAGTTTTTCTAATTTCAAGCCGACATCTTCGCTAGTTTCCGCCGGTAAACTGTAGCGATAGCCGCCTTCAGCTGAAGGAATTTTAATCAACTTCATTTCTTTGATATCTCTTGAAATGGTCGCTTGAGTCACTTCTACCCCTTTAGCATCCAACAATTCAACAAACTCTTCCTGCTTTTGAATACTTTGTTCAGAAAGTAATCGAGTAATCAAACGATGTCTATCTTTCTTCCTCATAACTATATACGCCCCTTCGTTTCAAAGTCATATTTATCATAGCTTATTTTTTTGTTATTATAAAGAAAATTCGTTGGCTTCTTAAGAGAAACACAACGAATTTTTATTACTTATCCAATTTTCCGTGGGCTGCCTGGACAATTTCATCAATCGAAATTGCTGGAGCTAGCTGACCCTCTTCAGTTGATTTCTTTAAATGCGCTAAGAATTCGATATTCCCTTCGCCTCCTGTAATCGGTGAGAAACTAAGAGCTGCCACATCATAGTTCGTTGCCATAGCAAAAGACAAGATCTTTTCCAAAACCATTTTATGCACCTGAGGATCACGAATAATCCCTTTTTTGCCGACGAATTCTTTGCCTGCTTCAAATTGCGGTTTAATCAGGGCAATAACATCGCCACCATCAGCCAAGATATCATGGAGCGGTGGCAAAATTAATTTCAGCGAGATAAATGAGACATCAATCGTTGCTACCTGTGGCTGCCCTTGATCAAAATCTTCTGGCTTGGAATAACGGAAATTCGTCCGTTCCATTACCACTACTCGCTCATCCTGACGAATCTTCCAAGCTAACTGATTGTAGCCTACATCTAAGGCATAACTCATTTTTGCCCCATTTTGGAGCGCTGCATCCGTGAAGCCGCCCGTAGAAGAACCAATATCCAAGATTACTTTCTCCGCTACCGTCAGATCAAAAATTTCTAAGGCTTTTTCAAGCTTTAGTCCCCCACGAGAGACATACGGAAGTTTTTGTCCTTTAACTTGAAGAAGAGTTTCTATTGCAATCTTCTCTCCCGGCTTATCTAAACGTTCATTTTTATCCGTATACACTTGCCCAGCCATCACGCCACGCTTGGCTTTTTCCCGTGTTTCAAAAAGGCCTTGGTTAAAGGCAAGGACATCTACGCGTTCTTTTTTCATTTTGTGCCTCTTTCTAAATAAAACGCCTTGACCAATTCTTTCAAATATCTGGCTTCAAAACTAGCAACTGTTTGCTGAATTCGATCAATCGTGCGTTCTGCCGCCACCAACTCTTCATCTAAAGCCAATTTGGCCTCAGCTAATCCCAGCAATCCCGGATAGGTACTTTTATTTAATTCGGCATCCCGTTGTGTATTTTTTCCTAATTGTTCAGTCGTACTTGTTACATCTAATAAGTCGTCACGAATCTGAAAAGCCAAGCCTAAATGCCCCGCCAATTGTCGTAATTCCTCTAAAACTTCGACAGGCTGGTTTGCTAAGACACCTCCAGCAACAAGCGCAAATTCAATCAGCTTGCCCGTCTTATCCTCATGAATTTTTGCCAACTCTTCCACAGTGATGGTTTTATTTTCGGCTTGCATATCAGCGGCTTGACCACTAACCATGCCCGCACCCCCAGCAGCTTGCGCAAATTGTTGAATTAATAATAACTTCGGCTCACTCTCAATCTGAGCCATGCTCACTAGCTGAAAAGCCATTGTCAGTAAGCTATCACCTGCCAAAATTGCTGTCGCCTCACCAAAAACTTTGTGGTTAGTCGCTTTGCCGCGACGCAGGTCATCATCATCCATTGCCGGTAAATCATCATGAATGAGCGAGTACGTGTGCACCATTTCTAAGGCAGCAGCGGTTTGATAAGCACCTGCGCCAACCGTTTTATGAAATGACGCCACTACTGCTAATAGTAACTGCGGACGAATTCGCTTCCCACCTGCATTGACTGAATAAAGCATACTTTTTTTCAGCTCTTCATTCGTGGTATGTTTTTCGATAAAAGAAACCAGTTCTTCTTCAACATAAGGTAAGTGTTGTTCAGCAAACGTTTGATTTTCTGCCATAACTACTCGCCCTTCTCTTCAAAAACGACTTCTTCATTCGCCTCTGTCATCATTTTCGTTAAGGTTTTTTCTGCTTTTGTTAGTGTATCTTGGCACTGTTTACTCAAATCCATGCCTTTTTTAAAAGCATCTAAGGCTTCTTCTAACGGAACATCGCCTTGTTCTAATTTTAAAACAATCTCTTCTAATTCTTGTAATGAAGCTTCAAATGTTTTTGTCGCCATGTTCATCCCCCTTAATCTCAGTTATTTCAGCGACCGCTTGGCCATCTTTATAATGAATAGTGACCTGATCCTTAACGGCCAGTTCAGTCGTACTTTTGATGACTTCATTCTCCTTCGTTGTGTAGCTATAGCCTCGTCCCATAATTTTCAATGGACTTAACAAGTCTAACGACTGCACAGCTGTCTCATAAGAACGACGTTGCTTTTCCATATAACTCGTCATTCGCTCAATTAAGCGACGCTGACTATACTCAAGTTGTTGTTGTGCTTGTTGCAATCGATGGCTAGGCTCCATCTGATACATTCGATGAATAATCTGACTCGCATACTTGTCCTTTTCATATAATGACTGTTGCATCGCCTGTCTCAATCGTTGCATCATTTGATCTAGCTTAACTGATTGGGCATCATACAATCGACCCGGCTGACGGAAAACATACGAATTAGCTGAACGCTGATAACGCTCTTGTTTTCGCTGAAGCTGATACAAGAAGGCTTGCTCCAAACGAGCTTGCCGCTCTTTAATTCTCAATAATTCTTCAGAGAGCACCGGTACAGCCAATTCGGCCGCCGCTGTCGGTGTCGCTGCCCGCACATCCGCTACTAAGTCAGCAATCGTCGTATCCGTTTCATGACCTACCGAAGAAATAATAGGTGTATGCGCCGCGTAAATCGCTCGCGCCACTCGCTCTTCATTAAACGGCCACAAATCCTCAATTGAACCACCACCACGACCCATGATAATCGTATCAAAATCACCCAACTCTTCGACACGCTGTAGATTTCTCACCACATCATCGGCTGCTTGATTGCCTTGAACTACGGTCGGAAATAACACAATTTGAGCAATTGGGTATCTTCGTTTGACCGTCGTAATAATATCGCGGATTACCGCACCACTCGGGCTAGTCAATACCGCAATTTTCTTAGGATAACGTGGCAACATTTTTTTAGGTCCGTCGAACAATCCCTCTTTGCTCAGCTTCTCTCTCAGCTCAGCCAACGCTTGATAGAGTGCGCCGACACCATCAGGCTCCATATGTTCGATATATATTTGATAGGAGCCACTACTTTCATATAATGAAATGCGGCCAACCACCAAAACCTTCATCCCTTCTTTAGGGGCGAATTTCAGTTTTTGGAACGCTCCTTTAAACATAATCGCCGAAATTTTCGCTTGATCATCCTTCAAACTAAAATACTGATGAGCATTCGGTCTTGGTCGAAAGTTCGATATCTCTCCTGTTAAATACACTCGCTCAAGGTAAGGATCTGCCTCGAATTTCCGTTTCAAATATTTAGTTAAAGCGGTAATCGTCAGATATTGCTGCGCCATTTCCTCACCTCTATTTCTTTATTTCTATCCTTAGTTAGGTAACTTTCACTTAATCATTTGAGGAATACTCATGATAATTTTTGCCTCTATCCGAGCCTATTTTGCTCCCACAATAGTGGCTCCCACTATCAATTATCTCTGCCTTTTAGCGGCTTCAACCGTTTGTTTCATTAACATCGTAATCGTCATAGGACCGACTCCTTTAGGCACAGGGGTAATGTAGCTTGTCAAAGGTGCTACTTCATCAAACTTCACATCGCCAATTAATTTACCCGCCTCATCTCGGTTCATACCTACATCAATTACCACTGCACCAGGCTTAATAAACTCTTTCGTGACAAAATGACCGCGCCCGATTGCTACAACTAAGATATCCGCTTCTCTCGCCACTGCAGGCAAATTTTTCGTTTTAGAATGAGTCATGGTTACTGTCGCATTTTCCATCAAAAGTAGTTGACCCATCGGCTTCCCAACGATATTACTGCGCCCAATCACCACTGCATGCTTCCCTTCAAGCGCAATATTATACGCTTCAAACATCTTCATGATGCCATAAGGGGTACACGGAATCATCTCAGGATCTCCAGCAAATAACTTCCCTAAATTCATTGGATGAAATCCATCAACGTCCTTCTTAGGATCAATCGCTAATAACACTTTTTCTTCATCAATTTGTTTAGGTAAAGGCAATTGAACTAAGATTCCATGAAAGTTTTCGTCCTTATTATAACGGTCAATCTCTGCTAATAAAGCTTCTTCTGTTAAGTCTGCTGGGTAACGTTCCACAGTCGAATGGAGCCCAATTTTATTAGCCGCTATTTCCTTATTTCTGACATAGACCTGGCTCGCTGGGTTATCCCCTACCAATAGAACAACTAATCCCGGAACCAGCCCTTCTTTAGCCAATTCAGCGACTTCTATAGCAATCTCTGCTTGTAATTTTTCTGCCAATTCTTTCCCGTTAATGATTTCTCCCACAACAACCACTCCTCATTATTATTGAACGTTTTAATTTTAGCATACAACCAATTATCTGCGTAGATTTCGACTTGTAAATATGAAAAAGCCGAGGATCATTCCCCAGCTTCAATTTCTTTCATCAGATTAGATAAAACACCATTCACGAATTTACGTGAACGATCATCACTAAACGTCTTGGTTAACTCTAATGCTTCATTCAAGGCCACTGTATTTGGAACGTCTTCGACATACAGCATCTCAAATGTAGCGATACGCAAAATCACTAAATCCATTTTTGAAATCCGGTTAATTTTCCAGTTATCTCGTAAATGTCTTTGAACATAGGTATCAAGTTCGGCTTTTTTCTCACAAACGCCCCCTACTAAGACATCCAAATAAACCGGAACAAACGCATCTTCTTCTTCACTGAGCAATTCTTCATGTTCTAATTCAAGCGCACTAATAATCGCATCTTTTTTAGTTAAATCTGTATTAAAATCTAATGGAAATAAGGCTTGTAAAGCCATTTCTCTAATCTCTCGGCGGGTTAGCTCTTTACTCATTTGTATCCTCATCATCTTCGAACAACTCATCAAAATCAGGTTGCTCCATTTTTTCTGGTACAACAGCTACAACATGTACATTAACTTCAACTAATTCAATATCAGTCATAAATAAAACTTGTTGTTTGACACGATCCTGCATCTCCATCGCTACTTTAGGTACAGACACCCCATATTTTAAATAGCAATAGATGTCAACTTTTAAGCCAGTCTCATCAAAAGTTAGATATACGCCTTTACCATGTGAAGCTCTACCTAAAAGTTCTGTCACATTACTCGCAAATGTCCCACGCATGCCGTAGACACCTTCGACTTTTGATGCTGCAATGCCAATGACGACTTCTATCACTTCAGGAGCGATAACTATTTCTCCTAATTCTTGATTTGCATCTAATACTAAATTTTTCTGTTCTACCATACTAGTGCCTCCTTAATTACGCACATGATACCTTTGTATCAACGGTTGTTTCTCAATTATTTTTTGAAACGTCCTTCTCATCTACAATCATACGCTTATAGACATTCTTTGACTACTGAATAGTCCAGTTTTAGTTTATCATTATTTACAGTGATTATCTATAATAAACCGACAAGGAATTACGAAATCTTTGAATTTCCTTAAAAAAAGAATCCCATGGAAATCTCGACGTCTATCTGACGAAATAATCCAGTACAAATCTCCTATAAAATGATCAATTCTTTCGGTGAATGCGTCAAAATTTCATTTCCGGTAGCTGTAATCAACAAATCATCCTCAATCCGCACACCACCTAGGCCAGCCAAATAAATACCCGGCTCATCGGTAATAATATTTCCTGCCACAAAAGCTTCCTCGGCTCTGAAAGAAACATTCGGTCCTTCATGAATTTCTAAACCAATCCCATGACCCGTCGAGTGGCCAAATGCTTCGCCGTAGCCCATCTCGGTAATATAATCTCTCGCAACTGCATCTAATTGAACCCCTGTCACACCTGGTTTGGCAGCTTCAATTACTTTGAGCTGTGCATCTAGAACAATTTGATGAATTTCTTTCATTTTTTCACCAGGATCACCCAGCGCAAACGTCCGTGTCATATCAGAAACATAGCCTTCATAATAACAACCAAAGTCCAAAGTAATTATTTCACCCTGTTGAATCACTTTTTGACTCGCCACACCATGAGGCATTGCTGAACGATAACCACTGGCAACAATCGTCTCAAATGAAACCTCTGAAGCACCTAACGAACGCATATGAAAATCTAGCAGATTAGCCACTTCGATTTCTGTCATGCCTGGCTTGATGGTTTTTAACACGTAGGCAAAACCAGCATCCGCAATCTCACAGGCCTTCTTAACTAACGCAATCTCTTCCTCATCCTTGACTTCTCTCAACTCTTCGATCAGCCCCGCCACCGGAATGAGCTCAGCCATAATCACTTCATCTAAGACAGAATATTCCGCAAAACTGACATGTAATTCTTCGAACGCCAACTTTTGCAGTTTTTCTTTTTTGACAATATTAGCCACTTCGTCGAAAATCGGTCCAACATTTTGAACCACTTCAAAGCCCTGTGCTTGTTCAGCAGCCTGTTCGGTATATCTAAAGTCAGTAATAAAAAAAGCTTTATCTAAGGTAATTACTGCTAAACCAGTCGTCCCAGTAAAATTAGTTAAATAACGCAGATTGTATTTGCTCGTCACTAAAAAGCTATCCAATCCATCCTTCTTCATTTCATCTCTTAATTTGTTTACACGATTCATCATCGAATTATCCCTACTTTCTTTTCCTGTCTCGTTCATTATAGCAAAAAATGGAAAAAGTAAAACCTATCACCACTTTAAATAGAAAGAAACAGCCATGAAGAAAATTCTCCATGACTGCTTTCTTTCTATTTATTAATCTTCACACAACTACTTAAAATTATTTTTTTACTGATCTTTTTACAGAGTTATTTTACTGACTTTTATTAATAGCCATTATTTTCTGATAATGCTTTGTACCAGAGACCACTCTTCTTCATTGTGCGTTCATAATCATTTTCTAAGTCAACCCGGTAGAAGCCATAACGGTTTCTGTAGCCATTCAGCCATGACCAACAATCGACAAAAGTCCAGGTATGATAACCGAAACAGTTACTACCTTCTTCAATTCCTTGGTGCAAATAATCCAGATGCTCCTGCATGAATTCGATACGGTAATCATCTTCAATCATGCCATCTTCCTGTAAGAAGCGTTCTTCATCTGCCACACCCATGCCGTTTTCGCTGACATACCACGGAATATTGTTGTATTTTTCTTTCATCATAATCGCTACATCATACAAAGCTTTCGGATAAATTTCCCAGCCACGATAAGGATTAATCTTTTTCTCAGGCCAATCGTAAGGCATATACAGATCCTCTGGCATCTTTGCAGGCACTTTAGGGTTTTCTGGCGCTTGCACACGTCTCGGTTGGTAATAATTTAAGCCAATAAAATCAACCGTATTGTCTTGCATCAAAGCTTTATCTTCTGATTGTGTTTCAGGAGTTAATTGATGCTCTTTAACTAATTGAATCAGTGCTTCAGGGAGCTGCCCATGTACGGCTGGATCTAAGAAACTATTGATATTCAACAAGTCCGAAGCTTCTTTCGCTTTTTCGTCTTCTGGACTAGCACTGCGGCCATAAGCCGGTGAAATATTCAAAATAATCCCAATTTCGCCATTCGGTAATACTTTACGGAACTCTTCCACCGCGCGCACATGCGCCATCAGCGTATTGTAGCCTACCTGAACCGCCTTTTTAAAATCAACCACATCTGGGTAATGGTAGCCATACAGATAACCACACTCCACATGAACGATTGGTTCATTAAAGGTCGTCCATTTCGTCACAAGATCGCCAAATTGTTCAAAAGCGGTCTTGGCATAAAAAGCAAAAACTTCGACTGATTCTCTAACTTCCCAACCGCCTTTTTCCATCAACCACATCGGCATATCAAAATGGAATAAATTCATAATAGGCTCCACGCCATTGTCCTTCATTTTTTGGAAATAATCGCGATAAAAAGCAACTGCTTCAGGATTTAACGTCTTTCCATCAGGTAATAAACGCGTCCAAGCAATCGATGTCCGGATAGAATTCAAGCCGATTTCTTTCATTCTTAGGCAATCTTCGGCATACGTTTCATACATATTCGAAGTATTCTCTGGTCCTTGATCCTGATTAAACTTCTCCGGATTTTTTTCAAACCAGTAATCCCACGTTGAAGGAGATTTGCCATTCTTTGACCCATGTCCTTCTGTTTGTGGCGCTGACATCGCTGAACCCCACAAGAAACCTTTTGGAAATTTTTTCATTTTTTTGACACTCATTTCTTTTTTAGTATTGTCGTACATTTCTCTTACTCATATGTTGTAGTCACTCTCAGTAACTTCATCACCTATCTATTTTTGCGCGATAGAATCTCGCCATAATACTTCATTATTCAAAACCAACGTTTCTCCAGATAACTGATTTTTCTGTTGAATTCTCTCAATCATTCGATTTGCTGCCAGCGTCCCAATCTCCAGAATCGGCTGTTTAATAACCGTTAATTTTGGGGTAAAAATCTCACTCGCTTCAAAATAGTCATAACTGGCAAAAGATAAATCCTGCCCCAATTGAAGACCCGCTTCATAAATCACCTGCAGCGCAC
This sequence comes from Candidatus Enterococcus huntleyi, assembly GCF_009933175.1. GTDB lineage: Bacteria > Bacillota > Bacilli > Lactobacillales > Enterococcaceae > Enterococcus_K > Enterococcus_K huntleyi. The sequence goes on along the minus strand of NZ_MAEJ01000012.1, from coordinate 61,904 downwards.
CTAACGACATATTATAATTGCAGACAAACAACGCGGAAACTTTCTCCTCATTAAGTAAATAAGTCGCGCCTTTAATGCCACTTTCTTTCGAGTAATCACCATAATAAATCGCTAAATTATCGGTAGAAATCCCCGCTTCTTCATAAGCCGCCAGCACACCGGACAATCTTTCCTGGGCAACATAATCTTTTTGCGGCGCAGCAATAATCCCCATCTTCTCGTGACCCAAATGAAGCATCCGCAAAATAACTTCCTTCGTACTTTGTTGGTTATTAACCAAAATGGAATCGACTTTCTCAAATTCAACTGGCGTGTTAATAGATAAGACTGGCAGATCAAGCTCCTTTAACGCTTGAATCTCAGGCCAATGTTGCTCCACTTCAAATAAAATTAGACCATCAACAGATCGCGATAACATAAAATCAATCTTCTTTTGAACCTGCTCCGGATCTCCTTGAAAACCGCTAAGCAACAAACTATAACCCGCTCGTTCCATCTCTTCAGCAATCTTCGCCACTAAGGTACTACTAAAATTACTCCCCATATTGTTGACTAATAACCCGACAGAAAGACTCTGATTACTTTTCAAGCCCTTCGCTAGCAAATTTTCTCTGTAATCCAAAGCCGCAATTGCTTCCATAATTTTACTCATATTGTCGGCTTTCAAGGTATAGCCATTCAAATACCGTGAAACACTGCCCACGGAAACCCCCGCATACTTCGCAACCTCTTGGATAGTCGCCATATCATCCCTCCATTTTTGATCCCCACTCAAAAAACAACAAAAATTGAATCGATTCAATTATATGATAGCAAGCAAAAACTTAAATATCAAGACTTTTTTGAATCGATTCAAATTTGATGAATTTCAATTAAAAATTACCTGTATTTCTAGAGGAAAAGACGGCTTTTCTCTATATGACTTACGTTCATTCCCTTATCTTTCTCTCTTCCTCTTCCCCATCACCAATGCAATAAGACACCTAAATCCAACTACAATCCCACATAAGCTCCATAAATCAAATTCAATAACTCCAGATTTGTTATTTAAAACGGCATCAAACACTGTAAAAGAGCCACAAATACCTGCTTTTCAGATACTTGTGGCTAGTTGCGCATCTTTTAGAGAGAAAATCGAGGTAAAAAGCGAGTTTGGAAAGAAAAAACGCTAGCTGCAGGACTTCTGCTATTTTCGGCTCTACTAATAAGCGTGAAAACATCGCAACAAACAACCTTTTTGAAAAAGCACTAAAAGTCTCTAACTTTAAGAAAAATAGGCACTTAACTCAACTGGCTTTTATAAAGAATAGCTATAACAGCCCTGAGTTTATAAGGTTTATAGCTTCGATAATCTTCGAGCTTCTCATTCAATAGACAATAAATTAGCTGCTTTTCCTAAAATGGTTGTTTGTTGCGTACTATTCTAGATGAAAAACGAGCTAAAAAAGGTAACTTTAAAAGTAAAACCTGCTAGACAATGGATTCCTTCAACTCGACATTTTGCTAAAATAAGTAAAAACATCGCAACAAACAACCTTTTACTAGAAACTCGCAAATATCTAGTTAACAGCCTTATAGGAAAAATCAGTAGACAAGGTATTTGTTATTTGTCAGCTCTACTTACCAAGTTTTAGAGTAATAGGATGGTAAACGTAATGCGATAATAGTAAACAAAGTATGATCTAGATGAACTAGCACATTCCTATTATTTACCTAGACTAGCAAGAATAATATCCGTGGGCCAATCTTCAATAGATAGCTCATTTTTCTGCCGCCATAATTCACCCAAGATTTTGTCATTTGAAAGCTTTAGCTTAGCATTCCACTAAATAGTCGCACAGAGTAGAAGCATTTTACAAGGAAAACAAAAAGACCCTTCATAACCAGGTTACCCTACTTACAAATGGTCTTTGTTCTTATTTTAATATGTTCAAAACGCTGCTTCATTTCTTCTTGCCAATCGATAAAATCCCACGTTTGATGACCTCGAAAAAGCTTAGTGATTGCACCATTTTTTCTGGATTGACGTACTCGCGAATTGCTCGCAAGACTTTTTTAGGCTCTTTTGAAGCAAAAGTAAAGGTCCCACTCTGCTTTGTTTTCACCGCATAACGAGGAATCCATTTGCCTTTAAACATGACAGAAGCAATCACCTTATCCACTTCATCCCATGGAATTTGAATAAATTTCCGAGTATCACGCGCATTATAAAACTCAAAGCCATTGTCGCCTATCATAATTTTGCCATATTCAGTGATTCCGTTAAACGCAGTGGCATCAATTGTTAAATCAACTTTTGTATTTAGTGACTGAACCATCTCATCTACTCCTTATTAGTTCTTACTATTCGATACATTTATTATACGAGTCTTTGGCTATTTTTTCTAATCTAAACATCTTTTTGAGACTATCTTCGGCATTCTTTCCAACATAGATAAAATCAGGACCAAGAGCAACTAAATAACTCTTGATCCTGATAAATACTGATTCGTCGAAAATTCCGCTACGCCTCAGTTGAATAACCATATTTTTCTCAACCTAGATTATAATAGACCGATATAATGTCCGGCTACCCCAACGATGAATAGGCCGATGATGATAACGATTGGTGAAACTTTTTTCTTCAATAACCACATACAGAAGAAAGTTAAAAGTAAGGCTGCTAAACCTGGAATTAATTGATCCAAGTTATTTTGTAGCGTTGTTACTTTTGTTTCAGTCAGAGATAAACCACTGTTGACTTGTTCAAAGGCTGATTGAAGCCCTTTTCCACTCATATCGATCTTATCCCATTCAATATAAGCACCCTTGTCTAATTTAACTTCAGAGACAACTGGTAAGAATTTGATGGAAACCCATCGTTGAACTAAGGCAGCTAGGACGAACATCCCGAGAATTGATGCACCTTTAGTTACGTCTTGTAATACACCACCTGAAAGGTCTTCTGTGATTTTAGAACCAGCTTTGTAGCCAAATTCTTGTGTATACCACATGAAAGCCCAACGAATTAAGTTCCAAGCAACGAAGAAAATGATTGGTCCCATGATATTTCCTGACATAGCAAGTGAAGCGCCAAGGGCACCTAACATTGGTCGAACAGTAAACCAGAAGACTGGGTCACCGACACCGGCTAAAGGACCCATCATCCCAACTTTTACCCCTTGAATCGCTACATCATCAACTGGTGAACCATTTGCGCGTTCTTCTTCCAGCGCCAAAGTAACCCCCAAGATTGGTGAAGCAATATAAGGATGGGTATTAAAGAATTCCAAGTGACGTTTTAACGCTGCTGCGCGATCTTCTTTTGATTTATATAATTTTTTAATTGCTGGGATCATTGAGAATGCCCAACCACCATTTTGCATACGTTCGTAGTTCCATGAACCTTGGATGAAGGTAGAGCGCCATGCAACGGCTAATCGATCTTTTTTAGTTAATTCAATTTTTTCTGCCATTTTTTTCTCCTCCTTCTTATTAATAGTCGTTTAGAATGTCGCCAAGCGGATCACCAGTGTTGCTTCCGCCACCGCCATTACTTGAACCACCCATTTTAGATAAGTTTAAGTAAATTAAGGCCATAGCCACACCTAATGCGCCTAGTGCAATCAAGGTCAATTGAGTAACAGCTGCCACGACAAAACCGATAATGAAGAAAGGCCAAACTTCTTTTGTTGCCATCATGTTAATAACCATTGCATACCCAACGGCTACCACCATACCCCCACCAATTGCCATACCATCAGTTAACCAAGCAGGCATTGATTCTAAGAAGCTTTGAACGGTTTGAGCTGGAATGAACAGCAATGCGCCAGCAGGAATCGCAATACGAATCCCTTGCATACAAACGGCTAAAATGTGTAAAACTTCAATTCGACGAATATTTCCTTTTTCAGCTGCGGCATCCATCAAGTGAACGATTGGTACAGCAAGTGTCCGAACGATCATTGTTAAGAATAGACCAGCAACAGCCAATGGAATAGCGACAGCGATTGATGTTGTAATAGCTGATTGAACAGAAATGTTATCAGTACCTAATGCTTTGACTAAAATAATTGCGGATGCAACAGACGCTAATGCAGCATCTGGTGCTACGGCAGCACCGATATTTGCCCAACCAAGCGCGATCATTTGTAATGACCCACCTAGCATGATTCCTGCAGTTAAATTCCCAGTTACTAGACCGATTAATGTACATGCGACTAACGGTTGATGGAATTGGAATTCATCTAAAATCCCTTCCATACCCGCTAGAAAGGCAACGAACACTACTAATATTATTGATATAATAGACATGATAAGCCTCCTATTTTTTAAATTAAATTTTTCATTTATTTGACGTTTGCTAACTCAGCTTTCGCTTTTCTTAATAATTCATCCATGTTGTCTTTTGAATCATTCGGCACTTTGCGGACATCAAAGGTAACCCCTTTTTCCTTCAATTTTTCGAATGTTTCAACATTTTCAGTACCCATAGACAAGACTTTACTTACGACTACTTTACCAACAGAATGGGCCATTGAGCCAACATTAACTTCTGAGATAGGCACGCCGCCATCGATTGCGCGTAAAACATCTTCTGGATTTTCGAATAAAAGCAAGGCTTTTGTTCCACCAAAACGAGGATCTTTTGCGACTTCAATCATTTTTTGAACTGGAATGACGTTGGCTTTAACACCTGGAGGAGCTGCTTGCTCGATTAATTTCTTACGTAAATCATCTTTCGCTACTGCATCTGACACGACGATAATCCGTGATGGAGTCACTGATTTTGTCCAAGCAGTTGCTACTTGACCGTGAAGTAAACGAGAATCCACACGTGTGAGAACAATTTTGATTTTGCCATCGCCAACCACTGTTCCTGGTGCTAAAGAGCCTTTTGGTTGGTTATCAACTACTGCTGCTTTGGCAGTGTCTGCTGGTTCTAGTTCTTCTGGTTTTACTTTAACCCCTTCTTTTGCTGTTTCAAGAATGTGAGCCGCAATTTCTTGGGCTGAATTCATTGAGAAGCGTGAAGAATAAGCTTCAATCACCATCGGTAAATTCATACCTGCGACGATTGCCCATTTGTCCTTGTGTTCTTCGAATAAACTATTGGCCTGATTGAATGGTGTACCGCCCCATAAATCGACTAAGAACAAGACTTCTTCTTGATCATCAAACGAGTCGATTGCTGCTACTAATTTGGCTTTTAAGTCATCTGGACCTTCGCTTGGTTGCAAAGTAACAGCTTTTACGTTTTCTTGCTCGCCAAAAATCATTGAGCCTGATTGCAAAATGCCATTTGCGAATTCACCATGACTTGCAAGGATAATCCCTACCATGTTTTTACCTCCTATAATCTTACTTTTTTGTTTTCCAACAACGCATAAAAATAATAATGAACGACAGATAATTGCAGATTGCCTAACGCGGTAATCGCTTAGTTACGAAATACTGCGCTATCACTTCTTCTCTTTTTGAAGTAGCTCCATCAGATTGACTTTGCGATCAGCCGGGACCTTGCGGATTTCTAACTCGACACCCTGTTGATCTAAGTAGCGAAACGCTTCAATGTCCGTTTCATCAATCGAAACAAAATTGGTAATCATTCGTTTCCCATCAGTGAAACGCATCCCACCGATATTGATTGACGAAAATTTGATACCCGCACGAACTAACTGAGCAACATCTACTGGATTAGTGAAAAGCAACATCACCTTGATGCCATTAAACAAGTCGTGATTGTAGACCTCAATCATTTTTTTGATTGTGATTACATTCGACTTAATACCTGGTGGAGCAGCTTCTTTTAATAAAAACTTTCGAAGCTCATCATGTGCTACCTCGTCACTGACCACGAGAATTCGACTAATGTCCGTTGATTTTGACCACGCGGTTGCCACCTGTCCATGAATCAAACGATCATCAATCCGAGCCAAACGAATATCCATCCCCATATTGACGGACCTCCTTCATTGTTCTTTCTAGCAGAACACGATTCGATAACCTTTGTGTTCTTCTAGACTCTAAAATCACCTCCTGCGTTCACACTTATAATAAGCAAGAAGTATGCCAACTTTCAAATGATACACTCTTTTATTTTACCTAGAGCCCACTGATAAAAAGAAAACGATACACTATTTCTAGTGTATCGTTTTTCTTAAGTGTGTCAATTAGTGTATCATTCTATCGTATTACTGTATCTTTTTCATCTGCTGATTGGTAATTGATTGCATCAAATAATACACTTCCGCAGAAGGAATCGAAAGTCGGACTTGTTCCTCTAATTTAGTCACAGCCTGCTGCACTGTTTGATAGATTGCTTGCCCTCTCATGACCTCTAAATCTTCTTCTTCCACTGTTAATACATCACCAAGTAAGATACGTTCCATCATCCCCGCCAAATGCATAGTTAAATTAATTTGAAACGCATATCTAGGAGAATCTAAACCAATCTTCTCTGCTATATTCATCGTAAATTGCCACAACGGATGAATCAGCTTGGTAGGATTAATAAAAGTAAAACTTTCCACCATATAATTCACACAGATTGTTTGCGCCTGCTCTTCATTAACTGAAACATCGATCATTTCGGTCAACTCTTCCAGTTCATCCTCTAATAGCAGGTGGTCTAAGATATGATCAACGTCATGATCAATAAAACGCTCCAGTGGAATAAACGGCGCTTGAATTTTGGGATCAATAATCCCCGTCGTTGCAATGATATCATAGCTTTCTTGAATAGTAGCCATCTTCTCTTTGACTTCTAAAACAGATAAAGGCACAACCACAATCGACTCATTCTGACGTTTTACCAAGGCCTCATCAATAATTTCTTTAATCTTTTGCGCCGTTCCTTCGCCAGAAGCACAAATGGCTAAAATAGCTTGATTATTGCCCAGACGCTTCTCAATTTTTCCTGGACTGACATCCGCATAACCTCTAAAATTCTTTAAAGAATCATACAGATTATCTAAGTCAGCCCCCATAACAGAAGCTTTGCGGACGGTCTCTAAGACCAAAGAAGTCGTGACCATATCAATCGTTCTGACTGGCACACCAGTCTCTCGCTGAATTTTTTCGCTAAAGGTTGCTAAGGAGCCCATATCCACCAATAACATCACGCCATTCCCTTCATCCAGCTGCAAGGCCGCATGCTCAATGCGCTCTAAGGCTGTTTTCGGATGCATATCTAACGGCATGTCCACCGCAATAATTTTATCCACATCTAATAATTGCTTAACTACTTGGACCATGCTGCTAGCCGTACTGTTGCCATGTGAAGCCACGATCACGCCCACGCGCCCGACCGACTGATCATCTCTCAATGAAACTAGCAAGACCGTCAAATAGTAATCTTCACTCTCAGGAATCGTTACTTGGAAGCGTTCAGCAATAAATTGGCGGATTTTCTTAGCCATTTCGAATTCCTCTGGAAAATCCACTGCCATTTCCCGGATATTATCATTGGTGTGTCGCTCTTCACCCAGATAAATTTTCTTCAAAAACGAACTAATATGCAAACTCATAGCATAAACGAAATTTTGTTGATATTCATGATTCAGCTCTGTTTTAACCAGCTGATAAATCTGACTAGTGACATCAATAATCGCCTGATCCACAAACTCAGATAACTTATTTTCCGCATTAAATGAGAACCCGTGGTCTTTATAAAATGACTTCAAATGGATATTAATATCCGTCGAAATAAAATGATTAATCGCTTCTTGATCTAGCCCATCTGACTTTAATAAAGTCGCCTTATCGCCAATAATATCGTATAAATTGTACGGCAGCTCATAGGAATCTGATTGTATTTCAAGGATTGACGCATTTGGAGAAATATCTATCGTCGGCTCCAAGACCTTAGCCAGTTCCATCGACGCCTCACGATCACTCGCCAATTGGATGACCCCTGCTCGAATTCCTTCTGGCAAATCGTTGACCGTAATCGGAATCTCTTCCTTTTGCATATGATTCAGAAAACCGCGCGCGCAAACCAGCTGAATATTCGATTTTAGTTGACCAATATTGCCATAGGTCACGCTACCAATCAACGCTTTAACCACATCTTCAGTCAATGAAATTCGGCGTTCGATTCGATTAGCCTCTTGGGCCACCATCACTTTGACCAAGTCAACTTTCTCAGAAGCCGGCCGTTTGGCAAATGGCGGCAATTGAATATTAATCGGAATTCGACGAACAAAGGTATCCAATAAAGTCGAATTAGGATCCTCGGTTGTCGCGCCGATAATTCGGACAGCTGCCTGATGCGTTTTACTCGTCTCACCTAGTCGGCTATAAGTCCCATGATCCATGAAATAAAAGATCATTTCTTGCCCTTCAGGTGGCAATCGATGAATTTCATCTAAGAAAAGCATCCCACCATCCGCTTCATCAATAATCCCAGCCTTCTCACTATCCGCCCCAGTAAAAGCCCCTTTAACATAGCCAAACAGATGACTCATCAAGAGCTCTGGATTATTGGCATAATCAGCACAATTAAAGACAATCAATTCTTTCTCCGGCGCAATCACTTGATTAACTTTCGCATATTGAAAAATCGCATGGGCAAAATACGTCTTCCCGGATCCAGTCGGTCCAGTGATTAAACAATTCAAGCCTTTAGGTGGGTAAAGAACCGCCGCTTTGGCCTGCTCAATCGAATTTCGCATACTGCCAGTAGAACCAATAATCCGCGAAAAGATATCCTTACTCGCCATGACTGACTGGTTTTGTCGTATTTTTTGCTCTTTTTTCTCTTTTGGGGTCTCCATATAACTTGGTACATATTTTTTTGCCGGCAATTCTTGCCAACCTTTAGTGACTCGATAGCGTACTGGACGGCCAGATAGTTTTGTTAACTTACCCTCTTTTACCAGCTGATTCAGGTCTTTACTACTATTCGTTCTCTGAATAGACAGGACGTCAGCAATTTCCGCTGTGGTCACCCCTGCACCATTTTGTATAGCCTCTTCAGACAGCTGTTCCGTCTGCTCTTTTACATAGGCATAGATTCGGTCGATTCGTTTCGGCAAATCGAGCCCCCCTTTTCAACACATTCTTTTCTCTTATCGCAATTATACCTATCTTACAGGCAAAATGCATTTCTAAACTCTTTTTAGATTTTCAAATAAACTGGACTCTCATTGAATTTATTGAGCCATTACGCAGATTACCCACCCGTTCTGAATCTTTTTCCCAAGCCATCAGCTCCAATTTTCTGACTCTCCTTCTGATTCACTTTTCAACCCTACTATTTATATACACAACTAGAAGACTATTATATAGAAGAAACTATCTGAAAAAAACTCTTCAAGAACAAAAAAACTGTGCTCCATCGATAAAATTCTGGTCTAGCCAGAATATAAATCGAAGGAACACAGTCTCTATCATGAAAAAATCCTAAGTTTGCACACGTTAATCTTGCCACACTTGCTCGATAAATTGTATTCTTTGTTGCGCATTTTTTGTGTAGTTGTCAGGATTCTTTTTATAATAATCCTGATGGTAGGCTTCTGCTGGATAAAAGGGCGCAGCCGGTTCAATCTTAGTAACAATTTCCTTTTCAAATAAACCACTTGCCTGTAAACGTGCTTTACTTTCTTCAGCTGCTTTTTTCTGCGCATCAGTAAAATAGAAAATGACTGGGCGATAGCTATCGCCACGATCTTCGAATTGCCCGAACGCATCAGTCGGGTCCGTTTGTTGCCAATAAATTTCGACTAACTCATCAAAAGAAATAACAGCCGGATCAAAAATAATCTCGACAGCTTCGGTATGACCTGTGCCACCCGCTTTGACTTCTTCATACGTCGGATTTTCTTTCGTACCACCTGTATACCCTGACAGCACCGAGATAATTCCCGGTTGTGTATCAAACGGTTTAATCATGCACCAAAAGCAGCCACCTGCAAAAATTGCTCGTTCCATCTATCCATCCTTCTTTCTCACTACCTATTTTTAATCTACCGGGACAATCGAGCCGCCCCACTCATCCTCAATCCATTTTTGAACATCTTCCTCATGTAAAACAGACACTAATTCTTTGATTGCTTCATTATTCTTGTCTTTTGTGTTAGTTGCCACGATATTCACATACGGCGAGTCTTCGTTTTCAATCATCAATGAATCTTTTGTTGGATTCAAGCCCTTTTCATAGGCAAAATTGGAATTAATCGCCACCAGATCGCCTTCTTTATTTTCATAGGCAGCGGTCAATAACGTCGGATCCATACTATGATCAAACTCGAGATTTTTCGGATTATCGATGATATCTTCGAAACTCGCTTTATCAATCGCCAGTCCTTCTTTAATCTTAATTAAATCATTTTGCACAAAAATATTCAATACACGGCCCCATTCTGAAGGGATATTCGAGACAATCACTTTAGCGCCATCAGGTATTTGATTGATATCAGTAATATCATGCGAATAAATCCCCATCGGTTCAATATGGATCGCGCCGACATTTTCAAAATCATAACCATTCTCTTCCTTTTGCAAATTAAAATAAGGCACTGTAGAAAAATAGTTCGCATCAATCTCCCCATCATCTAGCGCTTTATTAGGGAGTATGTAATCATCGAACTTGACGATTTCAAGGTCAATCCCTTTTTCCGCAAGTTCCGGTTTGATATGCTCCAAAATTTCAGCATGAGGAGTCGGTGAAGCTCCAATTTTTAAAACACTTTGGGCCTTTTCCTCCTTCGCGCCACACGCTGAAACAAATAATAGGCCACTCAATAATAATAAAAATAATCCTCTTTTTTTCATCCAAAAACACCCTTTCCTTTTTTTGACAGAAAAAAATATCCATCCCTTTACCTACCAATCTCTTGATAGATAAAGGGACGAATATTTCCGTGTTACCACCCTCATTTATATTGCTTTTACAAACAATACCTCAACAGTACAAACATACTTGGCAATCTAACGGTTGCATACCGTTTGGCCTGCGTGAACAGCACCAAAAGCTCAGAGCTCATCTTCAATAACCACGAATAATCCCTATTTTCACCAGACAAGGGTCTCTTTAATTACCTACAATTATTTACTCTTCTCTTCAAAGCATCATTTTTAATTAATGTTATTCTAATATAAACCACAAACCTTTGCAACATTTTTGTTTGTAGCATAATTCATCACGCAACACTCACTAGAATCAGCTCTATATCACCATTAGTTTAGCGACTCTTTCGATAAAAATTTCCACTAAATAACTCACTCTATTACTCGTAAAAAACTATAGCCGTTACGACAAAAAGCACAAAAAGTGAGAGAAACAACTACGTTTCCCCCACTCAATAGATCATTTATTTTAATTGTAACAGACAGCCGTCAATCGACTCAGCCAAATCAGAAATAGCTTGTTCACTGTAGTCTTCTGAATAGCCATTGGTCATGATTGTCACATAATACGGTCGATCAGATTCCACCAACGCGATGTCATTACTGACTGCATACATAGGCATCCAGCCCGTTTTATGCACCACATCTACCGCAGGAATACCAATAGCCACTCCGTCATCGAAGGTACTATGATGTAACCAATCATATAACTTTTTAATATGCGGACTCGAATCCTTTTGATTATTGACATATTTCAGATAGCTGGTTAAGACTTTAGCCGTCGAGAAGAATCGATCATTTTGTGACTCAGGATCCATCGTTTTTAAGAATGCCACAAAATTTTGTTCGCCCAAATAAGCCAATAATTTCAGATAAGCAACATTGTCACTATACCGAATCACCAACTCCGCCAAGCGCTCCAGCGAATACTTCGAACCAAAAGGATCATATTGAATAATTCCCGTTCCGCCATAATAATCGCTCTCTTGGTAAGTCAATTCTTCAGATAGATTAATCGTGCCCGCATCAGCCAAAGTCATCATGTAGGTGATGAACGCCAGCTTAATACTGCTCGCAGTCCGGCGCACCGCCGCCTCTTGATAACCATACTTGAGCGTCCCATCCGCTGTCTCTATGTAGATACTCAAATCTCCGCCATTTTGATTAATGAACGTCTGAATCTTATCATCTAGAAGTCCCGTTACTTCATCCGCACTTAAACTCGGTGCTTTTAAAGACTCACGCTTTTCTTGTACCTCTGAACGCGGGACTAGAAATTCTTTCCCAATGAACCCCTTATTATGCTCCGTCAATACTTCAACAAGCTGCTCATCACCAGGAACAGCCTTAACTTTGATGATTGCTCCCTTAGGAATTTGTTCCTCACGAATTGTTTGCATTTTGTTATCCAAATAAATATTTGTCTTCTCTGTAACAACGTACTGCTCATCCGCTGTCTGTTTTTTAGATTTATGTTCCTTGGATTTAGCAGAGTCAGCTTGTTTCTCTTTACCTTTATCTGCACCCTGATCCTTTTTAGTTTCTTTCGGTTGCTCGACACTTTTCTCTTTTGTTTGATCCGTATTCTTGTCCGCGGCTAGCGTTTCTGTCTTCTTATTTTCTTTTATTGTGTTATTCTGTTTCACTACAGCTGCCGTATTCTGTTGATTCAAATACACAAAAATGAAAGCCGAACAAGCCAGTAATACAATCACTAGACTAGCTATCGCCAACCTTCTCCGCTGTCGTTTCTGCCGTTCTCTTCTAAACCCTCTTTGCCGTCTGTTCATACGCAATATACCAACCCAATCTTCCTTATTTCTTTCATTATATAGAAAGAAAAACTCGCTTGTAAACCCTCTACTGAAATTATTCGTTCATTCCCCTCTTTTTACCTCTAATTAGCTCAGTATTTGCTTTTTTATTCTACTTTCTAACAACTAATCTACTCTGATGAACACACTTTTTTTAACAATCAAGTGCATCCAGCACATCATCCAAAGACCATTCTGTTATACTTAATTTAGCAGTAGTCAACTCCTTACCCTATTTTTGTTGATGATTTTGCAAATCTCTACTGCTATACCTCTCTGGTCTAATGACTGGAGAGGTCATTTATTTGTAACTATGAAATGAAGCCTACTTACAACTCCGAAAAGAAATCTGATGGGATGACTAACGTTTTATTTTCTTTAAAATAACTTGCCGTCATTTCTGCCCACCTCGCTTTTTGAAACTTAAATGCATCAATCGGAGAAAGCCCATAATTTCCCAAAGCATAGCCATCATTCACTTCAACCAATAAAGTACGACCATCGGAAGTAACACCAATATCCAATCCATACGCTGCAGGCGCATCCGTCCATAATCTGACTGCTTCATCGATTACACTAGGATTATAAGTATAATGATAATCACCTTTGTAAGGACGAACGTCTAAAACCTCGCCGTTAAGGATATATGCTCGCCATTCTCGTTTGAAATCAACTGCCTCACTTATCCAAACAGGATAGTCAAATGGCAACCCGATCCCAACTAAATCTTTTGTTCCATTCACCACTCTGCCTGTAAAACTTTTAGTCCCTAACTTTGGCTTAACAAATTGGCCCCAGTTCTCTGGCATATTTACAATTTCTCCCAAAATTCCTTCCCGAATCGTTCGCCCAAATAATTCTTTCAGTACTTCTGGATAATCAAGCTCATTTAGTTCAACACCCATTAATTCAAGAATCATTCTGGTTTCATAAAGATAATCAACAACTAAATCCTCTTCTTTTATTACTGGTATTTCATGAAGCGAACGATATGTTTTGACTTCTTCACCCAGAAGATAGGCCCCCACCTGAAGATTATATTTATTAATTGTTACTTCCATTGGATATTTAAGTTCTCTAATATATGTAGTCATTTCCATCCTCCTAACTGATACACAAGTGCAACACCTATACCAAAAAGAAAAAGGAGTTGCCTCCTATTCTTTATCCGTAGTCGGTTTTAGATGACCCATTATGTCATCAAATGTTTCAACGGTATTTAGTAACAGCTCAATGATTTGAGATTTTGTTAATCTCATTCCTCTTCTGTCTCTAGCATCTTCAATCAAATTTTCTAAATGCTCGAGATTTTTATCATCAAGACTAATCATTACACGATTTTTATCTGTAGCCATAAGTACCTCCTGTTAAATGTTACACTTGTTCTATAAAAACAATAACACAAGTGTTGCACTAAGGCAACAATATAAATTTGTATAACACTCCTCTTAAACTTCTAAAAAAAGAATAGCACTAAGTCCAACGATCTGAACTTAGCGCTTTTGATTAAATTTACTCGGTTGAGTTCGTAAACTCAGTTGTAAATGATTATAAAGGAATTTCTATTTAGCAAACCTAATCAACTTCTTTTAATCCTATATAGCTAACACTTTTATCTGTGTTTAGCACTGATTCATCCGTTTCTATGTGTAAAGATACGTTCATTTTCTGTCAAATGACAAAGCTCACTTAATTCAGAGATTCGAACATCTGCTGCTTCTTGATCGATTTCAAAAGCTTGCTTTAAAGCAACGGTATAGAGTCCTGCAGCTTTTGCCGCAGCAATACCAAATGTTGAATCCTCAACAGCAATGTAGCCCTCACAATCTAGAGCCTCTATACTACGTAAATAGATAGCCGGATTGGGCTTACTTTCTTGTACCTCTTCTCCACTGATAACAAAAGAAAAGTACTGAGTGAGCTGACACTGTGTGAGCATTTCATCTATTTCATTGCGTGGAGAGGAAGAAGCTAAACCCACAAGTATCCCTCGACTAGTTAAATTTCCTAAAACTTCTGGCACCTGCTTTCTTAGTGCCACGGTGAAATCAATTGGATGTAATTCTCTATAAATTACGTAATCTGGATACAATGATTTCCGTAACTCTTCATCATTTGGCACCAAAGTTTCCCACAACTGTTTCTCGGTTTTCCCTACGTAATCCTCTAAGTCCGTCGACCCAGGGACCAGTCCTTTTTCACGAAAGAACGCCATTCTACGTTCAAAGTAAAAATGTTCACTATCAATCAGTACACCATCCATATCGAAAATAACTGCCTTTTTCATTTTCCACCTTAATCCTTTACAATGTCATTTAACAATCGTAATTCTAATATCGGCAATTCGATTGTATATTCTTTCTCGACTTCCTGAAAAGCTTTATGAATTAATTCCATGTTTTTGCCTTCTTGTTGAATGTAGTCATCAATATCCTCTTGTTCATCCACTGTTTCTTTTCGTAAAATACGTTCAATCATGGAACAACAATGCATATATAAGAGAAATAGTTGATTATTCGAAAAATCGATGCCCATCAACTCTTCCATTTCCTTAACCGCACGTTGAACTAAAAGCAGTACCTTATTCGCATCTAAAATTGTCAAATTTTCAACAATTTTGTTAATTGAAAAATTGAAAATAAGCTGACTCTTAAGTATTTGAGCATCTAAAGATATTTCTGAATGCAAAAGATTAGCAAACTCTTCAACAGCTTCCCCATTGATTAATTTGTCGACACTAATATAAGGCACTTGATGGATTTTAGGACTTTCTGTTCCTACAATCATCAACACATCATATAGCTGAAAAGGCGCCTCATATAACTTATTTTGCAATAACTTTTTGTAGTCATACGGCAAAATAACCAACTCTTTAGCCGATTCGCCTAAACATTTCAGAAGAATTTCCTGAATCTGCGTCGCACTTCCTAACCCTGTATAACAACAAGTAATGATTGCTTTTTTCTTGTTGACTTCTGGAATAATCAACTGCTTTTGAATTCGTTTCTCAACCGAAATTGCCTCATAAATTTCAGTAATACTAGCTCCCTGTACAATATGACTACCCACTTCCAAAACAAGTGGAGTACTGACATTATCAATAATCATCATCGGGCTTTGGATATGTTTAGCCAACCGCTCACCTAACTGGTTAAAAGAACCCATATCTACTAAAAGAATTAAGCCTGCATCTGTACGATATTCATTTAGATAGCGTATAATCTGTGATTCGACTTTATCTAAAGTGATATTAATTGGCATATCATAGGCTTGAAAAACATTTTTCTCCAGCATTCGATTGACGACATTCGCCAAGCTACTAGCTGTCGAGTAACCATGCGCTAGGACAATACTTTTAACATCGCTAGGTAAATCATTAATGTGTAAACTATAAAAATAAAAAGCAACAAATACAATGTCCTCTTCAAAAAGATCTTGATCTAATTGCTGAGATAAATGAGAAAGTAGCTTTTTTGCGTACCAGTAAGTATTCTCCAAAGAAGTATCCAAAAATTCTAACAAACTCGTCTTTTGCTCTTGCCATTCATAATGGCTACCTAAAATATCTGCGTTATCCTTTAAATAAAGATAACTCGCTAGAGACACAACTCGATGACCATCTTGTTCAAATCCATAATTTTCATACATCATATCAATCGTTTGTCGAATATGATAGGTCAACACCGAGTAGAATGATTCCTCTTTTTGATAAGTTTCTTGGAACATAAACTCATCCATAATCTGAGTGACTCTATTTGCCATAGCTTCGATAAATTTTGTTGATGAAGATATTTGCTGTTGCACCTTTTTAAATTCGGTTAGCATCTCCCAAAAAAATTCTTTCAGCAGTTGTGTCTGTTTACTTTCAAGATATATTTGTTGAGAAGTATTCGGTAAATAGCGCCGATTAGGAAGCTTCTTCTTCGGCTTACTAAATTGTTCCTTAAAT
The DNA here is from genome assembly GCF_009933175.1 of Candidatus Enterococcus huntleyi. Classification (GTDB taxonomy): domain Bacteria; phylum Bacillota; class Bacilli; order Lactobacillales; family Enterococcaceae; genus Enterococcus_K; species Enterococcus_K huntleyi. Next base: position 45,311 of record NZ_MAEJ01000012.1, on the reverse strand, counting down.
TTCAGACTAAATTCTAACGGTAAATCACGCAACCGAACTTGAATACTTATCTCTTGTTTCTGATGAACATAGGCACTACCGCAAGCGTATTTAATTATATTCTTAATTTTCCCAACATTACCTTCTAAATCACTATTCAACAGAAAATCAACTAACTGAGAAGAAACTTGCAATTCTTTTGACAAAATATTACTTTCAGCAATAAAGAACGCATCAATCAAGCTCAAGCGTTCAGACTGAGGTCGATGTTGAAACTTCGGTAGATTGACAATAACCGGTAATCTACGCAAAAAAGTTGGCAAAAAAGTCGAGTAGACATTTTCAGTTGTTGCAAAAATTAAACGCACATCTGCTCGTTGACGAATACTTGTATCTCCCATAGGTGAAAATTCACCTGTATCCATAAACGTGAACAATTTTTCTTGTCCTTCTTCACTTAATCGATGAACCTCGTCTAAAAATAAGATTCCGCCATGCGCCTTTTCAATTAGGCCATAATGTGTCTGATCCGCTCCGGTAAAAGCCCCTTTGGTATGACCAAATAATGCAGAAGACAGCAACTCCGGATTATTATAGTATTGCGCACAATTATAAGAAATAAATGGCGCATCACTTGTAATGACTTGCTCTTCTATAGCATATTGATGAATTCGTTCAGCCAAAAATGTTTTTCCTGATCCACTCATTCCCATCAAGAGAATCGGCAACCCATTATGAGGATATAGTACAGCGGTTTTAATCTGATCAATAGCTTCTTTCAAACTGCCAGTCGCTCCGATAATTTCTGCCAAAGCATGATTTTTACCTTCTGACATTAACTCATCTAACGACAAATATTCGTTTTTATCGACAGTAAATTTTGCAGCCTCTAATGCTCGTTTATGTAAAAACAAGACTGGGTAACTCTTTATTTTGACTAATTCACCTTCACGGACTGCTTGATTTAAGTAGCTACTCACGGTACTACGAGTCAATTTCAATGCTTCGCCAATTTCATGCGCAGAAAGACGGTCCTTTGATTCATTACTAAGATTAATAGTCCATTCATACAAGTATTCATCTAGTTCCTTTTTCATCCTTCTCACCTACTTTTAATCGTTTTTTCATGTACCTTCACTTATACTGTAAAACATTTCGTCCATAAATGGCAGTCTTTTTTTGCAAAAAAAGGGCTAAGTTTAGCTAGCCCTAGAATACAACTTTTACAATGTTTGAAAAAACCAAGACAAAGGCCTTAGTTTTTTCAAATCATTCTCAGATTAGTAAGAAAGTTTCCACATGTAACGACGTTTAGTTAATGGATGCTCTCTTGCATAAGACAACTCTTCTGCATACACACGGAAGACAGCTGTGATGACAAATGGGTTGAAGTAATCAACAACTTCTTCAGCCACATGTGACGATAAACCATAATCCAATGCATCAACCACTTCTGTTTTGGCATCAAAGCGATCTAAAAACGCTAATGCACGAGAATCAATGCTACGTGTTTTACCATCGTTCATTAATAAGATAAATGGTACATCTTTATCAACAATTTCGAATGGTCCATGGAAGAACTCTCCTGCATGGAAAGTACCTGAGTTAATCCATTGCATTTCCATCATTAAACAAATTGAACTAGAGTAAGCAACTTCATGTGTCGCACCACTACTCATTACATAAACAACTTTTTCATCTTTAAAGCGTTCTGCAAACTGTTTTGCGACTTTACGAGCTGATTCTGCACTTTCTTGTGACAGTTTGTAAATAACATCAAATCCAGCCATCATTTTATCATAATGAGCATAGCCTTCTACTTGATTTAATAGCTCAACAGCCAGTTGTAAACAATAACCAGTCTTTTCTAATTTTGTTGCGTAGTTTTCAGCAAAACCATGATAAATTACATAATCTGCATCTTTTGTTAACGCTGAATCAACAACTCGTGTTAAACTAATAACTGTAGCGCCTTTCGCTTTAGCAACTGCATTTGCTTCGACTGTTTCTGGAGTCGTACCTCCAAGAGATGCCGAGATAACTACCGCATTTTCGTTGACTGATGCTGGTGTTGCAAAGTTAAATTCGTTGGCTGTGTAGTGGCTAATACGCAATTGGCTTGCGTTTTGATCTAAAAAGTATTTTGCTGGATAAAGATCTGCTTTAGATGCCCCGCAGCCGACGAAAATAACATGTTTTACGTCAGTTTTTGCTACAATCTCTTTGATAATTTCTTTTGGTCCCATTGTTGAATTCATTATTTACAATTCCTCCTGAGTTTTTCCAATTTTTTATTTAGAGAAATCAATTACCCCATGATAAAGAATAATCCATTTCTAACTAACTAGTTAAACAAAAATTCCTAATGCACTTAAAACTAATCCGCCTACAATACAAATTAACAACATAACACTAGTATTGACTTTCTTTTGCAACAACCAATACATAAGCATCGTCAACCCTAGAGGTAACATTTGCGGCATAATTGTATCTAAGACATCTTGTAAAACGAATGTTTCACCAAATGTTAACGGTGTCGTAATACCGATCATGCTGGCAATCATTGCTCCGATAACCATCAAACCAATAATCGAGCAAACGTACATTACGCGGTCCATCAAACCGCCTTCGTATAATTTTGTTAAATACTTATTCCCCATGTTATAGCCAAATTTCCCACCATAGTAGGTGACTAAGAAAGATGGTACAAACGAGATAACCATCGCCAAAATCGGGCCTAATATACTCCCTTGTTGAGCTAAGTTAATCCCTAATCCAAACGCTAACACACGAACTGTCCCCTGGAAGAACGAATCACCAATACCAGACAAAGGACCCATTAAAGAAGTTTTAACTGAGCTGATTGTTTCTGGATTGAAACCTTCTTGATCTTCGTAGTATTGCTCTTCCATCGAAGCTGTTAAGCCTAATACGAATGCACTCGTTTGTGGCGTACAGTTGTAATACAACATGTGACGTTGATACGCTTCTTTTTTCAATTCTTCGTCTTTTGGATCACTATATATACGATCTAAAGTCGGAGCTATCCCGTACAAGAAACCCATGTTCATCGCACGTTCATAATTCCAAGAGTCTTGAATCGCCCATGAACGCCAGAAAAACTGCCAATATTTTAATTTATTTGAATCTTTTTCTTTTGTCATTTTGTAGTCCCTCCTTTTTATAAATCATCTAATGGATCTGGTTCTTGCATAGGGCCATTACCCCCACCACCAGATTTTGCTGTTTCAATTTGATACATTACAAAAGCTACAATACAAGCGAACAAAGCTACCCCTGTAATGCCTAATCCAGAATAAGCGGTAATCAAGAACCCTAAGAATAAGAAAGCCATCATTTTCTTCGTTAACATTGTTTGAAGTAATAGTGCAAACCCGTAGGCAGGCAAAATCTTACTTGCTAAGTTTAATCCATTAGTTACCCATTCAGGAATTGCTTCAACAATTGATTTCACTAAATCTGTTCCAAAATAAATAGCTAAGAAAATCGGTACAAAATACATTAATGAGTACAAAATCGTTCCCCACACAATATGTATATGCTGTGCTTTTTTGAATTTACCTTCCTGAATGTACAAGTCCCCTCTGTGCGTTAAACTTGCTAAAACTGTTCTCATCAGAATACCTAACAACTGACCTAAAACTGCGATTGGAATGGCGATTGTCAAAGCAGTTTCTGCATTTGAACCAGATAAAATTGCAAAAGCTGTAGCGATAACTGCGCCTAATGTCATATCTGCAGGTACAGCCGCTCCGACTTGCACAACACCTAATGAAATTAACTCAATAGACGCTCCCACCAATAGACCCTTTTCCAAATCACCTAATGCTAACCCGACCATCGTCCCGACAATCAACGGACGTTCAAAATTCAAACGGCCTAGTAAACGGGAATCCAACATCGCAAATACACCGATCAACCCTAAAACTATCGATTGAACCAACATTTTAAAACCCTCCTTCTAAAGTAATTTATTAAGATCCTCTGATTTAGAGGTTGGTACCTGTTGTATGTATTGATTTACACCCATTTCCTTCAACGCGCGCGCTTCGTTTTGCTCTTCTTCATTCAGAAAGATTGCACTACCAAACTGTTTAGCTTCGCCGCTTTTAGGAATTCCACCATAATTGATTTCGGGAATTTTTGAGTATACTTTACAAAAAGCTAATGTTTCTTTAGTATTACCAAAAATCATCATAATGTTCTCTTTTAACTGTTCAACTTTTTCCATCTTGCTTAACGCTTCTTCAACGGTGAAAATGTTTAATTTAACTCCCGTAGGTTTTGCTAGATTTAAAGACATCTTCTTAAATTCATCTGTTGCTGCTTCATGATTGACCACGATAATTCGATTAATTCCTAAAGTCTTGGTCCAAGAAAATACTACCTGTCCATGTAACAGGCGATAATCAATACGGGCTAATTTAATCATAAATCGTCTCCTCCAATACTCATATTTGTCGTTAATAATTGTTTACAGTCAATGACCCCTTGACGACTTTCTTCAATAATGTTTGCCATCTGCTCAGATGAAACGGCTGATATCTGTGTGGCAATTGAGATGACTAATGGTAAATTCATTCCGGCTAATAAATGAATTCCCGGATGCAATTGTTGGACTTGCAATAAATCATTATTGACACTGCCACCAAAAATATCTGTCATAATATAGACATTTTCATCTCCAATATTCGCTAATAAATTTTCTACTTGATTTTTTATAGGTTCATCTTCATCTCGGAATGCAGAAACTGCAAAAATATTGCCAGCATCTCCAATAATCATCGAAGCCGTTTGCTTCATCCCTTGAGATAATTCTCCATGGCTTGCTAAAATAATCTTGTTCATTCGCTATCCTCCTCATTCAACTTACACTTTATTAATATGCAAAAACCGTGCCAATTTTTAAAATCGCTATAAACTTCTTATTTCATAAGGCTTTTGAAACCCATCTCAACACTTTCAAAAATATATGTAACAGTGTGGATAGCAAGTGTTGAATAAAAATACAGTCTTCAATTTTGAACTCAAACCATCAAAAAACGCTAAAAGATTTGCGCCAATCAACATGTACTATCGTTGATTCTTTGCAAGCTTTTAGCGTTTCTCTCATGCTAACCTTTTATTCGTAAGCAGCTTTCCACATATACGTACGCGTATTGTAGTCTTTTTTAATTTGATAAGCCAGCTCTCTCATAAAGACATTATTTAAAATAGGAGCAAGAATTAAATGATTGAAATATTCACTTACTTGATCATCAAACTGGCCAATACCAACTTCTAATGCATCAAGTGTAAAGACTTTTCGCCCACCAAATTCTTGGAGGAATCGAGCGGCACGTTCATCATTTGAACGACTTCTACCTTGACCGATGATTAAAAATACAGAAGTCTCCTCATTGATCACCTCAAAAGGTCCATGGAAGAAATCACAGCTATTAACAGTTGGTGAATCGATTTGTAACATCTCCATCACATTACAAATGGAGAAAATGTAGGCCGCACCAAAGGTTGGACCGCTCCCCATGACATGGATAGACTTAGATTCACGATTTTGAAGTCCCCACTTGATTGCTCTAGGTCGAATATCGTAAGCTGCTTGTTTATACACTGCATCTACTTTAGCAAATTCTGCTAGAGCGGTTTGCATATGCGGATACCCTTCTACCTCATCCATTAACAACATTGCCAACAGTAAACCATATGCTGAATTCGTTTTTGAAAAATCACTCTCATCGATTGCCAAAGACTCATAAGCTATTTTATAGGAACAGATTTCTGTCAATTCTGACTCATCTACGTACAAAGCAATCGTTGTAGCACCCAAATTTTTTGCAACTTTTGCCGCTTCAATTGTTTCAGCAGTCCCTCTCATAGAACAAATAACAGCAACCGTATTTTCTCCTACAAAAGCTGGCGGTGCTTTAACAAATTCATTACTTGTTATATTTTTTGAACGAATCGTCGTAGCTTCTTGATCCAAAAAATAGTGAGCCGGATAAAAACCACCATGACTCCCTCCCGCAGCTATCCAAACTATTTGCTTAATACCACCAATCTCTTGTTTGCTATCGTTTATTTCTCTGACCATTTCTTGATAATTCATAAGATGAACCTCCTAATTAATATTCTTAAAAACAATACAAGTATAGTACAACTTGCGATACTTAGTCAACACATCTTTATAACAACTAGCCAAAACTTATACTATAGTTGAATTGTCAATATATATTATTTATAATAGAAAGCAGGACGGTGATTAAAGATGAATAAACATTTAGTGGATACAAAAAAGCCACTATATCTACAAATAAAAGAAACAATTCTACGACAAATTGAAACAAAAGAGCTCCGTCCAGGGGATAAGTTACTCTCCGAAGCGCAGTTTCAAAAAGAATTCAATGTCAGTAGAATCACTGTACGTAAAGCATTAGATGAACTAGTCGACGAAGATTATTTAACCCGCCTTCATGGTAAAGGAACCTTTGTAAAAAATAAGGTGCATCGCCAAAAAACACTCTCTTTAACACAGCTTTGCTTAGAGCAAGGAAAAAAACTCAGCTCAGAAGTTTTATCTGCTGACTACAGTCCAGTCCCGCAAGAATATGCGCAATTTTTTTCAACAGATAATCTGATAAAAATTGAACGACTTAGAAAAATTGATGGTGTCGTAATTATGCTAGAGCATACTTTTTTCCCTAATACTTTTCATTTTTTATTAGAAAATAAGCTAAACGGTTCTCTGTACGAACTTCTTCAAACCCAAGGTATCGAACCTGAATATAAAGGAATGAACCATGTGTCAATCAGCCAACTAACACAAGAGCAAGCCAAACTCTTCAATGTTCAAAGCGGCATTTCGGTCATTCATCATGCTGGAACCGTCTACGATTCCAGTAATCAATTGGTACTCATCTCAGAAGAATTAGTACGTGTCGACTTACCTGATTTATTTAAATATTATCTGTAAATTTTGTGCAGCAATTATCTTAGCTCAAAAAGGACTTTTCTAAAGTAAATACTGATTAGGGTGACAATATTATTAATTAAAATATTAGAAGGAGATTTTAAGTGAATAGTCCAGATAACAAAACACCAAAATATGATTGGAAAACAGAAAAAGATAGTTCAAAAAAACTAACTTGGGATGATATTAAGGCAATGGATGAAGCATTCGAGCATATACAGATAGGGAGACCTGAAGAAATTGAGTTAGAGCCTCTAAAATATGATTTACGAAAAATACAGGACTATGAATATTCAACTAGAAATAGATTTATAGATTTACCTGATGATCAAAAGAAAAAATTCGAAAAACAGAAAATATCTTTTCATGCATAGCCATCATTCACTTCAACCAATAAAGTACGACCATCGGAAGTAACACCAATATCATTTGACTGATACGTGTACTACGTGTAGGATGAAACCCATCGGCAGGAACGGATTCATAAAAATGGCGGATGCCGATATGAGACCTATCATAATTCCACATGGTGAGTTAAATAAATTCACTGAACGTGGAATAGAGAAGGATGCTGGGCTAAAATAGCCTGGGTCTTTCATCAATAATCTAGGAGGTTTATCGTATGTTAGTTAGTTATCCCGCTCTTTTCTATTATGATGATAGCGACGATGTTGATGCAAAATTCTTTGTTTCATTCCCTGATTTTTCAGGTCAAGCAGGAACACAGGGTATAGATATTCCGGATGCAATGTGCATGGCTTCCGATTGGTTAGGAATGGTTTTGGCCGATACGATTGAAAACGGTCGTGAAATCCCTACACCTTCCTCAATTAATAGACTGTCGCTTATAGCTAATCATCCATTAAAAAATGACCAAGAGGTTGAGACAGTGTTTGATACCGAAAAATCATTTAAATCAATGGTTACTGTTGATGTTTCCCAATACTTAGGTAGCCAAGAGCCTGTAAAGAAAACTCTAACTATTCCCAAATGGGCGGATAAACTTGGCAGAGAGATGCAGTTAAACTTCTCCAAAACACTGACCGATGCCATCGCCGACAGAAAATTGAATATCTGAAAACAGCCTCCATCTTCATTGAATTGGAGGCTGTTCTCTATCTTATTATGTTAGCGGATTCTCCATAATTGTCACATTTTCAATCATTAATGGTGAAATATCGCCTTCGTGATTGAATAGTTGAACCTCGGTCTTTACTTCATCAGAATTACGGATAATTAGAGACTGTCCTTTTAACAACGGAATTTCTAACTGTTTTTCCTTCTCTTCCATACAGATAAATATTTTTTTGAGTCGTTCTAACTCTTTCTCGTCAAATGGTCCATAATATGTAATTGTTTTAATCCCTGTTATTCCGTTCTTCTGACTATTCGGTACCATTCTTGCCTTCATTCTTCTCTCTATCTTTTCATTATCGACTTGTTGGAATCCTATTTGAAAAGGACTATTATTAAAATAGGGTAGATAGGCATTGCGCCACTTTGCAGATAACTTTATTAAATTGAAAAATAACGGAAAAACAATTCGCTCAGGCTTGGAAATCTCATAATCCCCGAGTTGATTTGCTGTCTCCTCGATGTTTTCAGTTTTTAAGAACAGAACAATTAGTCCGCAAAATTTACAAGCTAATTAAATTAACCAGTTTATATTGATAATAAGTAGCGAATGCTGTAGTATTTACCCATAGTTCAATAAATATATCAATTCCCTATAATAGCAGATTTTCTACATATATCTGACTAATCAACCTTATTATTTTTTAACTTAAAAAGAACGTATATTCCGTTTTTATTTAAATGCAGTTATTCAATGATTAAGATTGAAGCACAAGTGAAATTGTGTGCGCAACTTCAAATTAGAGAAAAAGCAAAAAAGAGAGCAGGAAGAATAATGCAATTTAAAGAATTTCAGGAATGGTTGGAACTTAACTCAAAATCAAAAGAGGTATTTTTGGGCAAATGGGCTGCCTCTCAAGTAGAAAAAAATAAAAAGCGTCAACCTAAGAAAAGATGGGATGAAAAGAAAGTACTCAGAAATGGATTAGCAGAATGGAAACGAGCGGTCACAGGTGCTTATGATAAGATTAGAGGTCAAAAAGGCATGCCTCTCATTAATGGCTATCAAATTTGGGTCGATTTTATGGATGAGATAGGTTTTATCGAAATGTTTGATGACAGCATTTCAGAATTAGAACTTGAATAATCGTAAACTAGGTAAACTTTTCAAAAAATATGGTCAAAAGTATGGTCAATTTTGAAAATCCTAAAATTTGAAGATACAGAAAAACGCTCAACTCCTTGTCAGACAAAGAGTTGAGCGTTTAAATTTCTTAAGCTTCTTGAGCTACATGGCATTCAAAAAAATTCTTCATCTAACGTGGGGCGCTATATATTTATTACTGGCAAAAGACTGCACTCAATCATTGTGATTGGATGCTATTTTTTTACCAGTTATTTTAGCAAAGTCTTTTAAAAATTTCTCCCTACTCTTCTTCTGTTCCTCAGATAGTGGAGTCTGCCCAATCATTGTTGGGAGAGGATTTTCAGTCCATCGTAGCGCTGAATACGGCACTTCTTTTTTAGTCGCTAGATCACTTCTCCAACCTTTCCACTCGCTCATGGTTGACAACTCCTTTTCTATCTATACTAACTGGGTGATATTAACACCAGGCAACCATACCATTTTCTTTATAATTTCCGTTTTCATCGAACAAACCATTGATTGCCATGCTAACCCACTTATCAAAATCATACGGAGCAGGAGGATTAGTTCTTTCTTTCAACACTTTCGTTTCGGGATTAAAAACTAAAGTTCCGACATATTCTTCTTTACCATCAGGATAGATTTCATAATGATAAACCCCATCTACAATCTTGATTAATTTGAATGTTACCATTGTTCTTCCTCCATTCTTTTAGCCCTTTAACATAGTTATAAATCGCTGTGCTTTCATTTATTACTGAGTGCTTATTATGTTGATATTTTTTTGGATTCTATTTCTTTAGCAAGTATTACTTTATCTTCTTCAGTTATACCTTTAAAATAAAATTTTTCTATATTGGTGAAATGAATGTAGCCTCTTTCATCTTCTTCTGCTTCCAAACTATTAAACATCTCAGTAAAATTATCAACTGCGCTATCAGAATAATGAGTATCTAAAATTCCGTAAGCCAATTCTAAATCATAAAAAAAGATTATCATTTTATCATTCCTAACTTATCCCTGTTTAGAATACTGAGGACTGCTATACCTTTATAAATCTATAATACTGTATTTCATTCCTGTTTAAAAGAGTGTGTCCAATATTAGACATACCTCAGAAATACTGAATCGCTATTGGAGGGCGGTCTAAAAATTTTGCAACTCTTAATTTCTTAGCTTATTAGATACTAAGAGTTTGAGCTAGGTCGATTAGTTCGACTTGGCTACGAATATCTTTTCACATTAAAGTAACCAATAACAACCTAGAAAGTATCTAGTCTACTCTCAAAAGCATGTACTTTTTAGTACGGGATCGAAAATTTCTACTCTGTTCAAAAATTGCTAGGTAGTCACACCCACAAGAAAGACTTGGCCATGCTAGTTTAGAGATAACTAATTCAATCTATACGCACTTAAGCAGAAAACAAAAGAATGCCACAGCTGAAAAACTCGCAAAATTTGCTAATTTCTAACTAATGGCATTCAATATGGCATTCAAGTGTTTGTTTACCAAAAACAAAAAAGCCCTACCCCTTATGAGACAAGGGATAGAGCAATTAATAATTAAGCTTCTTGAGCTACTGGGTAAACAGACACTTGCTTTTTGTCGCGGCCTTTACGTTCGAAACGTACCACACCATCAACTTTAGCGAATAAAGTGTCATCGCCACCGATACCCACGTTCACACCTGGGTAAATTTTTGTTCCACGTTGGCGGTAAAGAATTGAACCACCTGAAACAGTTTGTCCGTCAGCGCGTTTAGCACCTAGACGTTTAGACTCTGAATCACGTCCGTTGGAAGTAGAACCTCCACCTTTTTTATGGGCGAATAATTGTAAATTCATATTTAATAACATAGTCTGCACCTCCTAGTTTTGAGTGTTTGTATCAATCTGAATATAGTTTGCATTCTCAGTTTCTATGGATTGTAAACCTAATAAAAGATTTTCCAGTAGAATTTGGGCAATGTTATTTTGTTCCTGCGTCATTCCTGAAACAACCTCGGCGTATAAATAGCCACCCTCTGTTTCATTCATATCAACAATTGGTTCAAAACCTGCTAACGCATCGATTCCGTTAATGGCGCTAATTGCTAATGCAGAAACACCTGCACAGACAATATCACTACCATAAGGTCCAGCTTCAGCATGCCCAGTTAGGGTAAATGAAACAATCTGACCGGAGTCATTTCGTTTAAATGTCCCTTTAATCATTATAAAGGCCTTCTTTCGCTAATTAAGCGTTGATTGCTTCAATGACAACTTTTGTATATGGTTGACGGTGACCTTGTTTACGATGAGAATGTTTTTTAGGTTTGTATTTGAAAGTCACGACTTTCTTTTGTTTGCCGTGTTTTTCAACAGTTCCTTCAACAGAAGCTCCAGCTACAGTTGGAGCGCCTACTTTCGTAGATTCACCACCGACTAAAATTACTTCGTCAAAGACAACTTTTTCACCAGCTTCAACATCTAATTTTTCAATATAGATTGTTTGGCCGACCTCAACTTTGATTTGTTTCCCACCAGTTTTGATAATTGCGTACATGCTATACAGCACCTCCTTATTTTTATACTTAGACTCGCCATCCCAAGTGACATGACTGTTCTTATTAACTTGTTCTGTGCGGTTGTAGCTGTGGAGACCACAATTACAACATTCATATCTTATCAAATAAATGCTACTGAGTCAACAAAAACTTGGCTTAACTGAAAGTTTTCAGATATTCATTTTCAAGACGTCATCATTACTCTCTCGATTAGCCGCGAATTGTCAGACAGCTTCAACATGTGTAGCACATCAGCCACAGTATCATATTGCTCTGATCACTTTTCCACCAGAGCCAAGACGACTGTTAATAATAATAAAATGAGTCCCCGGAAAATACCCGTTAATCTCATTTAAGGATTTGATTTTATTGCGATACGCGTTCTAATAATCACCACTATTTATAGGAATACCACCCAAATTCCTCTTCACTGTATAATAAATTGGCACTTCTCACGCTGATCATTTCCATCCTTAGAATAAAAACAAATACTTTTATTTGATTGAGACTGTTATTATTAGTAAGACTTTAGATATAGTCTGATTTATTACTATTTCGACAAACAAAATATTTTCTGTGAAAATAACAATTTATTTCAAATTCTTCTTGAATATCTACGGTTAATCTGCTAAAATTCAATATGTTGCTGATTTAGAACATCTGTAACTAAATCACTTCAGTAAACTACGTGCTAGTAGCTCAGCTGGATAGAGCACTCGCCTTCTAAGCGAGCGGTCGGGGGTTCGAATCCCTCCTGGCACATATTTAAACCCTTGAGAACTGTGTTCTCAAGGGTTTTTATGTGTTTTGTGCCAAATTTTGGTAATTATGAGGAATAATTTTATCTCTATCCCAGCACGTCTGCTCCCCAGATCTTCTTAGCTTCTTTTTCCAAAGATAGAATCATCTCTTGTTCTTTTTTCGAATAGCTTGTCTTTTCCAAATCTATCTGACCATTCTTTACTGTTAAGTATTGATCTTGTTTTTTTTGTGGATTGATTATCGCCGTTTGGAATCCTGTTTCTATCTTATTATTCACTTTTGGCCAAATAATTAATGCATATTGACTATCCGATGTTTGAACAGCCAAATTGCCAGTTAACGTTCCATAACCAGGATATTTCACATTCAGTAAAAAGCCATTATCTGAATCATTATAATAGTACGAACGATTCTCTTCTAATGTCGTAAATTCTTTTATATAGGGTTCGAATTGACTTCTAAAATGGAAAAATAATACCGTATAACTAATTGCTGCTAGACACAATAAAACAATAAACGTGATACCAATAGCTTTAACTTTCTTTTTCATAACTCGATGATCCTCTCTACTTTTTTATAGTTTTATCATATGTGACTAGGCTGCCTACTAGTTCACAATCACTGGTGATAGTATTAATAATATCCTATAGATACTAAATAAAATATTTAGCAATTAGAACTATTGCCAAAATTAAAAGGGGATAAAAAATCCATTTATTTGAAAAATTCAGTGTATAGCCGACGCCCACACCTATTGGAAGAATTAGTTTGTTCTTATCCTTTGGATTAACCGATGATAGCTTAGTCATTATTAGCACTGCTATACAGAAAGGAGAAATATCAATCTGCTTCTCTGCAGGTACTCTATCTTGATAGACTTGAAGAACGATAGGAATCGCACAGATACAAGCTCCCAAAAAATAATAAATTACCTTTTTCATCTTCTTACTCCCCTACTTTTTAGATCTAATTTATCTGTAGTTTATTCGCATATACGCTTAACTATTTTCAGATTCCACAAATGATTTTAGCTTAATCTTATTTACAAATCTAATTTTTAATTTTAAAAAATTACAGATATATTTCAATTAAAAAAAGTATTATTGAGGCCAAAACAAAGATAGAAAGATCGGCATAGACTAGTACGGAGGAGACGACTAACCAGCTGAAAAGAAAAAGGAATCGTTTCTTTTTAGTCCATGATACCCACTTTTTTCTATCAAGACCTATAAATTTATAAACTAAAAATGGAAATCCCATGAGTACTGCGTCATAAGTTACTCCTAGCATACAACAATTCCTCCAAAATTATTCTCCATTATCATGCCTCCATCTACAAACAATAATTTTTCCATCTTATTCATCTAAAATCCTCCTGTAATCTTACATTTACTCACGAATATCACCTGCCGTTAATTATTCTTGATTAGTGTTCCTTTTATTTTTTATTCATTTAGAAAAGGATTTTCTAATCAATAATAGGCATTGTAGAATACTGTACGATTGATGTTCTAGTCGATTATCTCTGTCTAAAATATAGCATGAATCATCAATTTGAAAATTATCCTGTCACAAATAACTAGCAAGCTGTATTAATTGGTCGTTCGAAATGGAAAACTATTTATTCAGTTGCTTTTCATTCATTTCTAGCACATAATGCAAGTAGCATTTATCCCTCTATACTCGATAATCCAGCTCAATAAATAGTCTTTTCTATGCACAATATTTAGAGCTATACAAACACAGAATCCAACTCTACAAATTAACAACCAATTAACTTCATACTAGCCTGAGATTTACTTACATAAACTTTGGTGTTCTGCTGTACATAACTAGAAAAAATTTCTAGTCACCCAATTTTTGGAGGTAATGTATGCAAATAGCGATGTATGAAGAAAACCTGTCCGATTTGAGTGCCTTAGAACAACTCTTAGCACAGCATGCAGTCGAATACTCTGTCTATTCAGACAGCAATCGACTGCTACGTGATATCAATGAGAATAGCCAATTATTTGAGCTCTATATTGTGACACTTGAATCAGATGGCAACGTCTCACTTGAAATAGCCAAAAAAATTCGAATGCTCGCCCCAAATGCATTGATTGTGTTCTTAACTTCTTCAAAAGAATATATGCCTCTTGTATTTGAGCTGCGAACATTTGACTATCTAATCAAACCAATCACAGAAGAAAATTTAACCAGTGTTTTGCAAAGGGCTCAACATTATCTGGCTCTCGATAAGAAGTATTTTCATTTTAGCTACAAAAAAATCAATTACGTTCTAGATGTCGATAAAATTTTATACTTTGAAAAGAAAGGCCGGATTGCCTATATCTATCACGAAGCTGGCATTTCAAAAAGTAATATGACGATCCAATCAATACTCGATCAATTGGATACTACGCATTTTATTCAGATTCATTCTGCCTATGTCGTAAATTTAACTCATATAAAAGGCTATACATTCACGTATATCTTGATAGAAGATCATTTTCATAATGCTCAGATCTTGATAAATAATTCTGAGGAGAGAAAGCTCCCCATCAGTAGGCGCTACAAAAAATCTACAAAGAGAAGCATTCAGACATTTTTTCAACTGGAAGCTTGAATTTTTTTCACTATCTAAAAGCCATTTTCTTATTTACCACCTGTTTGAGCTCTTGCTAGTCACTTATCATTTACGACTATATTCAATTAAACGCTAGTTCCTTCTATAATATAGTTTGCTTGTGCATTCTTTAGACTCAGCGATATACAAAACAGACCCAGTCCCTCAGAATGATACAGCTAAGGAGCTGGGTCTATTTCTATATTTTTCTAATTCATCTATCTCTTAGAAACTCTTTAAACCAGAAAAAACTTTTTTTAGGGACTCGCTTCATATCTCGTAAATCATGGTTGCCACGATTGACGTAGACCATCCCATATCTCTTTTCCATATCGCCTTTTGAACTGGGTAGATCAATCAAGCCCCAGCCAAGGTATCCTAGTACTTCACAACCATCAATTTCAATTGCATCCATCATCGCTTTGATATGTTGCTCATGATAGAAAATGCGATAGTCGTCCTGAATAGGGTTGTTACCATCCCATTTTTCTTGTGTACCAATCCCATTCTCAACTGGAAAAATTGGGATATGATACTTCTGATAAATCTTATTAATGATATCTCTAAAACCGAGTGAATCAATCCCAAGTCCCCACTTATTTTCTAGAACAAAAGGATTCTCAACCTCGCCATGCCTTAAGTAGTAATTAGGCGCAACATCATTCGAAATGTTTTTATGACTAATTGACCCGGTACAGTAGTAACTAAATGCGATATAATCACTTTTTATTTTTGCTATAGGTTTTTACTGACTATGATCTTGCTTTTTCATTTATTATTTTTACCAGTTTTGATTCATACGTTTGCTCATTCTATCTCCCGACTCTACTACTCTACTCCACAACTAAATTATCGCTGTTTCGAATCGTATACGTCTTGGTAGGACTATCCGGATAAGAAGCATTGCCATCGTATTTAATCAGTTGAGTAGTGTCGCCATCCTTCACAAATTTATCATAGCTACCGCCTGCGCCACCGATATTGCTCCAATGAAGCACAATCGTATTGCCTTCTTGCTCGATTAGACTCCAACATTTGCGATTGTAATTATCCCACAGAATATTTTTGCTAATCTCATTTTCAGGATTTTTGTAGACTGCTTCATAAAACTCGATTGCTTCATCTATTGAGGACCAGCTATCACTGTCTGCACTTACTTGTGTGGAAGAAGTCGCTTCTTGCTGATTCGTTGAGCTTACTGTCTGCTGAGTTTGTTCATTTGTCGAAGATACTGCAGTCGATTGACTTTCTTCAGTGGTAGAAGATTGTGCTTGGCTTGATTCATGGACATTCGAATTTGGCGCTACTGCTCTTTCTTTTTCTGATGGTCCACAAGCTCCCAATAAAATAATTCCTGTTAACAAAATTACCGGATAAAACTTTTTCATAATGATTCCTTCTTTATCTAGTTTTTTATAAATAACGATCCTTAAAAAAGCATCGTCTAATATTAGCAAATAAAGAATACTCGTAACAGATTTCTTAAGAAATCTTATAAATTTTCGACAGATCTACACTTCAGTTAGATTAGCTATCCTTACAAATTAAATAGTGTAGATTGCTTCATGATGTTTCCAGAAAATTATTTTTACAGTCTTCCATTTAGTGTTATCTTATTGATTCTTTTAATCAAATTGCTACTTACCACTTCTAGTAACAGGAAATCCTCCTAATAAGGAAAAATTTGGTATACTTAATATTTTGCCCTATTTGCCTTTTGAAGAATTTTGACACTTAATAGAAGAGCTATCCAAAAAATTTGGTATACTTAATATTTTTAGCCACAATTTTGGACTTTCAATATATTACTCCTCAAAAAACATAAAAACCTCGTTTTTCTTAAAATTTATAAGAAAATTTAGTAACGATACTTTTAGCTTTTTTTCAACAGATAATCTAGATTTTTGAATTCAAATCTACCTTCAGATGTGTTATGTATCTCCATGCTTCCTAGCACGCACAATAGCTATACTTTCTTTAACGAAAAAAGTCACGAATCAAGTAATGAGCTTTATTGCTCTCTTTGATTCATGACTTCCCATAGATTATTTATGGCACTTACACATCGGTTTCACTACATTTACTCTTCGTTAATTTCCTCTAAAATATAAGGTCTGGCAGTTCCTTCACTTGCTTCATCAGTCGTTGAACTGATAATGTATAGGTTGTCATGGCTACCATAAGAAAATGTGTAGCGCACTGATCCCTCTTCAGTCAAATAACTAAATTCCTTTGATTTTGATTCTTTTTTGAGAAGTGTTTTGTCACTATACATAAATGATGGATCTTCTGACTCTTCCAATGTTAGTTGATCTTTTGTATCCGTCTCTGTTATTCGAACAAAAACTGGATAATCCTCTTCCACCGAATGCCATTCTCCAAGAATATTTTCTTGTGTCACTTGCTTCGGTCGCCGCATCTTAATCGGTGCGAGAGCTCCACCCGCAGAAGGATTTCCTGATTCTTGTTCCGTTTCATAATAGCGTTTGACAGTTACTGTGTCCTTAGATAATTCGAAGTTATAATGAGAACGTTCTTCACTCACTTCATGTGTCGACAAACTATTTTTCTTCGCTCCCTCAATCTCCAAGGCAGCCGTATCGAAAGAAAGAATGCCTTTTTCATAGGCAATCGTATGAATTTCCCCATCATACTCTTCAGCTAGCCAATCGCCTTCCAGCTTCTTGATTATTTTTTCCTCCGTACTTTCCCCATCCGGATTCTTTTTTGAACCATCTTTTGCACTATCTGAACACCCCACTAATAGCACCGCCATGACTAACATGACAACTGTTTTAAATTGATTCGACCTTTTTTTCATCTTCATCCCATTCCCCAAATAATAATTTTTGACTCTTTGAGTATAATATAGAATTCGTTATTTTTAAAGATTGAAGTTTGTGATGGGGAAATGCCTAGAAGGAAAATAAATAAGAGATAAGCTTGATCACTTTGCTTATCTCTTATTCGTACCTATTCAATTACACATTCATAACAATTTATTCCCTTACACTTCTTCTTTCCCATCTGGTGCATCTAGCTGAATGTTTTCTTCTTCTTTAGTCATCAAGATAACGCCATCGCCTAGAGGTAATAGTGTTGAGGTTAGCCCTGGGTGTTGCATGACTGTTTGCAAGAATTGATTGAGCTTGCGGTGAATCGTCCGTTGACTGCGCGGGATTTCTTCGATTGGATCGAGAATCGTGCCAGCTTGGAAGACGTCATCCACCATTAAGACACCGCCTTTTCTTAGAAGGCGTAGGCATTCTGGTAAAAATTCGATATATTTTGATTTTGCGCTGTCCATAAAGATAAAGTCGTATGGTCCGGTTAAGGTTGGCAGAATTTCTGCTGCTTGGCCTTCTAGTAAAGTAACTTTGTCTTCTAGGCCTAAGCGCTCATAATTTTTCTTGGCTTTTCTAATCATCACATCGAAGCGATCAATTGTTGTAACTTGTCCTTCATCGCCGACATATTGAGCCATCACACTAGATGAAAAGCCAATCGCTGCGCCGATTTCTAAAATATTTTTTGGTTTTAGTTGGCCTAAAAAGAATTGTAGAAATACAACGGTCTCATGCGGAATCACTGGGACGCCGTCTGCATGAGCTTCTTCTTCGAGCTTGCCTAATTCACCTGGTAGTTTTTTTTGTTCATTTCTCATAAAGTCCACTAGTTCTTGTTTGACTACTGGACGATGCATCATTTCATTACGCATACTTTCCCCTCATTTCCTTATCTATTATACGAAGAGTGCGCCGTTCTTTCAATAAGGAAACGCTGTTAGCGAAAAATAATTTCCGGATAGTCAAATAGATTCTACTTATTCAGCAAAAAAAGGTTATGAGGACCGTCTTTTACGGCACCCATAACCTTATCTGTTCTTTTTATTAATAGATTAAATCTGCTAATTCTTGGCCTTCAATATTACCGAAGTATTTCTTAACATCGATGTCTTTGACTGCTTCGTTGATGGCTGCTTTTTCGTATTTTACACCAACTAAAGCTTTTTCAACATCTGAGATTTCGCCTAATCCGAAGAAATCACCGAAGATTTTTGCATCAACGATTTCACCATTTGAGACGTTTAGACGAATTTCAATCGAACCGATTGGGAAACGATGACGTCTTTCGATATCAAATTCAGGTGATTTTCCGTAATTCCAGTCCCAATTGCGATAATATTCATCAGAAATTTTATTGATTTCGACCCAGTCCTTGTCAGTTAGTTCATAAGTTTTGACTTGATCTACTGAATCCACACCAAAGATTTTCAAGAGAATATCTTGACGGAATTCTTTAGTGGTCATGTCTTGTTTTTCTTTCGGTAAGAATGGTTTGATATTCGTTACACGAGAACGGATTGATTTAATGCCTTTTGATTCAATTTTATCTTTACGCACTTTCAAGGCATTAACGACTTCGTTGACGTCACTATCAAACATAATCGTGCCGTGAGCGAACATTCTGCCACTCGTTGCATACATCGCATTCCCTGAGAATTTCATGTCATTAATCACTAAATCATTACGGCCTTTTAATTCAGCGCCATCAATTCCTAATTCGTGTAAAGCTTGAATAATTGGCTTTGTTAATTTGGCAAAATCACGGAATGAATTGCCGTCATCCGGCATGATAAAGCTGAAGTTTAAGTTCCCAAAGTCATGGTAAACTGCTCCGCCTCCACTCAGACGACGCACGACATGAATGCCATGTTCTTCCACGTAATCGACATTAATTTCTTCGATTGTATTTTGGTTACGACCGATAATAATTGACGGTTCGTTGATGTAAAATAACAAGATTGGTTCGTCTAAAGGTAACTCTTTTAATAAATATGTTTCGATTGCTAGGTTGACTCTTGGGTCGTTATTTTCGTTGGGTACAAAGATCACAGAAATTTCCTCCTAAATGATAAATTCTTTATTTGGCTCAGCAAGTTCTACCGAAATAGTTGAGCCTGCTGCGGCTTGCGCTTCTTCTTTTAATTGATTTAAATCACCGATTTGCGGCAAATGCGTCAGCACTAATTTTTTCACAGCGGCTGCCTTAGCAATTTCACCAGATTCCTTAGAGGTAAAATGGGCTTTATGGCGCTCGTTACCTTCAAATAAATACGTGTCGGCTAAAAATAGGTCAGCGCCTTTGGCAAAGTCGACAAAGCTTTCTAAATAACCAGAATCTCCGGTGAAGACAAAGACTTTTCCAGTGGCTGTCTCCGTAAAGCGCATCGCATAACAAGGTACTGGGTGAATCGTTTTCATAAATGTCACGGTGAATGGCCCTAATTGTAATTCATCTGAGCCAAGATAAGGATAGCCTTGACTGACATTCTCCATCGTCAGCTCTAAAAAGTGGCGCTCATCTTCCGTATGACCATAAATCGGTAAAATAGGTTTCTTCTCATCTGTGGGAAATAACTGCCAATAATATTGCAATACCCCTAAATCAGCTATATGATCATGGTGATAATGGCTCAAAATAACCGCGTCTAAAGCTAATGGATCCAGATGTTTTTCCAAATTCACTAAGGTTGTACTGCCAGCATCCACCAACAAGTTGTAATCGCCAGACGTCAGTAAATAGCCCGTCGTCCCTTGCCCATTGTATGGATAGGCACCTAAACAACCAAGTACCGTTAATTTCATAAAACTCCCACCTTCCATAAGATATGTTATCATAAAAAAGAAAATCACACCAAAATCCTGTCCGATTTTGAGGTGATTTTTTTAAGGTGGCTAGTTTTTATTGAAAATGAAAGAAATAGACTAAGCTCCGCATTTATTTCACAATAAAACAGATGAAAATCAGTCTGAAGTTCGCATCGACTGATTCTTACATCGTAAGCTTTTTTACTCCGGAAAATTAAATTTCTTCTACGGGTAAGTTCATGCCTTTCCAGCCTTCCAATGCGCCCGCTAATTCATAGGCAGTGAAGCCTGCTTTTAATAACAATAAGAGTGCTTGTTTACCTAATATTGTTCCTGCTGTCCAATCGTAGACCACATACGTTTTTGTCTTATCGAGTTCCTCTAAATGAGCGGCTAATTCTTTTGCAGGAATTGCTAGCGCCCCTTTAATCTGATCTTTTTTCATTTGAGCTGGAGCATTTCTGACATCTAACATAACATAAGGTGAATTTTCTTCTTCCAAATGATTCAGTACCTCAAAATGATTAATATATAAGCTTAGGTAAGTTTCAAGTAAATTTATTTTAGTTGTCTCCATCGAGTGATTCCTCCAATAATTGTAATTTATTTTTCCCACTGTTTAATTTATGTAAAAGGCGATAGAATTGGGCTCTTTCTTCTTCTGTAAACTCTTCAAAAAGGCGATCAACTGCTTGGTAGTTATAAGGTAAAAAACGCTGTAGCGTCGCAATCCCTTTTTCTGTAATACCAACAATACTCGCTCGTTTATCAGAAGGCGACATCTCAATCGTAACAAGTCCTTGTGTTTTCATTCCTTTAAGCAATTTGCTCGCAGTTGGTCTAGCGACTCCGAGCTTTTCAGCGATTTCTGAAGGCAAAAGCTGTTTGTCTGCTGAATAAAATAAAAACATCAAAATCGCAAAGCGTGACTCAGTTAAATCAAATTTTTCTAATAATTGATCATATCTCTTTTCTATCTCTCGGTATACTTGTTGAAATTCTAAATATAAATTTATTGAATTAGGGTTTATTTCTAGGTTAAACTGTGAGGCAATTGAAGCAATTCTTTGTTCTGTTGGTCGATCCGAAAAATTAAAATAAGCCATGTCCATCCTCCTTTTGCATTTAGTTAGCCGGCTAACTATATCTTAAATCAATTTTCTTTAGAATTCAAGTCCTCGATGAAATTTATTTTTCGCAAATTTATTTTATCCTTTACGCCCTCCTCTTTTATAACATACGAATTAATTACCCCACGATTTCACCTAAAATCCCACCGCATAAATTCTCCCTAAACAAAAAAGACCACCCGTCACTAGAAAATGAGGGCAGTCGATTGTTAACACATACATCCAATTTGTCTTATTATTCCCCGATTGAAACTTCTTGTGGGTTGCCTTTTTGTTTGCGTGCTTCGTCATAGAAGGCTGCATTTGTAACATTTTGATAGGCATTGACCCAGAATACTCCAACGAAAAATAAGATTGTTCCTAAAATATACCAGCCAATAAATGATAGCTGTAGTAGTAAATATTGTCCTAAGCGATCCTTTACTAAAAACCAACCATACCGTAATGCTTCAGTGATAGTTAAATGAGGGAAATCCATTTTAGCAAGGACGACAAAGCGAAAAACGCCAGAAAGAAGGAAAGATAACACAATCACGGCAATGATGAGTAACAAGGTGACTACAATCGCACCGAGACTTATCCCGATTGTCATTCCCCCCAGTTCTCTCAATTGAATCGCTCGATTAGTATTGTCGGTCAGTAAGATAGTTGCATATAATGATGCGCCCGCAATTAAAAGGACAGGAATCATGATGATGGCACTGATGATAAATTGAGCCACCGTTTCAATCAAGTTGATTAATAACAGAGGGAAATAATATTTCGATTGAAATATGCTAAAAACTTGTCCAATACTCGCGCGTCCCCCACGACTGACAAATAGGGAAACGTAGAAACAACCGTAAGTGAAAGCAAATAAAATACAGGCGGAAATTATCCAATCTAACCCCGCTTGTTGAATACTGTCTGTCTCAAAATTGGAAAGTGACATCACAATTGAGCTGACAATACTTGTTGTCAAAAAGGAAACAAAGATCACTCCAGCATTGACACCCCATTGACCTGCCAAGGCGTTTCTTGCTCGGTTTTTATATTCTGAAATACTTATTTTCATAAAGGCTCCTTATCCTAGTAACTTTTAAGTTCTTCGACCGTTTCACGATCCAAACGACGAACGACTTCCGTTACTAATTTGACTGTATTAAAATAATCATCCTCATGAATCACAGAAGTATGCGAATGCAGGTAGCGAACTGGGACAGTGATGGCTACAGCAGGCACACCATCTCTAGTCAAATGCATCTGTCCAGCGTCGGTTCCGCCACCAGTAATAACAGTGTATTGGAAAGGAATCTCCAATTCTTCTGCCACACGAATCACGAAATTCAATAATTTTTTATGTGGAATCATTGAAGCGTCGAAAATCAATACTTGCGGCCCCTCACCTAACACAGAGTCTGCCTCTTTGGCTGTCATGCCTGGTGTATCTCCGGCTGTTCCTGTATCCAAAGCGATGGCAATATCCGGGTTAACCAAGTGCGTACTGGTTCTAGCTCCGCGTAAACCAACTTCTTCTTGCACGTCACTGCCCGCAAATAAAACATTCGGGTGTTCTTCTTTTGATAAATTCTCAAGTACGCGCAATGAAACAGCTGTCCCAATGCGATTGTCCCAAGCTTTCGCTAATAAGAATTTACTCTCATTTAATCGTTTGTATTCAATATAAGGTGTCACCATATCGCCTGGACGAATGCCCCAGCCTTTTGCTTCATCAGCACTTGAAGCACCGATATCAATGAACATATCCTTAATATCATAAGGTTTATTACGCACTGCCGCCGTCAAAACATGTGGCGGTTTTGAGCCAATTACCCCATGAATAATTTTGCCATCTTGCGTTTTAATTTCCACTTGTTGAGCGAGCATAACTTGTCCCCACCAACCACCAAGCGTTTGAAATTCAATAAAGCCTTTTTCAGTAATCTTAGTGACCATGAAGCCAACCTCATCCATGTGTCCTGAAATGAAAATCTTCGGACCGCCGCCAGTGCCAGAATGTTTGGCAATCACACTACCTAAGCCGTCAAAAAAGATATCTTCAGCAAATGGCTTTGCATATTTTTTAAAGACCTCGCGGACCTCTTCTTCATTTCCGGGAACGCCTCGCGCGCTAGTTAATTCTATTAATAAGTTTTCTTCCTTTTTATCCATCGAAAAACTCCTTTCTTCTCTTGAAAAGTATATCATGACGCTACTGGAATGATAAGACTTAATTCTGTTATTTATTTGAACTTGATTTTAACTTGTTTGAGCGATTTAGCATATGGGTGTAGATTGCGCAACTTGTTTCCCCTTTATTCATCTTATTGATAGGAACCGATCATTGCTATTTCTATTATTTCCCTACTCGTACTTCACTTTTATAGTTGTTGTGGCACTACCGACAATTTTCGACAAGTGGCTGTCTAGTCTCTCAATTTAATAATTTGGTTTCATCTCTCGTGTAGAACCTTCCAACATAATCATCAAGCATAATATCTTCACCCGTTTCAACGACAAGATATCTATACATAAATCCTTGAGGGCCTGGACCTGCACTCCCCTCACCGTACCGTCGCTCGAATTCATCAATATCCCAAGCTATATGATAATTCACGTATCCATCCGCTTCATAAACATCTATTCGAATAATTTTAAACTTCCGCTTTCTGATTAAATCGGTATAAAACTCATCATCTATAGAAAAACTGGCTTCACCGGTCTCCGTATTATAATAAATCCCTTGGAGTAATGCGATGGCTTCTATCGTCTTACTATCAAATGCGCTGTTTTTATCTGGCCTCTCGCTTTCTTTTGCTACATAGGTATTGTCAAAAATTGCCTGAAAATTTTTCTTCAGCTCTTGATTTTCTGTCTCATTGAACGTCAGTGAATTTTCGGCATTCCCTTGGTTTTGCATCGTGACCAAGACAATCGGCTGCTTTTTGTGTATTGCAAATAAATAACAATGCCCTTCTCCACCTTGTGCTGTTTCTATATCGGAATAGACAGCAACTATTTTATAATCTGCCGACTTATTTTCGTCCATCCAGCCCATTTGAACAAATTGCTCACCTACTTTGGGTCGCATCTCTTGTTCTATAATACCTAGTGGAATAGATACTCCATAAAAATTGGCACTATTATCCTTGGTGTACTCCTTATATTGTTGGTTCATCACCGTTCCCCAATAAGCTATATAGGATTTCAAGTTTGTTGCTTTTGCATCATTCCATAAAGCCTTAACGTCTTCAGACTTATCTAATCTTGGCCCTGTCGTCGACTTAATTATACTACTTGATGTTGCCCTTTCAATAGTTCCTACAGAAGTCTCCTGCTCTTTCGTACAAGCACTTAAAGTCAGTAACAATAGGATACCAACAACAGATTTCCCAACTCGATACTTCATCCTTTTCCTCCTATGAATCACGTAATCTATGCTTCATTAACCCCTCTTGCACCTATTCTTACCCTACATTTCTATTTCTCAACAATTCGTCCGTACAGTAAAATAGTTAATACGTAGAAAAAAATGTAGACGAGCATCAAGAGGCCACAGAATAAATAGGCGAGCCAATAGCTGGCGGTTGCTGAGAACTCACTAAAGAAATGAATCGCAAAATAGGCATGACTAATCCCGACAATCATTGGTGTAAAGAAGACGCGGGCATTACGCTCATAGGTGAAGTGATTTAATTGTTTGCGGGAAATACCCATTTTCTTTAATAAGCGATAATTTTCCCGCTCTGTATTGGCCTCAGAAAATTGACGTAGCATCAAGATACTGCCTGTTGCGATCATACAAACCATCCCAATAAATACGGCCACATAAGTCAACACACCCATCTGTCGTCTTGAGGCACGAATATTAGGAAAACGATTATTCAGATTCAATCGTAAAGAACTTGCCTGATTCGCATTTAGTTCGGCTTTATTAGTGGCGGGCTTTATGGTCCCGGCTAGTCCTGATGCAGTCGAGTGATAGGTAGAAATAACCTCATCACCCCAGGTTTGCGTTAGTTGACTAGCTAACTCTTGTCCATATTTTTCTTCATCTTCTGCTGAAATATTTAATGAATCAATCTGATAGATAAGTCCTTTAGATTCGCTAAAAACTTCATCAGAGACCACAAACGTCACTCCGGACATCCCCATGTAACGTAAGGAGGAATCTCCCAGATAATCGGCGATAGTGCTTTGATAAGTCGCAGCAATATTACCTGAAAATAACAAGTCTGGTTCATAATGTTCGATGCCTTCTGGGATTGTTCTTAGACTATCTAATACGACTGCATGCTTATCATCCATCAATGACACCTCAGGTAAATTAGGATTGATGGCTCTAAAGGAACTGTACTCTTTTTCAGTGATTAAGTTTGTGACGGTCACGAAAGTTTCCTTTTTATCTGCGATGGCTGTCGTGACTTCTGCCGCAACCACTTTATATTTCAGAGAAACCTCCTCAAGTATCGGAATTTCACGTTCATTTAAAAGCTGCTTAACCTGATCAACTTCCTCTGATTTCACTTGAAAAGAAGCCGGATTGTCTAACTGAACGGTTCTCATAATCACGGAAGCGAAAAAAGCCGTTCCACCAATCAAGGCGAGCGAGGTACCCAAAATAATCGCAACCCAGGCCATCATTCGCCAGTTATTGGCTAGATGAACTTTGGCATTGCCCAATGTCAGCACATGCAACTTCGTGTATAGACGATTTCTCCACGCACCCAGTAAATGATAGATAACTTTCAGTGTATAACCAAAAAATAAGTAAGTGCCCAGCACACACAATATAAAAATCAGGAAGGGTAAAACTACAATCCAGCCAAAGCTATCGGTCGCAGCAATCATCTCCGGCAAGACATTGCGGCCGTAGACGGCCAGACCATAGCCTGTCCCAATCATCACTACCCCTAACACCCCAAAAAAATAGGTCCAAAAGGTCATACGAAGCTTCTTGGCTAACAAACTCGTTCTCTTTTTGAAGAAGCCAGTTAACTGATACTGGAAAATCATCAGCGTACTTCTGATTGAAACCAAGAGAAGCACAAAGAAAAAAACGACGACCGTATTGCCAATCGAGGGCCATGAAATAAAGAAATCACTTTCCACAGATAAATTCATCGCCTTGACGAGAATCATCGAGAAGAGCTTCGAGAAAATGATTCCAAAAAAGATACCAACAATAGAAGAAAAGCTGCCCAAAACAATTGTTTCTCCAAAGAAAAGAACGGAGATCCGCACCTTGCTCATGCCAAATAAACGATACAGTCCAACCTCTTTGTAGCGCTTATTAACAAAGAACCGATTGGCACTCACCATAAAGAATAAAATCACGAGAATAACCATAATGCTCCCCGTTTTCAAAAAACTCTCAATCCGAACATCTTGACTAGCACGACGTAGTAGCGGTTGATCATAGGTCATCGCGCTGAATGAATAATAAATCATGACCGCCACTGCCATACTTAGAAAGTAACCAAAGTACACTTGTAGTTGCTTCAAAAAACTACGGACGGCTAATCTATAGACCATTCAGTTTGCCTCCCCCGCCGATTGCTGCTTGCATATCAATGACTTTGTCAAAAAATTCCTGACGGGTGCCTCTCTTCACTACTTCTGAAAAAATTATGCCATCTTTGATAAATAATATACGATTACAAAAACTCGCCGTATACGGATCGTGTGTGACCATAACGATGGTCGTATCCTCTTGTATGTTAATCTCAGTCAAATAATGCAACAATTCGGTGGCTGATTTTGAGTCTAGCGATCCAGTGGGTTCATCTGCGAAAATAACACTTGGCTTACTCACAAGCGCTCTGGCTGCCGCTATTCTTTGGCGTTGACCAACAGAAACCTCATCAGGGTATTTATCTAAACTCGTTTCAACATTTAAAATGGCAGAGACTTTTTCAATCCGCCGATTAATTTCCTTGACTGGTACGCGATTAACCGCAAGTGGCAAGACAATATTGTCTCGATTCGTTAAGGTATCTAATAAGTTGAATTCTTGAAAAATAAAGCCTAACTCGTTTCGACGAAAGCTATTCAACTGATTTTCTTTCATGTGGGTGATGTCTTGTCCGTCGATTCGAACACGCCCAATTGTCGGTAAATTGATGGTAGCCAAAATATTTAGAAGAGTGGTCTTACCCGCACCACTCGGCCCCATAATCCCTACAAATTCCCCTTCCTCAACTTGAAAAGAAAGGTTATCCAAAACTTTGGCATGGTTGCCTTTATTGCCATATGTTTTACTCAAATGTTTTACATCAATCATCGTTTTCATCGATTGCCACCTTTCTACCGTTCGCATCAGTTAGTTTACTGATCAGTCCTTTTTTGACTACGCAACAAGCCCAGTATTCCACCTAATCCACGGTTGTTTATCTAGTGAATGTAGCTTTTTCCTATTTCTATTTATAGTAGCATAGTTTACCGGCTTTTTCTGACACATTTTTGTGAATTACGACTGTAAATATCGCTTTTTTAAACGAGCAGATAAGAAAGTATTTTCTGTAAAGGAATTTGTCTCTCAATCAACAATACTGAACCTCTTCACCACCAAAAAAACTGCTACGAGAAAGTAATTTCCGTAACAGCTCTAGTCGTTTTTGTAGGCTTATTTTCCGATTCGTTCGATAGTATTCGTCTTACCATGAACGATTCGAAAGCACAACTCTTGCCCCAAAAGGCATCAAGGCTAATTTTGCTAATTTGAATGATTGCTTACCAAAAGGAATCCCAATAATCGTGATACACAAAAGAATGCCACTGATGCAATGCCCCAGCGCTAGCCAAAAACCGCTGATGATTAACCAAATAATGTTGATTAGAAAAGAAACATTGCTACTACTATAGACGACTTCTTTGCCAAACGGCCAAAAGCTCAGACCAGCTAGCTTGAAACACTGTAAGCCAACGGGAATCCCGACAATCGTGATGCACCAGATAACGCCAGCAAAAAACCAAGTAAGTCCGCCAAAGAAACCACCAAAAATAAACCAAATAATATTTCCTAAACATCCCAATCAAAACAGTCCCTTCCAAATCTTACTATTCATCCATTATACGATAGTAAGAAGCTCTTAGGTATTTACAATCAAAATTTCTCTATTTGTTTTAAAAATATTTTGGTTTTGATGGCTCAGTATCTGTTCATGGACAACCTCCCCTCTCCCGTGGCTAATCTACACGAATCAAAAAAACTGCCAGTCAAACTTGGGATTATTTAACCACTAAATGAGAAATAATTCACTTATTTGGCTATCGGTAAAGTTAATTCATCCGATAATTACAAAAATTGACTGAAAATTCCGTCCGCTTTTCTAAAATTTTAATAAAAAATCTGTTGAAAATTTTCGGATATTATGAAACTCATCACAAAGCTGATAACCACAAGTTTTCACAAATTTTCAATTTCTTCGCACACTACATATAGTGTACGAATAGAAAATTTTATCAACAAAAACACTATATATTGTTGATACTTCTCTTGAATTGTTTTATGATGTTAATGAACGAAAAATTAGGAGTGGATACAAATGATGGAAATTAAAGAAACGAGTACACAAGGAACGACAGAAAAAACTCGTTTAGCAAGTATGAAAATTATCAAGCGTGATGGCCGTCTCGTAGATTTCGATGACCGCAAAATTTATGATGCACTAATTAAGGCAGAACAAAAATTAACCAATGAATTGACGCCTCTTTCCCATGAACGTATCCAAGATATCGTTGAACGAGTGGATCAAGAAATCGTTGAACGCTTTAATCAAAATATCAAAATTTATGAAATTCAAAACGTCGTTGAACATATTCTATTAGAGAAAAATGAATATGAATTAGCTGAAGAATACATCAATTACCGGACACGTCGTGATTTTGAACGCAGTAAATTAACTGATATTAACTTCACTATCGGCAAATTAATCAACAAAGATCAATCAGTGGTTAACGAAAACGCCAATAAAGATAGTGATGTTTTCAACACACAGCGTGATTTAACCGCCGGTATCGTTGGTAAATCAATCGGTCTAAAAATGTTACCGCCACATGTGGCAAATGCCCATCAAAAAGGTGATATTCACTACCATGACTTGGATTACCATCCATATACGCCGATGACAAACTGTTGTTTAATCGATTTTAAAGGCATGCTAACGAAAGGCTTCAAGATTGGTAATGCTGAAGTTGAATCACCAAAATCAATCCAAACAGCAACCGCTCAGATTTCACAGATTATTGCTAACGTAGCTTCTAGCCAATATGGCGGATGTTCAGCAGATCGGACAGATGAACTGTTAGCTCCTTTTGCCGAATTAAATTATCAAAAACACTTAAAAGATGCTGAAGAATGGATTGAAAATCCTGATCGTCGTGAAGAATACGCAAAATCAAAAACGCGCAAAGATATTTTTGACGCAATGCAAAGCTTAGAATATGAGATTAATACGCTCTTCACTTCAAATGGTCAAACACCCTTTACTTCGCTAGGATTTGGCTTAGGAACTAGCTGGTTTGAACGTGAAATTCAACGAGCTATCTTACAAATCAGAATTAATGGTCTAGGTAGCGAACATCGGACAGCGATTTTCCCTAAATTAATCTTCACCTTAAAACGTGGCGTAAATATGGAAAAATCTGATCCGAACTATGAAATTAAAGAATTGGCCTTAGAATGTGCCACAAAACGGATGTATCCAGATATTCTAAACTACGATAAAATTGTTGAAATAACTGGTAGTTTCAAGGTTCCGATGGGTTGTCGTTCATTCCTTCAAGGATGGAATGATGAGAACGGCGAAGAAATTAATGTTGGCCGGATGAACTTAGGGGTTGTTACCTTAAACTTGCCTCGTATCGCTTTAGAAGCAAACGGCGACATGGACAAATTCTGGTCTTTACTGGAAGAACGTTTAAGTATCGTGAAGGATGCGTTGGTCTACCGTGTGGATCGTTGTAAAGAAGCAACACCTGCCAATGCACCGATTCTTTATATGTATGGCGCTTTTGGCAAACGTTTGGACCGCAAGCAGTCTGTCAATGAGCTCTTCAAAAATCGCCGCGCAACCGTTTCTCTAGGCTATATCGGTCTCTATGAAGTCGCTTCTTCTTTCTTTGGTGGCGAATGGGAAAAAACGCCTGAAGCCAAAGAATTTACGTTAAGCATTTTAAAATCTCTTAAAGCTCATGCAGATGATTGGAGCGACGAGTACGACTATCATTTCAGCGTGTACTCAACACCAAGCGAAAGCTTAACTGACCGTTTCTGTCGTTTAGATACAGAAAAATTTGGTCTTGTCGAAAATATTACAGACAAGGATTACTATACAAATAGTTTCCATTACGATGTTCGTAAGAATCCGACACCATTTGAAAAATTAGATTTTGAAAAAGATTATCCAGAATATTGCTCAGGTGGTTTCATTCATTATTGTGAATATCCAGTCCTTCAACAAAATCCTAAGGCGTTAGAAGCAGTCTGGGATTATGCCTACGATAAAGTTGGCTATTTAGGAACCAATACTCCGATTGATCATTGTTATGGTTGTGGTTTTGAAGGTGATTTCACGCCAACTGAACGAGGCTTTGAATGTCCAGAATGTGGCAACCACGATCCAAAAACATGTGATGTTGTTAAACGAACTTGTGGCTATCTTGGAAATCCTCAAGCACGTCCAATGGTTCACGGACGCCACAAAGAAATCTCTTCACGCGTTAAACACATGAAATAATTAGCTACAATCCGACAATTAATTAGCCAGGATTGAGCAGCCTCTCGCCACTTAGACGAAAGACTGCTCACTACTCCTGGCTTCATTTGTAGCTAAAGGTATTAAAGGCAAAATGCACATTTATTAGTAAGTAGCTAGCTAGGCTGGCTTTCACGTTTTAACTAGACTGACAAAGAAAGAAGTTTTCCCAAATGAATAATCCCCAACCAAAAGAATGGTTAGCAAAAGAATATAGTCAGAATTATATCGCCGATTACAAAGCCTTTAATTTTGTTGATGGCGAAGGCGTCCGCAATAGTTTGTATGTCAGCGGCTGTTTATTTGCTTGTGAGGGGTGCTTTAATAAAGCCGTTCAGAATTTTCGGTACGGCACGCCATTTACACAAGAATTAGAAGATCAAATCATCGCCGATCTGAGCCATGATTATGTGCAAGGATTAACTCTTTTAGGTGGCGAACCCTTCTTAAACACGGATGTCTGTCTGCAAGTCGTCAACCGTGTCCGAAACGTCTTTGGTACAACCAAAGATATTTGGTCTTGGACAGGTTACACCTTTGAAGAATTATTGCTTGAATCAGAAGACAAACTTGAACTACTAAATCAAGTAGACATCTTAGTCGACGGTCGCTTTGAGCTTGCAAAACGCGATCTTAAATTACAATTTCGTGGCAGCAGTAACCAACGCATCATCGACGTCAAACAATCACTGGCTCAACAAAAAGTTGTGCTGTGGGCAAAAGGTCACGACGGCGAACAAACCTTTGAACAAATCAAAAAAGCCGATTTAATTTAAAGCTAATGCAAATAAAAAATGTAGGGAATGACTGAAGCCGCCACACGCGCTTAGTCGTTTCCTACATTTTTATTTTGTACCTGTTAAAGAAAGTATAGCTATTGTGAGCCTATCTTTCTATCGTCAAAAACTTAAAATGCTTATAAAATAAATCCTCCATTTTTAACTCAGATAATTTTATTGTCTTTTTGGTTTTCAAAGGCTCATCTTCATAGCTATTCAAACTGTACAAAATTTCTAACTGATTTACCTCATCTTGTTCAAAATATCGATGGATATAAGAAAACAATTCGTTTACTGCCTTCTTTTCTCTCTGACTCAAACGAGATGTCCCCTCTTCAGGTAAATGCAAGTCAGAAGAACAAACTTGAAATTTGTAATTTGAAAAATGAGTGCTGAACGGATATCTACTATCATCTTCAACGTCATAATTATCTTCAAAATAAAATGATTCCAGGTCTACATCACTGTCATAATATATGGTATCCCCGACTATTTTACGCGGGTTATCACCAATCGATCCAGTCAAAAAAGGCTTGCTCCCTGCAAGATAGATATACTCACTCATACTTTTCCCTCACTTCTAATTATTATCGTCTTTCTCTTTCCCCCACAGTGGCAAGACAATGTTTTCATAGGACATTGGATCCAAATTAGTAACAGTAATTCCCAATAGGCGAATGCCCTTTTCAATCCCTAGAATGTCTTCCCAAATTAAACTCGCTTCATGATACAAAGCCTCTTTTCGATAGACATACTCAGGCAAGGTTACACGTTTAGTGATGGTTGTATAATCTGTGTAGCGGACTTTTAGAACCACTGTTTTCCCATGTTTTTGGACTCGCTGTAATGAGCCTTCGACACTTTCTGCCAATTGACGTAGCTGACCTAAAACTGCATCCTCTGTCATTAAAGGTGTGCCATAGGTGTGTTCGCGCCCAACTGATTTTCGATCTCGCGTGACATTTACTGGTGAATCATGAATTCCTCGAACCTTTCGATAAAGCGAATAACCCATCTTACCAAAATTCCGAATCAACTCCATTTCACTCTGTCGGTATAAATCAGCCCCAGTAAAAATTCCCATCTCATTCATTTTGGGTACCGTCTTTTTACCGACTCCATGAAATTTTTCAATCGGTAAAGCCGTCAAAAACGTCACCGCATCCTCTGGCATCACAACCGTCATACCTTTTGGTTTCTGGTAATCAGAAGCTAACTTTGCAATAAACTTATTATAGCTTACCCCCGCCGAACAAGTTAATCGCAGTTCTCGCCAAACATCTTGTTGGATCATGCGAGCAATCTTAATCGCCGACTTTGACTGCACTTTATTTTCTGTCACATCAAGATAGGCTTCATCAATCGACATCGGCTCAATAACATCCGTGTACCGCGCAAAAATCTGACGAATCTCTTTAGATATTTGACTATATTTTTCGTAACTACCAGGCTTAAATATTGCATGAGGACACAACTCAAAAGCTTTCTGGGCACTCATCGCCGAATGAATCCCATACTGGCGAGCGATATAGTTGGCAGTCGTCACCACGCCACGTCCTCCAGTATCGCTAGGATGGCGAGCAATCACTAAAGGATGTCCCACCAGTTCAGGATGATCGCGTTCTTCGACTGCCGCAAAGAAAGCATCCATATCAATATGAATAATTTTCCTAGAAGTATCATTTTTTAAGGGAAAACGCATCTCGACCACGGGGATCATCCTTTCTGTTTATGTATTATCTTATCTATTTATTACAGATCTGAACAGCTCGCCGTTGACCCTGTCATTTGTTATTTGTTATTTATCAGCTAACATCACACAAGCTTCTCTCTTATTATAATACAAACATCCGTTCCCATTCAATCTTTCTGCGTAACTTTTTGATTGATAGAAATATAAAGTTTTTATTTGACTACACCAATGACTATAAATTTATTTCAGAAAAATTTGTAGAGACTGTATCTAGCGCTAGAAACAACTTAATTGGTACAAAAATAGTTATCAAAACAAGCATTGAAGATTCTCAATATAAAGAGAAAATACAATTAATTATTGAAATTTATCCAAAGCCCATGTTACCTACAAGTATTAGAATATCTCAAGAAGACTACGATGATATTTATCTTAATATTCAACTAATGAGTTCAATATGAACGAGTAAATCCACGTTGCTGAATTAACAGTAGGTGTCGCTACTGCAGTAATCACTATAGTTGCTGCTCATGGTACAGGTATTGGAGAAATAATATCAGTAGGCATAGAAATGTTCCTATTTTTAGCAGGGATGTTTAACATGGAGTTATTTAAACCAGTAGACAAATTATTCTCACTCTAATCTAATAGTCATCTGTTAATGTTAATATAAATTTAAATTTGAGGGTGATGAATTTGACCTATCTCTATTGTTTAAAAAAAGAAGATTATCATAAAGCAATTAGAAAATTCAATCGAAAATGCTCCTCTAGGGGTAAAAAAATAATCGTTAGAAGTTTTATAGCTGGAATTTCCTTACTAAGCGCATCAGTATTCATAGGTGTTTTAATAGTTATTCAACTATATCAACTTACCCAAGAGCATCCTAAATATATAGCCCACCGGCTAGCTAAAGAATTCTTTTCTCAACAGTACATCTATCTGACAATAATAGTCATATATCTTATAATAGGTATTTACTTTGTCTATCGTGCAGTAACATATCCGAATCAAAAAATAAATCATCAGCTTACAGACCCAGAAAATAATATATTATTTTCTGAAAAACAAATTATGATCGATACTATAGGCATATCTAGCAAAATAAGTGCTCAGCCAGACTATGATCAAACATGGAGGTGGGACGAATTAAAAAAAATCCATGATGCAGATGAGTATTTTATAATTCAAATTACAGAAGACAAAATTATTATCCTCCCAAAACATTTACTTTCTGTGGACGATTTAGAACTCTTCATGAGTAAGAAGCTTATGTGTACGCATAAAAAATAACTTGATTTACTAGTTCTAAAACCAATAAGATAGAAGACCGAAAATCGTCAAAATGATTTTCAGTCTTCTATTTTTTTATAATCCCTTTAATATCAAAAAAGACCAAAAATGGGTAACATTTCCCATCTCTGATCCGTTTAAATTAAAAGCTTTCTATTCATTTTCTAGCTCATGATAGACCCGATAGACTTCTTGTTTTTTCACGCTATTTAGTACAGCAACTTCTTTAATCGCCGCTTTTGAAGACAATCCTTGATCAATCTTCGCTTGCACTTGTTCTTTCAAGCTACCACCGATAGACTCGTTGATCTCAAGCTCTGTCCCGTCATTTCCTGAAACTAAGAGGCAACATTCGCCCTTCAACTCAGTCGTCTCCAAATAGTCAATCAATTCATCGATTGTGCCACGTAAATATTCTTCATGAATTTTTGTCAGCTCACGACAGACGACAGCTTTTCTTTGTCCACCTAAGACCTCTTGCATATTCTTCAAAGTCGCCGCTACTCGATACGGTGATTCATAAAAAATCAAGGTACTTTCTTGACTTTTTAATGCAGTCAGTGCTGTTTGTTGCTCTTTCTTTTTCCTCGGCAAAAACCCATAAAATAAAAACGGTTGCGGCAATAGACCAGACGCAATCAAAGCAGTCATGCCCGCTGTTGGTCCCGGTAAAGAAACCACTGGAATGTCTTTCTCAATACAAGCTAAAACCAACTCGTGTCCTGGATCACTAATTGATGGCATGCCAGCATCACTAACCTGAGCAATCGTCTGCCCAGTCAATAATTGTTCCACAAGCTGTGGAACACGTTCTTTATAATTATGCTCATGTAGACTTTTTTGTGGTACTTGTATATCAAAATGATTCAATAATTTTTGCGTATTTCGTGTATCCTCACTAGCAATTAAATCCGCTGATTGCAACGTTTTAACCGCTCGAAACGTCATATCCTCAAGGTTTCCGATAGGTGTCGGAACTAGATAAAGCGTCCCACTTGTCTGGGCTCCTTTAAAACTTTTTTGTTTATTCATATAGGCCCACCTTTCCATCCACAGTCAAAGTTATCCACAAAAAAGTTGAGAGGAACGAAACGAGCTTCACTCTCAACTTTTTGATTTTCCGATAAGATTCATTTACTTAATGCTCTCACGATAAATGACCTCAAGACAAAACGCACAAGGTTCATCATTTTCTCGACGTGAGCCATACAAATCGTAACAGACATGGAAGCCTTCTTCGTAGATTTTTTCTAAATTCATCCGTGATTTTGAAAGAGCCTGCTTGATTTTTTCAGAAGGTTCCTCAGCCACTTGATTTAATTCTCTTAAATGCTCCCGTAAACGCTGGTTTTCCATCTCTAAAGTCGTATTTTTTTCGACAATTTCATGGAAACCTTCTTTCAGTTCAACGAGCTCCGTCAATGTATTACGCAACTCGGATTCTAACCGATTTAAGCCATCATACAACGACCGTTTATCCATGAATCTCACCTGCTTTAGCTGTCACTTCTTTGAGCTCTTCATAATCATATTCGACTGGCGTTTCTTTCCCAACCAAGCGAACCTTAATAATCCGACTCAATAAATTCAATCCTACAACACGACCTTTGCCGTCTGGTGTTTCAATTTCTTTGCCATAATCAGGCAATTCTTTTTTAGCCTTTTCATATTCATCATTCTCGTATTTCAGACAACACATCAAACGGCCACATAAGCCAGAAATTTTCGTTGGATTTAACGATAGACCTTGGTCTTTTGCCATCTTAATTGACACAGGAATAAAGTCTCCTAAGAAAGTCGAACAACATAATTGACGACCACATGGACCAATACCACCCAATATCTTGGCCTCATCTCTCACACCAATTTGACGCAGTTCAATCCGCGTTCTAAAAATCCCTGCTAGGTCTTTGACCAATTCTCTGAAATCAACACGCCCATCCGCAGTAAAATAAAAGATCATTTTACTTCTATCAAAAGTATATTCCGCTCGAATTAATTTCATTTCTAATTCATGAAGACGAATCTTTTCCTTTGCAATCTTGAAGGCTTCCTCTGCATCTGCTGCGTTCTGCTCCGCCTTCTCCAATTCTTTCGGTGACGCCTTGTGTAAAATAGGTTTTAATTCATCAGGCAAATCCTCTGGTTGAATCTCCCGTTTTGGAATGGCAACTGTAGCTATTTGCTTCGCTTGTTGTGATTCAACAAGTACTTTATCATTGTAAACATACTCTGATTTCCCAGGAGTAAAATAATAGATATGTCCTGCTTCGCGGTATCGGACCCCTACAACTTCTACCATTTTCATCCTCCTTCATCAATTCGTTAGTTAATTTATTTATAAATAATTCTTACTGCGAGTTGCTCAGCTGTACTCTGAAAAGAAACATTCGCTCTCAACTTTTGTTCCGCCTGTAAAATAAGTTCAATCACTCGATTGGTCTCCGCAATTTCATTAACTGTCCCGGTCGCTGTTTTTTCAGCTAACTGACTTTGATAATAAAACAGTAGCATACTAAACGACTCAAACTGCAGACTTTTTTCTTTAAAGACCTTGACCAGCTTCTTTTGAACATAAATAAAGGCTTGTGGATCCGCTTCTTTCAGATAATTAAACCATTGCTGAACAGAATCCCTAGCTTCATTAAACCATTCATTTTGCGAGATTTCAACTGCTTTAGCGAAACTATTTGTCAATGAAGATAAAAGTTTTGCTGTCTGCTGGCCCAAGCCATTTTCCATTAGTTTTGTTTGCAACAATTCTTTTGAAAGTGGCTGAAAATGTAGGATTTGGCAGCGAGACTGAATCGTTGGCAAAATGCGTCCCACAGAATCCGTTTCTAAGATAGCTAAGAATTGACCCACAGGCTCTTCTAGAAATTTCAACAAACTATTGGCCGCGCTACTATTCATTTTGTCCGCATCTTTAATAATAAAGACCTTTTGTTTTGTCTCAAAGCCACTTCTTGAAAATTCAGATTGTAGCTTACGTATTTGATCCACCTTAATCGTCTGTCCTTCAGGTTCAATCGATTGAACATCTAAATGCTCACTTCGTTCAATCCGTTGACAATTATTACACTGATTACACGGCTGATTATTTTGCAGATTACTACAAAATAGGTGTTTGGCTAACCAGATACTGGCTTCATGTTTGCCTGTGCCTGACTCACCTTCAAAAAGATAAGCATGGGCAAGACGCCCATGCTCAAAGCTTTTCTGAAGTTGGGTAAACACAATTGGCTGATTTTTTTCTAAAAATTGTGCTTCTTCCATGTGGTTCTCCTTCTTAATATTGATGGAATCCTTCAACTGGAAGAACAAAGACTGTTGCTCCGCCAACTTCGACTTCAACTGGATAAGGTACTTGGCCATCCATCGAAATATCTAATGTTACTGGTGTTGAAACATATTGTTTTCTTGATTGGCAAGTCTTTTTGATCAATTCAAGTGTTTCTTCCACACGATCATCGTCAATCCCAATAATAAACGTGCTGTTTCCGGCTTTTAGAAAGCCCCCTGTTGATGACAATTTTGTCGCACGAATATTTGAATCAATAAACTCATTGGCCAAACGGTTACTATCCTTATCTTGAACAATAGCTAATACGATTTTCATACTTAACACCCTCCTATTTAGTAAACTTCTCTGGATAACGACTGACCACTGCTTGAAAACAAGCTTCCACTACATGAAATAAGTCTTGTCGTGCATCGATTTTGGTAATCCGTGATGGATTTTCTTCAGCAAGCTTCAAATACGCATGACGCACCCGTTGATGAAACTCTAAGCCTTCTGAATCAAGACGATCCATTTGATGCGAACGATGTTGCGAAATACGGCGCAAGCCCGTATCAGAATCCACATCCAAGTACAAAGTGAAATTAGGTGCTAACCCCTCTGTCGCAAATATATTCATCTCAGCAATCGCGGCCACTCCAATGCGGCGACCGGCTCCTTGATAAGCCAACGAGCTGTCGACAAAACGGTCACATAAGATAATCTTGCCTTCATTTAAAGCGGGAAACACTTTTTCCACTAAATGTTGACGACGAGCAGCCGCATACAATAACGCTTCTGTCCGTTCATCCATCGCATCATTCTTAGGATCTAAGATGACTTGGCGAATTTTTTCTGCAATCGCAATCCCACCTGGTTCTCTAGTTTTTATAAGTGGTTGATTGGTCAATGCTTGTAATCTCGGAAATAATTCTTCGATGACACTGGTCTTGCCAGCCCCATCTGGTCCTTCAACGGTGATAAATAATCCGTTCACGTTTTTGCCTCCATCTATCCAATACACTTCTATTGTACTGGAAAACTTATTCAATTGAAAACTTATA
The DNA here is from genome assembly GCF_009933175.1 of Candidatus Enterococcus huntleyi. GTDB lineage: Bacteria > Bacillota > Bacilli > Lactobacillales > Enterococcaceae > Enterococcus_K > Enterococcus_K huntleyi. The sequence goes on along the minus strand of NZ_MAEJ01000012.1, from coordinate 5,580 downwards.
ACTCTCGGCGACCTTCAACGGCCTTTAATAAAGTCACTTCATCCGCATATTCAATGTCGCTGCCGACAGATAATCCATGGGCCAAACGGGTAACTTTAATGCCAGCCGGTTTGATCAAACGAGACAGGTACATCGCAGTTGCTTCTCCTTCTGTCGTTGCATTAGTCGCAATAATTATTTCTTTAACCTCTTCATCATGCAAGCGTTGAATCAGCGGCGCGATATTAATATCTTCTGGCCCTGTGCCTTCCATTGGTGAAAGAACCCCATGTAAGACATGATACAGACCATGAAACTCACGCATTTTTTCCATTGCCATGACATCCTTGGGTTCTTCAACCACCAGAATCATACTCTTGTCTCTGGTCGTATCCTGACAAATCTCACAAGGATCTTCCTCTGTAATGTTGCCGCAGATACTACAAAAATGTAGATCACGTTTGACACTCAATAAGGATTTGGCAAATTCATTCACCACTTCATCCTTCATATCAATGGTATAAAAAGCTAATCTAGTCGCTGTTTTCTGCCCAATTCCAGGCAATTTCATGTAGCTATCAATCAACTTAGCGATTGGTTCTGGGTATTGCATGGGCGTCTGCTCCTTATATTTTCTGTCGTTTTAACTTGTTTGTCACCTATTTTGCAGTTTTATTTACACATTATTTGCGTTCTACAGCTTAGAACCCTGGCATTCCTTTAGTGTATTTACCCATCGTTTGCTCAGTTTCTACTTCGATTTTTGAAAGAGCATCATTGACTGCCATAATCACAAAATCTTGTAACATATCTGGATCTTCCGGATCAATCAGTTCTGCATTAATTTGAATATCTTTCATTTTTCGGTCACCAGTAAAGACGGCTTTCACCAATTGATTGGTTGATTCACCAGTAAATTCTTTCTCGTTTAAAGCTTCTTGTGCTTTCACCATTTCTTTTTGCATTTTTTGAACTTGTTTCATCATGCCTTGCATATTTCCCATGCCTCGCATCATATCTCTTCACTCCTAATCATCAATAATTGTTAGTAATTCTTCACCAAAAAATTCTTTGGCTTTTTCAACAGCTACTTCTTCCTCTGATGGAAGAGGTGCGGTCATTTCTTCTTCTGATTCGCTAAACGATTCAGATGGTTTTTCTTGGTGCTTATTTTGCTGCACATAGGATTGTCGAATCGCCGGCCAGCTTTCCCGCGTAATATAGACCGCAGTTGGCGCATAGTTGGGAATCATTCGACTAATCGTGTTACTTAACATCAGCGACAGCTCTTCATCCCCCATAGCTTTCTGACAAACAATCTCATATTCAAAAGCAATCACTAAGCTATTTGGGCCTGCAGCAACAGGTTCACTGGATTTCAGCATCGCCCGTTGCGTCACGGACATCGCCATCAAGACATCATCCCAAACATTTTTGAGATTTAACAAATCTTGTTTTGTTGCCTCAGCTAAGACTTGGAAGACCCGCTCAGTCGGTACCCGGAAAGTAGTTTTCACAGGTTTCGCTTTTGGCTTAGCTGCCGCTGGTTCCGCACCATTAGCGGTTCCGTTTTGTTTCAAACTCTGGACTTCTTTTTGTAAAGCCGCCACCTGTGCTTGCAATTGATGCAATTCACCTGCATTCGCTGTTTGCCCTGAATGAGCCGACTGACCTGACGCTTCTGGCATTAATTGACCAGCTGGTTGACCACTTGCCTGAGACACTCCTTGATTTGTGCTAGGTGTCGCTAATTTTACGGTCGCAACCTCTAGATAAATCGTCGCATTATTCGTAAAACGCACTTCATTTTGGGTCTCACTCAGAATTTGAATCATTTGATAGATGGCTTCTGGCGACACTTGACCCGCCAACGCTTTAAACGCCTCAGTCAAATGACCTGATTTTTCTGAAAGAAGCTGTGGTGCCTGTTGATACATTAATAAATCGCGGCAATATAACAATAAATCTTCTAAAAAGCGCCGCGCTTCTTTTCCCTCAGACAAAATTTGTTCCAGATCAGTTAAGGCACGTTGGACTTCTTGATTCACACAAGCCCCGACATATTGATCCATCATCTCAAACGTCAAACTACCGGTGACTTGCATCGCATGCTCAGTCGTAATCGTCCCATCGCTATAGGAAATCGCCTGATCGAGAATACTCAACGCATCCCGCATACCACCTTCCGCCGCTCGCGCAATAATATAGAGCGCCTGCTCTTCAAAGGCAATATCAATCTCTTGTAGAATATGTTTTAAATGATCGACAATATCCTGCGCATTAATTCGCTTAAAATCAAATCGTTGCGTTCTTGAAATAATCGTTAATGGAATCTTATGTGGTTCCGTTGTAGCTAAGATAAAAATAACATGCTCTTTAGGCTCTTCTAATGTTTTCAGTAAGGCATTAAAGGCTCCGGTCGAAAGCATATGCACTTCATCAATAATATAGACTTTGTAGGCAGCTTTAGTTGGCGCATAATTCGCTCTGTCTCGAATAAAACGAATTTCTTCCACACCATTGTTACTTGCCGCATCAATCTCAATCACATCTTCTTGACTACCCGCTGTAATCGACTGACACATCTCACATTCATTACACGGTTCGCCCTCTTGACTATTCGGACAGTTAATTGCTTTGGCAAAAATCTTCGCCGCACTCGTCTTCCCAGTTCCTCTAGGACCCGTAAATAAATACGCGTGAGAGGTCTTCTTTTGGGTAATCGCATTTTTAAGTGTTTGGGTAATGGCCTTTTGTCCCACAACATCATCAAATCGTTGCGAACGCCAGACACGGTAGAGCGCTTGATAAGCCATATTGGACCCCTTCCTTAGAAAATTTCACTAGTACACATTATACGTGATTTATATAAAAAAAACTACCAGATGGCTAGAATCGGTGAAAAAAATTTCGATTTTAAAAAAAGCAGAATGAACAAAAAAATGAACACACGTATTGATTAATTTTTCTGTCCACTCCCCTTCAGTTAAGTCCCACAACTATCGGAGATTTCCGACAGATTGTTCACTTTAAGTTGAACATTTCCTATTGTTCATTCCCTATTATTGATTCCATATTAATCACTTCAAGCTGAATACCCTCAGCTACTCGCCCGCTTTGATTATTCTCATCTATTCTAGGGAAACTATAGGTTCTAATTTGAACCAATCGCTAAAAATAATTGACTGCTTGCTTTCAAAAATGAATATATAAATTCGAAATAGCCAAAAAAAGCATGTGATAGATTAAACTTAGTCTATAAGTTAATTGTGCATACGACTTTTGCACGAAAGAGTTTCTAAAATAAACAATAGTAACCAAGAAAATAACCCAATCACTTGGTGACAGTCACAAACAAATTAAATGAGGAGTGCTGATATTTATGAGAAAACTATATGTCAAACAGCAATTATTGAGTATGAAGGATCGTTTCTATATTAAAGATGCTGCGGGGAACGATGTCTATTACGCGGAGGAGAAGTTAATGAGCTTCGCTAAACGGTTTTTCCTCTACGACAAGGACGGCACTCAAGTCGCCGAAGTGGCTCAGAAGGTGAAAAGTTGGTCTACGGCCTTCTATTTACGAACAACCGATGGCAAAGAACTCCTGATTCAGCAAAAAATGATGTCGTTTAAACCAAAATTTGAGATCATCGGCTCAGATATAGTCATGGAGGGCAACTGGATGTCGAAGTTTCAAGTCTTGCGAAATGGCCAACAGATTGGCTATGTGAATAAGCAATGGATGAAGATGGCCGATTCCTATGAGATTGACTGTCTACATCGGACAGATGAACCTTTGCTTGTGGCCTTTTCATTAGCACTAGACTATATCGATAGTATGAATGGTAGTGGAGGCTCTGTAGGCTAAAGACTTGATAACTCAACTATAGCGAGAGATTCTGCCAACCAACAGACATCTTTTCATCATTGACCATTCGGGACGAGAAATCGACCATTCAGGACGTAATTGTCCTGTGCTCCTTTGACTTAACTATAATTAACAGTAAGAAAAGAGGTGGGAAGATGAATTTCGAAGGGATTCTTTATAGTATAGGTGGTTTGTCAATTCTCCTATTTTTAATTATTATGGGGATTTCAGAATTTGGCGAAGAAAAGATGAATGCTTTTTCTGCGGTGGGCACACTTGTGGTGTTTACTTTAATTGTTGTAGGATTGCTCGAGTTTTTGAAAGTAAATCAAATTCAGCGATTCCTTCATCTCACTTTATTAGAAATGACCATGGTACTTACAGCAATCTATAATGTACACTATTTACTTTTCAGATATCGTAAATACATAAAAAATAAAGTCACACTTGAAGTCCAACGACTGCAAAGGAGATAGGATTATGGAGGAAAAGTTTTGGTGGAAATGGTTCGCAACTCTAGCCGTTCTAACCGTCGTTTCAGTGATTCCTTCTCAAATGGTTGAAAAGTTAAGCGAAGGTTTCGTTTAGACAAAATGACAGGAAAAGAAGTCGCAAGCTTTTTAAGCAATTGTGACTTTTTTTGTCTCTGCCAAAGAATCGGTTTACTCACCTTTTATACCGAATAAATATCTGACTTGAAATTTACAAAAATGATAAAGTTCTACACCTATTGAGCTCTTCTTACGATTTATTAAATAATCTGAAATTGAATCTGTAGTCAGTCATGGACGTTATTTTTTGGTGGAAAACGAGAAATTACCCACTTGTGGCTAGTTGCGGTGTTTTCCAGCGTTTGAACCGGACGTGAATAAGCGAGAATCCTATGCTTAGTGTATTTCTCTGCACTATTTGTTAGTTTCCCGCCACTTTTACTCTCAATAGATGCGCAACTAGCCACAAGTGGGAATAAATTAGCCATTTACTAGTTCAGTAAATGTTTGAATTGAAATATATATGAGCTACTAAATCCTATAAATATGGGATTCTACGGTTAATTTACGGGGGAATCATTAATTATTGTGAGGCTGCTTTTGCTAGTTAGTCAGAATTTTTAGAAGTTGCTCACTTGTGGCTAGGCGTGGTGTTTTCGAACATCTCAGGAGAGTAGCAAAAACCAAGAAGTCATCGCTTAATAGGTTTTGCTCTTAAATCGAGCTTTTTTATGTCACTTTTATCCCTAAAAGATGCCGTCTAGCCACAAGTGGCCAATAAAACGATATTTTTTGTTCTTTATTCAGTGCTTACGGCATTTTAAATAACATATTGAGGACTATGAAATCAGATAAATAGAAGCTTTCTATGAAAACTGTAAAAAACCATAGAAAAAAGTACATACGCGAACTTTTTCTCTTTTTCTGAAGGACGCCGATTGTTCTTTTTTGCCTGAAGGTGCGCATATAAACAGATAAAAAAGATTATAACAAGCCAAAAAATAGTCATATAGATCACCCACACTTCCTTTTTTGTCGTTTCATAGAGAGCGTAAAATAGTTTGTGTAAATTAGGGTATTGAAAAAGGAAGACCTTATTCGTATGATTAAAGCGACTAAACCAAATCAACGAAAGAGGTCTTCCCATGAATCAGTTTAACAAAGAAATCGCTCAAGCACTACTAGAAAATACAAATTTAACAGAAGTTTTTCGCAATCAGCTTGAAACCACAATGAATA
>NZ_MAEJ01000011.1 GCF_009933175.1 Candidatus Enterococcus huntleyi | reverse complement strand
GACGGGGTGCACACCAGTTTTTTTTAGTCGCAGGTTGTTTGCTTTACAGATATTTATTTTAGCTGTGTGTGCGTTCTTTGACAATTTTATTCAGACTTTCGGTTGCCACGAACATAATTCCAACAAAAATTATTAGGTAGAGTGGATAGAGTCCGATAGTTAATTTGGCTGCAATGAAACCGAATAGTGGTGGCATAAAAGTGGTTCCAACGTAGGCGAAGGCCATTTGGATACCGATAACAGCTTGTGAGTGTTCTTTGCCGAAATTTGTCGGTGTTGCATGGATAATTGCTGGATAGATTGGCGCACAGCCAACACCGATAATTAACAAACCAGCTAGGGCTACTTGGCTGATAGTCGTGGGAAAAGCGAGCAAGATGACTCCGATAAATAATATTCCTGTACCAATCCGAATCAATTGTTTATCTCCTAAATAATCCGCAACAAATCCACAAATAAAGCGTCCAAAAGTGATTCCTAAAAAGAAGAAGGAGCCAAAGCTTGCGGCAATTTCTGGTGTAATATCTTTTATTTGTACAAGGAAGCTACTAGCCCAAAGTCCAGCAGTTTGTTCAATGGCAGAATAAGAGAAAAAGGCAAGTAAGATAGCTTTAATTCCTCGTAAACGTAAAATTTCCTTGAAGGAAAGAGCTTTCGATTCAGTAATTTCAGCTGGCTCAATTTTCTCGGTTGTCTCGTTTTTTTCGGTCGTGCTTAGTCGATCAGGTCGTTTGTTTTGTTTCCATAGTGGTAAGCTAATAAATAGAACAAAGGTTAAGGCAATTTGCAGTAGGCCAATTGTTCGATAGCCAGTATTCCAACCTTGACCATTTGTTAAATAATAACTCATGATGTAAGGGCTGAGTGCTGCTCCGACACCCCAAAAACAATGGAGCCAGTTCATATGGCGTGAAGCATAGTTCAGAGCGACATAGTTATTTAAAGCGGCGTCAACAGCGCCGGCCCCTAGTCCGTAAGGAATGGCCCAAAGAATAAGAGCAAAAAAACTATGTGAGATGGAGAAACCAAAAAGTGCGATAGCAGTAGTTAGCACACTCAAGGTGGTGACCATACCGGTGCCTAATTTTCGAGTTAATTTGTCAGAAAAGATACTGGAAACGATTGTTCCAGCGGCAATTGTCATGGTGATTATTCCCGCATAAGAGACCGGGACGTTTAATTCCGTGTGCATAATGGGCCAAGCTGAGCCCACCAATGAGTCGGGTAGACCTAGACTAATGAAGGCAATATAGATGATTGCTAATAATAAAGAATACATAGAATGCTCCTTTTCAGATGATTATTGTGTGATGATTATGGTGTTATGTAATTTTGTGTAGAGATATAAATGACTCTATCCAAGTTACCACATTAAAGCGCTATTAGGCAAGAGTGCTTGATTTTCTTTGAATGATTTCTTTCATTCGATAAAATAACTTTCAAAAAATCTTTTAATGAATGATAACAACTACTAATAGGAAGAATGGCGAACCTTTTAGTCAGCTAAATCATCTATTAAAAAAAATAAGTGTTAAAATAAAAAAAATCCAGCTATTCTTACGTATCCTATTATGAATACCTAATAATTAGCTAAAAAACAGTCTATCGGAATGAAATGGGAAGTGAATATAACAAAGTCTGGGCTGTCTGAACAAATTAAATAGTAGAAAAAAATGAAAGAACTAGGTAAAGTAGTGAGGGAACGGGCTTTGCCTGAAATTGTTAGAGAGAGGCGTGATTTATCTGAATAAACATCAATGGTACAGTGAGCAGTGGGGGAAAGAAACCTATGATGATAAGGAATTGTTCTTATTATTGACAGTTGGCGTTTTCCAAGTAGGCCTTAGCTGGAAAGCTGCTGCTGGAAAAAAGGACGTTTTCTGTCGCAATTTTTGTGGGATGGATTTCCGGAAAGTAGCGGCGTTTTTCCCCGATGACATTGAGCGTATTTTGAAGGATCCTGAGATGATTCGTAATCCTAGAAAGGTCAAGGCAGTTGTTAAAAATGCGCGAGCTATCGTAAATTTGTTGGATGAATATGCTAGTTTCTCTGATTATCTGTGGGATTTTGTGGGCGGAGTTCCGATTGTACATACCTATGAGACAAAAGATGAAGTCCCCAACGTCCTTCCAGAGGCAACAGTTATTGCAAAGGATATGAAAAAACGAGGATTTTCGTTTGTTGGCCCAGTGGTTACTTATATGTTTTTAAAATCTGCAGGCATCATCCAAGATCAGGTTCTTGATAGGTAGGATAAAAATCGTCTATGCCTATTTTTGCATCCTATTATGTAAATTATTTTCTAATGGGCTGCATCGGTAATGGGATAGACAAAGCCTGGTTACGATATGGCTGGTGAACCGTTTTATAAGCGTTCGGGTCGATCAAAATTATAGAATTCCATTCCCGGGAAATCTACTAGGTAGTCTGGATTTAAGAACAGGAGCAGTTGATATAAATAAGTTTGTGCAATAAATTGTCGTTCTAATTGCTTATTGAGTAGACTGATTGATTGTGTGGCTAAATCGATTATTTCAGCGGGGGTTTCGCCATGAAAAGTGTTGAGGATTTCTTTGACGACATCTAATGACCAAATGGAGGAACGCAGTAGCCGAATAATTAATAGTTGACGTAAGGCGCTCTCGTCGAATTGTCGGTAGTTACTTTCTTTATCCCGTGAAACAGTTAATAGGCCTTCTTTTGTCCAATGTCGAATCGTCGTTTCTGTGATGGAGAGCCGTTCTGCTGCTTCGCCAATACTAATCCAACCTTTTTTAGGCATTTGTGTAATCTCAATACTCTGTTTTTCTTGAAGCAGAGCTAGTGTTTTTTCGGCAATTTGTTTTTGTTGGTACAGATTGTATTGCTCTTCATTTAATAGCCAGAAAAATTGTGTATAGTGTTTTGCCCGCAAGGTATCTAGAATATTTTTAGCATTTTTGTAGCCATAAGCCAAAGTGCAGGTGCGGACTGCTTTGAGATAAGTAAAGCTTTCTTCTGTATAAATACGGTAGCCGCTTTTTGTTCGTTCAGGTGTTGGAAATAGTCCGAATGTTTCATAATGTCTCAATAAGCTAGTGCTAATATTTAATTTTCTGGCGATATCGATTGGTCGGTAATTCATCAAGTATTCCCCCGGATGCTAAAGTTTGTATCTAATTATACTATAATATCAAGGGGTTAAAAAAATAAACTTTAGTACTTGCATTAAAGTGCTATTCTAGGGTTACTGCTATAAAAGAACGAAATAAAAAAATTGAAAGCAGTCAGCTAAGGAGGAAAGCCATGAAAGAGCTAGAATATCTAAAAATTCGCGGAGCCAGAGAGAACAATCTAAAAAACGTGGATGTTGATATCCCAAAACGAAAAATCACGGTGTTCACTGGTGTTTCGGGATCTGGGAAATCATCACTTGTATTTGAAACAATCGCGAATGAATCGCAAAGGCAGCTAAATGAAACTTTTAGTGCCTTTGTTCGTGGGTTTTTACCGAAATACAAAGCGCCATTAGTGGATTCTTTAGAAAATTTGTCCACTTCTGTTGTTATTAATCAGAAAAGGCTAGGTGGAAATTCTCGCTCTACCTTAGGGACAATTACAGATATAAACCCGATTCTTCGGGTATTGTATTCCCGTATTGGGGAACCTTCAATTGGATCAGCGAATTTATTTTCGTTTAATGATAAAGAAGGTATGTGTGAAGAGTGCCAAGGGATTGGTCGAAAGGTAGAAGTTAAAGTCGAGACGCTCATTGATGAAACACTTTCCTTGGCTGAGGGAGCAATTATTTTTCCACCTATAAAAAATACAGAGTGGTATCTGAAAAGTTATCTCGAATCTGGTCTATTTGATGTAAATAAAAAAGTGAGTGATTACTCCATAGAAGAGCGAGAGCTACTCTTATATGGTGCCGATTTTAAGGTAAAAGTTGCTGGGATGAATACCAGTTATGAAGGGGTTGTTACCAAGTTTAATCGATTGTATCTGACTAAAGAGGGAGAACTGAGTGATCGTGCGAAAAAAATGATCAGCGAACATAGCCATGAAGCAGTCTGTTCTGAGTGCCAGGGTCAGAGATTGTCTCAGCGTTCGCTGTCAGTGAAAGTTGCGGATTATTCAATCGCCGATCTTCAAAGTTTTCAATTGAATGAGTTATTAAGAGTGTTAGAGACGATTGAGCAACCTGAAGCGAGCACTTTACTTCAGAGTTTAGTTGAAAAGATTACGCATTTAGTTGATATTGGTCTAGGGTATCTTAGTTTGGATCGAGAAACAGCCACATTATCGGGTGGGGAATCGCAACGAGTGAAGATGGTCAAACATTTAAATAATAGTTTAGTAGATTTGTTGTATATCTTTGACGAACCAAGTATTGGTCTACATCCAAGAGATGTTCATCGACTTAATGAATTATTGATTAAATTAAGAGATAAGGGGAATACAGTGCTTGTGATTGAACATGATCCCGATGTGATAAAAATAGCAGATTATGTGATTGAAATAGGCCCTCAAGCTGGCAAGCATGGCGGACAGATCATGTTTAAAGGAACATATGAGGAACTGCTTAAATCGGATACATTGACTGGCCTTTATCTGAGTCAAAAAGTCCAAATTAATCCGATTCCGCGAAAAACTATAGGCATTTATGAAGGTAAAAAAACGACGACTCATAACTTGAAAAACATTTCTTTACGTGTCCCTGAACAGACGCTAACACTAGTTACTGGAGTGGCTGGCTCAGGGAAAAGCACTTTAGTGAAATCTTCATTTTTGACTGAGTTTCCAGAGACGATAGTTATTGATCAAGCAGCTGCCCAAACGAATTCTCGTTCTAATCCAGCTACTTACATTGGGATTATGGATAAAATTCGCTCATTATTTGGTAAGGGGAATCAGGTTTCTCCAGCTTTGTTTAGCTACAATTCCAAAGGGGCCTGCGAAACGTGTAAAGGACAAGGATATATAGAAACAAATCTGGCTTTTATGGAAGCTGTTAAAACAGAATGTCCTGACTGTGAAGGTCGACGTTTTAAACCGGAAGTCTTTACCTATCTCTATAAAGGGAAAACAATCGATGAAGTATTGAATTTAACCGTGGAAGATGCGTTAAAGTTCTTCGATGATGCCAGTATTCAAAAGAAACTTTGGGCGATGTCTCACGTAGGGTTAGATTATTTAACGATTGGTCAGCGGATGAGTACTCTTTCAGGTGGCGAATGTCAAAGAATGAAGTTAGCGAGTGAATTTTATAAAAAGGGCAGTATCTATCTACTAGATGAACCATCTACAGGATTGCATCTTTCTGATATCGCTCAAATTATGCAAATTATGAATTATCTTGTGAATCAAGGAAATACGGTTATTGTGATTGAGCATCATGTTGATATTATTCGCCAAGCAGATTGGATTGTTGATATTGGTCCTGATGGTGGAGATAAAGGGGGAAACATTGTCTTTGAGGGAACGCCAGAACAGATCGTTCTAGCACAAGCTTCATTGACTGGGCAGTATATAAAGTAAGCGTGAGAAGAGTGATGGATGCAAAAGCTATATTAGTGGGTATGTATAGCTAAGCCTAACTTGTTTAACTAGAATGAAGGTTAAAATACCTGTCCAGCTACTATAGATTCAATCAGTAGCTGGACAGGTATTTTCGATAGTCCAATTTAGTCGCGCTTATGCCGCTAATCGCTTCCGTAAATGGAGGGTCAAAAGTATCAAAAATCCACCGAAGATCATCCAATTAGTCTGGCTCTGATCATTTGTTTGTGGAAGTGTCTCCAAATTTTTCTGTGTATTGTTTTGTCCATTCTCCGGCGTATTGTTTCGAGTGCTGTTTTGATTGTTCGCCACATTTTTGACGGAGTCATTGATTGAATCTTTGGTTGAGCTACTCGTTGGATGAGTGATAGTGACAGGAATAATCTGCTGGATTTCTAGGATAGCTAGAGGACGATTAGGAAATTTTTGTTCGATCTCAGCTAGTGTTTTTTTGGATAAAGTGAATTGTGGAGTAAGCATTGTTTCGCCTGATTTGTGGGCTTTCCAGGTGCCGTCAGCGGATAGTTCTATGTATGGATCGTCAGTGACTGCCGTGAATGTGCCAGTTAAAGAAATTCCTTCAAAGTCTTCAAGGGTGATTTTTCCGGATTCTCCAACAGTGGTATTGATTGAGCCTGGTGAAAAGGTGTATTTAAAGGATAAATGGTCACTTTGATTTAGAGAAGTAACTGTTGTTTGCGTCATTGTTTGCTCTATGTCTACTTCATTTGCAAAAACGGGGAGTGCGTGAGAGGTCAAACTGACTAGAAATAAGGCAGACAGCCCAATGCGTAGTAATTTAGCTTTCATTAGAAATCCTCCTGTTCTGTAATTGCTTTCATAATTAAATTATACAGGAGGGAAATGTATAAGGCGACTGATTTTTGACTCGAAACAGATGAGGCTTCTATTTGGACAGATTGGCGTTATAGTGATGGGGAACGTGCTGATATTTGTCAGTGAAATTCATTTAGAAATCGTTGAGTAAAAGAGGAATGGACATGGAATTACTACCGGAAGATTATCAACTTTTTAACCGAGCGTTATTTACGTTTAAACAACTGAAGGCTGAATGTAGTGAAGAAGAGGTTGAGGGAATAAAAGAAACCTATAAAACTCATTGGCGAAAGTGGAAAGAGCTGCAATTGGAAGTTGCAAAGAAATTACCTGAGGATTATTTAATGAGTAAGCCAAAGATTGAGAGCTGGACCAATGGCTGGAATCTGCGTACCCATTTTTGGAGTGCTTATCGTAGCGAAAATAAAAAAGAAGCCAATGCTTGTCTGGCTGCGCTGTTAAATAAAAAGCAGTATCAAGTGTACCTAATGTTCCAGCATTACAAAAGCCAGGAGAGAGTAGGGACAGCCGAAGAGTACAATCGGTTACTGGATTCTTTGAAGCAGTGGAGCGAGCAGGTGGATATTACGGATTATTATATTTGGCCACAGCAAGCCAACGAGTTAGACGACCATTTGCCATTAGCTGTCTATTTAGAAGATATAGAAAAACAAAATGAGTTGAAAAATTCATTAGGTGATCGAACATTTCAGATAGGAAAACTATTCTTCAAGAGGGATAAAATCGAAGAGATTGAAACGTTGACGGTTAAGGCGTTAGAAGAGTTGGCGCCGTTGTATTTTATGTTGGAATAAGGCAAATATCCACTTACTAAGAGCCGATTGACGGTACTTGGTAAGTGGATATTGATATTAGTTTTTTATTCCAATTCCTCTAGGCTGAACGCCTTTAGTCGCAGCCTTCGATAAACGGTGGACAAAAGGCAGGCTCTTCGGAAATTTCGTAAATGTCTCCTCATACGAAGAGCGTATGTGGCGCCATTTATTCCAATTTCTCAAGCCTAAACGCCTTTAGTCGCAGCCTACTATGCAAAAGATTCTTGCTGTGTTTGTTCCGTTGAAGCTTAGTGATAGCTGGCCTTTTGTTTTGTTCCATGAGGATTGGTAGTCCCATTTTTTTGGAAAGACTAGATTTAGGTTGATTTCTTTGTTTTTTAGAGCAGAGAAATCGAGTGTGATTGAGTGATTTGTTGGTTCTTTTTTCCAAACGGCGAAGTAGGTTTTTCCTTCAGCTTGCCAACCGAAGCTGAACCATTCGTCTTCAAAGTTTGCGAAGGTGTTCAGCGGATAGACTGGGTTACTGATTGGAATATATTGTCGTAATTCTTCTTTATAGGTTTGGATAGCTTCTTTGACGATTGCTTTTCGCTCGTCTGAAATTTCAACGAGATGTCCGCTCTGGTGAATTCGCAATAACATTGCGTTAGCCATGTTGAAGACAACTTCATTAATATCGCCGGTTCTTAGTGGGTAAGACCAGACGGCTGCTTGCTCGGGTGTCATTAATGAGCTAGCATTGGCTGCGATAGCGCCGGTCATAAGGTAATTTTCTTGGTCACTAGTTGATTGCAGACTGTGTCTAGAAAGTAAGGCATAATCTTCACGCATGCCGCCACTACTACAGCTTTCGATAATCAAATCAGGATATTTTTCAAATTGACGATCTAACCAAGTAAGGTAGGCGCGATTGTGTTCTAAAAGTCCGTCGCCTAAGCTATCTGAATCGAGGTCTGTCCCTGCTCCGGCATCAATGTTGTAGTCCATTTTAATGTAACCCACGCCATATTCTTCAACGACACGCGAAATAATTTCGTCGGCGAATGTTTGAACGTCAGGATTTCTAAAATCAAGTTGATAGCGACTGCGGTCAATGACTGGTTTGCCATGGCGATGGAAGAACCAATCTTTAGGGGTCGTTTTCGCTAGGGGAGAATTAATCCCCATTACTTCAATTTCCAGCCACAAGCCAGGAATCATGCCTTTTTCTTTTATATAAGAAGTGACTTCTTGGATACCATTCGGGAATCGTTCAAATGAGGGCTGCCATTCGCCGACGCCATCCCACCACTCACCAGCAGAATACCAACCAGCATCTACGCAATAATATTCACAGCCAATTTCAGCTGCCGCATCGATTAATGGTAATTCTTTTTCAGTGGTCGGATCACCGAAGAGACAGTTCATATAATCGTTAAAAATGACGCCAAGCGTTTGATTATCCTTATTGGGACGGCGAATTTTCCGACGGTAGTTGGTCAATTCTTTTAAGACATCATCTAATTTCCCGTGGGCAAAAGCAATTGCAGTTGGGACTGTTTCGAAGCTTTCGCCAGCTTCAAGTTCTTTGTACCAGTGATTTTGTCGATCATTCGGACCACTTAGTTGCAGATACATTAACTTTTTGACGCCACTAATTTCCCAGTTCCAAGAGCCTTGATTTTCAATTTGCCAAGCAGTGTAAGCATTCGCTTCGGTATTTTCTAGAATAGCCATTGGGGCTAATTCGTGAGAGGACCAGGTTCCCGTATTGCTACCAAAAATTCGTTTTGATGAGGCAATCTCGTTACTGTAAAATCCTAATTCTTCAAAGGAATAATTCTTCCACATCCCTTCATTAGACCATGAACTGTGTGGCATATGAATACGCAGTTTCTCATTACGCGGCTTCAATCCTTGTGCATCAATGTTTGCTAGATAAAATGAGGAAATATGTTCCATTCCGATTACATTGGTTCCGCGATTTTCTACACGAGTCCAGGTCCGTAATGCTTTTACGCCAGTGTAAAATTGCCAACAAACAGTGACTGCTGCCAAAGTTTCTGGATCAGTCAGATGAAACTCAATATACTTACCGAATTGATTTTCAGATTCAGTGTAATTTTGATACTCTAACCGATAACCAGGTAAAGTTCCGACTTGTCGAGGGCCGTGGTGTTTCACAGCGTTTTCCCCAGAAAATTTAACCTCCACTAAACGTTGATTATTTTCTAACTCTTCATCGCCGATTGGCTGTGCATCATAGGGACAATCTGCTAAATGGAGCAGACGAATGTCTTTCTCTTTTGTGATTTCTAGTACAGCATACAGGCCATTTTCATTAATTTCGATTTTCATAGGTATCTCCTTTTTTGATTATAATTTGCCACCAGTAGTAGCGATTCCTTCAATAAATTTCTTTTGGAAAACAATAAATAATAAAATCATTGGCCAAATTGCCAATAATGAACCAGCCATAAGTTGAGGATAATTTGTAGTATATTGCCCCTGTAAATTGGCTAACCCAGATGAAAGAGTCATCTTGTCCATCGAAGTATTTACGATAAGGGGCCACATTAAATCTTTAAAACTAAAGAGTGCGGTGAAAATGGCTAGAGCGATTAATCCTGATTTTGCTAAAGGAAGCATTATTTTAAAGAAAATTGTCCAGACGCTAGCACCGTCAATTACCGCAGCTTCTTCCAGATCATCAGGTAGGCTTAAAAAGAATTGTCTTAGTAAGAATGTTCCAAAGGCACTAACGAATCCGGGGATAATAAGGGCTGGAACCGAATCTAAAAGTCCGAGTTTTTGAACAAGCAAATACTGAGGTGTGATAAATATTTGTGAAGGAATCATCATTTGAATGAGTACCATCGAGAAAAATACATTTTTTCCAGGGAAATTTAAACGAGCGCATGCGTAGGCAGCCATAGCACTGAATAATACGGAACCAAAAACACGACCAATAACCATAAGAAATGTATTTAAATAAAAGTTTCCAAAAGGTAAGATGCTTGCAACTTGTTTGAAATTTTCCCATTGGAAATTTTTAGGAAGTATACTTGGTGGAATTTGCATCGATTCAGACAATGTTTTTCCGGAAGTCAGTATCATCCAGATAAAGGGAACAACCATAATTATGCCGCCAAGAATCAATAAAAGATGAATAATCCATGCTTTATTTGTTTTCAATATATTTTTCCTCCTCTTAATAGTTAACCCAACGTTTTTGAAGTTTCATTTGTACAGCAGTAATCATTAAAATAATTACAAGAAGCAGTGCTACGATAGCTGATCCATACCCTTTATCATTAAGAATAAATGAATGCTTGTAGAACAGATAAGCTAAAGATTGCGTATGCATCATTGCCTCTGTTGAAGGCTGAATCATCATAAAAATAACGTCGAATACTTGGAAGGCACCAATAATTGTTGTAACTACTACGAAGAAGAGAGTAGGGGTTACTAATGGTAAAGTAATACTGAAAAACTGTCTGATAGGACCAGCACCGTCAATCTTTGCAGATTCATAATAATCTTTTGGAATTTCTTGTAATCCTGATAGCAAAAGAATCATATTATATCCAATAGCGCTCCAAATTCCTACGATGATAATGGTTGAAATAGCAATATTCGGATTACTAATCCATTGAATGCTATTAAATCCTAATTTATTTAATACAAAGTTAATTAGACCGTAATCGGAATTAAATAACCATCTCCAAATCATTGCAACAGCAGAGGGTGCCGCAACAACAGGTAAGAAATAGATTGTTCGATAAAAAGAAAGTCCGCGAATTTTCTGATTCATTAATACTGCGACAAGTAGAGAAAAGACAACAATAATTGGTACTGAGATAACAGCATATATAAATGTGTTAGCAAGGGATTGCCATACTTCGCTATCGGTAAACATTTTTTTATAGTTATCTAAGCCCACAAAGGTGGTATTTCCAAATCCTGTCGATCGTTGGAAGCTCAAATAGATTGTCTGGATAGCTGGATAAATATTGAGTAAAAACAGACCAATTGCTGTGGGTGCAATAAATAGATACCCATAAATTAAATGTTGTTTGTCATATTTTTTCTTTTTAAACATGAGATCCTCCCTTTTCGTACGATATTTAAAACAAAAATACTATATTTATAAGTAATAAGAACTAATAACTCAGAGTAAATCTAATTTAGAAAAGGGGAGACAAGAGGGAATCTCTTTTTGAAGAGATAGCCCTTTTGTTTCCAATTTTTATGAAATGACAGATAGAACTACTCGAATATTCAAACTATATAGAAAGTTTGCACATTGATTTGCTCATTTTATTTCTAAATGAAATCAAAAATTATAATGATTATTTAGCTTCACTGATAATTTTATCAGTGCCATCTTGTATATCTTTGGCAACATCTTTTACTGTAGTTTTTCCATTAAAAGCATCTTGAAGTGTTTCAGTTTCTAAAGTTTCCCATTTAATAGTTACTTCATTAAATGGTCTAAGGACACCGTAATCGATTTCGTCTACAAACGCTTGAGCGTTGAAATCTGGGAATGAGTTGACCCATTCTTCTGCTAATCCTTCATACGCAGGAATAGCTGTTCCATTTTCAGCTTGGATCATATTCCCTTCTTTTGATGCCATAAAAGTTAAGAATTTTTTAGCTTCTTCTGGATGTTTAGTTGTTGCGGATATCGAGTAGCCCAGACCGTTTAACTGTGTAGCGCGTATCTTTCCTTTTGGAAGCACTGCAATATCTGCATTTTCTTTTGTATATTCATTTTCTTTAAATTGATTTGCCATCCATGAGCCGTGAGTAATCATGGCAACTCTACCAGACTGGAACATTGCAGCAGGATCATTTTCACTTAATTGAGCACTCGTTGGCGATACTTTTTCTTTGGTAGCCAAGTCAATGTACCATTGGATTGCATCAGTTGTATTTGGTGTATCAAATGTTGACTTTGTTCTATCTTCATTTAACTTAGTTCCTTCATTTTGAAAGACAAAATTGTTGTAACCATCTTGTGCGTTATTTGAAGCTGCATATCCATAGATTCCTTTTTCAGCATTTGTTAATTTTTTTGCAGCATCTAAAAATGTGTCCCATGTCCAAGTTTCATCAGGATAAGAAACTCCAGCTTCATCGAATAATGCTTTGTTGTACCATAATGCAACGGTACTAACATCTTTTGGAATAGCATATAAACTATCTTCATAAGTATAGAGATCAGAAATTCCTTCTTTATAGTTAGCTAAATCTATGTCACCATTCTTTGTAAGGTCATCTAAATTAAGTAGTGCACCGTTTGACATATAGCGATATGATTCGTTGGAATGCATGGTAATTATGTCTGAAGCAGTTCCCCCAGTAGATGCAGCTTCCAATTTCGTCCAATATTGAGTCCAAGGTGTTACCTCTACATCAACATGTATGTTCGGATTCTCTTTTTCAAATGCTTTTGCAATTTCTTTCATACCTGGAGCTTCAAAAGTTTCCCACACAGAGAATTTTAAAGTCACATCTTTGGAATCGCTTGCATTTTTGCTATCACCGTTTGAACCACAACCAGACAAACCTAATACAGCTAGAGCTAAAGCACTTAGTGTCACCCATTTAAAACGTTTCATGATAAAACCTCCTAGTTTTTGTTTACTACACTTTAAACACTAAATGTTTACTTGTCTTTTTGTCAATGACAAATATAAAATAATTATATTTTTTGAAAAACTCTTTATGTATCACTGGTTTTATGCTAATTTATAAGAGTAAATCAGGAATAAAAGTATATATATTATTTTTGGAAGGATGAATTTTTCATGGTAAACATTCGGGATGTCGCGAAAAAAGCACAAGTGTCTCCTGGTACTGTTTCTCGGATATTAAATAATGATGCGAGTTTATCTGTAAATGATCAAACGAGAAAACGCGTCTTTCAAATATGTGAGGAATTAAATTATGTTCCTAGAAAATATAAAAATAAAAACCAAAGGAAATCTATCGGAATTATTTCAGCGATTTCTAGAGAGGAAGAAATTGATGATTTATATTACCGACAAATCAGAGAAAAGCTTGTGCAATCGTCTAAATTATTAGAGTATAGAGTTGATTTTATGATTCATTTACCCAATCTTGACAATAGTTGGGAGAGATTAAAAGACGTTGATTGCATCATATTGGTAGGCTATATCCAGCAAGAAATTCATCAACAAATTTACGAGTTAAATCAGAAATTAATCATAGTGGATGATTATTATTGCTCCCCTGAATATTCGTCGGTTGCGGTGGATTTTCATAAAGAGATGTTGGATATGCTGGATCATGTGCATGCAATGGGTCATCAGAAAATTTCTTTTATTGGTGGACAAAATCAACGTCTGACTTTAAATAAAAATCACATTGCTGATGGCTTGGGGGATCGTGAACAGGCTTATGAAGAGTGGATGACTATGCATAAACTAGAGGATTTTAAGCGTGCCTACATAGGTGAACAGTGGTATGCGCAATCGGGTTATGATTTGACTGATCAATTGTTAGCTGAAAAAAAAGAACTGCCAACAGTTATTATTGCGGCTTCTGATATGTTGGCTTTGGGCGTTCTAAGAAGGTTGTCTGAGGAAAAAATAAAGGTGCCGCAAAATATTTCTATTTGTAGTTTTGATGATCTTGAAATGTCAGCTTTTTTGACGCCGTCGTTGACTACACTGAAGATTGATATTGATACAATGGTTTATTGGATTATGCAGATATGTCAAAATATGATGAAAGAAACAGAAAGTTTACCTACCCGAATTGTTTTATCTGGAAAATTGATTGAACGCGAAAGTTTACAAGAAGTAGGGAAGATGGAGTTGCTTTAAGAAATAAATAGAGTGTTAAAAAAAAAGACAGAGCGGAAAATCAAGACAGATGACTGTCCGAATTTTTCTCTCTGTCTTCGTTGCGGTGACTGATAAAATTAATAAATTAAGCTACCAATAAAGTAAAGTAGCGGGTAACCGACCATTAGTAGCGACATACTTTTGAGAACAAGTGGAAAGGTTGTTTGTTTATTTTGGATTGCAAAATACTGTTTTAATTTTGGCTGAATAAGTGGGATCAAGGCTAACAGGATTAGCAGTGTCCATGGTTCTTTTTGGAAAAGAACGGTTGCGATTACCCAAAAGAAAATAAGAATTGTCAGTGAACGAAGGAGTAAGACACTGGCTTTTTTTCCCAAATAATAGACCAGAGTATGACGCCCATTTCGAATATCTTCTTCTAAATCACAGGTATTGTTGGCTAAAAGGTTATTAAACATGCAAAGAATCATCGGGAAAAAGGCCAAAAAGCTGTTTAAAAGAAAGTCACTATTGAGCGTGACGGAAGGGAAGCTGACAAGGTAGGCGCTCATCATAGGAATCATAAATCCGCTTAAAATGGCGGGCACTGTTTCTGCAATGGGCAAACTGTTGATGGGCTTTCTACCATATGAGTAGCCTAAACCGACATAGTAGCCCAGGCCACCAAGAATCAGGACATAAAAATCTGACTGATAGGCTAAGAATAAACCACTAAGAAAAGAGAGTCCGAGAAAGAATAAGAAATAGTTTCGAACCGTGGCTAAGTCTAACTGTTCGCGACCAATAATGTTTGTCTGCAATCGATAGGTTTGATCACGGGCATTTTTATAGTCCATGTAGTTATTGAAAATGTTGACAGCGATGTGAATGAGTAGGAGAGTGAAGGTGAATAGGAGCACACGCCAACTGAAGAACTGACCGTAAGTGACGCTGGAATAAGCCATCCCGAGTAGAATTAAGAATAAATTGAGTGGAGCGGTGTAAATTTCACCTAACTCCCATAAAATTTTGACTGACATGAAAAAAATCTCCTTTATAGAAATAGACTAAGAATTCGGGCTTGATTAATCGTAATCAAGGGAGCACCCACAATCCTTAGTCTGTTTTTTATTTGTTGTAGGAATAGCCATTATACACCTGATAGAAAAGCCGTAACAATTAACTTGCTTTTTTATTTTACAGTGCTAGTCGTCAATCTTGGTCCAGTCCTCGATGGTTTTCCCGTTGGCATCTTTTAATTCTAGCCAACTATTTGTGCCAGCGAAGTAGAGGAATAGCCCGACCTCATTGACGCTCTTTAAGACTAGATCTTCAGTTGTCGTGAAGTTTTTGAAGATATCTGCGTGATCGTCACGAATTTTTTGTCCCATTTTTGCGGAAAATCCAAGGGAGCCATCTTTGTTTAAAGGTGCTTCCGGCATCATTATGGCACCTTTTTTGATGAGCATTTCGTTTCTTTTTTGCCAAAGAACGATGGCTTTACTTTGTCTAGTGTCTACAAAAAATTCGATGGTGCTGACTTCTTTACTCCACTTATGGCGTGTTTTTGCTGGTTTTTTCTTTTCTTGTACAGGACTTGCTTGAGTCAAATTGTAGCCGAATTTTGAAAGGACAAAGGTGAGCCACTCTGCAGTTTTTGAAGCTGTGATGTGCTGATTTTTTGGCACAGTGATTTCTGATGAAAGCTTCTTTATGGAAGAATTGGCTTCTTTTGCTCGTTCAAAAATAACTTGTTCCAGATACATAAGCTCGTCTTCCCATGAAGATGAGACCGTAATTATCTGATCAAATTCAATGACAGGTGTGGGTGATACGTGTAAATCAGACGGATTTCCAACTGCTAGAAATTGTCTGTTTTTAAGCAGTAAAAGCAATCGTTTATCAGAAGAAAAGGCAGGGACTTCGGTTGTATCGGTAACGGTTATGACTGGTGAGTTTTCGGCTGAAATAATTGTTTCTTGATCAGTTAATTTCGTGGTCAATGTAAGTTCCATAGCGTCTCCTTTATTCTCTCATAGTATAGGAAATAGGTGGAGGATAGTCTCCATTTTCCTTGAATTAGAAGCTTCGGACTGATTTTATCATGAATGGCAGGATTTACCTAAGATTATGCAATAAATTGATTGGTAAAAAATAACAAAAATAAGGATTTGAACTATTTCTCAACAATAAGTAAATACCTTTTGAATCTTTATCATTTTTTACGGAGGATTCGAATGGAAGGTTCGTTGTTTTACTAGTTGGAATGTGCTATGATTTGTTTGGTTTTTATCAAAGATGTTGAAGGAGAATAGTTATGGAACACGGCCAAGATCAATTTTTTGAATGGATTCTTGCACGCACGCAAGAAGGAAAACAAGAAGAATTAATTGATTTACTAAAAGAAAATTTTGAACAGCAACGTACAGGTTCATTTGATAAAGCAGCATTGGAAGAAAGCGGCAAACGAATTTTAGCGCTGATTAAACCGGAGCATGTTGAAGAGTTTAAAGAAGCGATGCAACATTTCGGGAAGGGAATGTAAAAGAGCTAAGGAAGCAGTACAAATTAAATTATCTACTGATGGCTGATCATGCGAAGTTCGTGTGTTCAGTTTTTTTGTGTCTAAATTAAGGGCATTCGATAAATTATTAAGTGAATAGATTAGGCTATTAAACGGATAATTGTCTAAGCATGCTGACCGTTTCTTGAGGAAAATCATGCTAAAATATAATAGAGTATTGACCTTCACATTGTGAGAAGGTTTATGATAAGGTTACATTCGAATGGAAATTAGAGAAAGTGAATAGTGGACTCCATGTATAAAATAGGTGAATTTTCAAAGTTAGTAAATGTATCAGCGCGTATGTTGAGGCATTATGATGAACAGGGGATTTTTTCGCCGACTGTCATTGATCCAGAGAGTGGCTATCGGTTCTATAGTGCAGACCAAATTGTGCAGCTCAACCAAATTATCCAGCTAAGAGATTCTGGATTTAAATTAAAGGAAATAAACAGCACAATCGAACGAATGAATGATGCCAGTTTTTTAGAAGAAGTTTTAGTGAGGAAAAAAGAACAAGCTTATGCGGCAATCGAAAAAGAGCAACAAAAGATTGAGCGAATTGAACAACAGCTGAAACTGATCAAGGAGGAAAATAGAATGATTAAAGGAACTGAAATTGATTTTATTGTGAAGAATAGCTTAAAAGCGGTGGAATTATATAAAAAAATATTTGAAATCGAGATTGTCGAAGCGACAAATTATCCTGAGGGGACTAACGAAGTGGTTTTCACTCTGTATGGCACGCGATTCCATATGCTAGATGAGAATCCGGAGTACAATCTGATTGCGCCAACACCTGAAAAACCGAATACGATTTGGTTCAATATTTCGGTAGAGGATATTGAAAAGACACATGCGACAGCTTTAGAAAATGGCTGTGTAGAAATTCAACCAGTCACAAGTATGATGGAGGGGTCGATTCAAAATTCGATTTTTGTCGATTCATTTGGCTATATGTGGATGCTGCATCAAATTCATCAAGTGTTGAGTTTTGAAGAGCGAATTAAGATTCTTGAAGATGAAATGTAATAAATAGTCGCGGGAAATCGTCAGATGATTGGTTATTTCTGTGTGAGTGAATAACAAATAAATTTGACAAGGCTAACGTAACTTGTTATATTCTTCATGAGAATAAATAAAACCTAGAGAAGAATGGGGATCTGTTTTGTGAGTGTAGTAGGTATCTAATTTGTGAGTTGAATAGCTAGTAAACTGAAAGGTTTATTTGGCGTGCTTATCAAGTGATACCTGTCGATTATAAAAATAATTACATTTTACGGGAGTTTTGGGCCTGTTTTGGGCGAACTTTCATGGAATCTAACTAATTATTTAGACCGGGCGTAGCATGTGTCCTGGTCTATTTTTTTATACTACTCTAGGAAAGATTTATTTAGGCGGGTATCTCTTTTTTGAAAGGATGAAAGAGATGATTAATCAAGAAACAATTAATAAATTACAATTTAACCAAATTATTCGCGAGGTGCAAGTTCGCGCAATCGGCGATTATAGTAAGCAAAGAATTGAGCAGATGGGTGTTCAAACGAGTCTTACGGCAGTCGAATCACGGCAACAAGAAACAAAAGAGGCTCGGCTGATCATTGAGAGTGGTCAGCATGTGCCATTCATGGGACTGGTTCAAATTAATCGCCTGTTGAAAGAGGTACAAAAAGGCCTTTTATTGACGCCAGGAGAATTGATTGAGGTGGCGGATTTTTTACGGAGCAATCGCATGATTCAAAAGTTCTTCGAAAAAAATCAATACCAAACACCATTACTGTATACGTATAGTAAAAACTTGTCGGAGTTTTTGGCGATTGAAGAGAATATTTATCAGAAGATTCAGGGGCAGCGTATATTAGATGATGCTTCGAAATCATTGCGACGTATTCGTAAACAACTAAATGAATGTGAGCGCGAGATTGAAGAGAAGCTAATGAAGTTTTTGCGCCATCCGAATAACAAAACAATGCTGCAAGAGTCAATGATTGTCAAAAAAGGCGACCATTTTACGATTCCAATTAAAGCCAGTTATAAAAATAAAGTGCCAGGCAGTATTATTGAGCAATCGGGGAAAGGGCAAACGGCGTTCATTGAACCTGCTGGAGTAGCTAAATTGAACGAGCAAATTGCCTCATTAAAAGCGGAAGAGGTTGCGGAAGAATACCAAATTTTAGCGGAGCTTAATGGCTTATTGAGTGAGCAAGAATTGGAGATTTCTAACGGAATCGAAGCGGTGACGACCTTTGATATTATTTTTGCACGCGCAAAATATAGTCGCGAAGTGGCAGGGATTACGCCGTTAGTTAACAAGGAAGAACGGATTCATTTGAAGGGCGGCAAGCATCCATTATTACCTTCAGATGCGGTACCGTTAGATTTTCAGCTAGGCAGTCAATACCGTGGTTTGGTAATTACCGGAGCCAATGCTGGAGGGAAAACATTGGTGTTGAAAACCGTTGGGTTATTGACACTAATGACTATGTTTGGCTTACAAATTCCAGCGAAAGAAGGCACGGAAATTGCGATTCTCGATCAGTTATTTGTCGATATTGGCGACCAACAGAATTTGGAAAATGCCTTGAGTACCTTTTCTGGTCACATGAAAAATGTCGCAGAAATCTTGAAACAGGCGGGGCGTCATAGCTTAGTCTTATTGGATGAGATTGGTAGTGGGACTGAGCCGAATGAAGGAGCGGGCCTAGCGATTGCGATTATGGAGAGTCTTTACCAAAAAGGGGCTTTGGTAGTTGCGACCACCCATTATGGGGAAATTAAACGGTTTGCGGAAGAGCACGAAGATTTTATTCCTGCGGCGATGGCCTTTGATCGTGAAACCTTAACGCCAAAATATGTGCTACAAGTCGGTAAAGTTGGCGACAGTCAGGCGCTGTGGATTGCCAAAAAAATGGCGATGTCTGAGGCCTTAATCCAACAGGCAGCGAGCTATATTGCAGAAAAGGATTATCCAAAAGAGAAGAAAAACTTCTCTATCGTGAAGAAGAAAGCTACGCAGTTTGCGTCGCAGGTTGAGCAGTCGGCTCGTTACCAAAAAGGCGATCGAGTCGCTCTGACTGAAACGAAAGAAAAAGGGTTAATCTACCGAGATGAAGGCGAATTAGTCGTCGAAGTTTTCGTCGGCGAGGAAATTAAAGAAGTGCCTAGACGACGGATTCAGTTAGAAGCAAAAGCGCAAGATTTGTATCCAGCTGATTATGATTTGGATAGCTTATTTATTGATTTCCATACGCGAAAGAAACTGAAAGATATTGATCGTGGGTCGAAAAAGGCTCGCAAACAACTAGAAAAAGAAGCAAAAGAGCGTATGAAACGTAATCAAGAATGAGGAAAAAAGAAGTCAAAGTAAGTTAGTTTAGTAAGTACTGAAATAGATAAATTAAACAGCCACAAACTTCCATTAAAAATAGAAAGTTTGTGGCTGTTTTTGCGGCCTATTTATTCTTCTAATCGTTCTGGCATCATGCCTTGTAGGAAGGCCCAGACACCGTTGCTGATTTTTAATTCTTCTTTGTCGTAAATGGATAATTCACGACGGATTAAGTCTTCTTTATTGTCTAAGACTTTTTGGGCCCAATGTGGATCAATTAAAACGGCACGACCGACGGCACTAAGCTCAGCATTTTCTAAAATAGCTTCAGCATCTTGTCTTGTGCGCACATCGCCAACGCCAATTAGAGGAAGGCGACCGTTAATTTTGTCGTGAATATAGGCTAGAATTGATTGTTCTTTATACTCTTCGCTGACGGAAACGCGACGATAATCATTCAATGATAGATGTAAATAATCTAACGGTTTTTCTGCCAGTTGGTCGACTAAATAAAGAGTATCGCTTAAACGGATCCCAGGTTCTTCATATTCTTCTGGTGAGAAACGATAGCCAACAACAAAGTTTTTAACACCAGATTCATCAACAGCGGCCGTCACACTATCGACGACTTCATTGATAAATTTGAAACGTTTTTCCAGTGTACCGCCCCAAGCATCTGTACGTCTGTTTGAATGAGGGGAGAAAAATTGTTGGAGTAGATACGTATTGGCTCCATGAATTTCAACACCATCAAAGCCAGCTTCAATCGCACGTCGAGTGGCTTGTTTAAAGCCATCGATAATTGCTAAAATCTCTTCTTCAGATAATTCACGAGGCGTTTCGGCATTAGGTCTTTCTGCTGGTACAGCACTAGGTGCAACAATTTGTTCGCCACCTAATACTTTAGAGCTAGTCATTCGTCCACCGTGGAAAATTTGTAGAATCGCTTTTGTTTGATTTTTCTTAATGGCAGAGGCTAATTTTGCTAAACCAGGAATAAAACGATCATCATACGCGCCTAATTCACCTTCCCAGCCTTTGCCGCTTTCGTGCACATTGGCTGCGGCAGTGATGAATGCTCCGACTTCGCCTGAACGTAACGCATAATAGTCTAATTCGTCTGTTGTTACGACACCATCAAAGAAGGACATTTTTGTAGTCATAGGTGCGATTACTAATCTATTTTTTAATTGTAGACCGCGTTTAAAAGTGAATGTTGAATCGAGCGTTGTCATGTAAATTCCTCCGTTTTAAATTAAATGTATGCACATGCATATAAAAACAGCGTAGTCGAATATTCAATAAAACGCAAGTATTTCGTCTCTTAGAGGTACTCTTTTTTCAATAAATATTCGACTTCCTCTTGGATAGCTACTAATTCAGCTAGACCTGCATCGGTCAAGTCGACATAGACGCCACGTTTATCATCGGTACAGATATTTCGCTTCACAAGCATCGGCTCTTTGTCTTCTAATCGTTGAATTAAACGGGAAAGAGCACTTTGACTCAGATGAAGATGCTCTTGTAAATCACTCATGCGCATATGACGCCCTTGTTGATTTAACTGATAGAGCGCATAGTATTCGCTGACAGAGAGCTGACTTTTTTTCTTTAATAGCGCTTCTAACTGACATTCAATAGCTGCTTGTTTTTTTGTATAATCAATCCATTGAGAGATAATCGGTTCTTTCATAGTAACCTCCTCTTAGGTGTATACCCATTTTTTTGGTTGATTCTATTGTGCGTTTTTTTACTTGAAAAGTCAAAAAACTGCTATTTATATCTATTATCGGCCTATTGAGACAGCGAGCTGAATAGATAATTAAATCCGTTGTTTATGTAGAAAGGGGCATTTCGTGGATTTAATAGTCTAAACTCTCATTCTCTTGTAAGGATAACGTTTTCAATGGTCACGAAGTATAAAATATATGGGATGTTCCTTGTAAATTTTCTTCAATGAGCGTAAATTAAATAAGGGATTGTGAGGGAACAACATGGATCAGAAAAAAGAACATGAGATACAAAAATTAGATGGAACAAGAATACTTTTTATCGGAAAAGGGATCATTGTCGGTGCTTTTGTGGGTGTGGTAGTGACGCTTTTTCGATTTTTAATCGAAGAGATTGGCGAACAGGTAGTTCGCGGTTATTTATTTTTCCAAAAGGAACCAATTTGGCTGATTCCTTGGGTGATTGTATCGGTTGTCTTGGCATTGATTGTGGGACGATTGGTCAAAAGTGATGGCAATATCAAAGGGAGCGGGATTCCTCAAGTTGAAGGTCAATTGCAAGGACAGCTGACGATTGATTGGTTTTCTGTGTTATGGAAAAAATTTCTTGGTGGCGTTCTTTCTATCAGCGCGGGGTTATTTTTAGGTCGAGAAGGTCCATCTATTCAGTTGGGCGCTGTTGTGGCTCAAGGAGTCAGTAAACAGATGAATAGTAGTAAAGCGGAAGAAAAGATTCTGATTTCTAGTGGCGCTAGTGCGGGTTTATCGGCGGCTTTTAATGCGCCAATTGCGGGCTTACTTTTCGTCTTAGAAGAGGTGTATCATTCGTTTTCCCCACTCGTTTGGTTGACGAGTTTTTCATCAGCAATTACGGCGAATTTCATTTCATTGTATGTTTTTGGCTTGAAGCCAGTGTTATATATTGGGGCCATCAAAGCTCTGCCACTGAAGTATTATTGGACATTACCGATTCTGGGAATTTTACTGGGTGTCCTAGGACGAGCATATCAATTGGCATTGTTATCTTTGCCTAAATGGTATGGAAAATTAACGTTTTTATCACCGAATTATTATGGGCTAGTGCCGTTCTTATTAGTAATTCCGATTGGGATTTTATTCCCTCATGTGTTAGGTGGTGGCAATCAAATCGTGCTTTCATTGGCAGATGCCCCATTGAGTTTATGGTTGTTACTAGGCTTATTTGTTTTGCGATTTGTCTTTTCAATGGTGTCTTATGGCTCGAATTTGCCTGGGGGGATTTTCCTACCGATTCTGACATTAGGTGCAGTTATCGGGACGTTTTATGGCGTCTTTTTGACTGATTTACTAGGATTAGAACCAATTTTTGTCAAAAACTTTTTAATGTTTGCGATGGCAGGCTATTTTGCTGCAATTGGGAAAGCTCCACTGACAGCGATTATTTTGGTGACAGAAATGGTGGGGAATTTTTCTCATTTGATGTCGATTGGCGTAGTCGTCTTGGTGAGTTACGTCGTAGTGGAAATATTGGGCGGCCATCCAATCTATGAAACATTATTAGAACGGTTAGTGAAGCCAACTTTTAAAGATATCAGTGGACGAAAAACGATTCTGGAATTTCCGGTGCATGCAGAGAGCTCATTTGATGAACAAATGGTTCGTGATATTGATTGGCCAGCGGAAATGTTGCTCACTTCTATTCGCCGCGGTGAGTCTGAATTAATTCCTCATGGAGAAACGATTATCCATGGTGGCGATACGTTGATTATTTTAACGGATGAATCAATTACGCAGAAGGTCAGAATGGAACTCTGGGAATGTGAAAAAGCGAATCAGAAATAGGATAAGAAAATATGCTTTATTATTATGGCGATTATTCTCATTATCTTAATAACAAAATTAACCACCGAATAAATCTGGCTGTGAGCATGCTCTGGCCTGGATTTATTCGGTGGTTTTCGTCAGTCATTCATTTAATGACTGTTTCTAAAAATGTTTGAATTTATTCTGCGCGTAAAGCAATAGCGGCGTCTTTTTTCGCTGCCATTCGTGCTGGAATGTGTCCGCCTAACATAGTTAATACAGTGCTAATAATGATTAAAGCAATAGCATGCACTGGATTTAATTGTGCGACATTTTTCAATTCAGTCACTTGATATAAGACGTAATTGATTGGAATCGTTGAAAGCCATGCGATGACAACACCGAGTGCTCCTGAGGTAACACCTAGGATACAGGTTTCAGCATCGAATACACGAGTGATATCTTTTTTACGCGCACCTAAGGCTTTTAAAACACCAATTTCTTTGGTCCGTTCAATAACAGAAGTGTAAGTGATGATACTGATCATAATCATACTGGTTACTAATGAGATTGCAGCGAAAGCTACAAGTACGTAGGTAATGGCATCCATTAACCCACCAGTAAGTTCAGTCATAGTACCAGCTAAATCTTGATAGATAACAGTATCTTCTTTGTCTTTTCCTTTATTCCATTTGTCCAGATAAGAAAGAACTTCTTCTTTGTCTTTAAAGTTGTTTGGATAAATCATGATGCTGTATGGAAGACTTTCGCCACCAAGTGAGGTTAAAAAGGCACTCTTGGTTGAAGCATCAATTTTTTCACCGGTCATGACATTTAAGTCGCTGTCTTTTTGAGCTGTAACGATTTTTGAATTTACATTTTGATCAACAATTTGTGTCGTTAACTTGTCGCTGTAGGCAATTCCGGGAGCTAAAAGGTTCATCGTTGATGAAGATTTGACACGTAGAATCCCTGAAATTTTGACTTCTTGGTTGCTAGATTCGTTGAACATCGCTTCATAATCAGTATTTGGTACAAAATTTCCTGTTGGAAGTTCCATGTAGTAGTTGTCATTTGGCACAAGTTTCATTGTCGTACCAACAATTTTATCAAAGTCGAGTTTTTCATTTTCTTTGATATCGAAGCCAAGATTTTTTAATGCGTTTAAGTTGGTGTTGTTATTTCCATCGACGATTAAGACAATATCAGTCGCTGCTTCTGGATACTCACCAGCGAGTACTGAGTAGTTATCTTTTAGGAAATTTCCGCTGTTTTCTTCAAGCTGTGTTGGGAAAGAAGAGACGCCAATCCCAGTCATAGAACTCATTGCAGAAGCCATACCAGCAGCTGCGTTATCAGAGGAGTCGTTGGAGAATTTAACGGGTTGCACAGTGCCGTCGACTTCTCTAAGTAAATTCATACCGACCATTCGAGTGAAGCCGATGTTATTGCTGAGCTTTGGATCGATATTTTCGATATAATCGACATACTCTTGATCGATTTTATTAATGTGTTGCGCTTTATCTTGCGTACTTAATTTGGCTGTTATCGTTTTATCTTTCGGATACGTTCCTTTTGATGCGCCTAGGGCATCGTCACGATTCATGTCTTGCTCTGCAGCAATTTGCGAGATTGTGATAGGAAATTGTGACATGGTTTCTGATTGCGTTTTATCTATTTGTGCCTGGAAGCCATTAGATAGCGCCAAGACAATCGCGATCCCAATAATCCCGATGCTAGAAGCGAATGAGGTTAAAATAGTCCGCCCTTTTTTCGTGCGAATGTTATTAAATGAAAGTTTTAAGGCTGTCGTAAAACGCATCCGTGTGTGTTTCAAATTGAATTGATCAGGTTTTGGTCGTTCAATATGCGGTTTTGAATCAGCTTGGATTTTTCCGTCTGCAAATTCGATAATTCGGTTGGCATATTCATGAGCCAAATCTGGATTATGTGTCACCATCACAACTAATTTTTCTTTTGAAAGTTCTTGAATCAACTTCATGATTTGGACACTGGTTTCAGTATCTAGAGCACCTGTTGGTTCATCACAAAGGAGAATATCTGGATCATTTGCAAGTGCCCGAGCGATTGCGACCCGCTGCATTTGACCACCAGATAGTTGGTTTGGTTTTTTGTGCATGTGTTCTTTTAAGCCAACACGTTCTAGTGCGCGCGTTGCTTTGGCGTGTTTTTCTTCTTTAGAAACACCGCTCAGCGTCATCCCTAATTCAACGTTATCGATGATGCCTAGATGGCTGATTAGGTTATAGCTTTGGAAAACGAAACCAACAGAATTATTCCGGTAGGCATCCCAATCGGAATCTTTGAAGGTTTTAGTTCCTTTACCGTTAATAATCATATCGCCGGAATCATAGTTATCTAATCCTCCAATAACATTTAAGAGGGTTGTTTTCCCAGAACCACTAGGTCCGAGAATCGCGACAAATTCTTGTTTTCTAAAGGCAACCGAGACACCGTCCAGCGCCTTGGTGATGGAGTCACCGACTTTGTAATGTTTTTTTATATCTTTTAGTTCTAGCATAATAGTCCCCGCTTTCTTCTATCCATAATAAAGATCCTTCGAACTTTCGCAAACTTCCATGAAAGTTTGCGAAAAAGCATGAATCTTTCATGATACTCAGAAGTGTAACAGGGAATTATTAACTCAATGTGAACTCGTTCATGTTTGATTCATCTTATAATGGTAAAATAGAAAAATGAACAGTGATTACAGGACAGAAAGGAAACGACATGAATACAATTTTAATCATTGAAGATGACAGACATTTATTAAGACTGTATGCCTCTGTGCTAAAAAAAGCGCATTTTAAAACAGTTGAAGCGTTGAATGGAGCAGAAGCTCTTGATATTTTAGATAAGCAATACGTCGATTTGATTATTACCGATGTCATGATGCCTGAGATGGATGGCTTTGAATTTTCTGAATTGCTCAGAGAAGCAGGCGATAAAACGCCAATCTTGATGATTACCGCCAAGGATACGTTTGAGGATAAACAGCGCGGCTTCAAGCTAGGGATTGACGATTACATGGTGAAACCCATCGACGTCAAAGAAATGGTCTTGCGTGTAGAGGCCTTATTGCGTCGAGCGAAAGTTTTTTATTCGCAAGAGTTAGTGGTTGGTAAGACGTCTTTGAATCAAGACGAATTAACAGTGACTGTAAAGGGCGAGACGAGTCTGTTGCCACAAAAAGAATTTCAATTGCTGCATAAGTTGCTTTCTTATCCAGGGAAAATATTTACTCGGCAACAGCTGATGGATCGAATCTGGGGCTTAGAAACGGATACCGAGGAACGAACCATTGATGTCCATATCAAAAGATTGCGGACTCGTTTTGAAGAGAATACTGATTTTCAGATAGTGACGGTGCGTGGATTGGGTTATAAAGCGGTGGTGACTCATGAGAAATAAAATACGCTCAAAGCTGTGGATTTACCTCGCATCAATGATTTTTTTGTTGATATTAACGACGTTTATTACCTTTACAATCATTATTTACTTCATTGCCCGTTTTGATTTACTGCCAGGAAAAGATCGCTTTTTCCCGTTCTTTATTTTTATCGCATCTGTCAGCATTGTGATCAGTTCAGGTGTTTCTGCGATTGTCGGCAGACGGATTTTAAAACCGATTGAAGAATTAAGAAAGAGTATGAAACAAGTCACGCAAGGTGATTTTTCAATTCAAATGAATCAAGTGTACACCATTGATGAGGTCCGGGATTTGTATGAGGATTTCAATCACATGGTCAAGGAGCTGGGGAGTACAGAAACGCTGAGGAATGATTTTGTATCTAGCGTGTCCCATGAATTTAAGACGCCTATCACAATTATTCAAGGCTATGTTCAACTGTTACAAGATTCAGAGTTGACGGCGGCAGAACGTGCGGAGTTTTATCAGCGAATTTTAGAAGGCACGCAGCAGTTAGCTACTTTGTCAGATAATATTTTAAAATTAACCAAATTGGAAACGCAAAATAGCGAAATTGACAAGCACTCATTCCGCTTGGATGAGCAGATTCGAGAAGTTATTCTATTTTTACAACCCAAATGGGAGCGGCGAAACTTAGAGCTAGACATCGAATTACCCAGCGCGAAGTACAATGGCAATGAAGAGTTTTTGTACCAAGTCTGGCTGAATATCATGGACAATGCCATTAAATATAATCGGGAAAACGGAAAAATCTCAGTCAAATTAGAAGACAAAGGGGAATCGTTTTTAATCGAGGTCGTGGATACCGGACTGGGCATGACGGATCAGGAAGCTGAAAAAGCCTTCGATAAATTTTATCAAGCCGATACCAGCCGGAAAACTGAAGGAAATGGCTTAGGTTTATCTTTGTCACAGAAAATTATCGAGCTACACGCAGGCCGAATCCAGGTCAATAGCGAACTAGAAATCGGCACCGTATTTGTGATTGAATTACCCAAATAAAATGCAAAATGAATGAAAAATGATACGAGTTAGCCACATAAACACCAAAATAGTTTTTCATCAGAAGAATTGGTAAACTATCTATAGAAGAAAAAAGCCAGAAACTGTAAAAACAGAGGCGAGCAAAGTGACAGAAAAAGCTAAATTGAGAGGAGCAACAGGATGGCCCAGCATAAATTATTTACCATGAGTTTTGCAAGTGTCTACGTTTTATATATTAAAAAGGCTGAGCGAAAGGAGCGGACAAAAGAGGAGGTCGATGAGATTATCTATTGGCTGACTGGATATGATGAAAAAGGCTTGAAGGAACAGATTGATAAAGAAGTCGACTTCATTACCTTTTTTGACGAAGCCCCAGCGCTGAATCCGAATGTTACTTTGATTAAAGGTGTCGTCTGTGGCGTTCGCGTAGAAGAAATTGAAGATCCATTGATGCAAAAAATTCGTTATCTGGACAAGTTGATTGATGAATTAGCCAAAGGCAAAAAGATGGAAAAAATCTTGCGCAGCTAAGTGATAAAAAAGTGAATGAATAAAAACTAAGATACGTTTCTTTTTCGATTAACGAAAGGGAAGCGTATTTTTTGTGGAATAATATTCCAAAAGCCAGGAAATTAATGCTTAAGAAAATTAGATAAGAAGGAAGCCTGATTCAGAGTTTACCTGCTACGTTGATGAAATAAAAAATGTTTGTGCCACAAATAGTCTCGCAGAAGGCCAATAGATAACGATGTTAAAGCAACTGATTTATCTATTTTAGTTGGAAAATCAGTTGCTTTTCCTAGAGAAATTTCATTTTAAAAACGAGTATATCATTATTTTTGTAATAAAATTCCGAATATATTGTTTATTTGTTGAAATTTTATTTCGGAAGTTGTATACTCTTTCTTGTAAGAGATTACATTTAGGATGTGAGTGAATGTTAGAGAAGTTAACGACGGAAAAGCGTAATAAATCTACGATGGATTTAGATAAGCTATCTGTGAAAGAAATTGTAACAAAAATGAATAACGAAGATGGCAACGTGATACGCGCAATCAAGCAGGAAATCGACTCGATCGAAAAAATGATTGTGAATGTGACGGATTGCTTAAAAAAAGGAGGGCGATTATTCTATATTGGTGCTGGAACTAGTGGTCGATTAGGTGTCTTGGATGCGGCAGAATGTGTACCTACATTTAGTATCAATCCAGAGATGGTGCAGGGCTTAATTGCTGGGGGGCAAAAAGCCATGACTGTTGCAGTTGAAGGGGCTGAAGATTCATTTACTTTGGCTGCAGAAGATCTACAGGAACGCCAGTTGAATCAAAATGATTTTGTATTGGGAATTGCTGCAAGTGGACGCACACCTTACGTAATCGGTGGGTTGCAATTTGCTCATCAAGTTGGCGCAAAAACAGGTGCTTTATCTTGTAATAAGCAAGCAGAGATTAGTCAATTTGCTGATTTTTCAATCGAAATTGAGGCAGGTCCAGAAGTATTGACTGGGTCGACGAGGCTTAAAGCCGGAACTGCTCAAAAATTAGTTTTAAATATGATTTCAACTGCGAGTATGGTTCAGATTGGAAAAGTTTTTCAGAACTTAATGGTCGATGTCCAACCAACGAATAAAAAATTAGTTGAGCGTGGCAAACGAATCATTATGGAAGCTACAGGCGTTAGTTTTGAAGAGGCGAGTGTATATTTTGAGGAATCTAATCAACAAGTGAAATTAGCAATTGTTCGAATTTTAACGGGTACTTCTAATGAAGATGCTCAGCAATTACTTGATACGAATAAAGGCTTTGTTCAAAAAGCGATCGAGCAGAAGTAATTTCTATTTATCAGGTATAGTTTAAGCAATGAAGTGAAATGGAAATCTAGTTTATTTCATTAAGCAGAAAATTTATTTGCACTAATAAGCTAACTTTTGTGAAAGATGTTAGAGAAAAATAGAGACAAAATGATTAGGAGATGGAAAATAAATGAATGCAGTTTTAAGTTGGATTGAAGTAAAATTAATGCCACCGATGGCAAAATTTGCTGAACAACGACATATGAAAGCAATTCGTAATGGGGTTATTTCAACGTTGTCTTTAATTATGATTGGGACGCTGTTTTTAACAATCGCGAACTTACCAATTCCTGGCTATGTCGATTGGATTAAACCTTATACGGCTGATCTAGCGATTCCGTTTAGAATTACTATGGGGCTATTAGGAATTTATGGTGCGTTTAGCATGGGGTATAACTTGACTAAATCGTACAAATTAGATGGGATTACAGGTGGGATACTTTCCCTTGCAACGTTCTTAATGCTTACGATTCCTGTCAATGTTGATGAATTATTACCAGAAGGACAAGCTCTTGGATGGGTCTTACCGATGAACTATTTAGGTGGTTCAGGAATGTTCTCAGCAATTATAGCAATGATTTTTGCCAGCGAAATGTATCGTTTATTCACAACACATAATATTACGATTCGCATGCCAGAACAAGTGCCACCAGCTGTAGCAAGAAGTTTTGAAGCACTTATTCCTGGGGCGTTTATCTTAACCTTTGTCTGGGTCATCCGTGTTATCTTAGGCTTAGATATTAACAAAATGTTATTAGATTTATTCTCGCCATTAGTTGATATTATGGGGAATAATTTAATTGGGGTACTCTTACCGATGTTCTTTATCCATTTATTATGGGCAGCCGGCGTTCACGGAATGAGTATTATTGGTTCACTTGTTCGCCCAATGTGGTTAGTGATGTTGGATGGGAATGCGGCAGCTTTTGCTGATGGTACACCAATTACGCAATTACCTTATATTGCACCAGAACAATTTTACCAATGGACTGTCACAATTGGTGGTGCGGGTGTTTCAATTTCAATTTGTATTTTGTTACTATTTTGTCGCTCAACATTCCTAAAACAAGTGGGACGTTTCTCACTTATTCCTGGAATTTTCAATATCAATGAAATGTTGATTTTCGGTGTGCCAATTATCATGAATCCAATCTTGGCAATTCCATTTATCACAGCACCGCTAGTAACAAGCACAATTAGTTATTTTGCAGTGAAACTTGGGATAGTCAATGGCTTTATCAGTAACCAAGCTTGGACTCTACCAGCGCCAATCGGTGCCTACCTATCTTCAGGAAATGATTGGCGAATGATCGTGTTGGTTGTTATTAACGTTCTTGTTGCGATGGCAATTTACTTCCCATTTGTTCGTATCTATGATAAAAAAATGGTGGAAGAAGAGTTAGCTGCAGCAAATGAAAATAAAGAAGCCGTTCAAGCATAAATAAGAGTATTCTTCTTATTTACGCATTTTTATAATCCTCCTATTTTCTAGTAAAGAAGATGGGCTGAAGACTTGGCGGAATGCTGGGACAAAGCTCATCCTCTCTACTGGTATTAGGAATAACAGAGTGATACAGCAATTTAAATGGAGTATATATGATTGATTTGAAATTTCTATAACAGTAATAGTAAGAATTATAGTAGTGAAAAATATGGATATGGGAGGAAGTCGTGAGATGTTAAAATATTTACTTATTATTGGAATTATTGGATTTGTCGTGGCAGGAATGTTATTGACTCATTATTTAGAAAAGAAAAATTGGTTGCCAAATCGTTGGATTACGGGATCGTTGGTTTTTCTAATCATCCTTATTCCAAGTATTCTATTTCCTAATTTACCCATGTTTTTCAAACAAATACTTTATGTATCAAGTGGTGTTTTAGCAATTATTTTCTTTGAAACGACCCGTTTATTACTTGAGCGTGGGCAGTATCGGGGCATTGTTCCGGCTGAGAAGAAGGATTCGAAATGATATCTTATATTATTGGGGTAGATAGTGGCGGCACAAAAACACAAGCTGCTGCGTATACGATTGATGGCGAATTGCTCAATCAATGTACAACCGGGTTTGGTAATCCGTTAGTGGATTATGAGACGGGAGTTGCAAATATAAATCAGGCTATTGAAACAATAATTTCGAGAAATGGAAATGGTTGTCAACTAATTGTCATTGGGCTGGCAGGATTGGATAGCAGTGGCTTAAAAGTGCAATTAGAAGAAGAATTTTCACAGTTTGAGGTGCCACTGGTTATGATGAATGACGGACAGCTGGCACATTTATCGATTCTAAAAGGAAAAGATGGAATTTTGGTTATCTCTGGGACGGGTTCGCTAGTTTTAGGTTACCAACAGAAACAATGGCTTCGTGTAGGTGGTTGGGGACATTTGTTTGGCGATGAGGGAAGTGCCTATGATATTGCTAAACGAGCGATTCAATACGTGTTGTCCGAAGCTGATGCAGGTCAGCCATTTAGTGAATTTAGTTTAGCTATCTTCGCTCATTTTCACTGCCAAGATGTGTATACGTTAGTGAAGCTTGCTTATCAATTAAATAAAGGGGAGTTAGCTGAGCTCGCTGCACTTGTAGGAGAATTGGGAACGAATAATCTAGTAGCGCAAGAAATTCTTCAAAGCTCGGGTCAGTCACTAGCAAGACAAGTTATACAGTTGGCCAAGAGAATGACGCGAGCAGATGGACCTGTTTTACTGGGACTAAATGGCAGTGTTGTTGAGAAAAATGAACACTTTAAGAAAGCTTTCTTTGATTCGTTAACTGATAAGCAGCTGAAGATAATGCCTTTATTTAAGTCAGAACCGATTACAAAAGGCGCCTATTATTATTATAAAGAGGGATGGCAAAATTAATGAGACGATTAGGAATTTCGGTATACCCGAACCATAGCAGTGTGGCAGAAATCAAAGCCTATCTGGCACTCGCTGCAAAATATAACTTTAAACGAGTCTTTACTTGTTTATTATCTGTTGATGAAGGAAAAGAGAAGATTGTTGAAGAATTTACTGAAACCATACATTTTGCAAAAGAACTGGGACTAGAAGTTATTGCTGATGTCAGCCCTAAGGTTTTTGGTGAATTAGGCATTAGTTATGATGATTTATCATTCTTTAAAGAAATCGGAGCTGATGGGATTCGATTAGACATGGGATTTACTGGGAATGAAGAATCAATTATGACCTTTAATCCACAGGACTTGATGATTGAGTTAAATATTAGCTCAGGTACAAGATATTTGGAAAATATTCTCAGCTATCAAGCCAATTCAACTAAACTTTTAGGGTGTCATAATTTTTATCCGCATCGATATACTGGCTTGAGCTATGAACATTTTGTAAAGACAACGACCATTTATAAAGAAAAAGGGATCCAGACAGCTGCATTTGTAAATTCTCCAAGCGCAACGATTGGTCCATGGCCTGTAGAAGAGGGTTTATGTACCTTAGAAATGCATCGAGAATGGCCGATTACGACCCAAGCCAAACATTTGTGGGCGACAGAATTAGTTGATGATGTGATTATCGCTAATGCGTTTGCTTCGGAAGAAGAATTGCGCGCGTTAAGTGAAATCGATCCGTATAAGCTGACATTGGATTGTGTATTAGACGAACAGATTCCTGAGCTGGAGCGTAAAATTGTGCTAGAAGAGTTTCATTTTAATCGTGGCGATGTTTCTGATTACGTGATTCGTTCAACGCAAAGTCGCGTAAAGTATAAAGGGCATCAATTTGACCCATTCAATACGCCAAATATGGAAGTAGGCGATATTATCGTAGAAACGTCTCTATACGCGCATTATGCGGGGGAATTACAGATAGCGCTACGTTCAATGGAAAATTCTGGGAAATCTAATGTAGTAGGGAAAATCACAAAAGAAGATCAAGCGTTACTTCCTTACATCAAACCATGGCAAAAGTTTACTTTTCGCGAAGTGGCAGCAGAGTAGGGGAAAGTGTAACTGACTGTTTATGGCCAGGATGACGGATCAGCGTATATGATTATATTTTATATAGAAGCAATTTGTTTAGTGCAAGAATTAAAATAACAAAAAAGTAGAGAAGCTGGAACTCACAAAATAAGAGAACATAAGGAATTGATTGTATCGTGATTGGTTATTTCCTAGTTGGTACTCTTACAATTTTCGTGAGTTTTGGCTTATTTCTTTCAATGTTAGGAGAGTGAGGGAGAAAAGATGGCTAATTATGCAGTAGGATTGATGTCAGGGACTTCGTTAGATGGTGTAGATGTTGCTCTGGTGGAGATTGAAGGGGTCAGCCTTGAGACTAAGGTCAGATTAATTGATTTTATCACCGTGCCATTTTCTAAAGAAATGAAAAATCGTATAGAAAAAAGTTTATCTGTTGACGAATCAAGTAACGTATTATTATGTAGTTTGAATTTTGAATTGGGTGAAGTTTTTGGAGAAGCAGTGCTTAAAATATGTGAAAAAAATAAATTAATGAGCTCCGACTTATTATTTGTTGCTTCACATGGACAAACGATTTACCACATTCCGAATGGCTTAGAGGACTATGTGGCCTCAACGTTACAGCTAGGTGAGTCGAGTATTATTGCCGAGAAAACAAAAACAACGGTCATTTCTGATTTCCGCTACCGCGATATGGCAGTTGGCGGACAAGGTGCTCCTATCGTTCCTTACTCAGAAATTGTTCTATATCAGATGCCGAATGTTACGCGAATTTTGCAGAATATCGGTGGTATAGGCAATGCGACTATTCTCCCTGCGACTGAGAATGAGCAAGCAATTATTGCCTTTGATACCGGGCCAGGGAACATGATTATCGATGAGCTGTGTAGACATTTTTATCAAGTAGAATATGATAAAGATGGACAGTATGCCGCAGATGGCGTAGTCGATGAAATGGTCTTAGCTAAAATGATGAGCCATCCTTATCTGAAAAAAGACTTCCCAAAAACAACTGGCCGTGAAGATTTTGGCCGTGAATATACGGCACAGCTGATAGAGGCTTATGATTTATCAGCCAACGATTGGATTCGAACGGCTACCTTATTTACCGCAAAATCGATTGCAGAAGCACTGGCACCATTCATTAGTGGCAAAACAGAGTTGATTATTGGTGGGGGCGGCAGTTATAATAAAGTATTGGTTGCGATGATTAAAGAGAATTTACCTGAGGTGGCTGTGAAGACACAAGAAGACTTAGGCAACTCCTCTGAAGCGAAAGAGGCAATTGCGATGGTCATTTTAGGCAATCAAACTTATCATCATTTACCAAGTAATGTACCTAGCGCGACTGGTGCAGCTAAAGAAGTGATTTTAGGGAAAATTACCTATTACGTATAGGGAGGGCTAAGCATGAAAGAGAAGCATATTCATCACCGAGTAAAAAGTATTTTTAATGAATTAACGCAATCCGAAAAAAAGATTGCTCAAATGGTTTTAGATACACCGGATGCAGTTATCCAGATGACTGCTAGTGAACTAGCCAAAGCTTCTCAGACAAGTCCAGCATCCGTCATTCGCTTTTGTCGTTCAATCGGTATTTCAGGTTTTACCGAACTAAAATTAAAACTATCCGCCGAAGTAGATGCACCGAGATACACAGAGTATTCAGATATTTCCCAAGGGGAACCAGTGAAAGATATCAAAAATAAATTGCTAGGGAATGCCTACCAATCAATGAGAGAAACGGTCAACCTAATTGATGAAGAGGTAATTGACGCAACCAATCAACTTATTCGAAA
Organism: Candidatus Enterococcus huntleyi; assembly: GCF_009933175.1. Taxonomy (GTDB): domain Bacteria; phylum Bacillota; class Bacilli; order Lactobacillales; family Enterococcaceae; genus Enterococcus_K; species Enterococcus_K huntleyi. The sequence goes on along the minus strand of NZ_MAEJ01000011.1, from coordinate 73,855 downwards.
AGCGCCAATCGTCTATGTTTATGGACTAGGAGCTTCTTATCTAGTAGCTGAAAATATCGCTCAAAAATGGAATCGAATCGGAAAAACAGTGGTCTGCTTATCAGATGCACATTTATTCTTAGTGATTTTAACTTCTGCAGTGAAAGAAGCCGTATTTATCGGAATTTCTAACTCTGGAGAGACCAAAGAAGTTATCCATTTGTTGAAGGTTGCCAAAAACTCAGGCTTAAAAACAATCAGTATGACACAATTTGGGGCAAACACAATCAGTGGTATGACGGATATCAGCATTCAAACTGTCCGTTCAAATGAAGCTGAATTACGAAGCGCTGCGACTAGCTCATTGTTAGCACAGTTTATGGCGATAGATGTTTTATTTTATGCCTATGTCTCAGAAAACTACACCGAAAATATTACGCGAATCCGACAATCAAGAGAAGTTGTCGAACAATATAAAAAAGAATCATTTAAATAAGGATAAGGAAGCTACTTTCTAGTTAAAAAGAGAGTAGCTTTTTTTGAATGTAAAAAAAAGTTTGCAGTATGGTCGCAAGCAGCTCAACAAAGTACGTTAATCTCATTGCTAGATTCGCTAGCTATTATTCTGATTAAAAGAATCAATAAGCTAATGTTTAAAGGAATACATTCAAAAGTAATTTCAGGGAAATAGCAAGAAACAGTCTGATCAATTTATAAGGATACATAACACATCTGAAGACAGGTTTACATTCAAAAATCTAGATTATCTGCCGAAAGAAAATTAATAGCATCGTCTCAGAATTTTATTTTTATTTTTAAGGAAAAGGTGCCTTTTGTATTTTTTGAGGAAAAATAAATTGATAGCCCCAAATTAGACCTCAAAATATTAAGTATACTTAATGTTTTGGAGTAGCCCGTCTTTTATTCATCAAAATCCTTCAAAAGGTTAATAGGGCAAAATATACCAAAATGTTAAGTATACTTACTTTTTCTTTATTTGGAAAAATTCCCGATTGCTTGAGGTGGTAACTAGTAATTTGAGTGAAAAAATTAATAAGATAACACTTAAAGGCTTATATTCAAAAATAAATTCTAAGGAAATATCAAGAAGAAATCTGTATGGAATAGGATGTGTAGGCTAAAAAGTGCTTATCGATAGCAATTTATATTTCTTTCATGAATGTCCATTGTTTTGCTGGGGATAAAATGGTTCAAAATAGGTAAAAATCTATAAGATCAAGCAAATCTACCATTCAATTTTTTACGGATACATAACACATCTGAAGATAGGCTTACATTCAAAAATCTAGATTATCTGCCGAAAGAGAACTAAAAACGCCGTCTCAAAATTTTATTTTTATTTTTAAGGAAAAAGTGCCTTTTGTATTTTTTGAGGAAAAATAAATTGAACGTCCCAAATTAGACCTCAAAATATTAAGTATACTTAATATTTTGGAGTAGCCCGTCTTTTATTCATCAAAATCCTTCAAAAGGTTAATAGGGCAAAATATATCAAAATGTTAAGTATACTTACTTTTTCTTTATTTGGAAAAATTCCCGATTGCTTGAGGTGGTAACTAGTAATTTGAGTGAAAAAATTAATAAGATAACACTTAAAAGCATGTTTTCAAAAATAAATTTCAAGGAAATATCAAGAAGAAATCAGTATGGAATAGGATGTGTAGGCCAAAAAATGCTTATCGATAGCAATTTATATTTCTTTCATGAATGTCCTTTTTTTCGATTTAAGAAAGAGTTAAGAATTAGTTAAGACCTGAGTTAAGAAATGCTTGGTAAAGTAAGACTATCGAAAGAGGGGGAAACAACAATGACTGAAAATATACTAACTTTAAATAATGTAACGAAGAAATTCGGAAAACAATATGCTTTAAATAATGTCTCACTAACGGTGAAAAAAGGTGACATCTACGGACTGATTGGTCGGAATGGTTCAGGGAAAACAACGATCATGAAATTAATCACAGATTTATCGAAAGAAGCATCTGGTGGAGAAATTGCTTTACTAGGAAACAGAAAAGGCACAAGAGGCTATCAAAATAGTTTGCAACGGACAGGTTCAGTAATTGAAAGCCCAGCGGCGTACAACAAAATGACTGCTTACCAAAATATGAAAATCATGTGCATTCAAAAAGGTATCCATGATTTCTCAGTGATTGAGGAAACCTTAGAGTTCGTTAACTTGGCAGATACAGGCAAGAAAAAGTTCAAGAACTTTTCACTAGGGATGAAACAACGTTTGGGAATCGCGATGGCTCTGGTAAGTAACCCAGATTTCTTAATTTTAGATGAGCTAATCAATGGTTTAGATCCAATCGCAATTATTGAATTTAGAGGAATTTTAGAACGGATTAACAGAGAGCGTAATACAACAATCATCATCTCAAGTCATATTTTAACGGAATTATATCAAGTATCGAATCGCTTTGGTTTTATCAATGAAGGAATGATGATTCAAGAAATCTCGAAAGAAGAGTTTGATAACTTGGTGACGACAGCGATTGTCGTTGACGTGGAAGATGCGAAGCAAGCGGCGATGATCTTGAATGAAAACCAAATCACGAATTTCGAAGTAACGACAGGGAATCAGATTCGTATTTTAGATGAAACATTGGAAATTAAAGCCATTAACAAATTATTGGTGCAAAATGATATCTTAGTCAACCAAATCCAAAAACAGGAAAACAGTTTGGAAAATTACTTTACCGAGTTGGTCCAAAACGTGACGAACACAAACAGTGCAGGGGGAAAATAACATGATTCGATTAATTAAAGCAGATTTTTATAGAGTGTTACATACAAAAGGATTTTTAGCGACTGCAATTGCGGTCATCGCATACGGATTAAGCATTGTTTTAACAGGCGGTTCAGGTGGAGTGAGTGTCAACCAAGACCCGTCCGCAGCAATGCCATCTGGAACGGATTTGAAAACATCAATCGATGCAGCAATCTACTCTAGTAGCATCCTGGTGTACTTATTAATTGGTGTTTTTGTGATTGTGCTAGGCTACGAATTTACTCAAAAAACTTATAAGAATTCACTGACAGCAGGAGCTAGTCGTCTACAATTTGTTGTAGCAAAATACATCAGCCAAGTGGTTTATCTATCATTCTTTATCGTATTATACTTTGTAACGGTGATGTTGACTGCCTACTTAAAATTTGGTTCAACGCAAGCGAATTTCTTGGCATTTGCAGGTCAAACGATACTTTTAGCAATCGCAATTGGCTTATTGATTAGTGTTGTGTTTAGCTTAGCAAGCGTGTTATTAGTTGGCTTAGGCAGCATGGTCGGTGCCGCAGTCTTTATCGTACTTTACCCAATTCTTATTCAAGTTATGTACTCAATCATGAACTGGGAACAACTGAAATACTTCGATTTCTTTGGCTTTATCCAAGTCTTAGGTGTCGGTCAAGTGAAATTTGATGAAATTTTACCCTACGTCATCGTCAGTGCAGCGGTAACTCTACTTTCACTAGTAGCTAGCACTTTGTTAATCCGCAATAAAGAATTATAAGAAACAATCAAATAGATAATAAAAAACAGACAACTCTCAGTAATGAAAAATTGAGAATTGTCTGTTTTTTACTGTGATGGAAATTTGTTCATTGTTATTTATTTATCGGTTAGTTATTTGTGTGACTAGTAGAGCGTATCGGTAAGACGATATTGACTTGGAAAGTCGTTCCTTCACTCTCTAGATGGATCTCGCCATCTAGCAACTCAACTAGCTCTTTTATAATACTCAAGCCTAATCCAGTGCTTTTATTTTGACGGGATTGGTCGTTTGTCACAAAGCGATTCAGTAGGTTTTCTTGATCATCAATCGCCTGTGCGACTTGGTTTCTCGCAACAAAAATAATGCGGTCACCTTTTCGTTTCCCTTCAAAATGCGCAGCTGTCTGGCCATGTTTTAAAATATTACCCAATAAGTTCTGGAAAACTCGTTTTAAAACCGTCATATCTGAAATGAGGACTAAGTTTTCTTCCAAATCAAAGGACAATTCAATCTCTTTTGCGGAGAAATTTTCATAGTATAAGAAGGCTTCCTCTTGTAAAAGTTGCGTGAAGTTGACCATTTCGAAATCCATTTGCAGTTGTTTTTCATGTATTAAGGTGTATTCCATCAGGTAATGTAAGTAGTTTTCGATGGTCAGTAATCCAGCCTCTGTTTTTTTCAAGATTTCTTGTGTACTCGGTTCATTTTGCTTTTTCAATAATAGCTGAACATAGCCAGAAGAGACCGTTAGTGGCGTCTTTAAATCGTGTGACAAATTACTCAAGGATTGATGGAACTGTTTTTCGTTCGTCCAATGATTCTGATACACTTTTTTATTCTTTTGGATTAACTGATTATTGGCATCTAATAAACGACGAATCAGAAAATTCTTTGACGTTGAAACCAGTTCAGCATTCGTATCATTTTGGACAATATAATTTAATTGCCGAGTAATATCATAGAGGTTATAAATCAGAAAGCCTATATAGGCCAGCGCTAGAATAAGGAGTATGCCAAGGATAATAATCATTTGTTCTCCTTTGCTAAACGAATGCCCATACCCCAAACCGTTTCAATATATTCATTCTCGGGATCAGCGGCTTTCAATTTTTTCCGCAGATTGCTTAAATGCACATTCAACGTATTTTCGCCGCCCAAATAGGACTCCTCCCAAATGCGTTCATATAAATTCTCTTTGGAAAAAATCTTAGTAGGATTAGCTAGCAACAAATCAATCAGCTGGTATTCTTTTCGAGAAGCCTCAATCGGTTGTCCGAAAACACTAATCTCATAAAATTCTTCATTCAATGCTAAATTCTTATACGTCAATTGTTTTTCATCTGATTGGGTTGGTCGATTGCGAAATTGGACTTCGATTCGTGCGTCTAATTCATCTAGATTAAACGGTTTTTCGACATAATCATTGGCACCGGCCTTTAATAGCGCCACGGTTTTTTCCTTATCTCCGATAGCTGTCATGATTATGACCGGCGTTTGCGATTGCTGGCGAATTTCCTTTAAGACCTGTTCGCCATCTTTTCCAGGCAGCATGAGGTCGAGTAATATTAAGTCATAGGCGCCATTGCTTCCTAATAAGGCACCCTCTGTTCCAGTATGAACGGTCGTTAATTGCGCAGTCTCTTGAAAGAAATCTCTTAAAAGTTGGCAAATATGTATATCATCTTCAATAATTAAAATTCGTTTCACTGAGTGTATTCCCTCCCTTATTTGTTATCATATCATCAAGAATGGGGTGAAATATAGTCTTTTTTGAAATTATTTTTTTTAATTTGAAATGAATGAGCAAACGATGCGTGTACGTAGTATGAAGCGATTTGTGGCAAACTGATTGCGCGGAAAATAGTTTCTTTTATTTCTCAGTTTCTTCGATATTATGTAGGAAGTAGAGGTGACTCCTGTTATAATAAATAGAAGATTTCAATAGGGAAAGCGTGGTGTCGTGTGTGTGGAAATAATTGAGCAGAGTATTCCTTCAACAAATGACAAGAACCAATTGAAAGTTAAAATTTGGCGACCAAAGAAATCCATCAAAGCAGTCTTCCAGATTATTCATGGAATGGTTGAACATATTGAAAGATACAGTGAGTTTGCCGTTTATATGGCCTCAAAAGGCTATTTAGTGGTGGGTCATGATCATGTAGGTCATGGGGATTCAGTAACAGATGAATCAGAATATGGTCATTTTGGTTCAAAAAATGGACACCAAGTTCTGGTGAAAGATGTGGCGACGATTCAACAATATTTTGCTGCAGAATATCCAAATATTCCCTATTTTATACTAGGGCACAGTATGGGATCCTTGGTGTTGCGCAATTATTTAATTCAATATCCCGACGTTTCTTTAGAAGGAGCTATCTTGATGGGGACCGCTCATGAACCTTTGCTTAAAATGAGAGCAGCGATACTAGCTAGCGGCCTAATTGTCCATGTAAAAGGAGCTGAATATCCTTCAAAACTAATCGATCAACTAGCATTTGGAGGCTATAACAAACGCTTCGAACCCGCACGGACACCTAAAGATTGGTTAACACGCGACGAAGAAATGGTCGATTTATATTTAGATGATGCCAAAACACAATTCATGTTTTCGGTTAAAGCCTACCAAGATTTATTTATTTTGACTAAAAATGCTAGTAATCCAGCATTATTGAAACGAATCAACGACAACCTGCCCATCTACCTCATCTCAGGTGCGCAAGACCCAGTGGGCGGATTTGGCAAGAATGTCACCAAATTATATGAGCAATTGCAAAGCGCCAATAAACAAGTGACGATGACCCTAGTGAAAAATGGTCGTCACGAAATTTTAAACGAAATGAACGCCTATGAAGTCTATCAAATGGTCCTGAATTGGGTGGAGAAGAGGTAGCTGTATTTATACGGAAAATTAAAAAAAATAAAAAATGAATTAAAGAGGTTCTTGCCGTAAATCTTGGCGAGAACCTCTCTTTAATGTGTACTTAAATAGTTATGTGGAAACTTTTATCCAATCCACTTTCTTAGTCACAATTCCATTTACCATCTTCGAAATTGCAGGAACCACCTGTGGCATCAGTGGCATCGACTGGAATTAAAGGCGTAACTTTTTTCTCTTTTTCTAGCAATTCACGAATTGTTGCGACGATATTTTCTTTTGGCTGAGCACCGCTGATCAAGTATTTGCCATCGATGATTAGAGCAGGAACGCCTTTCAATCCATAAGCTTCAGCTAAGGCAAAATCATTTTTCACAGCAGCTAAATTTTCTGGCGATTTGAAGGATTGTTTCCATTCAGTAAAATCAACTGAGGCTTCTTGAACTAACTCTTCGAGTACCTGAATGTCCTCGATATTCAAATTTCTGACAAATAATCCCTCTTGTAATTTATCAAAAACTTCCCAATACGTTTCTTGTGTGCCAATTAAAAGGGCAGCTTTGGCCGCAAGTAAAGCATTTTTTGAAGTAGGGAAATCAAAATCAGTTTGTCTCATTCCTTCAATATTAAAGCGATGCAATGTGTCATTTTGGTTGGCGTGAGCCCAGTGATTTAAGACTTCTGGTTTCACAGCTTTCCTCGAACCGAACATTGCTTCAAAATCAGCAGGTTCCCAGCCTAGTGCAAACGAACGGTGAATAATCTCTATTTCAGGTAACTCTGCTTTGACTTCGTGCATTCGATACGACATCGGAAAACAAAAGCTACAAATCACATCATGGAAAAATTCTATTTTCATCGGTAAGTTCCTCCTTTTCAGTTGCTATGTCAACTGATTTAAATTTACTGTATATTTTTTTCCTTTTTGGGTCAATAATTATGCTTATAGGGTAAAATAGATGATAATAAGAAAATACAGGAATTTAGAAATTACGAGGTGATTTTTTGGCTACAAAAGACCTATCCATTATTTTGCATGAGTTAGATTTATTATTGCATCAAGAGATTGATAATGAGTTGAAACCATTCGAGCTGAGCGTGGAACAGTCGCGAATTATTGAGCTTTTACATGAACGAGGAACCATGTGCCAGAACGAGATAGCCATGAATTTGAATAAAAATAAAGCGACTATCACGAGAATGCTCAATAGTCTCGAAAAGAAACAATTTATAACCAAAGAAAAAGATCCCGAAAATTGGAAGCAGAACAATATTTCTTTAACGGAAAAAGGGTTAGGCGTCTTCGAGGAAATCATGACCGTCTCAAAGGAGATTAATCAGAGGATTGAGAAGAATATTACAACTAGTGAGAAAGAAAAGTTAATCGAATTAGTAAATAAAATAGCAGATGGGCTCATTAAGTAGGACAGTTTATATCGTTAGCGATCATTTAGATGCGGTGAACTATTTTGATAATAGGACTTTATTGGTCAGTAATTTTCGTCTGAGTTATAATGAGGGAGAAAAGTTGGCAGTGGACTGAATGGAAAAGACGAGGAGCTGAAGAGATGTTATTTTTAACAAAAGAAGATATCGTGAATAGTTTTTCCATGAGAGAAGCAATTGATGTCGATAAAGAGGCGTTGTCGATGTATTCTGCAGGAAAAGCGACGGTACCTTTGCGGACAAATATCAATGTGCCAAAAAGTAATGGACAAAGTTTGTACATGCCAGCCTATGTTGAGGGTGGCGAGGGTGCATTGGGTGTGAAAATCGTGTCGGTGTATCCTGATAACCTTGAGAAAAATTTGCCTAGTGTGCCAGCGACGATGATTGTTCTGGATCCTGAGACAGGAATTGTATCTGCCTGCTTAGACGGAACGTATTTGACGCAGCTTAGAACGGGTGCGGTTCAAGGCGCAGCAACAGAATTACTTTCAAGAAAAGATGCAAAGATTGGCGCGTTGATTGGGACTGGTGGTCAAGCGACTGCACAATTAGAGGCGATGGTGACGGTCCGAGAGCTAGAAGAAGTACGGATTTTTGATATCAATTTCGAACGGGCGAGTGAATTTGCTAAGGAAATGGAACGCCAATTTTCAGTAACGATGCGTGCGACTAAAACGAGTCAGGAATGTGTAGAGGGCGCGGATATAATTACCAGCGTAACGACTTCTAAACAGGCAACTTTTTCTGCGGAATGGGTCAAAAAAGGAGCGCATATTAACGGAGTTGGCGCGTATACGCCAGAGATGTGCGAGATTCCTAGAGAAATAATCAAGCAAGCGGATGTGATTATTTTTGATACGATGGATGGCGTGCTGGAAGAGGCTGGGGACTTTATTACACCACTAAAAGAAGGCTATGTTCAAGAGTCAGACTATCAAGGTGAGTTAGGCCAGTTGGTTAACGGAACGCTGGAAGGCCGCACGAACGAGGAGCAAATCACGATCTTTAAGACGGTCGGATCAGCAGTTCTAGATGTTGTGGTAGCAGCTGAGATTGTTAAGAAAGCGCAAGAGAAACAGTTGGGAACGACTTTGTAAATTCTAGGAGATAGAGGGAAGTGGCTAGAGATTTGGTGATTAATGCCTAATTTTTAGTCACTTTTTTAGTATTTATTTTCGATAGGACTTGTTACAATAACTTTAAATACTAAATAAACGAGGTGTCGCAAATGTCTGAACGTCTAAAATCTCTAACGAATACTGGCTTACCTTATGATGATATGGATGAAGAGGTGGCGAAGGTCCGTAATCACGCGATTAAAGAGTGCCGCAGATATAATTTTTTGGTGAACTCGGAGAATCGCTATGAGCTGTCCATTCTGAAGAATTTATTTCATTCAATGGGTGAGAATGTCTATATTGAGTCGAATTTCCAATGCGAATTTGGCGTTAATATTTCGATGGGCAATAATATTTATCTGAATCACGATATGATTATTCTGGATTGTAATGAAGTGACTATTGGCAATGACGTCTATGTCGGACCGCGAGTGGGTCTATATGGCGCGAATCATGCAGAGGATCCGATTGAGCGAGCGGAGCATATGGTTTATGCTAAACCGATTCATATCGAAGATAAAGTTTGGCTAGGTGCTGGTGTTCATGTGTTGCAAGGGGTGACAATTGGTGAGAACACAATTATTGGTGCAGGAAGTGTGGTCACAAAAGACGTTCCTGCAAATGTCGTTGCGGCTGGCAATCCTTGCAAGGTTATCCGTCCGATTAGGGAAAAGGATCGAGAAGAGTTGAAGAGGTAAAGTAGGGAAATTGGAATAAGAAAATTATTTTTTTAGGTTGTCATGAATAAAATGCAAGTTATATTTTTATAAGGCGATTTAAAGCAAAGTGATAGTAAAATAGTCTATTCGGTGGAAACTAGGGTAGATGTATTATAATTGAATTTATCTTATGAGTGAAGAGGAGGCATTAGTCAAAGTGACTAATAGTCGCCTCTTTTTCTCGATTGGACTAAAGATTTTTGTATTTATGAATTGTGAATAGTGTAACAGTAGGACAAATGAAAATTTTAGGTGTGACAATTTTCGGACTGAAAGCGCAGACAATAATTTCTATATTCGTTTTATAATGAATTTATCAGGAGGGATGACATGAATGAACGGATCCGAAACATTCTTACTTTGCTGATCAAACAGCCAGACATGAAAGTATCTCAACTTTCAAAAGAGTTACAGCTTTCTAAGCGTCAAATTAATTATGCGATTGCACGATTTAATGAAGAGTTAACATTGAAGAAGTTACCTAATATTGTGAGAAACCATTCTGGTGATTTTTCAATTCCATTAGAGATAGTCAAACTTATAGCGGGTAAACAAGTAAAAGAAGGGCAGTCCACTATTCAAGTGTTTTCTGAAAATGAACGCGTGGCACTGTTATTGATGATGCTGATTACGACAATCGATTACATTAGTATCAATCACCTAACTGATTATTTAAAAGTAAGTAAGAATACGGTTATTGAAGATATAAAAAAAGCTGAATGGCTCGTCGATAAATATAACTTAACCATTCAATATGATCGAGTTAGAGGGTATCAGCTTTTAGGAGCAGAACATAGTATCTTACAGCTTTTGTCTGATTTGGTAAAACAATATTTAATCTTACAAAAAGAAGAAATTCGAGAGGAGATTACTTCGAAGGTTTCAAATGAAGAGATTATGCATTTTATTCATAGTATGGAGCAGATGCTTCATCTGAGTTATTCTGACGAATCGATTGATTACTTACAATCTTCTGTACGTTTTTTGGTGAATCGTGGCTTGCAATTGCCAACAGATTTTGAATTTTTCGCAGGAAATGTAAAAAAGACGCCTGAATTTCGAATGATTTCCATTTTAGTTAGTGAGACAAGCTGGCAACTATCTTCAAGTTTTGTTGAATGGTTAGCGTTATTATTTTTGACTTCTAACATTTCAGAGAAAAGAACAACGCAAGAATATGATTCTGATGAAGAACTGAAAAAGCTGATTTCAGAGATGGTTGATAACTTCCAAACACAAACTTTAATTATGATTGATGATCGCGAAACGTTTGAAAGAAGGATATTAAGTCACCTAAGACCTTCATGTTTTCGGATTAAGTACAATCTTAGCTTAGGTATGTATTCATTGGGAAGTCTCATCCAAGAAAGTAATCATGGAATTTTAATCGAACTGATGAAGGAGCTGATTGTACCAATCGAAAATTGGATTGGTAAGGCGTTTCCTAATGATGAGTTAGATTTATTATCGTATTATTTTGGCTTTCAATTGACTAACCACAACACACTTGCCAAGCAGAAACCGCGCGCGGTAGTAGTTTGTCGCAATGGTGTAATGGTATCAAAATTGATGAGAGAAAATCTAAAGAAACTTTTTCCTGAGATTCATATACTGTCTTCATTTTCAGTTCGAGATTTTTATAAATTTGAAGTTGATTATGATTTGGTTTTTACAACTACCGCGTTAGACACAACTATTAATCAGTTTATTATTGATCCAATTATGACGTATAAAGAGCAGATAAGTTTGAGATATAGGGTGTTAAATGAATTAGGATTTAGTGAGCTAGATAATTCAACACAAGAACTTATCGAGATTATTCAAAAACAATCGACTATTAAGAATTTGACTGAGTTGAGAGAAGACATACAGGCATTTTTGATTAAGAAGGAACAAGATTCACCATTAGAAAATTTTCAGATACTACCTTCATTAACGTACTATTTGAAACCGACGTATGTCCAAATTAATCACGAGCAGTCGTTGACTTGGCAAGAAGCGCTTAAATTAGCTTGTAACCCATTAATAGAAAGTCAAACGGTCACTCAAGAATTTTATTTAGATTGTGAGAAGCAAATTATGCAATCTGAATTTTCCGGATTTTTAGGGACTGATACCTGTATACCACATACAACTATCGAACATGGTGTTTTAAAAGATGGTGTGAGTCTATTTCTATCAAAGGAACCAATCATTTTTCCTAATGGTCAAGCGATTCATTTGATTTTCCCACTGGCTTTTTATGATTTGACTAAGCATCTGCGGGCCATTAATCAGATTGCTGAGATTAGTGGTGATCGAGTGTTCTTGGAAAAGCTGTTAGCAACAGAAGATGAAAAAACGATTTATCAATTATTGAGACAATTTACGTGAGGAGGAGAGAATTGTGAAACTTCAGGAATATCCTAAATTTACGATTATTATGCGTGGTTATACGTACGAACAAGCGGATGCTATTCTTCAAGCAATGAAAGGTTTTGAAAAAGATTTTGCAGTAGAAATGACGCTTAATACAGATGGCGCACTTGAATCGATTGAGAAGTTGAACAAAAAATATGGTACGAAGATTTATATTGGTGCAGGAACAGTCAGAACATTAGACGAGGCTAAAGCAGCAGTTCAATCGGGGGCTAAATTTTTACTAGGGCCACATAGCTTCACTAAAGAGATGTTGTCATATGCAAATGAACAAGGAGTACTAGCTATTCCCGCCGGTATGACTCCATCAGAGATTAATGACTTGTTTATGAATGGTGCAGATATCGTGAAGGTTTTTCCAGCAGCCACTGTTTCACCTAGATTTTTCAAGGATATTCAAGCGCCATTAGGCAGTTTACCACTTATGGCGGTCGGAGGAGTTACGCAAGAGAATGCCAAAGAATTTCTGACGAACAAAGCAAGTTACTTGGGCTTAGGTTCAGGTTTATTTAACAAAGAAGATATTGAAGCATTAGCTATTGATAATTTAGCAAAATCTTTAGAAGGGCTAGTTGCTTCAATCTAAATAGGAGGGAACGTAATGGAAGTAGTTTTACATGAAGAGTTAGTGTTTCGCAATATAGCAGTAAAAAATAGTGAGGAAGCACTGATATTTTTAGCCGAAAATCTTTATCAAAAAGGGTATGTCCAAAAAGAATATATTCAAGCCATTCAAGAACGAGAAAAAGAGTACCCAACAGGCTTACCCTCTTCAGAACCAGGGATTGCGATTCCCCATGCTAATTTTGAGTTGGTTAAAAAAACAACCTTAGCAATAGCTACAATAGAAAATCCAGTCTTGTTTAATAATATGGAAAACAACCAGGAGCAACTTCCTGTACAGATTATTATCATGATGGCGATAGGTGAGCCACATGGTCAAGTAGAAATGCTCCAAAAAATCGTAAGCATCATCCAAGATGAACCCTTACGAAAAGAAATGATCCAGGCAGTATCCGATGTAGAATTACTTCGGTTATTAAAGAAAGCTATTGCATAGCAAAAATTGAGAGGAAGATGGATATGAAAAGAATTTTAGTCGCTTGTGGAAATGGAATTGCTACATCAACAGTTGTTGCAACAAAAGTGAGAGAGTATTTAGCAAGTAAAGGAATTAAAGCAGATACTACACAAACAAAATTGATGGAGGTACCTAGTAAAGTTCAGGATTATGATTTACTAATTACGACAGGTCAGTTTGAAGGACAGACTGGGGATGTTCCTGTGGTTAAAGGAATGCCTATTTTAACAGGGATTGGTGTCGAACAAACGATGGAAGAAATAGCTACAAAGCTAGGAGAATAATTAGCGTAAAGGAGAAAACAAATGAACTATATTATGGATGGGTTTAATTTCTTTATTGATGCTGGACCGACAGTTATGCTACCAGTTATCATTACAATTATCGGATTAATTTTTGGTTTAAAGATTACAAAAGCATTTAAATCAGGACTAACATTAGGGATTGGGTTTGCCGGAATCAAATTGATTCTTGATTTTATGACAACTAATGTGGGACCTGCGGCGAAAGCCATGGTAGATAGAACCGGGGTACAGTTAGACGCCTTGGATGTTGGTTGGGGATCAATCGCCGCGGTTACTTGGGCGTCACCAATCATTGCACTACTTATTTTTGCCATTTTACTTGTAAATATTATTTTATTAGTGCTTAAAAAAACACAAACACTGGATGTCGACATTTGGAATTATCACCACATGGCAATCGTCGGTGTAATGGTTTACTTTGTAACAAAAAATGTATTCTTAGGTGTAGGTGCTTCCGTTGTAATGGCTGTTGTTACGTTTAAAATTTCAGATTGGTCACAGCCAATGGTAGAAGATTTCTTTGGTATTCCAGGCGTTTCTTTACCAACTGTATCAGCCTTATCTTCGTTAGTTATTGCTTGGCCGTTAAACTGGCTATTAGATAGAATTCCGTTATTCAGAAAATCTCAATTCACGATTAAAGACGCACAAAAATATCTCGGATTTTTCGGAGATTCAATGATCATGGGTCTAGTTATTGGGATTGCGATTGGCTTCTTAGCTGGGTATGATGTGAAGCAAGTTTTACAATTGGGTGTGAGTATGTCAGCCGTTTTAGTTTTAATTCCAAAAATGACTTCATTATTTATGGAAGGCTTAATGCCAATTTCTGATGCAGCACAAAAATGGTCACAAGAAAAATTCAAAGGACGTCGTCTATTTATTGGGTTAGATGCAGCAGTTGTTGTAGGGAATCCAGATGTAATTACGACCGCCTTAATTATTATTCCTTTGACAATTGCGATGGCCCTTGTCTTACCTGGGAACCGTGTGCTACCATTCGCCGATTTAGCTGTTGTACCTTTCCGAGTAGCTATGGTAGTTGCCTTAACTAGAGGGAACTTATTGAAAAATATAGTGATTGGTTTGGTTATCACCGCTTCATTATTATGGTGTGGTTCAGCGACTGCGCCAGCTTTAACAGCTATTGCAAAATCAGTTGGGATTGAGTTAGGTGCGAATGCGATGTTGATTTCTTCTTTTGCAGCAACATCGATGATTCAAAGTTACCTAGTGTTCCTAGCGTTTACGTATAATCCTCTAATCGGTATTCCATTATTAATTATTGGTTTCTTAGGTGTTTGGTATTTCTTTGAAGCAATTAAAAAAATTAATGTTGAAGAAAAGGTAACAGAAGCATAATTAGGAGTGAGAGAATTGAAAATTTCTAAAATTACTGTGTATAAAGTTAAACCAAGATGGATTTTTGTAAAAATTTCTACAGATGAAGGCATTGATGGCTGGGGCGAAATGATCTCTGGTACGAAAACAGAGACTGTTGTCGCTGGAGCTTATGAGATTGGCAATCGTGTTTTATTGGGTAGAAATCCATTCGAAATTGAACGTTTATTCCAAGAAATGCATCGTTCATTCTTTAGAGGTGGCCCAATCAACGGGACAATCGTTTCTGGGCTTGAGATGGCTTTATGGGATATTAAAGGGAAAGCCTTAAATGTTCCTGTCTATGAATTATTAGGTGGCGCGGCCAGAGATAAGATAAAAGTTTATTCTTGGATTGGCGGCGATCGTCCGGATGAAGTAGTAGAACAAGCACAGGATAGATTTGACCGCGGATTTACAGCGATTAAAATGAATGCAACTTCTGAATTGCATTATATCGATTCGTATGAAAAAGTTGAGGAAGTCGTTTCTAGAGTAGCTTCTATTCGAGAACGATTTGGAAACAAATTGGATATCGGTGTTGATTTCCACGGTCGTGTGCATAAGCCAATGGCGAAGGTTTTAGCGAAAGCGTTAGAACCCTACCATCCAATGTTTTTAGAAGAAGTTGTCTTACCTGAGAATGAAGAGTACTTCCAAGAAATTGCGAACACTGTAGCAGTACCATTAGCGACCGGCGAACGTCTCTATACACGCTGGCAGTTTAAAAATATCTTTAAACAAGGTGCGATTGATGTTATTCAACCAGATGTGGCACTTTGTGGTGGGATTTTAGAAACGCGTAAGATTGCGGCAATGGCAGAAGCCTATGATATGGCAGTTGCTCCTCATGCGCCTTATGGACCGATTGCATTGGCAGCTACTTTACAAATTGATTCTTGTACACCGAATGTGTTCATTCAAGAGCAAAGTTTGGGCATTCATTACAATAAAGGCTTTGATTTATTGGATTTTGTCGAAAACAAAGAAATCTTCCAATATAAAGATGGTTATGTCGATTTACCTAACAAACCAGGTTTAGGTTTAATTATGAATGAAGATAAAATTAAAGAAGTCTCTCAAGAAGGATTAATTTGGACAAATCCTTCATGGAAAAATTATGATGGAACAATCGCTGAGTGGTAATTTGAGGAGAATAAAATGGCAGAAGCAGTAATAGTTACGTTATTTCTACTAACTTTATTAGTTCTTCAATTCAAAGAACAGAAGAAGATACTAATTAAGACAAAAAGTAGCAAGGTAAAATTGATACTTACGATTGGTTTAGCCATTGGATTATTAGTGATTTTCTGGCCAGAATCAGTTGCAGATCAAATAAAATTAGGTGCATTTTCTATATTAATTCTTTCGATTGGCTTTTTTAAAGAAGGACTTGCCGAAAATCATTTAGTAAAACTCGGACTATTGTCGGGTGAGTATACGCAATATAAGATGATTCAAATAGAAAAAACGAACGAGAAAGATTGTTTTGTCACATTTTATAAAACGAAAAATAACCATTTCTCACTTTTATTTGACACGGATGAACGTAAACTTGTAGACTATTTCTCTGATTTAAATGTACCCATTATTCTAGGAGAATTACCAGAAGAAATAGTTGTAAAGAAGCCAAAAAAGAGTAGAAATCGCGCGAAGCAGCGGATAGTAAAAAGTAAAAGTTAATAGTGCACTTACTTAAGTGATAGGAAATACTGTCTTCACTAAGCAAAAAAACAACCAATCGATTGTGAATTTCACGATCGGTTGGTTATTTTAGTTAGAGTCAATTTACATAGTATAGATTCCCAATTCAAGAGTAGGGTGTGCGCTATTCAAAAATAATCTTGAGTTAGAGTTACATCTAGTATTTCTAATTAATTTTAGTCCCTATCTTCCAATTCTTCGATCCCAACTTTAATCAGTTTAAGCTTTTTAATATTCAAAAAGTTCTGCGCAGAAATCGCGAAGGCGCCGTATAGTGTGGCACTTTTTTCTAAGTAAGTGTTTCTGATTAGGACGTCTTTTGAGAAGCGATTTTTTATTTGGGTGTTGATAAAATCGACCATCTCAGGGATTTTGCGATGTAGCGAGCTGTTGATGACAACCATTTCTGGGTCGTACATCATGATGATATTGTTGATTCCAATGCTGAGTAGTTCGGCATTTTTTTCTAATAGGGTGATGGCTTGCTGATTCTTTTCGTTGAATGCTTGTTGGAGAATGTCTGAATTGACATAGTCCAAGCCGGCTTCTTTGGCGTATTCTTGATAAGTGGCTTTATTAGAAGCGTATTGTTCCAAACAGCCTGAGTTGCCACAGGGACAGTCTAGGCCGTGTGGATAAAGAATCGAGTGACCGATTTCTCCAGCGCGTCCGCGATGGCCGACTTGAAGATGCCCGTTCTCCACAATTCCAGCACCAATCCCGCTATGGATACTGATGGATACGAGATTTTGATAGTGGGAGGAAAAGGTATATTCTCCTAAAGCGGCTAAGTTTGCTTCGTTTTCGAGATAGATTGGGAAGTCATAGAGTGCTTGTAATTCTTCCCACAGATTACTTTTGTCTAAGTCGTAATAAGGCGTAAAATGAATGACATTTTTATAGACTTGTCCATGGATAGCGGCGGTTAGGCCGATAATGCCATGGGGCGTTTCTGGTTGGATTGTCAGAAAATAATCCGTAATTTCTTTGATTTGCGCGACGACGGTTTTGGCTGTCACGTCAATTCTTTTCTTACGCGTGCTGTCAATAATTGTGCCATCTATGTAGGCTAGCATTGCTTCGATATAATTGTAGCCGAGGTCAAACGCAATCACGAGGGCGGATTGTCGATTGAAGGTTAGCATGATAGGTTTTCGTCCGCCGACATTTGAAGCATCGCCAATTCTTGTTTCTGTAATAAAATCTTCCTCAATCATTTTTTTGGTGATGGCTGAAACAGAGGCTTTATTTAAACCGGTTAAGGTTGAAAGCTCTGCACGAGAGACTTCTTTTTTATCTATAATGACTGTTAAAATTTTTGCTTCATTTTGTTCACGAATGGTGTATTTACTTGATATCATAGTGAGCTCCTAACTATTTTTTTCACTAATCTTATAATAAAGTGTCTGTAAGCGCTTGACAACTAAATTCGTTTGTTTTATAGTATCCTTGTAAGTTAGTTTATCGTACTAACAAACTTAAATCAAGCGATTTATTAATAGGAGGAAGAAAAGAATGAGCTATTTTCCAAATGTAGAAAAGATTCAATATGAAGGACCAACAACTGAGAACATGTTTGCGTTTCGTCACTATAACCCTGAAGAGTTAGTAATGGGTAAAAAAATGAAGGATCATTTACGTTTTGCAATTGCTTACTGGCATACAATGACACAAGATGGTTCTGATCCGTTTGGTAATCCTGTCAACCAAAGAACTTGGTTTGCTGAAACACCTATGCAAACAGCGAAAAATCGTGTCGAAGCTTTCTTTGAAATTTGCGAAAAATTAGGCGCAGAATACTTCTGTTTCCATGATATCGATGTGGCTCCTGAAGGGGATAGCTTGGAAGAATTCTTTGCAAACATTGATGAAATTACAGACTTGATTAAAGAAAAAATGGATCAAACAGGGATTAAATTATTGTGGAACACTGCGAATATGTTCTCAAATCCTCGTTATATTAACGGAGCTGCTTCAACAAACAATGCGGACGTCTATGCATTTGCAGCAGCACAAGTCAAAAAAGGCTTGGATATTTCTAAAAAATTAGGCGGCGAAAACTATGTCTTCTGGGGCGGCCGTGAAGGATATGAAACATTACTAAATACAGATATGAAATTTGAGCAAGACAACATTGCCCGTTTATTCAAAATGGCGATTGCTTATGGCGAAAAAATTGGCCATAAACCTCAATTCTTATTAGAACCAAAACCAAAAGAGCCTTCAAAACATCAATATGATTTTGATGCGGCAACTACGATGGCCTTTATTCAACATTATGGCTTAGAAGGCGACTTCAAATTAAACTTAGAAGCGAACCATGCGACGTTAGCTGGACATACTTTTGAGCACGAAATTGCGGTTGCTAGAAGCTACAATGCTCTAGGTTCATTGGATGCCAACCAAGGCGATGTGTTATTAGGCTGGGATACGGATGAATTCCCAACAAGTATTTATGACACAACTTTAGCGTTATATGAAGTGTTAGAAAATGGCGGAATCGCGCCTGGCGGAATCAACTTTGACTCGAAAGTACGTCGTTCTTCATTTGAAATGGATGATTTACTATTGGCTCATATCGCTGGGATGGATACGTATGCGCGTGGCTTGAAAGCTGCTGCTAAATTGAAAGAAGATCGTTTCTTCGATAACTTAAAAGAAGAACGTTATGCTACTTTTAAAGAAGGTATCGGCGCGAAAATTGTGAATGATGAAGAAAACTTAGAATCATTGACAGAATACGCATTAGGTCAAGGCGATGTTGCGTTGAAATCTAGCCATATCGAATATGTGAAGAGCCGTTTGAACGATTATTTAGTATAATTCTTCAACTATAATTGAACCAACATAAGTCAAAAACATTAGGAGTGGGGCGCGAGTCCTGCTCCTTCAAAATTTAGTTAATTGTTTTTCAGTAAAGAATTTTCTTAAATAGAGGAGGAGAAATATGTCATACGTTTTAGGGCTAGATTTGGGAACGAGCTCGCTAAAAGGTTTGTTATTCCGTCAAGATGGCGTTTTGGTTGGCGAAGCGAGTGCGGATTATCCGTTATTGACGCCACAAGCTGGCTACAGTGAACAGAATCCTGTGGAGTGGAAAGAAGCGGCGCACAAAGTCATTCAAACATTGGTTTCAGCCCATGCTGAGATGAAAACTGAATTGGTGGGAATTAGCTTTTCTGGCCAAATGCACAGTTTAGTTTTATTAGATGAGCAAAATGAAGTGATTCGTCCGGCCATCTTATGGAATGATGTGCGGACGACGAAGCAGTGTCGAGAAATCATGGAGGTTGCTGGCGAGAAAGTCTTGAAGTTGACGAAGAATGTCGCGTTGGAAGGCTTCACGCTGCCTAAAATTTTGTGGGTGCAAGAGAATGAACCAGAGAATTGGGCGGCGGTTCGTCACCTGATGTTACCGAAGGATTATCTTTCTTTTTGGCTGACAGGCAAATATTCGATGGATTATTCGGATGCTGCTGGTACGTTGTTGCTGGATATGGAAGAAAAGGTTTGGTCGCAAGATATTTTAACTCAGTTCTCAATCTCAGAAAAAATCTTACCGACTTTATATGAATCTTCTGGTGAAGTTGGCGCGATTACGGCTGCCTTAAAAGAGGAATTTGGCTTTGAGAATGACGTGAAGATTTATGCTGGTGGGGCAGATAATGCGTGTGCTGCACTGGGTTCAGGGATTGTTCAAGAAGGCGCTGGTATGGTCTCAATCGGTACGAGTGGGGTCTTTTTATCCTTTGAAAATTCAGATAAGGTGGATTATGAAGGTCAGCTTCATTTATTTAGTCATTCAGTAAAAGATAAAGTCTATTCGATGGGCGTGACGTTAGCAGCTGGGAATTCGTTGAGCTGGTATCGTGAGACATTCGCGCCAGAGAAAGATTTCAGCGAATTACTAGCAGGTGTTGGCGAAGTGAGACCGGGTGCGGACGGGTTACTCTTTACGCCGTATATTGTTGGTGAACGGACGCCGCATACGGATAGTCAGATTCGTGGCAGCTTTGTCGGGATTGATACGCATCATCGTTTGCCGCATTTTAGTCGGGCAGTCTTAGAGGGCATTACTTTTTCTCTGAAAGATTCGCAAGAGATTATGGAGCAGACGGCTAAGCGGACCTTTACTAAAATTGTTTCTGTCGGTGGTGGCGCAAAAAATCCAGATTGGCTACAGATGCAGGCGGATATTTTTGATTCGACGATTGTCACTTTGACGACGGAACAAGGTCCAGGAATGGGTGCGGCGATGTTGGCAGCGATTGGTAGTGGACTATTTGCTGATGCGCAAAGCTGTGTTGAAACCTTTGTGAGCTATGATAAAGAAATTACGCCAATCAAAGAGAATGTTGAGCTGTATAAGAAAGTTTATGGTATTTACAAGCAAGTCTATGGCGCAACGGCGGATGTTTGTCATCAGTTAGCTGAACTGCGCTAAACAATTTAACGAACCAAATGAAATAAAGTAATTTACTGAGAGCCATTTGACTGGGGTTACCCGTCTGATGGCTCTATTTTTTGACGATTATCTGGGTATAATGGGGTAGGTATTTTAAGGAGGCGTGACTACATGAATTCGAGAGCTGCGACAAAAGAAGATTACTCGAGCTTAAGTGAAATTTGGGCACAATCAGTCAGTGCAACCCATACGTTTTTGCACCCGGCTGATTTTTTAGAAATCCAGAAAAATTTGTCTATTTATTTTGAGGGTGTAACCGTAAAAGTTTGGGTAGTTGATGAAGAAATTATTGGCTTCACTGGAACCTCGGGTGAACATTTAGAGATGCTATTTCTGTCACCAAAAGTTTTTAGAAAGGGCTTTGGCAGACAGATTGTTGAGCGCTTAATCGCTCATGAGGGAATCACGTCAGTGGATGTCAATGAACAGAATACTGGAGCTGTTTCTTTTTATGAATCATTAGGCTTTGAGATGATTGCGAGAGATGCGCTGGACGGACAAGGGAAAGCTTACCCGATTCTACATTTGAAGAAAATAGACTGAAATGAGTAGGGAAATAAATCAATGACCGCCCAACGCTAGAGTGAAATCTAATGTTGGGCGGTCATTTGTGGTACATGTGCTATTTCGTAGTATTATGCCTTCAAAATTTCTTCTTTGCTATGGATTAATTGCGTTAAGAAGTCACAGTAAGGCGTAGCTAAGCCATATTTTTTACCTTTGCGAGAAATCGCTCCGTTGATATAGTCGATCTCTGTTAAGCGATGATTGGTGATTAAATCTTGATACATCGAAGGATAATGCAGGCCAATCGTTTCTGGATCAAAGCACTCTTCGACATGGGCAATGACTTCAGGGACATCTAAATGAACGCCTTCGTGGGCAGCGACAGTGGCAAATTCGTTGACGATTGTTGCGACCATCTCATGGGCAGGTTGAGTCGCGCCTAAGCCAGCCATATTGGTATCTAAAATCGTACATAGTCCATTCATCGTGCCGTTGACACAGGCTTTACGGTAGATAGAATAGTGAATATTATCTGAATAGGCAGCATTCAGTCCAGAATCAGAAAGGACTTTAGCTAAAGCAATCGCTGTTTCTTCTTGACCATGGCCCAAATTTTGTAATTCAACAGAACCGTCACCGAATAATTTTACCTTACCAGGACCTTCTAAACCGGCTGTCCACATGGTATTACCGATAAATATATTTTCCATCGGTACATATTTTTCAACGATATCTTCATGACCAATCCCATTCAACAGGCACAAAACTTTTGTGTGGTCGGCGATTAGGGGTTTGATATCTTGCAACATCGCATCGAGCTGCATCGCTTTCGTAAAGAGAATAATTAAGTCTGTTTTTTCGTCTGAGGAGATGTCAGATTGCAATTCAATCGGTAAGTCAGCAGTGAGCTCTTCTCCGTTATAATTTGCTTTCAGACCGTGTTCCTTGATCTCATTTACGTGAGCCGGCCAGCCATCAATCAGAGTGACGTCATTTCCACCTCTGTGTAGCATCAAGCCGAATCGGCTACCCATGGCACCAGCGCCAGCAATTGTAATCTTCATATGTTAAGGACCCCTTGTGATAGTTTTTTGTACTTGCCTATTGTACTGTGTGGCTCTGATAATGTAAAAGGATATGAATGGGGTTGAGGGAATGGGAACGATTGATAGAATGTGTAGGGTGAAAATGAGAAGGTGGAGGTGGCAGCTACTAATATGAAAATGAGTTCGCAGATGGGTGATGAGTCATTACTAGCGATTAAATTTTTTAGGGGGATGTTTGAGTTTTCCATCAGATAATAAACGAGAAATAAGACTGAAAATAGTAGCTCAATTCCACCTAATATTCACAAATATAGCACTGAGTGCAGGCAGCTTAGTTCAGTTAATTCGCATTAAAACAGACGGTCAATCCAAAGGTTTTACCCAATGGACTGACCGTCTTTCTGTCTAATTTTTACTTGTTTATCTGAGTTATTTTTACCCTAGAAACTCGAAGACTTCTTTTCTATTGTAAAGGTTAAGCACTTTTTCGCACAAGACTTGGCTAGCTAAAGCGCATGCTAGTGGGATGAATAACCAGCAAAGAATAACCAATCCGCCGTTTAAGCCGTGATCTAGAGCGGCTAGTGGGCCAACGATTCCAACTAAACCAAAGCCTGCAGAAGCTGGTGTTCCTGAGATAGAGAAGATCGCTACAGGAACTGCCGAGATGATGGCTGTGATAAAGCAAGGGACCAAGATGATGGGTTTTCTAAATAGATTAGGCATCATCATTTTCATTGCGCCAAGAGCGATAGCGAACGTTACACCTGGTTTATTCGTTCTGAATGAGTTCACCACTAATACGATTGTTGTCGCAGCGACACCCATAGCAGCCGCACCAGCAGCGACACCGTCTAGTTGAATCGCCATACCAATGGCAACTGTTGAGATTGGTGAGATGATTAATAGCGCAAATGAACAGCTGATTAGGATACTCATCAAGATTGGTTGTAGTGTCGTGAAGGTGTTGATACCTTCACCAATTGCTGCTGTTACTTTTGTTACGTAAGGATATAGGTAGAAACCGACTGTACCTGAGCCGATTCCGGCAATCATCGGAGTTAATACAATTGAAACGGATCCGAATTTTTCACCAATGAACTGAATTAAAACGACTGCGACGGCAGCGGTAATCATCGTGTTAATGATGTCACCTGTTCCAGATCCAATGTAGGCGCCTGTTTCGCCAACCTCAGCATTGAATTTTACCACGCCGGAACCAACAAATGCGGCCCCGCCGACAACCATCATAGGCATAGGCTTGAAGTCAAATTGGTGTGCAATAAGGGTCCCAATAATTAACGGAGTTGCTAACTGAAAAATAATAGCTGATTGGCCTAATGCGACGGCTAAGGCGTTATCTCCAAATAATTTTAAAATGGCAGCCAGCACCGCGTTTGGAATAAGTCCGACGATAATTCCTGTTGCTGTTCCTGCAAGAATTTTGTTCAAAAAGATTTTTGGGGTTGTTTTCGTATCCATATTACACCTACTTACTTTCTATGTTCTATTTTTTTGTCGTTTTTAATCAGTTCTTTCTATTAATGAGTTAATTTCCGAACATTGTTTTCATAACATGTACGTTTCTCTTACAAAACTAACTACATTAAATGCCTATTATTTATCCTCCTTAAATTCTAATATTTCTATGAAAATACTGACTGATTGATAAAAGTATTTTCATGAGTTGAATAGTTATTTTCAATAGTATATGAAAATATAAGGCGTAAATCAAGCCTTTTTTTCAATTAATCGAAAAAAATACGAATATTCTGATAAATTATAGAATAATTAGAATTAGATGAAGGTATATGTTTTGTTGGTGTAGCAATAACGAGTGAAGTTATCCGTTTTGAAATCATCCAAATATTTTTCTGAAAATAAATTAAGTGAAAAAACCGAAAAATAGTGACGGACAAAAAAATATAGCTAGTAAAATGGGAAATTTAAAAAATCTAAAAGATAAAAACAATTTAACTGCTTTACTAAAATGATCAGAAATTAGGCGCGTTAATCGCTACATAAAAAATCATTTGTCAGCGTTTACAGATTAGATGAGAGAAAATAACTGACATAATAGTAGGGGAAATAGTTGCCGAATGAGGAGGGCGTTTTGCTTGAAAATCAAGGAGAATTATGTCTGGTTTAACCTGTAAAAATGACAGGTGTCATCACTGGCATATTCAAAATTGTTCGGGTATGCTTTATTCATAAAGCGGATACAGGGAAGGTTTTTGATTTATGAAAATTATGATTATTGGAGGTTCATTTGCTGGTGTGAGTTGTGCGTTTCGAGCTCGGCAACTTTATCCAGAGGCACAGATTACGATTGTTGAGAAGAATCAGCTTTTGGGATTTATTCCTAGTGGCTTCATCCAATATGTAACTGGTGCGGTGGCTTCTTTAGAAGAGGCCGTTTTTGTGCAAAAAAAGGACCTTGAAGCGGCGGCAATTGCGATTCACCTTGAGGAGGCGTTGGTGGCCTGTTTTCCAGAAGAACATCGGATTGAAACGACTAAAGGAGGTTACGAGTATGATCGCCTAGTGCTGGCTTACGGCTCAATTCAGGAGTCTCAGTTGTTAGAAGTGAGTGATGAAGAGGCGTTGTCTCTAGTGCCACTGGCGTATAAAAATTTTGAGTCAGCACATATTTTGGCAGAAAAAGTTCCGACGGCTAACTCAATTTCAATTATTGGTGGAGGGCAGGCTGGTATGGAAGCTGCCAGTGCATTCGTTCAATTGGGTAAACAAGTGTCGGTCTTTGAAACGATGGATTATCCCTTGTTTAAATATTTTGATCAGGCTTTTTTGGCGCCTTTTCTTACAGACTTAGAGGGAATTGAAGGATTGACGATTCATTGCAATACAAGTGTCAAAAAAATTACCCAACGAGCCAATCTTGAAAGAACCGTTCTTGAAGAAACTATTCTTGAAGGCACTAATAAGGAAGCTACAAGCTTTGAGATTGAGACGAATTCGGGGGTCGAAAGAAGTGATTTGGCGCTTACGATGGTCAATGTTCATCCTAAGGCTAATCCATTTTATCAGGTGTTTGAGAGTCACAGCGATAATACCATCAAGACAGATGCTTATCTGGAAACTTCACAAGCGGATGTTTTTGCGGTGGGGGATTTAATCCAGATTCCTGCGTTGGCTTTGAAGGAGCAGACCTATATGCCGCTAATCAATAATGCGGTGCGTTCAGGGCTTGTGGCAGCTGAGAATCTTATGAAAAAAACACAGCCATTTAAAGGTGGCTTGCGAACGATTGGTACACAGTTATTTGGCTGGTATTTAGCTAGCACGGGTCTATTAGAGGCTGAGGCTTTTAATTATCCAGGAAAAATTGCGACGAAAAGCTTTGCTGTGCCGGCCCGTTTATTTGGCGGAGCAGTGATTTATAGCAAGGTTACATTTGATGCAGACACGCATCAGGTGCTAGGTGTGCAATTACTCTCACAAGAGAATTGTTTGGAAAAAATAAACACCGCGGCGTTGGCTATTGAAACTAAACAAACGTTAGAAGCTCTGATGCAAAAGGATTACTTTTTCCAGCCGGCCTATACACCGGTCTTTGATGTCATCAATCAGTTGGGAGTAGGAAGTGGTTGCGATGAGATTTGAAGAACTGCTGGAGAAGAAAGAGGCTAAGCAGATTGGTTTGTTGAAGAATCTGGTGATGACAGGAGGAAAACAGCCGATTCAAGAGATGGCCCAACGGCTGCAAGTGACCAAAAAATCGGTTGAAACATACGTAGAGGATTTACAATTATTTCTTAAACGTTATAAAGAGCAGTGCCGACTAGTGTATGACGGCTATTATCTGGCTCTTTCTTTGGCGCCTGAATTTTCAGTTAGCGAGATTGAGAATCAGTTTTACCAAGAAGCGCCTAAATTTCAAATTCTCGTGACCTTACTACAGGAGCGTGAGATTGCTTTTGTCCGAGTTTCTCAGGAGTTACAGATCAGCGAGTCGTCCTTGTCCCGTAAGATTAAAGAATTAAATTTATTACTGAAGGAATTTGATTTGACAATTTGGCAGGGAAAAATGGAAGGGGAAGAGGCCCAAATCCGTTATTTTTATTTTCAGTTGTTGTGGTATATGGGGAATTCGGTTGAGGAAGTCTCTGGACGTAATCAGCGTTATGTTGAGAATATTGAACGTGGTTTGGACATTCAGCTGCGCCCGGAGGCCCGAAAGCGTGTTTTGCTGTGGCTGAAAATTACTAAGCTGCGTCTAAATGTTCCCCATCAAAAATTTGCGCGTTTGAATAAGAAGTTCCAGCCGTATCTGAAGGATCCAATGTATCAAAAGTTGAAACAGATTGTTTATCGTTCGTTTGGTTATTACGCAGTGGAGATTCAAGAGGAGGAGGCGATGCTTCATTTTTGTTTCCTTTTGAGCATGTCGATTTTATCTGAGGCGGAGTTTCATCAGTATTCCTTAGTTCGTTCGCGCTTTACGCCGACGGGTTTGGTGGATACCTTACTATTAGAAAATATTTTACGTTTTTATCGGCCAATCAAGGTGCATCATGAGGTGGAGGCTCTGTGTTATTACTATTTAGCACAGATTCATCCGCAGCTGTATTTCTTTAAAGGGGATATTGAAGTCTACAATCGGGAAAATATTTGGGCGATGGAGCAGGAATTATCTAGTCGAGATATGAGAGGTTTGTGTCAAAAATTATTGGCGCTGGCGCAAGAGTCGTTTGCTCTTCCTGAGGATGAACAGAATAGTTTGCTGGCGATGACGGCTGTGAAGTATTTGAGTGTGTTAGCTATTTTGGATTTTCAAATGAATCGCGAGGTGCGGGTGGGTATCCATTTAAAGATGGAACCGTTGTTTAAAAATGCCACAATTACCATGCTGATTTTACATTTGAAGAGTTTGAATGGTGTGGTGGTGGAGGAATGTCGTGAAAATCAAACGTATGATTTGATCATTAGTAATGAGAAGCTACCTACCCACAAGACTGTCTACTATTTTTCAGAATTGGGTACGAAGTATGACATAGCACAAATAAAACAGCTGATTCGAAATTTATCCTCGTAGTTATTTCTTGTAGATGACGAATAAAAGGCGCTTTATCAAGATTCCGTCAAAAATTTTTAAAAAATAAAAAAATCTGACAGTCTTGTCTAACAAAATGGCTGTAAGATATAAATGTAGAAAGAAAACGTTAACAAAAAAGGAGAAGAGATATTATGGCAGAGAAAAAATACATTATGGCAATTGACCAAGGAACAACTAGTTCACGGGCGATTATTTTTGACAAAGAAGGACAAAATGTTGGCAGTTCGCAAAAAGAGTTTACTCAATACTTTCCAAACTCTGGTTGGGTAGAGCACAATGCAAATGAAATTTGGAACTCTGTACAATCAGTAATTGCCGGTGCATTTATTGAATCAGGCATTAAACCGAGTGAAGTTGCTGCGATTGGGATTACCAATCAACGTGAAACGACAGTTGTGTGGGATAAAGAAACGGGCTTACCAATCTACAATGCAGTGGTCTGGCAGTCTCGTCAGTCTTCACCGATTGCTGATCAATTAATTAAGGATGGGCATAAAGACCTATTGCATAAGAAAACGGGGCTTGTGATTGATGCTTACTTCTCAGCAACGAAGATTCGCTGGATTTTAGATAATGTTGAAGGTGCGCAAGAACGCGCTGAAAAAGGCGAATTGTTATTTGGAACGATCGATTCTTGGTTGGTTTGGAAATTAACTGATGGTCAAGCGCACGTGACGGATTACTCAAATGCGAGCCGGACGATGCTTTACAATATCCACGAATTAGCATGGGATAAAGATATTTTGAAATTGTTGAATATTCCTGAAGCGATGTTACCAGAAGTTAAAAGTAACTCAGAAATTTACGGCTACACACAAAGTTATCATTTCTATGGTAGTGAGGTGCCAATTGCTGGGATGGCTGGTGACCAACAGGCAGCGTTATTTGGTCAAATGGGCTTTGAACCTGGAATGGTCAAAAATACGTATGGTACTGGGTCATTTATCGTAATGAATACCGGCGAAAAACCACAGCTTTCTTCAAATAATCTATTAACAACGATTGGTTATGGGATTAATGGCAAAGTCTATTACGCATTAGAAGGGAGTATCTTCGTTGCCGGATCTGCGATTCAGTGGTTGCGTGATGGCCTGCGAATGATTGACTCGTCTGCAGAATCAGAAGATATTGCAGCTAAAGCGTCAGGGGAAAATGAAGTTTATGTTGTGCCAGCCTTTACTGGTTTGGGTGCGCCATACTGGGATTCAGATGCCAGAGGAGCCGTGTATGGGTTAACGCGTGGGACAACTAAAGAAGATTTCGTCAATGCGACACTTCAAGCGGTGGCTTATCAATCACGCGATGTTATTGATACCATGAAAGTTGACTCAGGAATTGATATTCCGGTCTTAAAAGTCGATGGTGGAGCGGCTAAAAATAATCTGTTAATGCAATTCCAAGCGGATATTTTAAATACGAAGGTTCAACGAGCAGCCAATCTTGAAACAACCGCTCTAGGGGCTGCCTACTTGGCAGGGTTAGCAGTCGGTTTCTGGAAAGATGTTGATGAATTAAAATCAATGCAAAAAGAAGGCGAAATTTTCGAGCCGAAGATGAAAGAAGACGAACGCGCTGACTTATATGCTGGCTGGAAGGAAGCCGTTGCCGCAACGCAAATGTTCAAACATAGAGCAAAAGCAAAGAAAGAAGGGAAATAGCATGACATTCTCTTATGAAAGTCGCAAACAAGGGATTGAAAAAGCGAAAAATACCACCGCCGATTTATTGATTATCGGCGGCGGGATTACCGGCGCAGGTGTAGCGATTCAAGCAGCTGCCTCAGGGATGAAGACGGTCTTAGTTGAGATGCAGGATTTCGCTGAAGGAACCTCTTCTCGTTCAACAAAATTAGTCCATGGCGGGATTCGCTACCTCAAAACATTTGATGTCGAAGTGGTTTCTGACACGGTTAAGGAACGGGCGAACGTCCAACGAGTGGCCCCGCATATTCCAAAACCAGATCCGATGTTATTACCTATTTATGATGAACCAGGTGCAACCTTTAATCTATTTTCCGTGAAAGTGGCAATGGATTTATACGATCGACTGGCTAATGTTTCAGACACAACCTATGCTAACTATATGCTCTCAAAAGAAGAAGTATTAGAGAGAGAACCGCAATTAAATCAAGATAAATTGTTAGGTGGCGGCGTCTATCTCGATTTCCGAAACAATGATTCACGTTTAGTGATTGAAAATATCAAGCGGGCGCATGAAGATGGCGGCATTATGTTGAGTAAAGTCAAAGTCGTTCGTGTCTTGCATGACAAAGAGGGCAAAGCTTGCGGCGCGAAGGTGGAAGATTGCTTAACCGGCGAACAGTTTGATATTCAAGCACGCGTTGTGATTAATACCACCGGTCCATGGTCAGATACAGTCCGTGAAATGGATGAGAACAATGATTTACCTGATCAAATGCGTCCAACAAAAGGGGTTCACTTGGTAGTCGATAAGTCACGTCTGAGTGTCCCGCAACCGACTTATTTTGATACTGGTAAAAATGATGGCCGAATGGTCTTCGTGGTTCCAAGAGAAGGCAAAACCTATTTTGGGACGACTGATACGGATTACACAGGTGATTTGAAACATCCAACTGTGACTCAAGAAGATGTTGATTACTTATTAGAAATCGTAAATGGACGCTATCCTGATATCCATTTGACGATTGATGATATCGAATCTAGCTGGGCTGGCTTACGGCCATTAATTTCAGCGAATGGCGGCTCTGACTACAATGGTGGTAATAATGGCAGTCTTTCTGAAGCTGGTTTTACACAGATTGTTGATGCAGTGAAAGAGTATCTTGCGGATTCTAGTAAAAAATCGGAAGTCGAAAAAGCGGTCAAAAAAGCCGATGCTTCACTAGCTGAAGGAACTTTATCGACGTCGCAATTGTCTCGTGGCAGTTCCTTTGATCGTTCTAAAGATGGTTTATTAACCTTAGCTGGTGGAAAAATCACTGACTACCGTTTAATGGCGGAAGGGGCAATGAAGCATATTCAACAAATTCTAAAAGAAGAATTTGATCAATCCTTCGAGCTTGTTGACTCAATAAATTACCCAGTTTCTGGTGGGGATATTGATCCCGCCAAAGTCGATCAAGAAATTGCTGAGTTGGCTAAAAAGGCAGAAGCGATTGGTTTAAATGAAGAGGATGCCTTATATTTGGCGAACCTCTATGGCTCTAATTTACCAAAAGCATTAACTTATAATGACCTGATTGAAGGCTTAAACTTACGTGAAAGTATCGCCTTAAATTATGCGTTGAACGAAGAGTTAGTCTTGACGCCAGTCGATTATTTACTCCGCAGAACGAACCACATTTTATTCTTCAGAGATACGTTGGATGAAGTGAAGGATGCGGTCGTGAATAAATTCGCGGAATTCTATGACTGGACAGCTGACGAAAAAGCGGCGATGCATCAACAATTGGAGACTGTTTTGGCAGAATCTGATTTGACTAAATTAAAAAAAGGAGAATAGCTGATGAGTGATATGACACAGATTTTTAGTGAATTTTTAGGCACGGCTGTCTTGGTATTATTGGGGAGCGGCGTCTGTGCGGCTTCTAACTTGAAGAAGAGTAAAGCCGAAGCTTCTGGCTGGATCGTGATTGCTATGGGTTGGGGGACGGCGGTAACAATCGCAGTCTACATCTCAGGATTTATGGGACCCGCTCATTTGAACCCGGCCGTGACGTTGGGGATGGCAATTGCCGGTAAGTTTACGTGGAGTTTAGTCTTACCTTTCGTTGTCGCACAAGTTTTAGGTGGGATTGTCGGCGCGATTGTCGTGTGGCTTGCGTACCTACCTTTGTGGGATGAAACGACGGATCAAGATGCAATTTTAGGAACCTTTGCGACAGCTCCAGCGGTTCGTAATTTACCAGCGAATGCCATGACTG
The DNA here is from genome assembly GCF_009933175.1 of Candidatus Enterococcus huntleyi. Classification (GTDB taxonomy): domain Bacteria; phylum Bacillota; class Bacilli; order Lactobacillales; family Enterococcaceae; genus Enterococcus_K; species Enterococcus_K huntleyi. Next base: position 42,310 of record NZ_MAEJ01000011.1, on the reverse strand, counting down.
AAGCGATTGGGACCTTTGTCTTAGTTTTAGGTTTACTAGCATTTGGTGAAAATAGTTTCTCTGATGGTCTCAATCCAATCGTTGTCGGGATCTTAATCTTAGCCATCGGTTTATCAATTGGTGGCCCAACTGGTTATGCGATTAACCCAGCTCGTGACTTAGGTCCGAGAATTGCCCATCAAATTTTACCAATCAAAAATAAAGGAACCTCTGATTGGGGTTATGCGTTAGTTCCAATCATTGGCCCGGTTATCGGCGCCATCTTGGCAGCTGGTTTATACCTAGCATTGCCAATCTAAGCTTAAAAAACTGTTAACCATAAGACGGAAATAGTTTTGATAGTAAATGGATAGATAGTTAAATGAACGAAGAACAGCTTGTTTGTGTACTTTCTAACCGATGGTCAAAAGTGAAGAATCTGATTGTTTTAAGTCGAGCGAAGACTCATCGACTTTGAACGGTCGGATTCTTTTTGTTTTAGGATCGATTTACTTTTCCCTCTTTTGCCTACAGTCCTATGATAAAATAAGGGATAAACGAAGACTGTGTGTGTGACACACTTAAATTAAAAATGAAATGGGTCGGAAAAAGACTGAGGGGAGTTAGTTGTGGGCGAAGAAGTGAGTGGGAAACAATTAATAGTAGAAAACTTAGTATTGTCTAGGAAAAATAGTCTGGAGAAACCACTAAGTCTTTCTTTAGAAAAAGGCCAAGGACTGGGAATCTATGGACCTAATGGTGCTGGAAAATCGACGTTGTTGGATACGATTAGTGGGATACTGCCAGCTGCAGATGGCCGAATAACCGTCAATGGCACGTTGAGTTATGCGATGCAATTTGATGGGTTCCAGGAAAATTTGAGTTGTTTAGATAATTTATATTTAGAAGCAAATTATGCAGGGATTCCCAAGAATCTGCGCCATGAACGAATTACTCAGCGAGCGCAAGAATGTGGCGTGAATTCTTTTTTAAAGAAGAAAGTTAGTCAGCTGAGTTCAGGGATGCGTGTGCGTGTCATGTTAGCGGCAAGTCTTTTGATCAATCCGGATATCTTGTTATTGGATGAGGCATTTAATGCGCTGGATGAAGAAACGATTGCCAGTATGCAAGAAATTTTACAGCGGGAAAAGGAACGGGGCTTGAGTTTATTGTTTGTTTCTCACAATAAATTTCATTTTGATTCTCTGTGCGAATCAATCTTGTTGTTCCCGAGCCTTGAGGTGGAGACGCGATGAAATTCAAGCAATTAATCATTGGCGAATTCTATCAAGGAAAAAAATCATTCATGCTATTCGTATTGTCATTATTGTTGACATTAGGGGCGTTTATGACGGCTTTGCCGATTGAGTTATTGCAACGGAATTCGGCGGCTCCGGCAGTCAGTGTCGGTCTCTATATGCCGATGGACAATCGCGAAATAACGGGTCTGATTGGCGTACTGGATCACAATCAGTTAATCGAAAAGCTAGAGATTGTTTCGCAGAAGCAAGGTAAACTCGGGGTCGCAAAGGGCGAGTATGATTTGTATATTGAGTTGCCAGAGAATTTTGAAGAGGCGTTATTTGAACGGCAGATGGGCACGGTCAAGCTCTATGCCAAGAATGCAATTATTGGTAATATTGTTTATCAAATTATTTATGAAATGATTCAAACGCTCAATAATCTGCAGAGTCTTTCGCTGGATTATTATCAGGTGCTGAAAACGAGTGATCTTTCCTATACGGAAGCGCGGAAAATGAGCCAAACCTTTGACCTGCAATTAATCCAGATGTTGTTGGATAGAGATGAATCGCTGACCATTCATAAGACGATTGCCCAGTATCCATTACAGCTGAGTGCCTTATTTTTATTTATCAGTTTGGCCGGGATTAGTCTGTTCAGTGGACTGCTGAGTAGCCAACAAATCAGACAGGGGACCATTAAAAAGCTTTTATTTTATAAGTATCCGATAGCGCTGATTTTGGGTGCAAAGTTTTTGCTTAGTTGGTTATTGTCTCTGCCATTCCTGCTTTTTTTATGGCAGGTGGCGAAGTACTTTGGGCTAGTCATTAATGGCGGGCGCTTGCTGATTGGAGCAACCTGTTTACTGGCGGTTTTATTTATTTTAACAACCGGGATAGCTTTCTTAGTAAGTCGTGCAAGAAAAGAAAGTCAGCTATTTTTACTCTACGCGGGAGGGGCTTTTCTGATGCTATTTTTAGGAGGATTAATTTATCCGTTGTATCAGCAACCAGCGTTTCTTACGCGGAGTAATCCGGCTTGGTATGCGCAGGTTGTGATTGAGCAGGCGGTAAGTGGCGCAACGTGGGATTTTAGTCCGTATTTTAAATTATTGCTAGTCAGTGGCGTACTGGCTGGTGGCATAATTTGGAGGTGTCGGCGATGGAATTAGTGCGCATCTATGCAAAACGAATCTGGTTGCCGTTGGTATTCTTACTTGTGATTCTTTTAGGGCAGCTATTGACGACACGAATGAATGTGTATTTTACCAGAGGACAAGCCATTCCTAGTGGGATTGAAGTAGTTGATTTGGCGAAGAACGCGCAATCGACTGACTACATTAAACGTTTAAAAAAAGCGCCAAACATGCAGGTGACGGTGACTGATCAGCTGAATAAAGAGCGCTTGAAAGAGACAATCATTCAAGGAATTCTAGTCTTACCTGAGCAGTTTAGTCAGGCTTTAGAAAATCAGGAAAAAGGCTTTTTGACGTATTATTCAGCGACAGGCATTCAAGATACGGGTCCGATTGAGGAAGTGATCGTGGCAAGCTTGTTGCAGATGCAAGGGGAACGATTGTATCAAGTCACGTTGGAAAAAGACGGGCTGTCTGCAGCTGCAGGAGAGCCGGAGCTTTCTGAATTGTTCCAAGTCGTCTACTATAATTCTTTAGGGGAAGTCGTCAGTGAAAAATCAGCCAAACCAGTCTTTACGTTGGGTTTAGCAGCGTTATTTATTTTGTTAGCTGTCTTGTATTTACAAAATTATTTACCTGGTGCAGACCAGCGACGCTTTGCCTTTTATGGCAAAAAGAATCTCTATCGTCAGCAAGGAGTCGTCGGCGGATTGATTTTTGTCGGCTGGCTGAGTGTGATTGGCGCATTTCTTTTTCTGATGCCACTGCTTATCGATGGCGTCTTCGAGAAAAATAGCTTGATCAGCCTCCTGGGTGTATTAGTTTTTTGTTACGCAATCAGTTTTTTCTTCATCACTATTGGCAAACGACAGTGGCTCTCCTTTCTATTTATTCCATGGTTCATTCTAAACATGACGATGGGCGGAGCAGTCTGGGGTGTTGCCAGCGAGCATCAGTTAGTGACGGCATTTTTACCCGTATCTTATGTGATTAAAGGGCAATGGGGACCACTTTATATCTCAGCGATGCTGGTGACATTGCTGACAATTGGTATCCAATGGCAGCAAACACGAAGGAAAATATAGGATTGCCCCACGCATCCGCTATGATGACCCTTATACAAGAATGGCAGGTACTAATAGAGCGTGCGACTATATCTTCTGGATAAACGAGTTTGGCAGCTAGGGACAGGTAAGGAATGAAAATGTTCCAATTTTTTTATTGTCCTACGAATACCATTCCTACTAGTGCTGAGGTAAGGGAGAGAACTGTTCCAGTTCACTATTATCGCACAACGTTTACCATTCCACTGCTCTGACACTTGGCAAGTGGAACTGGCAACTGGCAATAACAAATCATTTATTCTGTTAATTTTAAATAGAGTCATTGGCTTGATAGTTTCTGCTTTTTTCAAAGTTGTGGCTAGTTGCGGTGTTTTCACGTTTTTCAAAAGAGCTGTAAATGGCATAAATCCATTGTTTAGTGGATTTTCCCGCTAAAAATAGTCTTTTCAACTCAATATTTTCTCAAAAAGGTACGCAACTAGCCACAAGTATCTAAAAAATGGCTAGTTTATTCCCTATCAAATGATAGGGTTGAGGATTATAAGAGCTATAAACGTTGCAAAATAAGGATTCTACGAACAATCAGTATAAAAGTTATCTGAGTTAAATTCATGTTTTGCTGAAATTTACGATTTTTAGTGTTTTTTCAAAGTTGTGGCTAGTTGCGCTGTTTTTTCATAATTTAGCAAAGTCAAAAAAACGAAAAATCCATTGCCTAGTGGGTTCTGCTTTTAAAAGTAGCCTTTTCACCTCAATATTCCCCCAAAATGATGCGCAACTAGCCACAAGTATTTAAAAAGTAGTGATTTTGACGCTTTTTTATGGAGTTTATTCTGTTTTAAATAACGATTTTCAAAGAGTTTAAAAACCTCAGCAGTCTGTATTAACCTCCAAAAGTTAGATTTTTGGGGTCACTATAGATGCTGAGGTTTGCTATTTAGAAGATATTAATTTCTCGTTTATTTAGTAGTGACAGGTACGTAGATTGTAAATTCATCTGTATTTTCTAAGATGAAGCAGTCGACAATCTCGATGAGATAATTTCCATTAATCTGAACGGTTGGTGACTGATACAGCTCGCCGTAAGACGCGGCAATAAAAGCATCTGCTGCAGGTCGATCAGCTACTTTTTCTGAGAAAACGGCATAGGTTCCTGCGGGCATGTTGAAATAATCTAACTCAGCAATTTCTTTTTCAGCCTGGACACCGACAAGATAATGTGGGTCGCCAGTGGCTTCATTGATTGCATAATAATGACTATTGGTAGCATATTTAGCTACATCCGCTTTAATTTGACGTAAATTAGCTAGCTGCTCGAGTTTATGGGCACTCATTTCAGAAAAATCATCTGGCTGTTGAGGAACGGACACGGGGGTTGAGAAACCGACAAAGGACGTACTAGGAAATTCTTTCACAACAAAGGTCATACGCTCATCTCCTGACTTATTATTTTAGCAAGAATCTACTAAAGTTGTCTTGAATATAACATAGCGTAGCGGAATTAGATAAGGATTTGCATTCGAAATTTGAGTGACAACAAGAGGGTCGGTCGTGTGGATTAATTGGCGCGTGGTTAGGCTTAGATTAGCTAGAAGAGGCGTGGCTGTGATAAAATAAATGTATAAGGAGGCGATGAAAATGACAAGTCGTTACAAGAACATTTTAGTTGCTGTAGATGGGTCAAAAAATGCAGAAAAAGCGTTTCTCGAAGCCATTGAATTGTCAAAAGAACATGAAGCACACTTGTATATCGCGTATGTGGTGAATGAAGTGGAAGTCACTCATAGCGCCTATGCCTACTCGAAATTGTTAGCGGAAGAACAAGCACATGTCGAAAAAGTCTTGCTGGAGAAAGTCAAACACGCCAAAGAAGTTGGATTACGCGAAGTCACCCCCTTAACACAAATTGGAAACGTCAAACGAGTCTTAACTAAGACGATTCCAGAGCAATACCCAATCGATTTACTAATTGTCGGCGCAACCGGTAAAGGAGCCATCCAACGCGTCACCGTGGGCTCAACCGCCGCTTATGTGGTCAATCAAGCACCTTGTAATGTGTTGGTTGTGAAGTAAAAGAATATATATATATAAACTCATTAATAAATGTTGATTTTCAAATGTTAGATTGACTCTAACATTAGAAGGTTAGGTTTACATTTATTATGAGTTTTTTTTATAGATAGGTGATGTCCAACAGGTGAGACAGTTCAACAATATCTTTTACTAAAGAAGTGTTGAATTGTTATAAAATTAGTTGAAAACCTCTATATAATTTTCCGTTCTATTCGGTAAGATTGAACTAAGAATCTTATTGATTAGGAGGTATATAATGAGTATAAAAAATGATAAGTTTGTATTAAATGTATCGGGAAATGGAACTGTTAAACAGCTGATTTTAAGAGATGATCCGCATAAAATGAACTGGGTATTAACAGAAGATTATTTGAAAAAGGCGGATTTTTTTTCTACAAATAAGCTATTCGGTCAATTTAATTTTGTGATTGAGGATAAAATTTATGATAGTTCATCTGTTCAACCGATCATTAAACAAATGGGAAAAAAATATAGAGTCATTTATGATTTTCATTCTTATATAGTGGAAATTATTTATGATTTAGAAAGCTTATCAGAACTAGTGTGGACTATTCGGGTGACTAATAGTAGAAAAATATCAGTAAAGCTACAATCATTTGGCATCTGGTGTTCTTTTAACTATGCGATGTATAGAGATACCAATGTGCTGAAAAATGTTTTTCATTCAGCAGCGATTTTCCCTACCATTTCAATAGATTATACAAAACTAGCAGTCATGAGAAGAACAACTGATGTTGCTAGCCTAGGAATGTATCAGTTAAAGGGTAGAACAAACTCGTTGGGTTCTTATTGCGATTTTAGTAATAAATTTTTAGAGGATGCATCACCTTCGTTGGATGGGGTCATTTTCCACCAACTTGTTTTATCCGGGAATCATAGTGGTGAACAGGATTGGATATATTCAAAAGATCAAGTTGTTTTGCAGGCTGAAGAAACAACAGAGTGGAAGTATGTAATAAAAGAAGTTACTAATCAGGAAGACTTTTACAAGAAAGGTATGGCAATAGGACATCCAAAAATCCATGCGCCAAAAATGGTGAAAATAAATCAGCCTTTTGAAATTTCAATTGAAAATGGAATTGTACAATTTATAGAAGCAGTCTATAAAAAAGACGATGTACTTGTTCAAACTTCACTAAATAAGTTAGATACAAATACATATGGAATTGTATTTAAAACTGCTGGAGAGCATAAAATAATCATACATTTTGAAGATGGAACATCAGATTTGATTGTTATTAATGTGATGGATGATCTAAAGACGCTTGTTAGAGAGCGAGTGAATTATTTGTGTGAAACTGCCTATAACCATGAAATAAAGGCTTTCCTTCCACTATCTAATCAGGGTGAATCGGTTGGGAAAATGAGTCTTATATTGAAAAAGAATCTTATTGATACTGTTGATAAAGACCAGTTACTTAGAGTAGAGGAAAGTGCAAATCTCTATGTTAAACAAAAGTGGTTTGAGGATGGGATGTTGGGGCAGCCTAAGAAAGTATATGGCGATTTTTATCGGGTAATGGATTTTGAGTATATTGGTCACCTATTTTTCCTTCTCTCTCAATTTACTGAAGATCAGTTAACCATGCAGAAACCAGATACTTATTTATTATGGGCTTCACAGGTAGTTGATTTGAGAATAAACCCAGAGCTGCATGTAGATATGAGAGAAAAAGAAGAGTCAGAGATGTTAGGTGTATTTTTCCTATATATTAATGAATTGCTTACGGCGCTGGAAGAGAAAAAAATTGGCGAATATGAAAAACTAGCAAAGCTGTGGGAAAATAATTTATTTAAAATTTTAGAAGAAAAATCAACTTTGTCAGCTGCAATGACCGAACATTATTTTGATAATGCTGGTTTTGGACCTGCCGCAGCATCTTTGTCAAATGCCGGGTATCTAGAAGAATGTAAAAGCTATGGAAGTCTTGTTCTGGCTAATATTGGCTTTAGTAATGATTTTCGAGCACAAAATCCAGATAGATGGTGGGAAGCTTTATCATATATGATTCACTCCTTATGGGGAGGGATTACAGCTGCAGCTTCTTTAGATTTATTTCTAGCTTTGAAAGATCCACAATATTTGGAAGCGAGTTATCGAGCATTTACCGGTGTATTGTATTGTTATGATACTGCTGCAACTGCAGTAAAATCGATAAGTAAAGGTGAAGCTGTCTCTAGTTATGCAGTGGCAAGTCCACATTATAATCGCATAGATTTATCAAAAGAACGGTTTGGACAAGAAACATTTGCTAAAGATGGTGGGCTATTTGCTAGAATTTTTTCAGAGGAACCAAATCAGACAAGTGATTGGGATATGGGAGAAGAATTGGTCGCTTATCTAGAACGTTTTGGTCAATCAGCTTATTGCTATTATGACAATGATAACGAATTACATGGTGTGAATTGTTCAATTAAATTTGAGGACAACAAGGTGAAGATTATGAGCATGGCACCTTATCCAAAACATATTTATTTGTTAAAAGAAGGTGAGCTTAGTCAATTAGATGGCAATGGTCACGTAGCTTATATTTCTATAACCTAATCAAAAAAAGCTTATTCATAAGTGTGTAAACTTACGAGTAAGCTTTTTTTAATTGAAGCAATATTTAAGGATACTCAATCCCAGTGTGTGATTTTCTATATAGAAGGGGAGATGTCAAAAATTTTCGTTTAAAACATAGAGAAAAATATGCAGGACTTTGGAAACCACATTTTATAGATATATCATTGACCGATAAGTTTGTTTTGATTAAGAAGCTAGATGCTTTTTCCAGTCTATAATTTGCAAGATATTCTAAAGGTGTACATTGAAATACCTGTTTCATACAACGAATCAAATAGTTTTCATGAAAATGAAATGCTTCTGAAAGCGAGGAATTAGTGATAGTAGAAGCATAATTCTCTTTGATAAAGAGCTCAATATTCTCTGCAAGTTCGATTGCACCAGTTTTTGAATAACTTTGCTCTTCTAAGGATTTTAAAAGTTGAGAAAATCTTTTTTGATTATCCCAGAAAACGATCGACTTCTTCTCCTCCTTAGTTCCCCAAAGTAAACGCTGAAGTAGAGCATAAATATATTTAGAATCGGACAGTTTCTGAAATTTTTTTAGATGTATCGTGTAGTCTTCGTTATGAAAATGTAAATCGGGCATTGTTACACTAGAGGTTAATTGAATAGGGTAAGGAGAGCTTTCCCAAATACCATCATAATGAAAATGAATCCAGAAAAATTTAGTTTCAGAATCACATGGTTTTGTCGGGTAATGATGTTTGTAGGGCTCTAAAATTAACATTTCATTCTCAGAAATAACATAATCTTGGAATTCTTCAGTTAGGTATAGACAACCCTCAACAACAAAAATGACATCAAAGTAAGGCAACCCGTTTCTATTAGGATGTACTTGCCCTGAGGAATATTCTGTATAATTTCCTTCTACAAATGTTGGAAAAGGAGGAGCGATTAGTGAGAGAATGTTATTTGGTTCCATGATTTTCTCCTTTAGTGTGAAATTTTATAAATATAAGTTGAATCTCTATAAAAAATAAAAGCGATTACATTATATAATATAATCAAATCAGTAGGGAAATGCAAATCCATATCTTTAAGGAGAAATTTCATGAAGGCAAAAATACTGACAAATAAAGGGAATCTGTTTAGTGAAATAGACAACCGTATTTACGGATCATTTATTGAGCATATGGGAAGAGCAGTGTACGGTGGGATTTATGAACCAAACAGTCATATGTCAGATAGTTATGGTTTTAGAGAAGATGTAAAAGAACTGGTGAGAGAGTTAAATGTACCCATTATTCGCTATCCGGGAGGAAATTTTTTATCGGGATACAACTGGGAAGATGGTGTGGGACCAATTGAAAAGAGACCTACTCGGCTTGATCTCGCTTGGCAAACTATTGAAACGAATGAAGTTGGATTACATGAATTTTTCAATTGGTCCACGCAAGTTCAATCGGAAGTCATGATGGGGGTTAACTTAGGTACTAGAGGAATTGATGCAGCAAGAAATTTAGTCGAATACTGCAATTTCCCGGCTGGAAGTTATTATAGTAATCTGCGAATACAAAATGGACAAGTAGAACCATTCGGAATAAAAACATGGTGTTTGGGAAATGAAATGGATGGTCCTTGGCAGATAGGAGCTAAGACAGCCGATGAATATGGCAGACTAGCATGTGAAACAGCGAAGGTGATGAAACTTGTAGATGATTCTATCGAATTAGTGGTTTGTGGGAGTTCAATTAGCACAATGCCTACTTTCGGTTCGTGGGAGCAAACAGTATTAGAACATACGTATGAGCATGTAGATTATTTATCTTTACACATGTATTATGGAAATCCTGAAAATGATATAAAAAGCTACTTGGCAAAATCACTGGATATGGATCGATTTATTAAGGGAGTAGTAGCAATTTGTGATTCTATCAAAGCAAAAAAGCGAAGTAGTAAGCAAATAAATTTGTCCTTTGATGAGTGGAATATTTGGTACCATACTTTGGAATCTGATAACACAATTGAAAAATGGCAGAAAGCGAGACCATTATTAGAAGATGTCTATAATTTTGAAGATGCTTTGGTTGTAGGCTGTTTACTTATTACGTTACTCAAAAATAGTAATCGGGTAAAAATGGCTTGTCTTGCCCAACTAGTCAATGTAATTGCACCAATTATGACTGAAAATAATGGAGAGAGTTGGCAACAGACGACCTATTATCCATTTCAACAAGTTTCAGCATACGGAAGAGGAAATGTTCTTATCACAAAAATAGAGTCCGATGGATATGATACAAAGGATTTCCTAGATGTACCATATCTTGAAAGTGTCGTCGTAGATAACATTGAACGAAAGGAACTAGTGGTTTTTGCTGTGAGTCGTTCGATAGATGAGCAAATGGAATTTTCAGCAGATTTAATTGGCTATGAACTGACTAAGGTAATAGAATTTAGTTCATTATATGGCTTTGATTTAAAACAGGCTAATACTAGTAATCAAAGAGATGTCCGACCAAAGAATGGTGGAACTGCTGATTTGTTAGAAGAGAAAGTAATCACCATTCTACAACCGCTATCTTGGAATATGATTCGCATTGGGTACAAATAAACAAACAGCTGTTTATTTAAAAATATAAAAATGGAAAGAGGGAATTATTGGTATGTTTAAAAAAATTATTTTAAGTAGTTTTATTGCTATTTCGAGTGTATTATTATTGGCTGCATGTGGTTCAGGAGGAAAAGATGACAGTTCCGACAGTGCTTCTAGTGATAAAGTGAAAATTCGTTTTTCAGCTTGGGATAAATTTCCTGATAATATTGTTGAAGAGTTTAATAAAGAATATCCAAATATCGAAATAGAACTAGTTCAAATTCCGGATTCAGATTACTCGCAAAAAATTAATCAAATGTTGGTCGGTGGTACTGCGCCTGATGTAATACTTTCATTTGAAACTGATTTACCTAAATTCGCAGAGACTGGATCGGTCATCTCGCTAGATGATTATTTGAAAGATACAGATAAGATTGATGTCGATGACTTTATTCCAGCAGTGAATAAACTAAGTGAACAAACTGGTGGGAACTATGGATTGCCTTGGGCATACGCCTCTGAAATTTTATTTTACAACAAGGATATGTTCGATGCAGCTGGGGTAGATTATCCAACGAAAGATTGGACATGGGATGATTTTGAAAAAGCAGCTGAAAAATTGACAATTAAAGATGGCAATAAAACGACTCAATGGGGAGCCGATGCTCTTACATTCCGTGGATTGTGGTGGTCGCTCGCTGGACAAGGTGGAGACGACGTAGTTAAAGATGGCAAACTTAGTCTAAGTAGTGGATTGAAAGATGCATTAACGTATCAAGATAAATTAACTAATTCATTAAAAGTGAGTCCAGAACCGTCAGCTGGAGACTCTGTAGCAGATTTATTTGCTTCTGGACAAGCGGCTATGGCAAGAACTGGTAGTTGGATGACTGGTCAATATAAAGATGTTGATTTCAATTGGGACATTGAAACTTTACCAAAAGGAGAACGTGCTTATAATTCACTACACACTGGCTTTTATACGATTAATTCAAAAAGCGAACATAAAGATGAAGCTTGGAAATTTGTAGAATTTATGATGAGCGAACAGGGCCAAACATTGAATTCTAAGTGGGGGAATAATCCTTCAGCATTGAAGACAATAGCTGAACAAGGTGCATATAAGAATTCTGGAGAAAATGGTCCAACTAATTGGGAAGCAATTGAACGCGCAGGGCAAGAAGGCGAATTTGGCTATGTGTTAGTTAATGCATCAACGACAACAAATCTTGTAAATCAATTTGATGCTTATCTTTTAGGAACAACTCCATTAGACGAAATTTTTGATAAATATATTCCAAATGCGAATAAAGAAATTGAAGACAATCAGTAAGTAGGTGGATATTGCTATACTGATAGCGTGATTGATAGTGTATGAACTAGTTAGTGTGTGTGTCTAACTAGTTCATATCTATTAAACGATTTCGGAAATATAAGGAACTATTTTATAGATAAAGAGGGGATTTACATGAAGAATAGGCAAAAACTAAAAGATACATTAGCTGCTTATGGTTTTCTGTCACCATGGATTATTGGGTTTATTTTTTTTACAGGTGGTCCTATTTTACTATCATTTTTACTGAGTATGACAAAATGGAATTTGCTAGGAGATCCTAAGTTTGTAGGCTTACAAAACTATCAGCAATTATTTTCGGAAAACTCGGATTTTTTCAACACTCTTAAAATAACATTTCTATTTACTATATTAAATGTAGTCGTTACAGTGAGTGCTTCTTTATTTTTAGCAGTTCTTCTGAATTTTAAAGTGAAGCTAATTGGCATTTTCCAGTTTTTCTATTTTGTACCAGCTGTAATGCCATCAGTAGTTATGACTAGCTGCTTTATATTGATGTTTAATAATCAACTAGGAGTAGTGAATTATTTTCTTTCTAGCGTAGGAATCGATGGCCCGAACTGGCTCGGGAATCCTCAACTAGTGTGGGTTGTTGTGGGACTAGCAAGTATTTTTACATTCTCTACAGGACAAATGATGTTAATTTTTAATTCGAGTTTAAAAGAAGTTCCTATTGAACTCTATGAAGCAGCTCACCTCGATGGGGCGAATGCATGGCAAAGATTTAAAAATGTAACACTACCTTCAATTTCACCAATTTTATTATTTAATACAGTGGTAGCGACTGTGAACTCATTTAATGGTGCATTTACTTTACTATATCCGCTAACTGGTGGAGGACCAGGCGATGCAACGAAAGTGTTGAGTTTGCTGATTTATGATAAAGCATTTAAACAATTTGACATGGGGACGGCATCGACATTAGCCTTCATTATGTTTATTATTGTAGCGCTAGTTTCGATCATTCAATTTAAATTATCAGATAGTAAAGTGAACTATGGGTAAGGGAGGGAACACGTATGAAACATAATTATGATTCAAAAGGCGTAAAAATTATTCAATACATCATCTTAGTATTTTTTGCTCTTCTAATGTTTTTTCCTATTTTTTGGATATTCTCTAATTCGTTAAAAACATTAAATGGGATTAGTCAGTTTCCACCAGAAATATTCCCATCTAATCCTCAATGGCAGAATTATATTGAAGTGTTACAAAAGAGTGACGCACTTAACTATTTGAAAAATAGTGCAATCTTAGTTGTTGGAAATACGGTAGGAACTTTAGTGTCTAGTTCACTAGTTGCTTATCCTTTAGCAAGAATGGAATTTAAAGGAAGAGGAGTAATTTTTGGGTTTATTTTAGCTACCATGATGGTTCCAACCGTTACATTAGTAATTCCACAATTTTTACTATTTAGATCATTCGGTTGGTTAGATAGCTTCTTACCAATGATTGTTCCAAGTTTCTTTGCCTTTCCGTATAATGTATTCTTATTCCGGCAGTTCTTTATGACTATACCAAAAAGTATTGATGAATCTGCAATGCTTGATGGATGTAGTAAAATCCAAGTATTTACGAAAGTGATTGCCCCATTAGCAAAACCAATCTTTATCACTGTTGGAGTTTTATCTGCTATTTTCTGGTGGAATGAACTTTTCCAACCACTTATTTTTATCGATTCAGAGAATTTAAAACCACTTACATTAGGTGCGCTAACTGCTTTCAAATTAGAAGGAGGTCAAAATCAGACAGCTTGGAATTTACAAATGGCTTTTGCGATGATTATGGCAATTCCTCCGATGATACTTTACATGTTTGCATCTAGACATTTAGTTGCAGGAATAAAGACTTCTGGAATGAAAGATTAAAAAATAATAGAAACATTTTTTTAGAGCTAGTATTATTAGCTCTATTTTTATGCTTTGCTTTCACAATGAATAGAGATATTGTATGATGACTATAAAAAAGTGAGGTGTGACAATGCGGGTAATTATTTTCGGTGGGAGTGGCTTTGTCGGGCAAGCAATCATCAAGGCTATTCAAAAGGCGAGTTTGGCAGCGGTGAGTGAACCTTACGAAATAATTAGTGTTTCGAGGCATGGCAAGCCAGAAGGAACTGCACTGTCAGATATTGGAGTTACCTGGGTTGCAGCGGATGTTTTTCAGCCGACTACCTGGGCGAATTATGTGCGAAGTGGAGATATTGTGATTGATGCGATTGGTATCTTTTATCAGCATAAAAAGCGTGATGTGACATATAAAAAGATGCATTATGAGGCAGCGATTGTGATAGCTAATATTTGTGAAGAACAGGATGCTAGTCAGTTGTTTTACATCTCAGCTGCTCATGGAATCCCATTTTTCAAGGAGTATCTTGTATGGAAAAGACATGCAGAGGAAAAGCTTTTGGCGATGCAGACGCCTGTTGTAATTCTTCGGCCGAGTCTGCTCTATAGCAGACGCCATCAATATTACCTGGCTAACGCAATTCTTTTAGCCAAAAAGCTGCCAATTATTGGAACTTTTTTTAGGAAAATGAATCCTCTGCAAGTAGAAAAATTTGCTAGTAACGTGGTAGAAAATATCGAGCAAACAAGTCAGGTTCAAAGATAAATTGATTAACTAATGGAATAAGTGAGCGGAACTGCCTCATTAGCAATAACTAAATAGAAGAAATGCGATACGTATCGACACCAAAATTGTCTAAATCTGGCGATTTTGGTGTTAATTTTTGTATAAATTGTCAAAAGTTGACAAATAGTGCCTGTAATATTGGGAAACGACCTTGACCATTAAATTACAAGGTTTATAATATTTTATAGGGCTTTTTTGTATCTGCTTCGTAGACTGTCCTGTACATAGAGAAGGATTTGGAGTGATTCATTTGGTAAATAATACATATATAAAAAGAATCGGGATTTTCTTGTTTCCTCTCATTCAGGTATTTTTTTCTGTGAGGGTAGGAAGCGAGCTGCATCAGTCAGGGAAGCTTAGTTTATTAGGCAATGTTCCCTTGTTTTGTTGTTATCTATTTGTTCATTATTTCTTTTTGGACATCGCTCAAAAAAATATAGATAGAGGGAGACTGGTCCCCTTACCGATCTACGCTATTAAAGTAATCTTAGCATTCATTTTTTGGTTCGCCATGGGCAATTATCGGATAACAGCTTACTTTTTGCTTTTTATTTTTATCGAGCTTTATCAAGTATGCCTTCTTTTACCAAAAATGAATTTGGGGCAGGAGTGGATACACGTAATTGTCGAAAGTTTTTTTGCTGGAGGGCTTTTTCCATTATTAGCCGCGCTTACACTGCCGTTCAAACTGGATGCGTCCTATTTATGGTTGTTCGTGCCAGCATGCTTATTTATTTATTTGGTCAAAGGATTGGCTCAAAATAGGTCAATTCGTCCTGAGAAAAATAATAGTACAGGACTTTCGTTGTGGGTCGTTGCTTGCTTATTAGTTGTCTTACAGGGGATTAATAGAGGACTGATTCAAGGGGTAATCCTCTTATTGTTGATTGCTGTTTACTTTGTTTTATATAAACGGTTTCGTTATTCAAATTATAAACAATATAGTCTAAGTGTGCTGCTACTGTTGGGAACAATTTTGTTATATTAAAGTGAGGAAAACGGATGAATTTAACTAGGGGAAAAGTGAATATTTATATAGGGATTGGTATAATCCTCGCTTGTATGCTGGCTCTATTTGGCATCAATAGATTTGGAGAAAATGTTCAAGCAGAGGAAAAGAAAGCACAACAGGCACAACAAGAAAAAGAAAAAAATGAGCGACAAGCACAGTATCAGCAGCAGCTAGAAGTCTTGTATGGGGAAATAAATGCCCTCATAAAGGAGAAAGAATCGTTAAAAAGTGAAGCAATCGGGATAGGTTTCTATGATTTAAGTACCAAACGAGCATTCTCATTAAATGGGGATGAAGAGTTTTTAGCCGCAAGTACTTCAAAAGTAATGTTGGCGATGTTAGTGGCTGACAAAATTCAAGCAGGTGAATTGGCCTTGGATCAACAGGTTTTATATACAGTTGATGACTATGCAGATGGCACGGGTGCGATTATCAATCATCGGATTGAGACGAATTACTCAATTGAAGCTTTGTTAGAGTATATGCTGGTTTATTCTGATAATGTGGCGACGAATATGCTTTATAGGAAGCTAGGAGGGCGGATTGTTATACGCGATGAGTTCCGCAAAAATTATTTGCCAGAGTTGAATGTTTCGAAAAACTTATTGACCGCGAATCAAGCACGAGATTTATTGATTCAACTGAATGAAAATAAGAAAAAGAATCCTTTGTATGGGCAAATAATTCAGTGGTTAAAACAGACGGAGTTTCCGATTCGTTTGTCGACGGATCGAACAATCGAGCACGTGGCGCATAAGATTGGCTCAGTCAATCATAGCGTGCATGATATTGGGTTATTTGATATCGAGCACCCGTATATCTTGACCTTTTATTCGACAGGTTTACCAGAAGCAGAGGCTGAAATTAGTACTCTTTCTGATAAAATTTATCAATTGATGACTGAATCTTATCCAGTTTTGGATAAATAAATCGATGTTCGCTACTTACAGGAGGTAGTTATTTCTGCTTTTCCTGAGGTAGTGGACTTTTTTAGCTAAAATGGATGTGGTAGAATAAGTCGATAGCTTATTTCTTTTAGCGAGAATCAGTTCTTACGAGGAGAATGAAAGCCAATCTTTTGCTCGCCAAAAAGGCTGAGTAATAGGAGGACACGATGAATAATAATGATATTTTGATACGTTTACGTTATGCGTTAGATTTAAAAAATCAAGACATGCTTAAGATTTTCGAACTAGGCGGTATGACAATTGATCAAACGAGACTAGCTGAGTTACTGACGAAACAGCCGGCTGATGATGACTTACAGAGAGATGCCGTATGTGATGCGAAAACATTGGAGACATTTCTTAACGGCTTTATTATCTTCAAACGGGGCAAACAAAAGTTGAAGCCTGGGACAACTCCGCCGAATCCATTTCAGATTACCAATCAAGCGAGTGTTAATAATGTGTTATTGAAAAAAGTTCGGATTGCTTTATCAATGACCAGCGATGATATTTTAGATGTGTTACGTTTAGCTGAAGTTTATGCTTCACCAAGTGAAATTAGTGCGATTTTGCGTAAAGAAGGCCACCGAAACTATGTGGCTTGTGGGGATCGTTATGCCAGAAATTTCTTAAAAGGCTTAACCATTCGCTATCGTGAAGACTTAGCCTAAAGAGGAATACTTATACAAGGTAGAATGAGAAGAAGATAGAAAAAGTAGAAATAGTGCTAGTTATGACAGACTACGATAGAGCTGAAATGTAGAGAAATCTACATTTTTGACTCTATTTTTTGTTCACTTTTTGCTAAATTCCCTAGTTATTAAGTAAAGGCTAGTCGTATCCTATTAAATTTACTGAGATTTATTTAGTTTCGTTGTGAAGCTATGATAAAATAGAGAGTAAGCAAAACTAAGACCAAAATAGAGGGGTGTAGAATAAATGCAACCATTTATCGAGCGAGATTTATACATAACAATTACAGGGACCCATCACTATTTTGGGATGAAGCCTTTTGAGATTGGCAATTTTTTGTCATTGGTGAAAGAGCCAAATAATTTTTTTGATGAGGAAGCGATTGCTGTCATGGCGCCGGTGATTGGTAAGGTTGGCTATGTTGCGAATAGTCCTCATACATTGGCGAGAGGTTGTATGAGCGCGGGTCGAATATATGATTTATTGCCGAATGAATGTATGGTAGTCCCTCGTTTTATCACGCAAACGAAGATTATTGCCCGTGTCTATCCAGATAAAAAATTAGTAACACATACGGAAATTACGATTGCTGATTCAGAAGAGTTCAAAGAAATGACCGATTTTTATCGAAAATTAACGGAAGAAGACTGAAAAGTGAGGAAAGCTGATGCACAATAAAATATATTTAGTCGAAGATGATGAAATGATTCGCACGATGGTGTCAGAAGCCTTAG
This sequence comes from Candidatus Enterococcus huntleyi, assembly GCF_009933175.1. Taxonomy (GTDB): domain Bacteria; phylum Bacillota; class Bacilli; order Lactobacillales; family Enterococcaceae; genus Enterococcus_K; species Enterococcus_K huntleyi. The sequence goes on along the minus strand of NZ_MAEJ01000011.1, from coordinate 24,320 downwards.
GAAAATGGGGTTTTATCATCTATTGTGTCGAAAATTTTCAACGAGTGATGGAAGAGTTTGAGGAAATTCAGCCAGATTTGGTGTTACTGGATATCGGATTACCGTATTTTAACGGCTACCATTGGTGCGAAGAAATTCGGAAGGTTTCGAATGTGCCGACGATTTTCCTGTCTTCTGCCAGCGATAAGATGAATATTGTGATGGCAGTTAATATCGGCGGCGATGACTTCATTAGTAAACCGTTTGATCTAGACATTTTGGTAGCGAAGGTCCAGGCGGTTTTACGGAGAACGTACACATTTAAAGAGAATGAGCAGCAGGTTACCTATAAAGAATGGTCTTTGGCCTTGGCTGAAAATCAGTTATTTTATGGCGACCAGATGCTGTCACTTACTCCAAATGAAACGAAGATTTTGGCGTTATTATTTGCCACGCCTGAAAAAGCTGTGTCAAAGGAATTGATTATGGAAAAACTCTGGGAAAGCGAAGAGTTTATTAGTAAGAATACGCTGACTGTTAACGTGGCGCGCTTGCGTAAAAAACTTTCTGATCAAGGCGTACCTTCGATTATCCAAACAATCAAAGGGAAAGGCTATGTATTGGTGGAATCTGATGAAGAATAAGCGCTCGTTTATTTTTCGCTTATTGCGAGATTATCTTTGGCAGTTACTACTTTATTTTGTGGTAATTGGCTTAGTGGCAGTGACGTTTTATTTACATAACCTTTCGTGGGCTATTTATCAGGATGCGATTCTATTTTCCTTTCCAATTGTCCTAATTTTATTTGTCGTGAAAGTGACAATTGACTGGCAGAAGCACAAAAAAATTCAGCGGCTGATTCAAAAATCGTGGCAAGTTGAGTCTCTAGATGAGCTGACGCAGAGCACGCTGTTGGAGCAGGATTATTATCAGCTTTTGACAAATATCACCAAAGAAATGAGTCAGATTACCTATCAAAAAGAGTCGCAACAGAAAGAATTAATCGATTATTATGCGATGTGGAGTCATCAGATAAAAACGCCTTTAGCGGCTTTAGATTTGATGGTTCAAGTAGAGGAGAGTCCACGCAAGCAGGAATTTAAGAATGAAATTTTTAAGATGGAACAGTATCTAGACATGATGTTGCAGTATTTGCGCATCCAATCGCCGGAGAATGATTTTGTTTTTAAGGAAGTATCACTCGCACAAGTGGTTAAACCGATTATCAAAAAATATGCGCCTTTTTTCATTGCCAAAGATTTAGGAATCGAGCTTGAAATAGACGAGGTTCGCTTAGTGACGGATGAAAAGTGGTTGAGTTTTATTTTAGAACAAATCATCTTTAATGGCATTAAGTATACCAAGACGGGTCAGATTACCATTAAGAGTGATGGGCCGCAGTCGTTTGTTATTTGTGATACAGGGTTGGGAATTCTGGAAGAGGATATTCCGCGTATTTTTGAAAAGGGCTATACCGGTCTTAATGGACGTGGAAATAAGAAAGCAACTGGTTTGGGATTGTATATGAGTAAGGTGATTGCTGACAAATTGGAAATTCAGTTAACGGTGACTTCGACAGTGGGTCAGGGAACACAGGTGAAATTTCAATGGCAACAAAGTGAAAGCTGAGCAGATAGTAGGCACGCAGGGAATACTGTAGTTGAGCAGTGAAATGTGATAGCTGGCGTACTCCAAGCTGAATGTCTTAATGAATGGAAAAGGCTGAGACAAAAAAGTCCAGCCTTTTTCTGTCGACAATTTGTGGTCTAAAATTTCAATTTATACGTTAAGCCTACAAAAATGTAAGGTTATGTTAGTTAACTGTTGGTGGTGACAGGCCGTGGTTCTTAGTAGACTATAGGAGAACAAACAAGAGGAGGAATTATTATCATGGCATTTTTAAACGTTAATCACATTCAGAAAATTTATAGTAGTCGTCACCAAATCGCGCAGGTTGAAGCGCTGAAGGATGTTAATTTTAGTGTCGAAAAAGGCGAATATATCGCAATCATGGGTGAATCAGGTTCTGGGAAGAGTAGTTTATTAAATATTCTGGCGACCTTAGATAAAGCAACCAAAGGCGAAGTGTTGTTAGAGACACAGGATCTAAGTAAAATTCCTGAAGGAAAGCTTGCTCATTTTCGTCGGGAGCATCTGGGCTTCGTATTCCAAGATTTCAATTTGTTGGATACTTTCAATATTAAAGACAATATCTTCTTACCGCTAGTCTTATCGAAAGTCAAAGTCAGAGAAATGGAAGCACGCTTAGCACCGTTGGCAAAATCATTGAAGATTGTCGATTTATTGGATAAATACCCGTATGAAATTTCTGGGGGTCAAAAACAGAGAGTGGCAGTGGCTCGAGCATTGATCACAAATCCGGATTTAGTTTTAGCGGATGAACCGACCGGCGCTTTGGATTCTCGTTCGGCGGATGCGCTACTTGAACTATTTGAAGAGGTCAATAAAAATGGTCAAACAATTTTGATGGTGACCCACAGTGCGCTGGCAGCGAGTCATGCAAATCGCGTTTTGTTCATCAAAGATGGACAAGTCTTCCACCAAGTATATCGCGGACAGCAAACTAACCAAGAATTTCTTACGAGCATCAATGACACGATGACGGTGCTGTTGACAAAGGGGGCGTAAGGAATGTTTTATCTAAAATTAGGCTGGAATAATCTTAAAAAGAACAAAACAACCTATGGGCCATTCTTACTTTCGATGATCTTCTTAGTGGCTTTGAATATTTTGATGCAGGTCATGTTAGGCAATGAGGGAATGCGCACTCTTCCACAGGCGGCAACCGTGCGCTCAATCTTCGGTTTTGGGAATTATGTCGTAATGATCTTTTCTTTGATCTTTTCATTTTACACAAATAGTTTCTTAATTAAACAACGGAAAAAAGAACTCGGTTTGTATAATATTTTAGGACTCGGCAAGAATTCATTAGGTGTTATGTTGTTTGTTGAAACTTTATTGAGCTTGTTGATTGTCTTAGTCGCAGGTGTTGTGAGTGGCACAATCTTTTCTAAATTTTTATTCTTAGTTATGAAAAAAATGACTGGTTTTGGCGCAGAATTTGTTTTCCAATTATCAGTGACGATGTTTGTTTCAATTGCTGTATTATTTGTCGGCATCTTTCTAATTTTATTCTTCTATAATTTCCTACAAGTAATTAAAACCAACCCGATTGAATTATTACACGGAGGGCAAACTGGGGAAAAAGAACCGAAATCAAGATGGATTTTGAGTATCATCGGAGCTGTTTTATTAGGGGTAGGTTACTATCTGTCATTGACTATTAAATCACCGGTAGAAGCTTTTGCAGCCTTTTTCATCGCAATCATTTTAGTGATCGTCGGTACCTATTTATTGACAATTGCCGGTAGTGTGACGGTCTTAAAATTTTTGCGTGGACGTAAAAAATATTACTACAATCCTAAGCATTTTGTGAATGTTTCAGGGATGATTTATCGAATGAAACAAAATGGCGCGGGGCTTGCCAGCATCTGTATTCTTTGTACGATGGTGCTTGTGACGGTTTCGTCGACAGCGGGTCTTTATTTTGGGAAAGAGAATGTTCTCAGTGGTCGTAATCCATTTGATGTTTCACTTTCTACGCAACAACAGACGCCAGAAATTGAAGCAACATTTGAACAACTGGCCAAAGAAAATAACGTCGAAGTAACGGACGGTTATTACTTAGAATTACCGAATAGTGTCGGTGTAGTGAGAGATAACCAGAAATTTGCACCAACTAAAAAAGAGGAAATTAATTTTTCAGCCTTTGCAATGATCCAATTCATGCCAGTAGAAGAGTACAACCGCTTGACTGGTCAAACGGAGACTCTTTCAGAGAATGAAGTGTTGTTGTATCCCATAGCTGGCGCATTTGAAGGGACAGAAATGCAGTTGCCTGAGCAAACATTGACAGTCAAAAAACAATTAACAGAGGTAGAATTCTTACCTAGCATCCCAGAAATTTCCGATTCTTATTTGGTGGTGACGGCTTCTACAACAGTTAGCAATCAACTGATCAAAGAGCTTGAACAACCTGAGAATTATGAAAAAGCCATTCAATTGCAGTCAGAAGTAACCGGTAATCTGAAAGGCACGCAAGCCAATCGCGACAAATTTACTCAAGCATTAGCGAGCTACGCGACAGAGTTAAATAACGCGAATGCTGGGAAAGAGTTACCTCAACCAAACATGGACTTTGCCGATTATACATCAATTGACGATGATCGAACGGAAACGAATGCGTTTGTCGGTGGCTTCCTATTTATTGGTTTGGTCTTTGGACTTAGCTTTACGTTAGCAACGGCTTTAATCATCTACTATAAGCAAATTTCTGAAGGTTATGGCGATGCAAAACGTTTTGAGATTATGCAAAAAGTTGGGATGAGTCATCAAGAAGTGCGTCAAACGATTGTCAGTCAAATTTTGATGGTTTTCTTATTCCCAATTACCTTAGCGGCGATTCATTTGGCCTTCGCCTTACCGATTATCCGCAAACTACTCTTGCTATTTGGCTTAACTGATCAAAACTTGATGAGTCTTGTGACGGTGATTTCAGTCGTGCTCTTCGCAGCGTGTTACTTACTAGTGTACCTATTTACTTCAAAAGTGTATTACCGAATTGTTGAACGGAAATAAGTAATAGCAAATGGAATTTAGTGAATAAGAACAAAAAAATCAACGCCACTCGTCGAAGTGCGCGTTGATTTTTTTTGACTTAATTTAATTGTCTGCGTAGTTACGCGAAAAGGCGCAATTTACTTGAGTTTCGTTTGTGCATAATAGTCTTCAAAGATTTGATGAATCTGAGGGTGCGTTTTCTTTAACCGGATTAAACGCTGTGTTTCAGCGGATAAAAAGCAGTGACTGCTGGTGCCTGTAGTCAGAATAGTGTCACCGTCAACGGGATAAATCGTATAACCAAAAGTCAGGCGTGTCCCGGTATAAGAATGAATCGCGATATCAATCCGAATCTCGTCGCCAAAACGAATCATGCCTTTATATTGGCAAGAGACATCTAGCACAGGAATAATAATCCCAGCATCTTCAATTTCCTTGTAGCTACAATTCAGAAAATCTAGTAGCTGAACGCGGGCTTCTTCAAACCAGCGAATGTAATTAGAATGGTGCACGATGCCCATTTGATCAGTTTCATAATAATGAGGCGTTCTGAGGTAGCCTGAATAAATCGTGTCTGTCATAGTGAAAGCTCCATTTCATTTGATGAAATAAGCATAGCGAGAATTGCAAAAGAAAGCAAGTGGACGTTGAAAATTGCTGATAATAAGGAGCGATCGAATATTCTCAATAACAGATTTTAATTGAGAATAATTATTCTGCGCACACGCCAAGCTTATGAATTATCTCAAACTAAATTAAATTAATTCTAAAAAACTGTTGACATTTTATCGAATAAAAGGAATAATTTCAATAGAGAACTTAGTTTAGAATATTTATTATCTGGGAGGAAAATACATGTCATTAATTGGTAAAGAAGTTGAAGAATTTGCAGCAAAAGCATTCCACAAGGGAGAGTTCATTGATATCCATTCGGAAGAGTTAAAAGGACATTGGAGCGTTGTGTGTTTCTATCCTGCTGACTTCACGTTTGTCTGCCCAACTGAATTGGAAGATTTACAAGATCAATATGCAACATTAAAAGACTTAGGCGTGGAAGTTTACTCAGTTTCAACAGATACTCATTTTACCCATAAAGCTTGGCACGATCATTCAGATGCGATTGGCAAGATTGAATACATCATGATTGGTGATCCAAACCATAAAATCACGCAAATTTTTGACGTTTTAGATGAAGAAGAAGGCCTTGCACAACGTGGCACGTTCATTATTGACCCAGACGGTATCGTGCAAAGTATGGAAATTAATGCGGACGGAATTGGCCGTGACGCTAGCATTTTAGTGGATAAAATTAAAGCAGCGCAGTATGTGCGTAGCCATCCAGGTGAAGTTTGTCCTGCAAAATGGAAAGAAGGCGCTGAAACATTGAAACCTAGCTTAGATCTTGTTGGAAAGATTTAAGGGGGGCATACAATGGTCTTAGAAGCAGATATTAAAAGTCAATTAGCTCAATATTTAGAGTTATTAGAGAAAAATCTTGTCTTAACAATCAGTGCAGATGACAGCAAAAATGGTCAAGATATGTTGGCTTTCGTTGAAGAATTAGCAGCGATGACACCGAAAATTCGCGTAGCTACTGGTTCACTTACTAGAACGCCTAGCTTTAGCGTCAGTACAGAAGACGAGGATCCAGGGATTGTCTTTGCCGGGATTCCTTTAGGCCATGAATTTAACTCATTAGTCTTGGCTTTATTACAAGTCGGAGGCCGTGCGCCGAAGATTGAGCAAGCAGTCGCAGATCGCATCAAAAAGATCTCAAAAACTTACCATTTCGATTCATATATCAGCTTGACTTGTCATAACTGTCCGGATGTCGTGCAAGCGTTGAATATTATGAGTGTTTTAAATCCGAATATCACGCATACCATGATTGATGGTGGCTTTTTCAAAGAGGAAGTCGAAGCAAAAGAAATTTTAGCGGTACCTGCTGTCTTTTTAGATGGCGAATTCTTTGTCAGTGGTCGTAGCTCACTAGAAGAAATCTTGCAACAATTAGAAGGTTCAGATGCTAGCGCAGAAGAATTTTCTGAAAAAGAACCGTATGATGTCTTAGTTGTTGGTGGCGGACCAGCTGGCGCGAGTGCTGCTATTTATGCGGCTCGTAAAGGGATTCGCACAGGCTTAGTTGCTGAAAAATTTGGCGGACAAGTCATGGAAACATTAGGTATTGAAAATGTGATTGGGACGAAATATACAGAAGGTCCTAAATTAATTGCTTCTATAGAAGAGCATGTGAATGAGTACGATGTTGACGTGATGAAAGTACAACGCGCAAAAGGTATCGAGAAAAAAGAATTTGTTGAAGTTACATTAGAAAATGGCGCAGTCTTAAAAACGAAAACAGCGATTTTAGCGACGGGTGCACGCTGGCGGAATGTCGGTGTTCCTGGTGAAGCGGAATTCAAAAACAAAGGGGTCGCTTACTGTCCTCATTGTGATGGACCTTTATTTTCTGGAAAAGAGGTTGCCGTAATTGGTGGCGGAAATTCAGGAATTGAAGCGGCGATTGATTTAGCAGGCGTTGTGAAGCATGTGACTGTCTTAGAATTTATGCCTGAATTAAAAGCAGACAGTGTTTTACAGGAACGTTTAGCTTCTTTACCGAATGTGACGGTCTTGAAGAATGTTCAAACCAAAGAAATCACCGGCGACAGCAAAGTCAATGGGATTACCTATGTTGATCGTGAGACGAACGAAGAAACGCACCTTGATTTGGAAGGCGTCTTTATTCTGATTGGCTTAGTGCCGAATACAGAATGGGCGAAAGAAACTATCGAGTGTAATCGTTTCGGCGAAATCGTTGTCGATAAAAAAGGTGCAACCAATCTGCCAGGCGTTTTTGCTGCTGGGGATTGTACAGATAGCGCCTATAAACAAATTATTATTTCAATGGGATCTGGTGCAACTGCAGCCCTTGGAGCCTTTGATTATATGATGCGTAACTAAAAATAAAAAGATAAGTCTAGTTCTGACAGATTGATATTTCCTTGAGGGAGTATCGCTGTCTGGGCTAGATTTTTTTAGTACTTAGTCTTTGTCTGGAAACGTGTGTGCATCCGGTGTTCCTTCCATCAAAAAAGCTAAGATACATTTATAGGAATATTAAGAGCTATCCTGTATGAGATTTTATTTGTGTACTAAACTAAGATTATTTGTTGTGAGATTTACTAATCAATTGTGAAATCGTGGCTGTTGATGTTTTCTTTTGTTTCTTTTTGTGTTACAGTCAGCCTGCGTAAGAGCGGTGCGGACGAAAAAAATTAAATGTATAGCAACCAAAATTGGTGGGCTTCGACGGTTTGATAGAGTGAAATTAAATCGTTGAAACTACTCTTTTTAATTGTTGAACAGAAAATAGTTGATTAAGAAAGCTATAACAAGCATGGGTTTTTAAATAAATAGTTAAGAAGGATTCAAAATAATTGCAATCATGCGCATCATTGCGTATAATTACATGTATAAAGGAAGATAGTGATATGCCGAAAACAGCTAGAGAGGTTTTGAAAATTCTAAAAAAAAATGGATTTATAAAGATTAACCAGAATGGTAGCCACATAAAAATGTATAATCCAAAGACAAACAAAACTGCTATCGTTCCTATTCACATAGGAGACATCCCACTGGGAACAGAAAGAAATATTTGGAAACAAGCGAATTTGAACAGTCCACGTATTTACCATTGAGGTATTCACAATCGAACAAATGATAGGAGAAGATAGTATGCGTAATAAACACCTAGTTATTTATCCAGCAATATTTAGTCCCGAAGATAAAAATTATAACGTTACTTTTCCAGACATTCCAGAGGCAATCACGTTTGGTGAAGGGATTGATGAGGCAGTCGAGATGGCGCAATCCGCACTAGGTTTAGCAATCTATGATCAAGAAAGCTATCCAAATGCTACAAATCCAAAGAGTATTGTTCTGGAAAATGAAGATGATTTTATTTTGATGGTTACGTTAGATTTGGCAGAGTATAGACGAAAAAATCATGCGAAAACTATCCGAAAAAATACTTCTATACCAGAGTGGTTGAATGTAATCGCTGAAAAAGAGAACATTAATTTTTCTCAAACCCTAACCGAAGCATTAAAAGAAAAGTTAGGGGTATAAAAATTAAACGGCGGCTTTTATTTCTTTAGGTAACGTCTATTTTAATAGGAAAAAGAATTGCATTTTGTAGAGCCTCCTATTTATGTTATATTGTAAAAAAGGAAATATTTTACAGAAGGTAGGGAGCATAATGAAGGAATTTGAAGAGTATCTGGCTAATTTTAAAGAAGAGTCACAGCGGGAAAAAATGACGGAAATCCTCAGTTGGGTTCACGAAACGTTTCCGGAATTGGGTAGGCGGATTGCGTGGAGCGAGCCAATGTTTACAGATCATGGCACGTTTATTATTGGCTTTAGTGCATCAAAAAAACATATTGCGGTCTCGCCTGAAGTGGCGGGAATTACCCATTTTGCTAAGAAAATTGAAGAGGCAGGCTATAGCCATACCAACAATATCATGCGCATTACTTGGGATAGTCCGGTGAATTATGGATTATTGAAGGAAATGATTGAATTTAATCTACTGGAAAAAATCGATTGCCAAACGTTTTGGCGAAAAGCTTAATCGCTGTAGGTTGGCTTGGATTGAGCTTAGTAAAAACAAAAATGACTAATAAAACCTCATTGGAAGTAGCAATTTTTCTGCTCTTTCAATGAGGTTATTTTTAATTTTGTGTGAGTGTTCCATTTTCTAACTGATAGATTTGATCAGCGATAGCGAGGGTGGTTTCGCGATGTGAAATCATCAAGACTGTTTTCTGATCAAAGCCATTTTTTAAGCTGGCTAATATCGCTTGTTCATTGAGATAGTCCAGATTACTTGTCGGCTCATCTAGTAGAAGTAGTGGCGCATCGTGCAAGAATAAACGCGCCATGCCAATTCGTTGCCGTTCTCCATCAGAGACATTCCGAGCGTTACCACCGATAATTGTTTGATAACCTTCAGGAAGCGTCGAAATCCAGTCGTGAATCGCGGCTTTTTTGGCTGCTTGTTCCAATTCATCTTGTGAGGCTTGCGGATTTCCCAGACGAATGTTGGCTGCCAGAGTATCTTCAAAAATGAAGGTACTTTGTTCCATAACTCCTTGTGTCTGATGCAAACTATCCTCTGTTATTTTCGGTAAAGGCGTCTGATTGAGGTTGATTCGTCCTTTATCAGGGTCCCAATAACGCATCAAAAGTTTCAATAAAGTACTTTTGCCGTTGCCACTTTCGCCGCCAATCCCAATTTTATCCCCTTTATTTATCGAAAGAGAAATATTCTTGAGCAGTTCTTGCGTATCTGTATATGAAAAGTCAATTTGCTGAAAGTCGATTGCATCGATCGTTGGTAATTCTTCGGTTGACTCTGCAAATGAGACAATTGGCTGTTCTTTCGTTAAGGCATATAGACGACGTCCACTGGCAAAAGTGGTTAAGAGAGCACTACCTAGGCCGCTCAAGGCTAAGACTGAACCGAAGGAACTGAGACTAAGAATTGTGCCAATCAAGACATCTTTTGCTTCCATTTGAAGAGTAGCTCCGACTAAGAATAAAGCTACAGCGGTGATGAGTAGAATTAGTTCGCTACTAATTCTAAGCCAACTTTCTTGGGTTAGACGGCGTCTATATTGTTGATTTAGATTGTCACCGGCTTCATCTAATGAAGCTAAACGTTCTTCTTCGAGTGAATAGTAGGTGATTTCTTGTAGACTAGCCACATTTTCCATCACCTGCTGATTTAAGTCGACAAATGATTGTTGATAATCATCGCCCAACTGCTGACTTTTTTGATAGCCCACGACAGGGATTAAAATGCCAACAATCAGTTGTCCGACGAATAAAATACAGGCTAAAATCGGTTGATGACTGGCTAGAAAAGCGATCGTCGCAATCGTTGTACCAAAGGCAATCAGAATAGGGGAAATCGTATGGGCAAAAAAGACTTCCAAGGCTTCGACATCACTGGTGATTGCTGTGACTAGATCACCACTCTTGTGGCCGGATAATTTTGCCGGACCAATCGCTCGCAGTGTCTCGAAGATTCGGTCACGAATGATGGCCAATAAACGAAAGGCAATCTCGTGATTGAGATATTGTTCCAAATAACGGGCTACGCCGCGGATAACGCCACAGATTAGCATGAAAATAAATGTTTGTTTGGGCTGTGTAGGCGCTCCTGAGACGAGGGCAAATAGTTCGTTGAGTCCTAATATAGGAATCGCTATAACAGAAAGATTGCTGATGATTCCCAAGAAAGCGGCCAAAAAGACTTTTCCAGTCATTGGTCGGACAAACGAGAGGAGCCATTTGATTAAATCAGTTGTTTTCATTGACTGCTACCTCCTGTTAATACCGTTTGTTCATCTGCAAAATAATTTTTAAAGTAAGCGGATGTTTCGTTCAATTCTTTTGGCGTACCCGTTGCAACCAGCTGACTGTCATCAAAGACCATGACCTGATCAGCATCGAGAACATTGTACAAACGATGAGAAATAAATAAGACAATCTTCGTTTTTGCTAGTTCTTTTAGGCAAGAAAGGATAATTTTCTCACTAGCTAGATCGACGCCAGAAGTAATCTCATCAAAGATATAAATTTCCGTCTCTTTTAATAAAGCTCTTGCGAGTAATAGTCGTTGCCGTTGACCTCCAGAAAGATTGTCGCCATTTTCATAGAGCACTTCGTCAAGCTGTTGCGGTAGTTGACGCACAAAGGATGTCAATTGGACTTGTTCCAATGTCTGCCACAGCATTTCTTCAGAGGCTTCAGGATTCCCTAGTAATAAGTTTTCTTTGATTGTTTTCGGATAGAGATAACTGTGATTGTCCACCAGTAAAGCCTTGTTTAAAATAGTTTCTTTAGCTAGCGTCCGAAGCTCTGTGTGATTCCAATAAATGGCTCCTGTGTAGTCTGTTAACTGATGCAAAAGTAAGCGAACGAGGGTGCTTTTCCCTGATCCAGATTTCCCGACAATTGCGGTGAACTGGCCTTTTTTAAGAGTGAGTTGAATATTTTTTAAGGCATCCGTAGCTTCTTCGGTGTAACGAAAGCTGACGCCATCTAGTGCAATTGTCTCAATGGGTTGGTTGATTGTTTCAGTCCCATAGACGGGTTCCTTCAATTCTAGATAGGTGAATAATTTTTTACAGGCGCTAATCCCATTCATGGCAACATGGAAAAGCGAACCTAGTTGGCGCATCGGAATAAAGAACTCGGCACTTAATAAAAGAAACATCAACATTCCTTCAAAGGAAAGCTGACCATTTTGATAAGAAAATAACGCCACGCCAATCCCGCTAGCTGCACCACAGTAAGAAACGATATCCATAATGGTAATCGAATTGAGCTGCATAGAAAGTAAACTCATAGTGACTTTTCGGAATTTCTCAGCATTCGTTGCAGCTTCAGTTTGTTTTGTTTCATCTTGATTGTAGGCTTTTAACGTACTCAGACCACTCAGATTTTCATGGAATTTTGCACCAAGATCGGTATAAGTTGTCCAGTAGCCACTCAATATTCGTTTGGCAATCTTCATGACGCTCATAATAACTAGCGGAATAAGTGGCATGCAGATAAGTAAAATTAGTGCGGGTTTAATCGCAAAAAGACTCAGCGTTACGAAAATCATTAGAGAAGCGATGAGACAATAAAATAGTTGCGGTAAGAAGCGCGCATAATAGATTTCTAATTGCTCGATTCCATCGACGGAAAGCTGAGCCAAGGTTGCTGAAGGGAGTTGATTTTGACTTTTTCCTAGTCGAAACGCTTTTTCCATAATTTTCTTACGCAAATTGAGGCGAAGCTCAGAGGAGGCCCGGAAAGTTAGGGATTCCTGTAGTTTTGCTAAGATGACTTTTAAGATACAAACGCTAAACAGCACACCTAATAGCAGTGTGCTGGGACTGGTTCTTGCTTGAAAGTACTGGGTAAGTGAGACCGAAATCGTCCACCATAAGGCAATCGAAGACAATAGATTGAGTAAGCGTACAGCAACTAAGAGAAATAGATTTCGTTTTTCAGTTAGCTGGAATAAACGTTTATCAATCATTGCCGTCACCTAATTGAACAGATTCCGCAGTTTGTTTCTTATTTTTACCTTTAAGATACCAAGTCAAACCAATGACATGCGCGACATAGACAATTGTCAAGGTAATCCGCATCACCAAGTTGTTGACAAGGATACCAGGAATGGCAAAGACGATTAAAATCATCAAGAACATTTTAATCATGCCTTTATTTGTGATTTTTTTCTCAACCAACGTTTCTTGTATGTACTTTTGATAATTTTTTGATTGGATAAATTTTTGATGAAGCTTTTCTGAACTTCTTAACCAAAAGAAACCAGTTAGTAGATAAAAAACGGTTGTTGGTAGGAAAGGCAGGAAGATTCCTAACGTACCAATCGCAAATGTAATAGAACCTAAAATAATAAATAGCCACTTTTTCATATCGTTACTCCTCGGAGATTAATTTTATGATTGTTTGAACAATCTCGATTAGTATACCATAAATCTCGGTCATTGAGAATGATTATCATTTTCGATTTTAAGTATTTTTGAAGGTTCGTTGTTTACGTGAGTGCACGAGTTTCGGGGATATAAAAGGCTTGTTGGCATGCGGGTGTAGAATTGTAGAGGTCGTGGTGAATCACTTTCAAACTTGTAATTATAAATTACACATTGGTTCTGAAAGGGGTTTTGCCAGTGAATAACAGTGGAATGAGGAAGGTTGAATTTTGAATGATAGTGTGTGCTTACATTATCATAGATAGGCTAAAAAAAACGTTCAGCTCCGAGAAATAAAAAGGAATTCATGAAAATTGTCCTCCAAATTTTTTTGAATTTCGGTTTATTTCCGAAGGAGTTGTTTTTTATCGCCGTATATCGCAATTCTGACAATAGTTAAACTATTGTTAGAAATTGCAATAATAATAAAAAAAAGCTTAAAGGAGTAATCCTTTAAGCCATACCTAAATCCACTGCCGAAGCAATTTTGTAAGAGGTGTTACCCGCACCTTTTACCTACACCCGCATTATAGCAAGACTTTTCTGCCTAGTCAAAATAATAAGTAAGTGTATAACTCGAGATTAGTGATATCACGAATCCATCCTAGGGCAAGTGGTTATCGAAGTAACTTTATATTTTATTAGTTTGTTCAGAAAAATAGTTCATCCAATGGGGGATAGCTTCGCTAATGGTTGTCGGTAAGACAACATAGTGATCTTTTGCTAGCTGATCGCCAATATAGCTGTGAAGATAGACAGCGGCACTGATCGTTTGAGTAGTTTTTGGAAATTGAGCTAAGAAGGCAGTTATTATTCCAGCGAGCGTATCGCCCATTCCGCCGGTTGCCATGCCGGGATTGCCTAAGGGATTTTCTTAAATTTCGGTTGTTGTATAAATCTGAGTCCGATGACTTTTCAAGACGATAGTCGCGCCGATAGTTTGTTGTGCTTGTTGATTGTGTTCAGTGGTTTGATTAGCAATTAATAATCCGCTTAGTCGTTGACATTCCATTTGATGTGGCGTAAAGACGGTTTTTTCTGGAAAAGGTAGTGAAAGTTTTTCTTGGGCGAACAAAGTGATTGCTGATCCGTCGATGACTAGCCACTGCTGCTCAGTCTGATGTGCTAGAACTTGCTTTACTTGTTGAAGAGCTGTTTTATTTAAACCAAGTCCGGGTCCAATCAATAAAACATCCGCAGACTGAATCGCTTCTATAACTGACGATGTTTCAGTCCAATCGATCAGCATCGCTTCTGGTAGTCGGGCATGAAGAGCGCTTCGATTCAACGAATCAGTTATGACTGTTGTCAGGCCGGCACCACTGGCCACGCAGGCTTGGGCGGCCATAATAATCGCGCCTCCGTATTGGGCGTTGCCACCAATCAGCACGGTTCGACCAAAGTTTCCTTTATGACTGATGGTTGGGCGTGGCGTAATGACAGATTTTAGGTCTTTTTCAGAGAGTTGCTTCATAGTGATTCATCCTTTGTTCAGCTTATTTTAGGCGCATGCAATCTATAGATAGAAAGGCTGTTTCTTTCTATTATACTGCGCGCTAGTAAAAATGCCGACTGTTACAAATGGAAATCCAGTTTTTATCCAAAAAATACGCTAATTTTTTTGTGCCTTTTTTTAATAAATGGTATGATTAGACACGAGAGACAAACGAAGTGGAGGATATAAACATGACAATTGATTGGCAAAAAGAAGTCGAAGCACGTAAAGACGACTTACTAAAAGATTTAAGTGATTTATTACGTATCAACAGCGAAAGAGATGATTCAAAAGTAACGGCGGATGCGCCTTTTGGACCAGGACCTAGAGATGCACTAAAACATATGCTAGCTTACGGCGAACGTGATGGCTTTGCGGTTAAAAACGTTGATAATTATGCAGGACATATCGATTTTGGGGAAGGCGACGAAACGCTAGGAATCTTCGGTCACATGGACGTTGTACCTGCTGGCGATGGTTGGTCAACTGATCCTTACGAGCCAGTTATTAAAGACGGCAAAATTTTTGCTCGTGGCTCAAGTGACGATAAAGGCCCAAGCATGGCGGCTTATTATGCAATGCGAATTATCAAAGATTTAGATTTGAAATTATCTAAAAAAATCCGTTTTGTCGTAGGTAGTGATGAAGAAAGCGGCTGGGGCGATATGGATTATTATTTCCAACACGAAGAAGCGCCTGATTTTGGCTTCTCACCAGATGCTGAATTCCCAATCATCAATGGTGAAAAAGGGAACATCACACTGACTTTAAACTTTAAAGGAACGAATGATGGCGAAATCCATCTGATTGATTTTAAATCAGGTTTACGTGAAAATATGGTTCCAGGAACTGCGACTGCGACAGTAACGGTTGCTGATGAAGCGTTGAGCGCTGAAATGGCGAAAAATTTAACTGAATTCACAGAAGCACATCCAGTGAGTGGCACGATTAAAGTGGATGGCACAACTGTTGCCATTGAAATCGTCGGTAAAGGCGCGCACGGTGCGCATCCAGAAGCTGGTATTAATGCCGGAACTTTCCTAGCTTTATTCCTAGATCAATTTGATTTTGCTGGGGGAGCGAAACAGTTCTTACACACAGCGGCGGCTTACGTTCATGAAGACTTCTACGGTGAAAAATTAGGGGTCGCTTATGAAGATGCCAAGATGGGTAAATTAACGATGAATGCTGGTCTATTAGCGTTCACTGAAGGCAGTGAAGACAACTATATCCGCACAAATTATCGTTACCCTCAAGGAACAAATCCAGATACTTTAGTGTCAGGACTAGAAAAAACTTTAGCAGCCCAAGGTGTGACAATCACTCGCGGCGAACGCAATATGGAGCCTCATTATGTACCAATCGATGATCCATTGGTAGCAACATTACTACAAGTTTATGAAGACCATACGGGACAAAAAGGCTTCGAACAAATTATCGGTGGCGGAACTTATGGACGTCTATTAAAACGCGGCGTTGCCTATGGCGCAATGTTCCCAGGCTACACAGACACGATGCATCAAGCCAATGAATTCATGAGTTTGGATGATTTATTCCGCGCAACAGCTATTTATGCTGACGCAATTTATCGCCTAACAAAATAAACTTGTTTCTTAAATAGTATATAGCTAGCTGGTTTTGATTGAGTAATCAATCAATTGACCAGCTAGTTTTTCTTTTTGCTATGAAATTTTTTGTTGTAGTGATTTAGTGTAGACATCAATAATAATCTAAGAAAAATATCACTGGCTTTCCCTCGGGAAAATCAGTGATATTTTTTGATTCTGATTAATCTGATAGATTCGAAGAGTGTTCAGATAAATAAATTTAGCCGTTTTCTACAATTACTATAACTCGGTCTAGTCTTCTATCACAAGACCCATACCCATGGCGATAATGATGGCTTGTTCTTGATTGACTACGAGTCCGCGCATTAGGTCTTGGGATAGAGCGATTTTTTCGAAATAATTACTTGAGAGATTTAGCTTGTTTAGTTTGGTATGAAACCAGCTAGAGCCTGTGAGTTGGCTTTTTTCTAGTGTTAGGTTTCGCCAAGTGACTTCGACAAATTCGGTGTCTGTCAGATTACAATTCGTGAAACTGACGGCTTTCAGATTGGTGTTACTGAAGGAAGAAAGTGTGCCAAGACAGTCGTCAAATTGACAGTCACGCAGGTAACTATCGGCAAAATTCGTGCCAATTAATTTGCATTGTTTGAAGAGGCATTGTTGAAAACTTGCGGCCAGCCACTCTAGATTGGATAAGTCACATTTTTCAAAGATGACATTGCTACATTCAAAGCGTTCGAGTTTGGTACGCTGCATGGTCAGACGTTTCAGGTGAGATTCACGAATCACGAGATTGTTGCAGCTGTCGTAGCTATAATCAGCATCATCAAGCTTGAGTCCTTGAAAGAAAGCTTCATCTTCAAGATAGAAATCTTGCTCGGTTAATTCGGGTAGGATTGGGGCGATGGGTAGGACTTTTTTCATGGGTAAGCTCCTTTTTCTTTCTATTATAACAAATAAGCAAGCACAATGTAGATTGGTGACTTGAACTATTTTAAACGGGGAATAAATGAAAGGAGCGTTGAAAAATATCAGAAAATAGGATGAGAAACAAATCGGACTTTAGTCCCATACGCAATTGTTGAAGGTATGTGAGAATAAATAGAGAAAGAAAAAGTGAAACGTAGGAGGACAATATGACAGTTATTGAAGCAAGAAATCTGAAAAAGATATACGGCACGGGCCAAGCGAGTTTTTCGGCGCTAAAGGGTGTTGATATACGTATTGAGAAGGGCGAATCGGTGGCGATTGTCGGTAAGAGTGGTTCAGGAAAATCAACATTGATGCACATCTTAGCGTTATTGGACAAGCCGACTTCTGGGGAAATCCTTTTATTGGGTAAGGATACCAATCAGGTTAAGAAAAAAGAGTTAAATAAAGTACGTAATGAAACATTCGGCTTTGTATTCCAACAATTTTTCATGAATACGAAGGATACGGTGTTAGAGAATGTTATGCTGCCGTTGAAAATTTCAGGGCTGTCTTCTAGAAAGAGAAAAGAGTTAGCGATGGCTGCTTTAGAGGCGGTGGAATTAACCGATAAGGCGAAGAATAAAGCCAACGATTTATCCGGTGGACAGAAGCAACGGGTGTGTATTGCTCGAGCGATTGTTAATCAACCGGAGATTATTTTTGCTGACGAACCAACCGGGAATTTGGATAGTGCAACCGGTGAAAAGATTGAGCAATTGTTATTTAATTTAAATAGAGAAAAGAACATTACCTTAATTGTTGTGACGCATGACCCAGAACTTGCGGCGCGTTGCGATCGACAAATTTACATAAAAGATGGGGAAGTTGTTTCAGGGGGTGCAGCATGAAATTTACAGATATCTTAAAGTCAGCTAGTTCAAATTTATGGCGCAATAAAGGCCGGACTATTTTAACAATTGTCGCAATCTTTATTGGCGCATTTACGATTTCAGTCACAACTGGGGTCAATATCGGGGTCAACGACTACATCGACAAACAGGTGAATAGCGTCGGCGCTTCCGATATGCTGGTGGTTCAACCTTTACAGCCAGGTATGACGAATACTGAAGGGCCTGAGGAATATCAAGAGAATACGCAGGCTGGTACACAAGAAATGATTGCTCAGGATGACCTAAAAACGATGGAGGGTCTGAAGAATGTTGAAAAAGCGGAGGCTTACTTAATTCCGCAAATTGATTATATACAAGGGCAGTCGGACAAAAAATATGTCTTTCAAGCATCGCCTTCAAGCGAGCTAGCCCGTGATATGGAAGTTGGTCGTGAAGTGTCCACTAAGTCAGAGAAGTACGAAGTGACACTTTCGCCAGAATATGTCGAGAGTTTAGGCTACAAATCCGCTAAAGATGCAATTGGAAAGACAGTTACATTAGCTTTTTCTTCGCCAGCAACCAAAGAGCAAAAGACAGTTTCTGCTGAAGTAGTGGGTGTCCAAACGACTAGCTTGGTTAATGGGGGCGATTCGGTAATCAACCCAGCGTTAGCGGACGAAGTTTTCAAGCAAAATAACGATGGCTTGCCAGAAGCGATGAAAGAAAATTATTACATTGCAACGTTGACAATGGAAAAAGGGCTTTCTAAGGATAAAATTACTGATTTAAAAAATGAATTAGAAGATAAAGGCTTCCTAGCAATGACGGTGGAAGATCAGATTGGTATGATCCGTCAAGTGATTAATGCGATTACCGGCGTTTTAACGATGTTTGGTGCAATTGCCTTATTAGCCGCAAGTTTTGGAATTATCAATACCTTGTATATGTCTGTTCAAGACCGGACGCGCGAGATTGGTTTGATGAAAGCCATGGGTATGAGTAGTGGCAAAATCTTTTTAATGTTCAGTACAGAAGCTTTATTGATTGGTTTCTGGGGATCAGTTCTTGGTGTTTTGGGCGCGATGGGTGCTGGTGGTTTGATTAACAATATTGCGGCGACTTCGTTCCTTGATGGCTTGACGGGCTTCTCGCTTGTGCAGTTCTCAATTCCGTCGGTCTTAATGATTATGGCGATTATTATGCTGATTGCTTTCTTAGCCGGGACTTTACCAGCCAACAGAGCAGCTCGTCTAGATCCAATCAATGCGTTACGTTATGAATAAATGTGTGCCGTTTATTTTAGCTAGTTTGTAAATGAGTAGTGAGGCTGTCTTTACGAAGGCTATTTACTGAAAAACAGCATGATTCTTGAAAATTCTCAGGATAGTTTTCTAAAACCACTTGACAATCAAGGCAGTTCCTAGTAGTTTATAAGTAATATTAAAAATCGATGAAGGAACGAGTAAGTGTCAAGGACTTAGTAGAGAGAACTGTCGAGGCTGAGAGCAGTTTAGGACTTGTAACCGAAAAGACAATCTGGAGATGAGTGCGTGAAAAGCCACTCCGTTACGAGCGTTAATCGTTAAAGGAAAACATCAGACAGCTGAGGCAGTCGTTTGTTTTCAAAATTAGGTGGTACCACGTATGACATTCATTCGTCCTTGTTCTATTGAACGAGGGCGAATTTTTTTTATTTTTTACGAAAGAGGAGAGAATACTATGAGTTATCAAGGTCCAAAAGGGACAAATGATCTTTTACCTGGAGAATCAGACAAATGGCAATTTATTGAAGAAACGGCTCGTTTAATTTTTAGAGATTACCAGTTCAATGAGATTCGGACACCGATTTTTGAACATTATGAAGTAATTGCTCGTAGTGTTGGAGATACAACGGATATTGTTTCAAAAGAAATGTATGACTTTTATGACAAAGGGGAGCGCCACGTGACCTTGCGTCCAGAAGGCACGGCACCGATTGTTCGCTCGTATATTGAACATAAATTATTTGGCCCAGAATTTGCAAAACCATATAAAACTTATTACATGGGACCAATGTTCCGCTATGAACGCCCACAAAAAGGCCGTTTGCGTCAATTCCACCAAATTGGTGTGGAAGCATTTGGTAGTGCCAATCCAGCGACGGATGTCGAAACCATGGCGATGGCCTTGGATTTCTTCAAACAACTAGGCATTCAAAAGATTCGTCTAGTCATTAATTCTTTAGGTGATCAAGAAACACGTCAAAACTATCGCCAAGCCTTGATTGATTATCTAGAACCGCATGAAGAAGAATTAAGCGGAGATTCTAAACGTCGTTTACATGAAAATCCATTGCGGGTGTTGGATAGTAAAGACAAGAAGGATCAGCTAGTCGTGGCTGATGCACCGTCTATTTTGGATTATTTGAGCGAGACAGCGAAAGCTCATTTTGAAGAAGTTAAAGCAATGTTGACGGCTTTAGAGATTCCCTTTGAAGTCGATAAAAATATGGTGCGCGGGTTAGATTATTATACTCACACGATTTTTGAGATTATCAGTGATGCACCTGGAATGGGCGCACAATCAACGGTTTGTGCAGGCGGACGTTATGACCGTCTTGTCGAAGAGTTGGGCGGACCAGAAACACCAGGATTTGGATTTGCTTTAGGAATTGAACGTGTCTTACTTACTTTAGAAGCCGAAGAAGTTGTTATTCCTGTCTTAAATGAAATCGATGCCTATGTTGTCGGCTTGGGTGAAGGTACGAATGTTGAAACGCTGAAAGTTGTTCAGGCGATTCGTAATTTTGGCTTCTCAGCGGATCGAGATTATCTGAATCGTAAAGCCAAAGCGCAATTTAAATCAGCAGATAAAGCCAATGCTAAGCTGGTCTTAACCTTAGGGGAAGAGGAATTAGCTAAAGGCATGATTAATGTCAAAGTGATGGCAACGAGAGAAGAAAAAAGTGTGCTTTTAGATGAAATTTATCAACAATTCGATGAGATTTTTGATGAGTTACTCACTGAAAAATAAAGGATAAAAAATGGATAAGGTATAAGGGAGAGAAAAAGGATGGCAAAAAGAACAGTGTATAATGGTTTAGTATCAAGTGAACAGTTGGGTCAAGTCGTGACTCTAAAAGGCTGGGTTCAAAAAAGACGGGACCACGGTGGCGTTATTTTTATCGATTTACGTGACCGCGAAGGAATCGTTCAAATCGTTTTTAATCCAGAGCTTTCAAAAGAAGCTTGGCAGATAGCTGATAAATGTCGGAGTGAATATGTCATTGAAATTACGGGGACTGTCAGAAACCGTGATGCAGAAGTGATTAATCCGAAAATGAAAACTGGTGAATTTGAAGTCATGGCGACTGAAATTACGGTCTTGAATACAGCAAAAACACCGCCGTTTACTATTGAAGATGACCAAATTATTGGCGATGAAATCCGCATGAAGTATCGCTATTTAGATCTTCGTCGTCCAAAGATGACGAACAATATTAAATTGAGAAATAACACAACGAAAGCAATCCGTCATTATTTAGATGACCAAGATTTCTTAGATATCGAAACACCGTATCTTGCGAAATCAACACCAGAAGGAGCACGTGATTACTTGGTGCCTTCTCGTGTGCATGCTGGACATTTTTATGCGTTGCCGCAATCACCACAAATTTTCAAACAGTTATTAATGAATGCTGGTTTCGATAGATATTATCAAATCGTGCGTTGTTTCCGTGATGAAGATTTACGTGGCGACCGTCAGCCTGAATTTACGCAGGTCGATATTGAAACAACTTTCCTAACAGCAGAAGAAATTCAAGATCATACGGAAGCACTGATTGCTAAAGTTATGAAGGAAGTCAAAGGCTTAGACGTGACTTTGCCGTTCCCTAGAATGACTTATGATGAAGCGATGGCCCGTTACGGTAGCGACAAACCGGATACTCGTTTTGATATGGAATTGATTGACTTAAGCGAAACTGTTAAAGATGTTGAATTTAAAGTCTTCCAAATGGCTTTAGAAAATGGTGGCGTGGTCAAAGCCGTTAATGCGAAAGGCGCTGCGGCTAACTATTCACGTAAAGACATGGATCAATTAGGTCAGTATGTTACACAATTTGGCGCGAAAGGTTTGGCTTGGCTAAAAGTGGAAGAAGATGGCTTGAAAGGCCCAATCGCTAAATTTATCACAGAAGCAACAGAAGATATCATCAAAGCAACTAACGCTGAAGTCGGCGATTTATTGATGTTTGGTGCTGATAAATTTGAGGTTGTTGCAGCAACTTTAGGCGCCGTTCGTTCTCGCATGGGGAAAGAATTAGGCTTGATTGATGAGAGCAAATTCAACTTCTTATGGGTGACTGATTGGCCACAATTTGAATACGATGAAGAAGCAGGACGTTATGTTTCTGCGCATCACCCATTCACAATGCCAAAAGAATCAGATGTGGCTTTATTAGACACAGATCCAGCATCAGTCTATGCAGAAGCTTACGATATCGTCTTAAATGGGTACGAATTAGGTGGCGGATCGTTACGTATCCACAGCCGCGAATTACAAGAGAAAGTCTTCGAAACATTAGGCTTCTCGAAAGAAGATATGGAAGAACAATTCGGCTTCTTATTAGAAGCATTAGACTACGGCTTCCCACCACACGGCGGAATTGCTCTAGGACTTGACCGTTTTGCAATGTTACTTGCCGGTGAAGACAATATCCGTGAAGTCATTGCCTTCCCTAAAAACGGGAAAGCTGTTGACCCAATGTCAGCAGCACCAAGCACGGTTTCACCTTTACAATTATTTGAATTGAATATCGATGTAACAGCGATTGAAGAGTAAGATTCAAAGAATAACAATTGAAGAATAGTAAGCAAAGAATAAGATTAAAGAATGGCAAAGAAATAGGAAAGATTGGGACGACTGTTAGAGTTGTCCTTTTCTTTTTATTGATAAACCCTTATAATGTGAGGGACAAATCTATTAAGTGAGGCTTTTTCATGAAAAATAAAGTAGAGAGCTGGGCGCATCATGATTATACGACCAAGCTTTCCGTTGCCATTGTTTATGCAATATTAGCATCTGTTGCAATCAATTTTTTCTATCAACCGGGAAATATTTATTCTAGTGGGATTACTGGGTTAGCGCAGATTCTTACGACATTATCCAAAAAAATTGTCGGCTTTAATGTGCCGATTTCTACCACGCTGTATTTACTAAATATTCCTTTGTTTGTTTTATCTTGGCTAAAAATTGGCCGGAAGTTCACGATTTTCACGATGATCACCGTGACATTGACTTCGGTCTTTATCCATATCATTCCCCAAACAATTCTCTCAACTGATCCGATTATCTGCGCCATTTTTGGTGGAGCGGTGATGGGCTTTGGGATTGGCTTTGCCTTGAAGAATGGTTTATCTTCTGGTGGATTAGACATTCTGAGTATCACAATCCGCAAAAAAACGGGGCGTTCAGTAGGCTCGATTTCAATTTACTTTAATGCTTTGATTGTTTTTGTTGCAGGCCTATTGTTCGGTTGGCAATACATGTTTTATAGCACGCTCTCAATTTTTGTCAGCGGCAAAGTAACAGACGCGGTCTTTACCAAGCAAAAGAAGATGCAAGTCATGATTGTGACTAAGCATCCTGAAAAAGTTGTCAATGAGATTCAAAAATCGCTGCGTCGAGGAATTACGATTATTAATGAAGCCGAGGGTGCCTATAAGCATGATAAACAAACGGTACTTTTAACGATTGTGACGCGCTTTGAATTGCCACAATTGGAAGCGGCAATGCGTTGTTCTGATCCGCAAGCCTTTGTCAGCATCTCTGACAATGTGCAGATTTTAGGGCGCTTTTATGAAGAAGATCTTTAATGAATAACTAGATAAATGAGTAAGGCCAGCAACGTGAGTCATGTCACGGTTGTTGGCCTTTTTTGCTTATTAATTTATAGATGCTAGTTGTTTTTCCGGAAATAAAAAGGTTGGAAAATTTCCTAGGAAAGTTAAAATCCTAGGAAATGCGACAGTCAATTTGCTAGAATACATAACACATCTAAAGGCACATTTGAATTTAGAAATCTAGATTATCTACTGAAAAAAGACGAATAATATCGTCTGCAAAATTTCCTTATGATTTTTAAAGAAAACGTGCCTTTTGTATTTTTTGAGCAATAATAAATTGAAAGTCCCAAATTAGACCCGAAAACTTTAAGTATACCAAATTTTTGGAATAACCTTCCTATTACGCGTCAAAATTCTTCAAAAGCTAAATTGGAAAAACATTAAGTATACTT
>NZ_MAEJ01000010.1 GCF_009933175.1 Candidatus Enterococcus huntleyi | reverse complement strand
CGTTCGGACCTCTACTCGATTAAAGGAATGAAGAGAAAAAGATCAATCCAATTGTCGCAAATAAATAGTATTAGCCTTTACCGCTAGATGTTTTCCCAATATTTCCCAGCAATTCTCCCCACAATTTTGGTGATTGTTTTTCTTGGTAACACGCGATTAATTTGTGATCTTACGACGGTTAGCCAACCGTCTTTAGCCACCATCTTATTCTTTTCTATAGCTCTAAAAGTTGTCGCAACAACCTGTTCGACAGTTCTTTTCTTAGAAAATCCAAAATCGCCAATTTTATCAAAAAAAGCAGTATCTGTTGGGCCAGAACAGACAGCTAAATAAAAAATACCGCGATCTTTATACTCAATATGTAAGGCTTCTGTCAATGACAGAACGTATGCTTTTGAGGCACTGTAAACTGCCGAATACGGCGTGGCTTGAAACGCGGCCGCTGAAGCCAAGTTAATGATAGTTTTCCCACGTTGCCCAGCCCACTCCTTAGTAAATAAATGCGCTAGTTCCGTGAGCGTCAGCATATTTACCATCATTTCATCCCGTTGTTCTTTCAAATCAGCTGAGCCAAATAGTCCTTTAGTTGAAAATCCAGCATTATTAATTACTACATCAATCGATAGTCCCGCTTCTTTTACTTTCTTGATAACGGTTGTCGAAGCGCCGATTTCCGCCAAATCTAACATGATAAAATCAACGGAAATTTCGTATCTCTGCTCTAAATCAGACTTTATTTTCTGTAATTTATCCCTACTTCGCGCTATTAATACAAGATTATTTGATTTTTTTGCGTAAGCATAAGCAAACCCCTTGCCAATTCCTGAAGACGCGCCAGTGATCAGTACCGTTTGTTTCATTATTGTTAGCCTCCAAACTTATTTAGTGCGCTCAGTATATCGCCAAAGTAGCCTTTGGGGTCAAGTAGTTATTCGAAAAAGTTTTCTTTATTCAATGGGGTAGATTCAAGTTTCACTTGCCAAAATCGTTCTGTCAGCTGATATATTCTTCTAATTATTGCTTCTTTATTTTCTAGCGCATTATCCGCACTCGGGTGTTCAAAATGTTTCTCGAAAATTAAATCAATCATTTCTATGGCTAATTGATACCGTTCAATTGATTGCTGGAATTGTCGCTTCTTTTCAGCAAAAAAAGCAGTTGCTTCTCCATATTCAGCTAAATCTTTATAGGCATTGAGACGAGAGAATTGACTCAGAATCGTTCTGATTTCGGGTAAGGTAAACTTCATTTCTTTAAGAAATAAAACAAACTTCATGGTCTCAACGTCATTTTGTTGGTAGATACGATAGCCATTCTCATTTCTAGTCGGTGTCAATAATCCAGCTTTCTCATAATAATGAAGAGTAGAAACGGGAATTCCCAGTAATTTACTTATCTCATGACTTCTCATGTGAATCACCTCCTATCTATAGTATAACTACGAAGTATACTTGGGAGTCAATCTCAATTCACTTCTACTTACAGAAAATAACAACCAACCGAATTTACCTCTTCATTCTGGTTGTCTCAACAAATCATTGTCTGTTCGCTACTCAATCCGAGACTGATTTCAAAATGACTATTAATAACCTTTTAAAAAACTTTGGAAACCATTTAAAGTTTTTCCATTTTGTCTAAAAATCGGGTAAGATGAATGTAAGAATACTTCAACAGAGAAGAGGTCCAATATGAAAATATTTTTAGTGGAAGATGATGAGAAAATTGTGCGTTTAGTTACCTCACAATTAGAAAAATATGGTTACCAAGTAGTGACGCCAGAGGACTTCCAGACCATTAACGAGACTTTCAATAAAGAACAGCCTCAGCTAGTTTTACTTGATGTGAATTTGCCTTATTTTGATGGTTTTTACTGGTGTCGAAAGATTCGTGAAACTTCTTTAGTTCCGATTTTATTCATCTCTTCGCGAGATAGTAACATGGATCAGGTCATGGCCTTAGAATATGGCGCTGATGATTATTTAGTTAAACCTTTTTCCTATGAAATTCTGATTGCTAAAATTAAAAGCTTGTTGCGGCGAGTGGGTGAGTATTTACCAGCCCAAGAGGAACGCGCTTTTTCATGGGAAGGACTTTCTTATTATCCGGAACGTTTAGAGATGAGTTTCCAAGGGAAGACAGAGTTACTGACTAAGCGCGAAGGCGAGTTGCTGGACTTATTTTTAACTGCGACGCCAAAGATTGTTCGTCGGGAGCAAATCTTAAATAAGCTTTGGGATGATGAAAACTTTGTCGATGACAATACGCTGTCGGTAAATATCACTCGTTTGAGAAAGAAATTAGCCACACTTGGCATGGAGAACGTCTTGCATACAGTCAGGGGCCAAGGCTATCAATTACGAAAGGAAGACGCATGAAATTATTTATCAAAGAAAATTCGCTTAATTTTAGTTTTCAGATTGGGCTGGTCTGCCTCGCGCTACTTCTGATTTGGCTTGACGGCTATCGGAGTAGTCGTTTAGTACTATATATCTTTGTATTAGCACTATTTTTAACAAGCCTTTTCTATGGTTATCGTTACTATAAGCAAAAAAAATTCTATCAAAAACTATCCGATTCCAAGGAGATTTATGATGAGCTTAATGAGCTTTCGACACCAGTCGGGAAAGAACTAGATGCGTTATTTGCGCGTCATCACCAAAAATATTACCAAGAAACGACTACTTTAAAAAAGAATCAACAGCAGCAACACGATTTTATGGATTTGTGGATTCACCAAATGAAAACACCTTTAGCTGTCATCGAATTACTTAGCCAAGAACCAACAATTGATGTAGAAAGTTTGCGCGAAGAAACCGATCGCTTAAAAGAAGGGCTCATGCAAGCCTTGACGATGAGCCGTATTCAAAATCTACGTGAAGATTTTGTTATACGTCCTTTACGGATCAGTGAGGTAGCCAAAGAGGTCATTCAAGAACACAAACAAAACTTGATTCGTAGTCACGTCTATCCAAAATTAGACATGTCACCAACTATTCAAGTCCAAAGTGATCAAAAATGGTTACACTTTATTCTTTACCAACTCTTATCAAACGCCATCAAATACTCAAAAGAGGAAGCGACTGTGACGATTTATGGTGAACAACGAGCAGACGGCTTTGCCTTGATCGTTAAAGACCAAGGCATTGGTATCCCGTCATCGGACTTACCAAAAATTTTCCAACCATTTTTCACTGGTGAGAACGGACGTAAACAACAAGAAGCAACCGGAATGGGGCTTTACCTCAGTGAAAAAGCGGCTACCGAGCTAGGCTTAGCACTGAAAGTCGAATCACAGGTAGGTGCCGGTACATCCATCGCCATCCTATTTACTGATTGGATCCAACTAGACGCGCCAGAAAAAGAATAGCAGTGAACGATTGCTATAAGATAGATGAACATTATAAAAAGCAAGGTCAGTTAGAAATAAGCGAAGATGAGCGAATTTAGATGAGAATGAGGTACTTTTCATTTACTTCGTCTCATTTTTTCTTTCTATCTAAGCGACCCATTTCGCAAAGGCGTAACTAAAATATTTCAGAGAACTCTCCACAGAAATACGCTAACGTTTGTAGATATGCCTGATGATAAAACGTGACAAGTTTGTAAGAATGCTGACAAGTTTACCCATAGGAGTTTTTCTTCTTTGCTTGTAAACTAAAGACAAAGAACAAGGAGGAAAAAAATTATGGCACTATTAGAAGTAAAAGATGTATCCAAAGTGTATCAAGGGGCTGTCCCAGTGGAAGTCCTGAAACAAATTAGTTTGAAGGTTCAAGAGGGCGAATTCGTCAGCATTATGGGGCCGTCTGGTAGCGGCAAAACAACCTTATTGAATGTCATTGCAACTCTGGACAAACCAACAGGTGGTTCAGTCTTCATTGAAGGACAGAATCCACATGAATTTTCTAAATCAAAAATTTCAGCTTTTCGTAGACAAAATCTAGGCTTCGTTTTTCAAAGCTATAATTTATTGGCTCCCTTAAATGTTGAAGAAAATATCATGATGCCACTAACTCTTGATCGCGTACCAGTCAATGAGATGCAAACAAAATGTGCGCATTTGTTGAAAGAGTTAGGCATTCAAAAGCTAGCTAAGAAACGGATTTTTGAACTATCTGGTGGGGAATCACAGCGTGTCGCTATTGCTCGCGCCTTGATTCATGATCCATCATTAATTTTAGCGGATGAGCCAACCGGAAACTTGGATTCAAAATCTGCGCGTACCGTGATGGAGCTACTAAGTCAAACCAATAAGCAGAAAAAAGTCACCACACTAATGGTGACGCACGATGCTTTCTCTGCTAGTTATTCTGATCGAGTGGTCTTTATCAAGGATGGGAAATTCTTCAATGACATTTATTGTGGCGACAATCGGGAAGAATTCTATCAAAATATATTAGCGGTTCTCGCACATTTAGGAGGGGCTAGTCATGAATTTCAAAACCCTCATCTTTCGTAATTTAACCAGAAATACCAGAAGCTATGGTGCTTATTTCTTCAGTAGTTTGTTTTCAGTATTCGTCTTTTTTATTTTTTCTTTACTGAATTTTCATCCGCAGATAAGTAAAAATATTCAAGCCAGTAGCGATCGGATTAGTTATTTCGCGGGTATGGGACTCAAAGCTTCCCAGATCGTGATTGTGCTGCTCTCATTTATTTTCTTGTGGTACACATTTTCGGTCTTTCTCCATTCGCGCAAACGAGATTTTTCGGTTTACCTGACTTTAGGCATGAGCACGAAGGATTTGCGCAAGTTAATTTTCTTTGAGAATTTAGCGCTGGGAACTGTCGCAACGACGGTTGGCGTCCTTCTCGGTGTGCTCTTATCCAAAGTTATTTTACTGGTTAGCCAAAATATCCTAGAACTCAAAGCGGGACTGAAATTTTATTGGCCTTGGCAAGCGATGGTTCTCAGCTTTGGTATCTTCGTCCTGATCTTCTTTCTCATCTCCTTATTTAGCTTGTTCCGTATCCAAACCGAGGAACTTTCTTCCATGGCAAAAGAGGATGATAAGGGTCAACCTGAACCAAAAAGTAATGGCTTCTTAGCCATCTTAAGCTTTGCCTTTCTCGGTCTAGGCTATCTCTCTATCTGGCTATTTGCAACCGACACGCAAAGCTCGCCTTATCTATTTTTCTTATTATTATCTTGCGTCCTATGTACGATTATCGGCACCTTCCTATTCTTTCGACAAGGGAGTATCATGCTATTAAAATTACTTAAAAAGAGTCGTTTATTTTATCGTGGCACGAATATGCTAACGATTAGTGAACTGATCTTTCGAATGAAGGATAACGCCATGATGTATTCCTTGATTGCAGTGGTTTCTTCCGTGGCCTTTGTAGGGATTGGTGTGACAGCGGTCTTGGGTAGTTCTGAATTCGGTGATACCCAAGGGAATACGGCTGCCTATGTTTATTCTGGGCGTATTGATTCACCGATGACTGACGTTCAAAAAGACAACTTTTCGTTTATCCGTGAAAAATTAAAAGAAACCGGCGAACCTGTTTTCGAAGAGACGGTTAGCTATCAGTATTCGCCCTACTTAACTGTGCCAGGACAATCATATAGCAATTCTTACCCGGCAATTTCGTTGAGTAGTTATAAAAAATTAGCCAAAGAATTTGATTTGCCTGACTTATCAATGAAGGACAATCAATTATTCATGTTCACCAATAGCAATTCCGCATTAATTGAAGCGAAGAATGCGACAGTCGCTCAGCGCACCTCCCTATATAACATGAAGCTAGGGGATGAAGAAAGCCAGCTCGAGGTTGTCCAATTACCATTTTCGCTCAATTTATCGGTTCTTCAATTATCGGTTGTTTCTGATTCGTTGTATGACCGTTTCACTGAAAATAATCTAGCAGAATCTGGTCAAGAGGAGAGATCAATAGAAAATCACGTAGGGATCTTTCATATTAAAGATTGGATGGATTATCCGGAGATTGATCAAGAAATCATGACTGAAATGAACAAGCGTGAAGAGGACGCCTATACTCAGATACAAGATTCTTACGATGAGACCAATCAGGAGCAATCAGAGGACACAAATGCCACAACCGATGAAGAGCAACCGGTAGGAGAAATGCCAGATTATTTCCATGTTGATTCACTCTACACTACTTGGCAGAATGCTCGCCAAGCCAATGGATTAATTCTGATGATTGGAATTCTCTTAGGTTCAGTCTTCTTTAGCTTCTCCGCATCGATTCTTTATTTCCGCCTATTCGGTGATTTAGATCGTGATGGTCGTTACCATCGCTCATTGAATATCTTAGGAGTTAGTGAAAAAGACCGCCACAAAATTGTCAGAAATGAAATGCTTTTAATGTATTTCCCACCCGTTTTAATCGCGGTTGCCCATTTTGCCATGGCCTTGTTCGCCTTGACGATGCTTTTAGGTCGCGACGCTGGCTTTGTCTGGATCATTTATTTTAAAATCATTGGCATTTACTTTGTCTGCCTATTCATTTTCTATTTGATTTCCAAATTCCGTTACCTCAAGCATTTAGATAAACTTGCTGAAGGCGGAAATTAAGTAAAAGTATTTTGATAGAAATGACTGTTGCAACGCTCTTTAGCCTGAAAAGTTGAGGCACAAACCCACAAAAGAACTTGAAGAAGCGCAAGCTTTCTCAAGTTCTTTTTCTATGCCCTCTTTCGTATAGGTTTCCTATAGCCTAAGAAACAAAGAGGAACTGCATACTTTTCGGTCAAGTTGTAGTATAATTTTCAGCAGACAAAGGCGAGGAGGAATAGAATGAAACCAACAACCTACGCAATTGTGGACATTGAAACGACGGGCACCAATCCAAAAGAAGACCGAATCATTCAATTTGGCTGTGTCTTAGTTGAGAAAGGGAAGATTGTCTCGCAGTTTGCAACAGACGTCAACCCAAATCGAGTAGTTTCAAAACAAATCCAAAGCTTAACTGGCCTCAGTAATAGTCGCGTGCAAAAAGCACCGTATTTCGAAGATATTGCTTTGACTATCTATAATTTATTAGCTGAAACGACATTTGTCGCCCACAATATTTATTTTGATTATACTTTTTTGAACCATGAACTGGTTCGCTGTGGTGTCCCTGAATTGACGATACCAGGTATTGATACAGTGGAGCTAGCTCAAATATTTTTACCTACAGAAACTAGCTTTCGCTTAGGGGATCTTGCTGACAGCTACGGCTTAACTCATGACAATCCGCATCAAGCAGATAGCGACGCAAAAGTCACCGCAGAATTATTTTTGACGATTGAAGCCCACATGAGAAGATTACCTATATTGACGATGGAACAGATTGGCAAATTAAGTGGTCTGACGGGTATGAATACAGGAGAATACATTCAACAGGTGACGGATTCGATGCGAGAAAATTCCGGACCAATCTCTGATTCTTTACAAGTGGTTGACGGCTTAGCTATTCGAAAAAAAGAGCAACCATTATTTTCAGAAATTCATTATGGGGAGAAAGACTTTCCTTTAAAGAAAGCCGGAAAACAAAAGATCTTTCAGAAAAAATTGACCTACCGAAAAGAACAAGCACGTTTAATGAATGATGTCTTTACTCACTTTTCAATAGAAAATACAGCCAAAGATATCTTAATCGAAGCAGCTACAGGTATGGGCAAGACTATCGGCTATTTATTTCCGCTCAGTTTCCTTGCAACACCGGAAAAGCCTGCGATTATCAGTACTGTTTCACTTCTGTTACAGCAACAGATTCTCACAAAAGATATTCCTTTATTGAACCAGATATTGGATCAGCCGATTCAAGCAACAGTTGTAAAAAGTCAGCGCCATTACATTGATCTTCAACGATTTAAAGCGACCCTACTGCAACCAGTTGAACAAAAACAATATGCACTCTTTCAAATGAAGGTACTTGTTTGGCTGACGCAGACAGAGACTGGTGATTTTGATGAATTACATATGACGAGTCTGAATCACGTATTTTGGCAAGAAGTCAGACATCATGGGCTTTCATCATTATCTAAAACACATTCATTTTATCAAGAAGATTTTCTACGCCATCTCTATAAAAAAGTTGACCAAAGTAATTTTTTAATAGTAAATCACGCCTTTTTAGCGCAGGAATCTTTACGAGAAACACCGTTATTGCCAAAAAGCGATTACTTACTAATCGATGAGGCCCATCATTTGCCAGAAATCGCTGAAAAAATTAGTGACCATCAATTTGATTCAATCAAATTCAAAAAACGCGTGCAGCAGTTGATGGAACCGACGCAACTCTTTTCTCGCCTTGCTGATTTGTTGACTGAGGATGAACGAACTCAACGATTAGTTACCTTATATCAGCAAGAGCTAGAAGAGCTCGTGGAGGAGCAGCTTGACTTCTTCCAAGAGTTATTGGATCTCTTTCCAAGAAATACCTCTTTAGAAGAAGAACAGGTGATTTTCAAAGAACAACTAGATGCTCTTTCAATAGAAGGGGAACGTGCCATTGAGCGCTTGCTACTCTTGTATCGAGAGCTGCTCACATTGCAAGACCAATTAATTCCGGTCTTAGAACCCCTGCAAAGTCGTCTAGTAAGTCAAGAACGTCTAACTTTAACTCAATTATTTGGTCTTTTTGACTCGATGAAACAACAAGCATTCACTGTGACGCAATGGCTCACAAGCTGGGACAACCAGTTAGTTCATTGGGTAGTTCCAGCGAAAAGCCAAGCCGGTGGTACGTTGCATATCCACGATTTTGAAGCGGCCTTATTACCTAAAACAGCATGGTACAAACGCTACAAAAAGATCATGTATATGGGAGGCACTCTAAAAATCGGCGCAAATCGAACCTATTTTTCTCAACGTTTAGGCTTACCGGAAACACCGCTTAAAGTTATTCCTAATCCTTATGATTATGAGAATCAAGCTCGCGTATATGTCCCTACGGAGGGGCTTTCGATTGCTGAATCAAGTCCGCACGAATACACTCAGTACCTGGCGTCGACCATTCGCGAGTTAGCCCAACAAGAGAATCGCTCCATTCTAGTCTTATTTACTTCTCATGATATTTTACAAAGGGTGTACTATCAGTTGCATGAGACCTTTTTAAATCAGGGACGTGAATTATTGGCGCAAGGGGTTAGTGGTAGTCGTGAAAAAATCCTGAAGCGTTTCTCATTGTCGGACAATAGTATTCTCTTCGGAGCCGATAGTTTTTGGGAAGGTATTGATTTACCTGGCGATGTGCTACAAATCGTGTTGGTAACTCGGTTGCCATTTGATAATCCCAAAAGACCGCTTGTCCGTGCCAGAAATGAATTTTTACAAGCAGAAGGTTTGAATCCATTCTACCAAGAATCTGTTCCTCGTGCTGCGCTAAAATTACGACAAGCATTAGGCCGATTGATTCGAACAGAGACAGATAAAGGTGTTTTAATTGTCTTAGATAGACGGTTCTTAACTGCCAAATATAGCCGAAGACTACAAAATGCATTGCCAAAGAAACTACCCATTCAAGAATTATCAATGGCCGATATGCTAGCTGATATTCAGCAATTCTTAAGAAAAAGAAAAGAATAATCGACGCCGAACAATCTGTTCTTGAAGTAACGTTTTTTTGAAAAAAATCTGCTATAATTGAACACAAGTGATTCTCACTAAGTTTAGCATGCACACTCAATAGAAAAGGAGCGCCATTTAGTGAATAATGAAGCAAAAAATGAGAAACGTGTTGGGCTAATTTTAATTTCAGCTATCACCGTCTTACTAACAATTATCGTCTTAACGGCTGTCTTTTATATCCGTGCAAATCGTCCAATGGCTCAGGCCAAAGCCGAAGCTGTGGAAATTGCTGAAAAATACGCTCAGGTTAAGACGGTGGATCAATTTTATTGGTTTACCAGAAAAGAAACATACTTTAGTGTTTTGGGAAAAGATGACAAAAACCATGAGGTGGCTGTGATTATTTCCAAATCGGGAGACAAAGTAAAAGTGTTAAACCAAAAAGATGGGCTCTCTGAACAACAGGCTGAGCAAGTCGTCCTACGTGACCATCCTGGAGAAGCGGTCGTTAAACGCAGTCTGGGAATTTACGAAAATCAACCTACTTGGGAGATTATGACGAAAGATAGCCAAAATCAGCTAACCTATTATTTACTTTCCTTTAATGATGGGAAGGAAATAAAGAGCATTAAAGAAACTTAAAAAAGCCCAAAAATGAAGGGAGTTAATTTTGTATGAAAATCTCACAACGTGCCGAACAGCTTGAGCCATCAGTTACTTTAGTGGCTTCAGCAAAGGCTAAAGCTCTAAAAGCACAGGGACTGGATATCCTCACTTTGACTGTCGGGGAGCCAGACTTTGCTACACCAGAAAATATCCAAGAAGCAGCCATTGCTGCCATCAAAAATGGCAGTGCTAGCTACTATACACCAACAGCCGGCATTCCAGAATTACGTCAAGCTATCGTAAATTATCTAGAAAAAAACTATGGCCTGACCTATAAAACGAGTCAAACGATTGTCACTGATGGTGCAAAATTCGCCTTATATAGCTTATTCCAAGCAATCCTGGACGCAGGAGACGAGGTCATCATTCCCGTACCTTATTGGGTCAGCTACGGTGAACAAGTCAAGCTCGCAGGCGGTACGCCGGTATTTGTTAAATGTCATGAAAGCCAACAATTTAAGGTCACTGTGGCTCAGCTTGAAGCTGCCTATACGGAGAAGACCAAAGCGATGATTTTGAATTCTCCGTCGAATCCGACTGGAATGATTTACACCAAGGAAGAATTGACAGCTATTGGTAATTGGGCAGTCGAAAAAGATCTCTTAATAATTGCCGATGATATTTATGGTCGTTTAGTTTATAATGGAAATGAGTTTACGCCGATTGCGACTATTTCAGAGGAAATTCGTAAGCACACAATCATCATCAATGGGGTTTCAAAAACTTATGCCATGACTGGTTGGCGAATTGGGTATGCCGTAGGGGATGAAACGATTATTCAAGCAATGATTGATATTGCATCACAAGCAACCAGTAATCCTACCGCTGTCAGTCAATACGCGGCAGTCGAAGCATTAAGTGGCGAACAGGATACGGTGGAAGAGATGCGCGTTGCCTTTGAAGAGCGTTTAAATAAGATTTATCCTTTGGTGGCAGCATTACCAGGTATTTATCTAGAAAAACCTCAAGGGGCTTTCTATTTGTTCCCAAATGTCAAAGAAATGCTCAATCTATGTGGTTATGAAAATGTGACTAAGTGGGTCGATGACTTATTAGAGGAAGCCCAAGTTGCTTTAGTAACAGGTGAAGGCTTTGGCTCTGATGAGCATATTCGCATCAGTTATGCCACGAACCTCGGAATATTAGAAGAAGCAATCGAACGGATTGCCAAATTTATCGACAGTAAACGAAAAGCATAAAAAATCAAGCTCGGGATGGCTAGACAGAAATAGAAATGGAGAGACAGACGTGGAACAAATTCAAATTATTGATGCCAAACATCACGTTGGCGAAACTGTAAAAATTGGCGCTTGGGTAGCCAACAAACGCTCAAGTGGGAAAATTGCCTTTCTACAATTAAGAGATGGGACAGCTTATTTCCAAGGGATTGTTGTGAAAAATGAAGTAGGCGAGGACATGTTCCAGCTTGCGAAAAATTTACATCAAGAAACATCTATCTGGATTGTTGGTGAGATTCGTGAAGATAGTCGTTCAAAATTTGGCTATGAGATTGGTATTACTTCAGTCGAAGTTGTTGGCGAAAGTCAAGAATACCCAATCACACCAAAAGAGCACGGGACAGACTTTTTGATGGACCATCGCCATTTATGGCTACGTTCTTCACGCCAACATGCGATTATGCAAATTCGTAATGAGATTATTCGAGCAACGTATGAATTCTTCAATAACAATGGCTTTACCAAAGTTGACCCTCCGATATTAACTGGTTCTGCACCAGAAGGCACGACTGATTTGTTTGAGACAAACTATTTTGATCAAAAGGCTTACCTTTCTCAAAGTGGCCAATTATATATGGAAGCAGCGGCGATGGCTTTTGGGAAAGTTTTCTCATTCGGCCCAACATTCCGTGCTGAAAAATCAAAAACACGTCGTCACTTAATTGAATTTTGGATGATTGAGCCTGAAATGGCCTTCATGCATCAAGAACAAAGCTTAGAAATCCAAGAACAATATGTGGCTTTCTTAGTCCAAAATGTGCTTGATAACTGTGACTATGCGCTTGATGTTTTAGAACGTGACAAAGAATTGTTGAAAAAATATACACAATTGCCTTTCCCACGGATTACTTACGATGATGCCGTTGAGCTATTGAAGAAAAATGGTTTTGAAGATATTGAATGGGGCGATGACTTTGGTTCTCCACACGAAACCTTTATCGCTAACTCATTTGAGCAACCGGTCTTTATCTTAAACTATCCAAAAGCAATCAAACCATTCTACATGAAACCACATCCAACCCGTGAAGATGTTGTCATCTGTGCCGACATGATCGCGCCAGAAGGATATGGAGAAATTATTGGTGGTTCTGAACGTGCAACGGATTATGAATATGTCCTAGAAGAAATCCGCAAACAAGGCTTAGATGAGAATGAGTACTCTTGGTACTTAGATTTACGTAAATATGGATCAGTTCCACATACTGGTTTTGGTCTCGGTCTTGAACGAACAGTAACTTGGTTATCTGGTATTGAACATGTCCGTGAAGCTATTCCATTCCCACGTTTATTAAATCGTATTTACCCATAAAATTAAAAAGAGCTGTGGCAAAGAAATCTTTGTCACACGCTCTTTTTTTAATTCGATTAGTCATTTTGGTACAAAAAAGTAAGGAGCTCTCTTCGGATTCTATATTAAGGAGCCACATCCTGAGTTAGGTTTAAAGTTTATCTTAGTTTACTAAAAGATAAGGAAATCATCAATTGCCTCTTGAATCCTGTTTTTCTTGTGCCATAATGAAAGAAAAACACAGAGGAGTGTTGAGTTTGAATAGACCTGAGTTTATCCAGAAAAATGATCAGTCACGAATTTTATTTATAGGAGACAGTATCACGGATGTCGGACGTAATCGCGATGATTTTCATGACTTAGGACAAGGGTATCCGATGCTCATCGCAGCTGCTCTAGCAAAGGGGCTGCCTAATTATCGAATCGACTGCTTGAATCGAGGCATTAGTGGAAATAAGATTGTCGATTTACAGCAGCGTTGGACTGAAGACTGTCTGCAACTAAAACCAACGGTCGTGTCGATATTAATCGGGATTAATGATACCTGGCATAATACAGATTCTGCGACATTTGGTAGTCGAGAAGAGGCTGTCCGATTTGAAAAAGTCTACCGTGATTTACTTGAACAAGTCACCAAAGAAACGACAGCGAAGATTGTCTTAATGGAACCGTTTGTCTTGCCTGAACCAAAAGAACGATTGACTTGGCGAAAAGATTTAGATCAGAAAATTCAAGTGGTTCGAACGTTAGCTGAAGAATATCAAGCTACATTTATTCCTTTAGATGGGAAACTGAATGCTTTAGGAATCTCACACGGATTTGAGCACTATACAGGTGATGACGGGGTTCATCCAACCTTAGCCGGGCATGCTGAAATCGCTGAAAGTTGGCTCCAAGGGACTGGTTTTATTAATTAATATAAAAACTAGCAAAACTGTTTCTCTGTCTTAGAGAGAGGCCGTTTTGCTAGTTTCTTTAGATGATAATATTATCTTTAATAATTTCTAAATCTTTGATCAAAATTTTCCGGTTGACCATTTCAATTGCTCCAATGTCTTTTAACTGTTGCATCATTCGGTTCACACTGCTGGCAGAAGAAATTCCACAAAAATGGGCAATTTCTTCATTGGTTACAACAAAATCGATTAAGTAACCAGACTCTGTTTTTACACCGAAAGTATCATACAACTCGTAAATCTGCGTACAAACTGCCCCAAATTTACCATTCATCAACATTTGCTGCATCTTTTTCATCGAATGGACGAGACAAAAGCGATAATAATCTTTTACATACCCCTGTAAGGCAGCACTTTGATTAACATCTTGCCAGAACTGCACACGATCAATTTTATATAATTCCGCTTTTTTAGATTCTACGCGGATATTAAATGGGGCATCTGTAATCTGCGAATATTCATCTTTTAATAGAGACACAATCTCCAATTCATTAATGTAGCGCAAATTAAATTCTCGACCATCTCTTGAAATGACGCTAGTTTTTATGACACCAGCCTTCAGTATGTAGACATAGCGATCTTGTAGCCCTTCATACGTTAAATATTTTTTCTTCAATTTTACCACTACAGGGAATGAATGTTTGTCCAAATATTCTTGTAACACTTGATTGTTCACGCCTTTGCCTCCACTCTCTATCGTGCTGTTTCTTTATTCTACCATAGAATGAAAGAAATACCCTTTTTCATGAAAGAAATAACCTACTTCATTTAACCGAATCTTTTAACACTGAACAACAACAAATGTTGTTAACTTTTGTCAATTAATTTATTCATCCTCCTTTGATAATTCATTTTCTCATGCACAAATCCGAATTTTTTTTCTTGCAGAAACGAGTATAGTGAAAAACGTAGAAAATTTCATAAATATTTTCATAAAAATTATAACTGGAGGAACTGCAATGGGTGAACAAACAAAAGAAAAATTATTTAATAAAGGATTTATTAGCATCACCTTGATAAATTTTGTGGTTTATCTCGTGTATTATTTATTAATGGTGATTATCGCGGTCATCGCACAAGATAAGCTACACGCAACACTTGGACAGGCTGGATTGGCCTCAGGAATTTATATTATAGGGACTCTTTTTGCTCGGTTATTTATGGGTAAAACCTTAGAATTAGTCGGCCGAAAAGCGGTTCTTCGTTATGGTGCACTTTTTTATTTGGTAACAACTGTCGCGTATTTATATATTCCATCAATTCCAATCTTGTATGGAATTCGTCTATTAAATGGTTTTGGTTATGGTGCCGTTTCAACTGCGACAAACGCAATTGTTACTGCTTATATTCCTAAATCACGCTACGGGGAAGGGATTAACTATTATGGCTTAAGTACCAGCTTAGCTGCGGCGATTGGTCCATTTATTGGCATGATTTTGTTGAACTATACAAACTTCTACTTCATTATTATGTTCTCTATTATTGCTATTTTATTGACAACTGTCGCTTGTTTTATTTTCCCAGTAAAAAATATTCATTTGTCAGACGAACATAGAACCATGCTTAAAAAATGGAGCTTTAGCAGTTTTGTTGAAAAACGCGTCCTCTTTATTTCATTTGTCGCCTTTTTAATGGGACTTTCTTATTCAAGCGTTCTGTCATTTCTTTCGTCTTATGCCAAGATTATTGATTTAGTCAGCGCCAGCTCATTTTTCTTTGTTGTCTATGCATTAGTGATTACTGCGACACGACCAATGTCAGGCAAAATTTTTGATAACCATGGCGAAGATTACGTGATTTATCCTAGCTATCTCTTCTTAACACTTGGTTTATTTTTACTAAGTATTACAACAAATAGCTGGATGTTATTGGGTTCAGGTGCCTTAATTGGGCTTGGTTACGGAACATTTATGTCAAATGGACAAGCAATTTGTCTAAAAACGGTCAAAGATCCTCATCGCGTTGGGATTGCCTTATCGACTTACTTTATTGGCTTAGATTTGGGCTTAGGAGTAGGACCGTACATTTTAGGTGAATTAAGAAGCGTCCTTTCATTCCAAGGAATCTACTTGGTTGCCGGTATTTTACCAATCATCTGTATTGTTCTCTATAAATTCTTTTATCAATCAAAACCAGGGGAAGAACCCGCGGCCGAACCTATGACCGTCAATTCAGTTGAGGAGTGAGTAAATAATGAATACAGATACACGAATTATTGAAGTTTTAGAACAAACCTTATTAAAACTCGATGAAGTCAGTACAAAGTTAAGTAAAATTGAAGGCAACACGCACTTACTTGAAGTTCAACAAGATTCTTTAAGTGATGGCCTTAAACAGCTTCAAAGTACCGTCAGAAACGATAATTTTATAGGTTAATCACTAAGAAAAACGATTAATACAAGAGTTTACACCTAACTTATCTACTCTATTAGTTCTTTAATAGGGTAGGTAAGCTTTTATTTCTTATAAATGGCAAGAGGATGGCTAGAAATAGCCAAATTTGATTGGATAAAAATTAGAATACAACCCACTTTCCTATTTTTAGATGAGAAAAGCATGGCTAAAGAATGGCTAACACATAAAATAACACACACTATAATCAACCTATCATTGCTACTTAATGGGAAAATGATTATTATTACATAGTTAATTCTATATTCTAAGAAAATAAAAAGGAGAAAACTGATGAACGAAAAACAATTACGTTGGTTTACCGTTGCTCTGATTGCTTTCAACATGGTTTGGGGCATGGGTAATGTGGTAAACAATTATGCACAACAAGGTATCTCAGTCGTTACTTCATGGCTATTAATTCTTGCAATTTATTTTGTCCCTTATGCTTTAATTGTCGGACAACTTGGTTCAGCTTTCAAAGACAGTCCTGGAGGGGTTAGCTCATGGGTTGAAAACACCACCATGAATAAACGCTTGGCATATTATGCCGCATGGACTTACTGGGTAGTACACATTCCTTACCTTGCTCAAAAACCTCAAGCAATCTTGATTGCCTTAGGATGGGCGGTTCAAGGAAACGGTAATATCGTGAATACGATGTCCGTTCAATTAGTGGCGATTATTTCTTTAATTATCTTTTTAGCCTTCTTATATTTATCAACAAAAGGCTTGTCTACATTGAAGGTAATCGGTGGTTTAGCAGGAACAGCGATGTTCGTGATGTCTATTCTTTTCATTCTGTTAGCTGTCACAGCACCATTTATTAATTCAACTGTTCATTTTGCAACAGAAAACATGACTCAAGTCAAAACTTATATTCCAACCTTTGACTTTACTTACTTTACAACCGTTTCGATGCTAGTCTTTGCGGTAGGGGGAGCTGAAAAAATTTCTCCTTATGTAAATGCAACACGGAATCCTGCTAAAGAATTCCCTAAAGGCATGATCTTTCTTGCAGCAATGGTCGGCGTCTGTGCCGTTTTAGGATCAGTCGCTATGGGTATGTTATTTGCCAGCAACAATATGCCAAAAGATTTAATGGCGAACGGCGCGTATGCAGCCTTCCAAATCTTAGGTAATTACTACGGAATTGGTAACACATTAATGATTATCTATGCGTTAACGAACATGGTTGGTCAAATTTCAGCTTTAGCCTTCTCAATCGATGCACCGCTACGTATTTTATTAGCAGATGCAGATCCTGATTTTGTACCAAACTGGTTACGTAAACGTACGCCTAAAGGAACATTAGTCAATGGCTATGTCTTAACTGGGATTTTAGTAAGTATCATCATCCTATTACCAATCTTTGGGATTCAAGATATGAACGAATTGGTTAAATGGTTGACTAACTTGAACTCAGTTGTTATGCCAATGCGTTACCTATGGGTATTCTTTGCTTACATGATGTTAAACAAAGCTTACAAAAAATTCACTTCAGAATATAAATTTGTTAAAAATCCGAAAGTTGGTTTCTTCTTCGGAGCGTGGTGTTTCTTCTTTACAGCCGTTGCTTGTATTCTAGGAATGGTACCAAAAGTTGAGTACGCTGCAAGTCCTGATGCTTGGTGGTTCCAATTAATTTCAAATATTGTGACACCGATTGTCTTGATTTTATTAGGAATGATTTTACCAGCAATTGCTCGTCGCGATAAACAAAAAGCGCTCGATGCACAAAAATAATGACCACTATTAATAACTTAACGATCGCTCACTGATTTGCTTAGTGAGTGATCGTTTTTTGTTCTTCATTTAAAAAATTCTCTATAAATTATTGTTTAGCTACCTGTATAATCGTGACAGATAATATCAAGAAACACTGAATCTACTGAGTTAGAAGAGTCTTAAACTATTTTTTGAATAAAAGGAAACATTTTTCTTGACGTTTTCCGTTTACAGTTGTAAACTTAAAAAGAATTAAAGATTACAAATGTAAACGATAGCGAGGTGAATAACATGAATACCACACTTGAACCGATTAAAATAAGTGATTCTGAATGGGAAGTGATGCGAGTCATTTGGACATTGGATGCAGCAACCGCCCAAGAAATTAGTGAAATTTTATCAGAATCAATGGACTGGAAACCAGCAACCATCAAAACATTGTTGGGACGCTTAGTGAAAAAAGAGATTGTTTGGACCGAACAATCAGGGAAGAAATTCATTTATCATCCACTAGTTTCTGAAGAATCGACTGTTCGCAGTGCCACAGAAAATTTATTTTCCCATATTTGTGCCACAAAGGTTGGACAAACGATCGCTGATCTAGTCTCCGAAGCAACCTTAACCAAAGAAGACATTCAACTCATTCTTGACGAGCTAGATAAGAAGGAACCAGTCGAAGCAATTTCATGTAATTGTATTCCAGGGCAGTGTAACTGTACCCATCATCAATAAGATAGGGAATACGTGATGAATCAACAATTAATCGATAGTTAAATGAACGAAAAAATCTACACAAATAATTAGTCAAATTAAGAATCATTATATAAAACTAAAAAACACAATTATTAGGAGGAAATTTATCATGAAACAAAACTTTTCAATTAACGGAATGAGCTGTAACCACTGTGTCGCAAAGGTTGAAGAAAGTATCAATCAATTACCAGGAATTCAAAAAGTAAAAATTAATCTAAAAAAAGAAACAGGGACTGTAAAATTTGATGAAACGCAAGTCAACGCGCAACAGATTGCCGCAAAAGTTACCGAAACTGGTTATGCAACTGAGGTGATGTAGGATGTCTTCAGCAACAAAAATGGAAACCTTCGTGATTACTGGCATGACCTGTGCCAACTGTTCTTCACGTGTCGAAAAAGAGCTCAATGCGCAACCAGGTGTCGTTTCAGCGACCGTTAACCTGGCAACTGAAAAAGCGACAGTACAATACCAAGAAACGACACCAACCGAATTAATTCAAAGTGTCGAATCGATTGGCTATGGCGCGATTGTCTTTGATGATGCCCATAAACAAGAAATCGAGAAAGAAAAAGAAAACTATATCAAAAAGATTAAATTTGACTTGATTTTCAGTGCGGTATTAACGGCACCATTGATGATCGCCATGATTGCTTCATTATTAGGCAGTCACGCCGCTTGGGTGCAATTTTTCCATAATCCATGGGTGCAGTTAGTCTTAGCCACTCCCGTTCAATTTTATATTGGGGCGCGTTATTACAAAGGTGCCTACCACGCGATTAAAACAATGGCGCCTAACATGGACGTACTGGTTGCGATGGGAACAACAGCTGCCTATCTATTGAGTATCTACAATGGTTTCTTTACCGATAATCATATGGATCTTTATTTTGAAAGTAGTGCGATGATTATTACCTTAATTTTATTAGGGAAATATTTAGAAACCAATGCCAAAGCAAAAACTGGCAATGCAATTAAACAATTAATGGCGCTCCAAGCAAAGACTGCAAACGTCATTCGTAACGGCCAAGAAATAAGTATCCCAATCGAAGAAGTAGCGATGGGTGAAATGATTCAAGTCCGTCCGGGCGAACAAATTCCTGTCGATGGTATCTTAATTTCTGGTACTAGTGCGGTTGATGAAAGTATGCTCACAGGGGAAAGTTTACCTGTCGAAAAAAAAGCAGATGATGTCTTGTTCGGCGGAACAGTCAATACTAACGGAAGTTTGCGCATAGAAGC
This sequence comes from Candidatus Enterococcus huntleyi, assembly GCF_009933175.1. GTDB lineage: Bacteria > Bacillota > Bacilli > Lactobacillales > Enterococcaceae > Enterococcus_K > Enterococcus_K huntleyi. The sequence continues at coordinate 201,128 of NZ_MAEJ01000010.1, read as the reverse complement.
TACCAAAGTCGGTCAAGATACGATTTTGTCGAAAATTATTCGCATGGTGGAAGAAGCACAAGGAACCAAAGCCCCAATTCAACAAATTGCTGATAAGATTTCAGGTATCTTTGTACCAACCGTCTTGGTGATTGCCTTAGCAACTTTACTCTTAACGGGCTTTATTTTAGGCGATTGGCAAACCGCTTTAATTCATAGTGTCTCTGTCTTAGTTATTGCCTGTCCTTGTGCCTTAGGACTAGCCACTCCGACTGCTATTATGGTTGGAACTGGGCTCGGTGCTAAAAAAGGGATCTTAATCAAAGGTGGGGAAGCGTTAGAAGCAGCGACTCACATTACCAGTATCATTCTTGATAAAACAGGGACCATAACAGTTGGAAAACCGAGCGTTACGGATTATCATAGTAGTAACGACGACGCTTTAACACTTTTCACTTCATTAGAAAAAGATTCTGAGCATCCGTTGGCAAAAGCCATCGTCGCTTATGGATCAGAGCAACAAGTGGCGACAAAAGCTGTCACGAATTTCAGCGCTTTACCAGGTGCTGGGATTAAAGGCGATATCGACGGGGTAACCTATTACGCTGGTACTAGAAAACTGTTGCAAAGCCAAAACATCGACTACACCGCTGTTGAAGAACAAGCCATTGCTTGGGAAAAACAAGGGAAAACAGTCATGTTTTTAGCAGACGAAGATTCTTTACTAGCAATGATCGCGGTCTCAGACCAAGTCAAACCTTCTTCAAAAGAAGCGATTCAAAAACTCAAAGAACGCAATGTTGCAGTCTATATGTTGACAGGCGACAACAAAACAGCTGCTGAATATATTGGCCAACAGGTTGGCTTAACACCTGACCACATCTTCGCTGAAGTCTTACCTGAAGATAAAGCCAATTATGTAGCTAAACTGCAAGCCGAAAACGAGTTTGTCGGCATGGTCGGCGATGGGATTAATGACGCGCCAGCCTTAGCTTTAGCAAATGTCGGCATCGCCATGGGTAGCGGTACGGATATCGCCATGGAAACAGCGGATGTCACACTGATGAATAATGATTTAGTCTATGTTGAAAAAATGATTCACTTGTCTCAAGCCACTCTTAGCAAAATTAAACAAAATCTATTTTGGGCCTTTATCTACAATACAGTTGGCATTCCGTTTGCAGCCTTAGGATTTTTAAATCCAATCGTCGCAGGTGCTGCCATGGCCTTTAGTTCAGTAAGTGTCTTGTTGAATTCACTTAGCCTAAATCGTAAGAAACTTTAGGAAGAAGGGATTGTGATGACAAACAAATTGTCAGATCATTCGAACAAATCAACAAATGCTGAAAATTCAGACGTACACGAGCAACTAACAAATCAATCAAAATCAGATCATGCACAGGATAAGATGCACCCTATGAACCACACAGAGCATGAAATGAATCACGAAACACATGAAAATGCTGAGATGGGCCATATGGATCATTCGATGCACAATATGACTCCTAATCATGAAAATCACATGAACCATCACACGCATGATATGAACAACATGGATCACGATAAACAGGACCACACTATGCACATGGCTCATGGCTCACATGACATGGCGGGCATAGACCACATGCATATGGATCATAGCGGACATGATATGGGTGGCATGGATCACTCGATGCATATGGGCAATTTTAAGCAAAAATTCTGGCTCTCCTTGATCATCGCGATACCCATCATCATTCTTTCCCCAATGATGGGTATCACGCTTCCGTTTCAATTTACATTTCCTGGATCAGAATGGCTTGTCCTCGCCTTAGCAACTTTCTTATTCTTTTACGGCGGTCAGCCTTTCTTATCAGGGGCTAAGATGGAACTGCAACAAAAAAGTCCGGCGATGATGACCTTAATTGCGATGGGAATCTCAGTTTCCTACATTTACAGTCTCTATGCTTTTGTCATCAATAATTTTACCAATCAGCCACATGTCATGGATTTCTTTTGGGAATTGGCGACTTTAATCGTTATTATGCTATTGGGGCATTGGATTGAGATGAGCGCCGTTTCTAATGCTAGTAACGCTTTGCAAAAATTAGCTGAGTTGTTACCAGATACGGTTAAACGTATCAATCAAGCAGGGCAAGAAGAAGAAATTTCGCTTCAAGAAGTAGCTACTGGGGACGTATTAATTGTACGCTCTGGCGATAAGATGCCTACCGATGGTCAAATCATCAAAGGACAAACGACCGTGGACGAATCAGCTGTCACGGGTGAATCAAAAGGTGTGAAAAAAAATACTGGCGATTCAGTTATTGGCGGTTCTGTCAATGGCAATGGGATGATTCAAATTAAGGTAACTGGTACGGGTGAAAATGGCTACCTGGCACAAGTCATGGAAATGGTCAAACAAGCCCAAAGTGAAAAATCTAAACTTGAAAGCTTGTCTGACAAAGTGGCTAAATGGCTGTTTTACATTGCCTTGTTAGCTGGGATTTTAGCCTTCGTTATTTGGTGGCTAGTCACTGATTTACCGACTGCGTTGGATCGTATGGTGACCGTCTTTGTCATCGCTTGTCCCCATGCTTTAGGCTTAGCTATTCCATTAGTTATCGCTCGTTCAACCTCGATTGCCGCAAAAAATGGCTTACTATTGAAAAATAGAAATGCTTTAGAACAAGCCAATCAAATGGATGTTATTATGTTAGATAAAACGGGCACGCTGACCGAAGGAAAATTCACCGTCACAGGCTTAGAATTATTTTCTTCTGACTATACAAAAACACAAGCCTTCAGCTACATTGGGGCCTTAGAAGCCAATGCTAACCATCCATTAGCAATCGGTATCATGACTTATTTGAAAGAACAAGCTATTGAAGTCTATGCAGCACATGATTTAACTAGCTTATCTGGGATCGGTCTCGAAGGCACGGTTCAAGATAAGACGGTTCGGATTGTCAATGAAGCAGAGGTACTTCGGCAAAACTATTCCTTTGATACTTCTGTAGCAGAAAAATATAAAGCGCAAGGAAATACGATTAGTTATCTAGTGATTGATCAAGAATTAGTTGCTTTACTCGCTTTAGGTGATGAAATTAAGCCGGAAGCCAAGCGATTTATTCACTCATTAAAAGAAAACGGCATTCAACCTGTTATGTTGACGGGTGATAACAAAACCGCAGCCGCTGCTGTAGCAAGTTATCTAGGAATCGAAACATTCTACGGTGAATTATTGCCAGATGATAAAGAAAAAATTGTCCGTAAATATTTAGATGAAGGCAAACGAGTAATGATGGTGGGCGATGGGATCAATGATGCGCCTAGTCTTGCTCGAGCAACTGTCGGTATGGCGATTGGGGCTGGGACAGATGTCGCAATTGATTCAGCTGATGTCGTTTTGACTAACAGTAATCCTGAAGATATTTTACATTTTCTAAATCTTTCTAAACAAACAAGAAAGAAAATGATTCAAAATCTCTGGTGGGGTGCTGGTTATAACTTATTCGCGATTCCATTAGCAGCAGGAGTCCTTGCACCTATCGGAATTCTCTTAAATCCAGCTGTCGGGGCCATTCTTATGTCCCTTAGTACAATCGTTGTAGCGATTAATGCGATGCTATTGAAAATCGATAAATAACCTGGTCACTTCACGAGTAAATACGATAAAAATAAAGAAAATCTGAGTAAAAAAGATTTTCTTTATTTTTTTTTGCATTTTTGACTCAATATTAGGCCAAAACAAAATAACTAAAACGCTTCCAGATGTGTTACTTTTAATACATAGGTAAAGGGGTGTGTAAAATGGATTGGATTTATTTTTTAGAAAAAAGGACACAGCAAGATTTAAACCTGCTTCTTTACATGAAAGAAAATAAATTTACGGTACATGAATTGGCCAGACATTTTTCTTGGCACGAAAGAACAATCAATGTCAGACTTTCGATTATTGAACATAGTTATCCTCAAGTTCGTTTGTTTCGAGAAAATAAATTGGTTTTTTGGCAATATCAGACTGCTACAACTATTTATCAACTAGTAGCTGATTTCTTTTCCAACAGTCCTCTTTTTGAGATTCTTGCCAAAGCGGCTTGGGGGCTGCCATTGCAACCAGCTTATACCCATCATCAATACAAACGAATCAATCAACGTTTGGCGCATTTGGGATTTTCCATTCAAGCTAACGAATCCGCCTTATTGGGAAATGAGTGGGCTATTCGGAAATTTCTCTTTGATTTTGCTCGAGATTTTCCTGATTTATGCCCGCTGGAAATTCAGCCAGACTTTACTCGAAAAGCAGAAGAGCTGACGGCTTCTTCTGAACAGCTCATGAGTAAAATCATTGACTTCAGACAATCTCCAAGCCAACTGAAGCTACCAGAATTCTGTTGGAAATTTGCGAAAACTGATCAAAATTTCCATTACTTTAGACAAGCATATCTTAGACTATCTGAGGCGGAGTCTCTCTATCTTTATCTATTTTTGCATGCTGAAACAACAAGCGATTTTCAAATGCATGTATTTCCATACAAATTAATTGATATTTACTTGATCTTCCCAGATATCAAGCCATGGTTTCTTTTTATTCAACATGTTTTCCCAGAATTATCTGAACGAAGTAAACAAGCGATGTTAACAAAACTACTGAAACAACGCATTATTTCTCAGGCCTTACACGCCGAGCAATCTCTAACTACTACCGAAAAAGAAAAGGCCTATCAAAAGTTAATCGACCATCCTAAAATGTTTGAAAGATTGCAAAAGATCACGGAAAGGCAACCCGCTTCGATAGTCAGCAATAATAGAGGGGAGCATGCACAAATAATTGCCAACTATCAACTAATCGAACCCATTCTCTCTTTATCGGAAGTCGATCGACCTTTATATATCTGCTTATTTTTAAAGTTGCCTAAGAAAAATCTGAAACGATTGCAAAAAGCGATTCAGCATAATATTTCTTCATTTCATGCAGTGCAAGTGACCATTCATTTTGGCAACGAGATTCCATCGTATGCAGATATTTGCATCACAGATTATTATCAATTAACGCCACCCATCAATAAATCAGTTGTCACTCTGTTTTTCTCCTCGCTGTTTTTTGAAGAACTGATTGTCGAACTAACAACCGTTATTATGCAACTAGAAGAAAAGAGCGAAAAAAAGAGTAATAAAAAATGAATCCCATCGATAAGCTGTGATATAATGGTCTTTGTCAATGCGAGGAGGAGAACCGAATGGAACTGAAAAAGCTAGATGTTCCTACATCTTCTATCACTGAAGTGAAAAAATCACCAATGGATGTCTTTAACCAAGCAAGAGTCGCGGGTACCGGTGTTTATATTTTCAATCGAGAGAAGATTGCAGGAGTTATGCTGACAAAAGAGCAATACGAAAATCTACTACATGAGTTAGAACGACGTCCTGAACCTGAGCCAGAAATTCCGATAGCTGAAGAATTAGAAGGTCTTGCAATGATTTTACATCAAACATTAGTTGATGGAGCAACGATCTCTGCTAAGAATTTAGATGAACGAATGGTAGCACTTGGCTTTATTACTAAAAAAACTGGATTTGGTGGCGTAATCGATATGATGAACGAACTAAATGAATCTGGTAAAATTGTTTATCAATTGCGTAAAAAGAACAATCATAAAATAATCCTTGCTGAGGTAATTGGAGAGCAGGATAGCCAATCACAGTTATTTGACAAATTACTAATCAAAAAGGTCTATTTGAGAGAATTATAAAAAAACCGTTCACGTGCATAACTCAGACTGAAGAGAAAAAAATTCTCTTTAGTCTTTTTTTATAGATATTTCAAATAATTTACTCGAAAATGAACAAAATTTAATAGGATTTTCGCAAAAAAGCAAGCAATTCCCAAACAATATTTCGTTTATTCTTGTTATAATTCAGTATGCTAGTAAAATTGTAAACAAAAACAAAAAAAGTTTTTATCGAAAATATTCTAACTTATTGAGGAGTGGTACAGTTGAAAAAGATCATTCACTATAGAAATATATTTTTAATTTTTTGGCTTATACCCATTGCTCTTTTGCCTTTTCGCTGGCTCAGTGCAGTTGTCAAGGACGCCGAAATTTTAGGCTCAATTCAGGGGACTGGCTGGCTAGTCCTTAAAAATTTTCCAGTCTTAGGGTGGCTTTATTTTCTGTTAACCGTAGCGCTTGTTTGGCTTTATTTTTCTCGTGTAAAACGAGTCTTAGCGCCGATTTATCTAAGTTGTCTTGCTTGTTTTACTACCGGAGTCGCTTTATTGCCGCGAATGATTTTAGGTCCTACTGGGTTGAGTCAGAGTGGTCTATTTGATAGCCAAGCCTACTATTCTCTGTATTTCATTGCCATTAAACCGGCCTATTATTTGGCTGTTGGCTCTTTAGTTTTAGCGATTATTACTTTTTTTGTTTTCCATATTCTATTGGAAAAAGAACCAGTAGATTAAGTTGGCTATCCTCAAGTACTAATTATTCAGATCAGCAGCTTTATCTAAATGCTTCAATCAGCAAGTACTCTATTCCAAAAAAATGTTTATTTATATCAAAAACGAAGACATTAGCGCACGTTGCCAATGTCTTCGTTTTTTTAAGAAGTATAAATAAAAGGCGCCATTAACAGATACTTACTTACAGCTACCTATTGAAGCCAATACGTTTGCCCATCTTTAGTACGATTCATGAAGCCATACTCAATCAGATAGCGGCGAACGGTCACATGGTCGTCAAACATTTGCTTCAAAATAGTATTGACAGCTGCTTCAGAGTAATTTTTATTGCGGTCAAATCGTTTCACGGCTTCCCCTAAAATGATAATCTTGCGCTTTTCTTTACTAGGAAACTGTTTGACAAAGCCATTCTCATCTATATAAGTTTGACTGACGCGAACTTTTTCCTCTTCAGTTATTTGATAACGTTCATCGATCATCTTCGCACCGACATGGGGTAAGGGAGCCGTTTCAATTGATAAAAGTGTCATCATTGCTAAGAAAACGCGCGCTTGTCGTTCTTTTTCTTTTAATTTGAAGCGGTGATTTCGAACAGTTGACGTGGAAATTTCCAATCTCTGCGCGATCACTGTGTCACTGATTTCTTGCGCAAATAAATTCATCATCTCTTGTTGAGTTTCAGATAAGCCGCTTGTTGCGCGAGGCAGGGCCAACAAAGCCTGTAAGGCTCCTGCATGTTGTTTTTGGACATGTTGCTTAATGGCTCGCTCAGCACTTTGCAGCAGGGTATCTGCTGGATAAATCAGTCCCTCCTCAAAGGTAGCCGAGCAAAACAGACAGTGATAATGTTGTTCTGAGAAAGAGTAGCCTTGAATATATTCATCAATTTTATAAAATGCTTGGGTCATCGATTTCCCTCCATAATAATAGTTTTTCATTTGTAACAAATATATCATCATACATAATTGTTTGCAATATAATAGATAAATATAACTTTGTTTGCTAATAAGTAGATTAGTGGTATTTCCCCAAACAAACAGTTTCTCATTTTATTAACAGTGAATTATCATAAAAAATTCATTTTCCACCTATTTTATGGTACTATAGATGGCAATAAGAGTAGATAGGGTGGTCATGTCCATGAATAAGTTAGAAAATCGTTTCAATCAACAAGTGTATCAGATTGCCGTTTCAACAATCCGACAATTTGATGAAACCGTCTCGCCAATTCCTGACATTTTAAAATTAACGTTGGGTGAGCCTGATTTTAATACACCGGAGCATGTAAAGTCAGCCGGAAAAGAAGCCATCGAACAGAATTATAGCCATTATACAGGCATGGCCGGTTTATTAGATGTTCGAGAAGCGGCAACCTATTTTCTAAAGGAAAAATATAACCTTTCATATGATAGCCAGACCGAAGCTTTAGTTACGGTCGGGGCGACGGAGGCAATTTCTGCCACCTTACTAGCGGTCTTAAATCCCGGAGATAAAGTCCTTTTGCCGGCACCTATCTATCCAGGCTATGAGCCGATGATCTTATTGGCTGGGGCAGAACCCGTGTATATCGATACTCGACCCAACCAATTTGTCCTTTCACCAGAGATGATTGAGGAAGCCATGGCTGAACATGGCGATGCAGTAAAAGCGATTATTTTAAATTATCCTAGTAATCCCACAGGTGTTACTTATTCTAGAGAAGAAGTCCAAGCGATTGCTGATGTGTTGCGTAAATACCCAGTCTTCGTGATCAGCGATGAGGTCTACAGTGAGCTAAGCTATGGCGAGCCACATGTATCAATTGCGGAATATTTAAGAGAGCAAACTATTCTGATTAATGGTCTTTCAAAATCACATGCTATGACAGGTTGGCGCATTGGCTTTATTTTTGCCCCAGTTGCGTTGACTAGTCAAATTATCAAGGTGCATCAATATTTAGTTACCTCAGCAGCAACGGTTTCTCAAAAAGCTGCAGTAAAAGCCTTAGTTGAGGGGATTAATGATGCCGACGTGATGAAAGTAGAATACTTAAAAAGGAGAGATTTTCTATATGAGAAGATGACTTCTTTGGGCTTTGAGGTTGCTAAGCCTTCAGGCGCATTCTACATTTTTGCAAAAATCCCCGCAGGCTATACGCAAGATTCAATGGCCTTTTGTGTCGATTTAGCCGAGAAAAATGCTTTGGCAGTTATTCCGGGTATCGCTTTTGGACCTGAAGCAGAAGGGTACGTGAGACTCAGCTACGCTACGTCTCTGGATGTTTTGAAAGAAGCCATGAAGCGGTTAGAAACTTATATGAAAAATGAAAAAGCTTAAATAAGCTAGCATCTATAGTAAAAAATAAGTTATTTGATCCCATGACGGTCAAGTAGCTTATTTTATAATAGAAGACTAATTATGTATGGTATAAATTCGAAGGTAACCCTGAAAAAGACAAATACTGTCAACGCTGAAGTGAAAAACACATTGGAAGGGGTGAGACAATGACTAGCATAAAAATTAGAAGCCTTTCGTCCGGCTATGATCAACAGGTGCATCTTTTATTTGATCAAGTTTCATTAGACTTAGACGATACTTGGAAGTTAGGCATCACTGGAGACAATGGCGTCGGGAAAACGACTTTTTTAAAAATTTTATCTGGTGAAATTCCTTATCAAGGCCAAATACAAGCCGATCAGGCCTTTCAATATTTTCCTCAACCGATTGAGAAAAGTAGCGACATGCCTGCTCTTTTTGCCTTGCAACAACTACAATTTTTTGAGCAGTGGGAACTTGAACGGGAATGCGAATTACTCAAACTCCGGAAAGAGTTGATTTGGGCGCCGCTCTCACAACTTTCCGGTGGCGAACTAACAAAACTACTGCTAGCCTTATTATTTATAGACACCACTAGTTTTCCTCTAATTGATGAGCCGACCAATCATTTAGATAAAGAAAGTCGAGAGCATGTGCGTGATTATTTGAAAGCGAAGCAAGGCTATATTGTGGTGAGTCACGATACAGATTTTATGAATGCTGTCTGTGATCATCTGCTCATCATCGACCAACAGATAATTAAACTGTACGCAGGAAATTTCTACGATATCATAGAACAAAAAGCGTTAGAAGAACGCGAAGTGAATGATAAGAATAACCGATTAGCCAAAGAAATCGACCGCTTAAATGACACTGCTATCGAAAAGAAACGATGGGGATCGTTACGCGAATCTGATAATAAAGGGCGGAACATTGCGGCTAGACTCAATAAGCGGGCGAAAGCCATTGAACAACGAAAAGCTCGTGAAATTGAACAGAAAAAACAATTGATGGTCAAAACGACAACGACTGACAGTCTGACTTTGAGTCCTCAGTACGCGATTCGTGAACCACTTTTATTAGTGGAAGATTTTTCGTTACGTTATGATCAGGAATGGTTATTTGAGCCCATTTCTTTTTCGATAAAAAATGGCGATCGAATCGTCTTAGACGGTCGAAATGGCTCTGGAAAAACCAGTATCTTAGAGCATATCATGGGCTTGGGCAATGCTGAACAGGCTGGACGCGTACTTTCTTCCGAGAATCTAACTGTTAGCCTAATCAAACAAGATTACGATACCTATAAGGGATCATTGCAAGTATTCGCCGAAGAGCAAGCTTTAGATTACACAACTTTTTTAAATTGCTTGCATAAATTAGGCATGGAGCGGATTGTATTTGAGACGCCAATTGAACTAATGAGTATGGGCCAACAAAAGAAAGTCGAAGTCGCAAAATCCCTTCTAACACCGGCAGAATTATTCATTTGGGATGAGCCGCTCAATTACCTCGACTTCAGAAATCGAGAACAATTAATCGAGACGATAGAAGTCTATCAGCCCACGTTACTTTTTGTTGAGCACGACAGTGGTTTTCAAAAAATAGCTACCCAGACTGTCAGAATACAGCCTCTTTCTAGGTAACTAGTTCATTTTGAGACAGAGAAAATTTACAACTAAAGTCCCATGACATTTGGCAAGCAATTAGCCATAATAATGATAGAAAGAAAATCCTACAAAATAAATTTTCTAAAAGCTAGTTTAAGCCAAGTTGTGAGTCATTCACAATAGAGGCTATGTAAAAAAATAAATTTGCTATAAATAGGAGGTCTATCATATGAAATGTGCTAAATGTGAGACAGAAATGATCAAAGGCGCTATCCAAGGGGATCGCTACGCGCTCAAGTGGGCGCCGGCAAAAGGGAGCTCTGCACCGTACATAACCCTAAAAAGAAATAGTCTACTTGGTCGGACCAACACTGAAGCGTTCCATTGCAGAAACTGCGAGACGCTGACGATTGATTTAAAATCGCAACAAGCCTAGCTGACCAAAACAAGCGATATACTCTACATTTATTAGAATAAAATCTGAAAATGAATCTGTTATTGAGACTTCTTTCTTCTCCTCTATGCTGTCACGCGGCACTAAGGAGAAGAAAGGGGTTCTTTTTCAGCTCTGATTCTTTTTTAGGAGCGGCTAAAACAGAAGGTCGGATTAAATAAATTGGAAATTCATCTTGTTATTTTTACAGGATAAACTTAGTTTTCTTGAGAGAAAGGGCTTGCACTCATTTTAAATTTATGCTATTCTCAACTTGTAAAAGATAAGGATTGTTACTGTTCGGCAGGCAAAACCAGGATCTAGCTAACCATTTTCAGGGCGGATTCTAGGTTTTTTTATTTTTTTCTTGGAGGAGGACATCTATGCTCATCGAAAAAATTTACAATAATAATGTCGTCCTTTCAAAAAATGAAGCGGGTGACGAAATCATCTTTATGGGCCGCGGTCTAGCGTTTCAAAAAAAGATTGGTGACTCATTGGAAGCAACCAAGATTGAGAAGGAGTTTATTCTAAAAGACTCTTCAACCATGGGGCAGTTCCAACAATTACTAGCTGATGTACCTTCCGAAGAAATTTATTTAGTGAAAAAAATTGTCGATAGGGCGGAAGAAATCCTAGGTATAGAGCTTTCACCTAATATCTATGTGACATTGACCGACCATATTCACTACGCCTTGCAACGGGCTAAAGAAAATGTCTTGATTCCGAATCCTTTACTATTTGAGATTAAGAAATTTTATGGCAGAGAGTTCAAAATTGCCAAAGAATCTCTAAAAATGATTGAGGAACAGACAGGTATTTTGTTTCCAGAAGATGAGGCTGGCTTTATTGCCTTCCACTTCGTTAATAGTGAACAAGCCCATGGCAATATGGAAGTGACTATGACAGCAACAACTATGGTGCGCGATATTCTCAGCATTATTAGTCGTTATTTTGGTCTCGTCTTCAATGATGATTCACTAAATTATCAGCGGATTGTGACCCATCTGCAATTTTTTGCACAACGTTATTTAAGAGATGAAACTCATGAAGAAGCTGATGCATTTTTATATGAGTTGATTCAATCGAAATATCCGCAAGCATTCAAATGCGTCCAAAGAATTAATGACTTCTTAGTACAGACGCAGCAAAAACCGATTGATAAATCGGAACAGGTTTACTTAACGATTCATATTCAGCGAATCGCTGGAGAAAATCAACATTCTACTCAATCATAAGGATTGTTACTGTTTGGCAGGCAAAACCTAGATTGAAAAAACAAGCTTTGTCTTCGGACAGGTGTTTTTTCAATTTAGGTTTTTTTGTATACATATAAAAGAAAGAAGGAATAAAAAATGGATAACAAAGCAGTTGGAAAACGCGTATTGGAGGCAGTCGGCGGCGAAAAAAACGTCAACAGTTTGGTTCACTGTGCGACACGTCTACGCTTCAAATTAAAGGATGAAGCAGTCGCTGATACAGAAAGATTAAAAGCTGACCCGGATGTCATTCAAGTTGTGCAAAGTGGGGGTCAGTACCAAGTCGTGATTGGGAGTAATGTTGCTGACGTTTACAAAGCAATTGTTGATAATTCTGGTCTAGGAGAAGCATCAGACGAAGATAGCGGTGAAAAAGGCAATATTCTGAATCAATTTATTGATGTCATCTCAGGAATTTTCACGCCGTTCTTAGGTGCTATGGCGGCAGCTGGGGTCCTAAAAGGATTTCTATCTCTAGCCGTTGTACTTGGTTGGTTAACAGACGCGCAAGGGGCTTACCAAATTCTCTTTGCAGCCGCTGATGGACTCTTTACCTTCTTACCGGTTATGTTAGCAATCACTGCCGCACGAAAATTCAAAACAAATGAATTTCTAGCAGCAGCTATCGCGATGGCGCTTGTGTATCCAGCTATCTCAGCAATTGCTGGCGCTGGAACAGGCTTAGATTTCTTTGGCATCCCAGCTGTTCTATCACCATCTGGCTATACTTCATCGGTTATTCCGATTATTTTAGCTGTCTGGGTTCAAAGTAAATTAGAGCCATTAGTTAAAAAAATTGTGCCACAATTCTTACAAACAATTCTTGTTCCTTTGATTGTTTTACTTGTGATGGTTCCCTTAACCTTTATCGTTCTTGGTCCTATCGGAACAATTATCGGACAAGGGTTAGGAAGTCTATTTAATTCAGTTTATGGCTTTAGTCCATTAGTCGCTGGTTTAATTATGGGTGGTTTCTGGCAAGTCTTTGTAATGTTTGGTATGCATTGGGGCTTTGTTCCACTAATTTTCTTGAACCTTGAACAACTTGGTTTTGACGTCCTAGCACCTATGTTACTACCAGCTGTCTTATCTCAAGGGGGAGCTGCTTTAGCCGTAGCTTTACGCACGAAAGATTTAAAATTACGTCAATTAGGGATTACTTCAACGATTACCTCTTTCTTCGGAATTACTGAACCAACTGTTTATGGGGTAACTTTACCATTGAAAAAACCATTTATCGTAGCCTGTGTCAGTGGTGCGATTGGTGGGGCATTAGTCGGAATGAGTGGAGTTAAAATGTTTGCCAACGGCTTAGTTAGCTTACTATCAATTCCTTCATTTATCAGTACAATTGACGGTGTTGAATCAAATGTCATGATGGCTGTTATTGGTACAGCCGTAGCTTTCGCATTAGCCTTCATCGGCACAATCGTCATTGGTTTTGATGATCCAAAGACAGCTTCAACGACTGATGCAAAAAATACAGGTTCAACTGCTCATTTAGCAGAAACAGACGCACGTCATATTTTAAAAAGTCCATTAAGTGGAAAAATTGTTCCTTTAGCTGAAGTCAAAGATCCCGTGTTCTCTTCTGGGGCAATGGGTAAAGGGCTAGCAATTGAGCCTGAACAAGGGGAATTAATCGCGCCTGCTGATGGCGAAATTACGACGATTTTCCCAACTGGACATGCAGTTGGCTTTACGACAACAGATGGTATCGAAATTTTAATGCATATTGGGATGGACACGGTTGAATTAGATGGAAAAGGCTTCACCGCTCACGTCAACCAAGGCGATAAAATTAGTGCGGGACAAGCGTTAGTTTCATTTGATGTTGCCGCTATTCAAGCGGCTGGCTATTCAACAATCACACCAATCGTGATTACGAATACCAACGACTTCGCAGATGTGTTAGACTTAAATCAAGAGGAAATCATCCAAGGGGAAGACTTCCTAACGATTGTGAAATAAAAACTGAAAAGAGGGCACAAAATGACGAAACAAACATTTAGACCAGACTTTTTATGGGGTGGCGCAACAGCTGCCAATCAATTAGAAGGAGCATTCGATCGCGATGGCAAAGGACTTTCTGTCGCTGATGCAATGCCAGGTGGCAAACAACGTTTTACGATTCTTGGCAGTAAAGAATTTGACTGGACGATTGATCCAGAAAACTACATTTACCCGAACCACCGTGGGATTGATCATTATGATCGCTTCAAAGAAGACATCGCTTTGTTCGCTGAGATGGGCTTCAAATGTTACCGTTTCTCCATCGCTTGGACACGTATCTTCCCTAAAGGGGACGAAACAACACCAAACGAAGCAGGTTTGAAATTCTATGATGGCCTAATCGACGAATGTTTGAAACACAACATTGAACCTGTTATCACGATCTCTCATTATGAAATGCCTTTACATTTAGCCAAAGAATATGGTGGTTGGAAAAATCGTCAGCTAATCGATTTTTATGAACGCTTTGCTAACACTGTGTTGACGCGCTATGGCAAAAAAGTGACTTATTGGATGACCTTTAACGAAATTAACTCAGCTTTCCATTTCCCTGCACTTAGCCAAGGAATGGTTCAATCAAATGGGGGCGGCGATTATCAAAATGTCTTCCAAGCTTGGCATAACCAATTTGTTGCCAGCAGTAAAGCTGTTAAAATCGCTCATGAAATTAATCCGAATATTCAAATTGGTTGTATGATTATCTACGCGACAACTTATAGCATGAACGCGAATCCAGTCAACCAAATGGCGACTTTAATTCAAAATCAAGAGTTCAACTTTTTCTGCACAGACGTTCAAGTCCGTGGGAAATATCCAGCCTATACACAAAGAACCTATGAAAAATATGGGGTGGATGAACAAGCGTTAGAAATTACTCAAGAAGATTTAGACTTACTAGCAGCTTATCCGGTAGATTATATTGGCTTTAGTTATTACATGTCTGCGGCAATTGATGAAACCTTGTCAGAAGAAGAAGCCGAAATGGTTTCTGGAAATCTGTTAGGTGGCGTTCGTAATCCTTTCCTAGAAGCTAGCGAGTGGGGTTGGCAAATTGACCCTGAAGGGCTACGCATTGCCTTAAATGAATTATATAATCGCTATGAAAAGCCTTTATTCATCGTTGAAAACGGCTTAGGTGCTATCGATACGGTTGAAGCAGATGGTTCAATTAATGACGACTATCGGATTGATTATTTACGTAAACACGTGGAAGCGATGGCTGATGCAGTCGCTGATGGCGTTGATTTGATGGGTTACACACCGTGGGGTTGTA
Organism: Candidatus Enterococcus huntleyi; assembly: GCF_009933175.1. Taxonomy (GTDB): domain Bacteria; phylum Bacillota; class Bacilli; order Lactobacillales; family Enterococcaceae; genus Enterococcus_K; species Enterococcus_K huntleyi. The sequence continues at coordinate 185,821 of NZ_MAEJ01000010.1, read as the reverse complement.
TTGATTTAGTTAGTGCCTCAACTGGTGAGATGAGTAAACGTTACGGCTTCGTCTATGTTGATTTAGATGATGAAGGTAATGGAACGTTAAATCGCTCAAAGAAAAAATCATTTGACTGGTACAAACAAGTCATCGAAACAAACGGCAAAAATTTAGCTTAATCACCATTAAAATAGGCTGAAAAAACAACAAGTAGCATCGTTCATTCGGTGCTACTTTTTTTATTAGTGGGAACCTATTTACACAAACATTACAGTCCTTTACAACTTCTTTACTTCAAATCAATTCACTATTTACATCTAATTGGTAAGCTTTTCTTGTACTTAGAGAGAGGAGCATACACAAATGAAAAAAATAGCTTTTACATTAACAGCCTTAGGATTATTACTCGCAGGATGCGGTAACGCAACGAAAACCACGGAAACTGGAGGAGGGGCAGAGAACACAGGCGCAAATCAACCAGTCAAAATTGTCGCCGTCGGTTCAACGGCCTTACAACCATTAGTGGATGCCGCTCAAACGAGCTTCACACAAGAAAATCCAACCTACCAAATCTCCGTGCAAGGCGGAGGAAGTGGAACTGGTTTAAGTCAAGTTGCTGATGGTGCGGTGACGATTGGGAATTCCGATGTCTTTGCCGAAGAAAAAGAGGGGATTCCTGCAGAAGAGCTAGTGGATCATAAAGTAGCAGTCATTGGTATGGCCCCTGTTGTGAATAAAGACGTCAACGTGAAAAATCTTTCCAAACAACAATTGATCGATATTTTCACAGGGAAAATTACCAACTGGCAAGAGGTTGGTGGTACGGATGAAAAAATTTCGGTGATTAACCGTGCGAATGGTAGCGGAACGCGCGCAACTTTTGAAAAATGGGGACTTGATGGAGCAACAACTATCCAAGCACAAGAGCAAGACTCGTCTGGAACAGTCCGTCAAATTGTGGCGCAGACTCCGGGAGCAATCAGTTATTTAGCCTTCTCATATCTTGATACGTCCATCCAAGCACTGAGCATAGACAACGTCGAGCCCACCGCTGAAAATGTAGCAGACAATAGCTGGGAAATCTGGTCTTACGAGCATATGTATACAAAAGGCCAGCCAGAAGCTGATATTAAAGCCTTCTTAGACTTCATGATGACCGATGATATTCAACAGGGACCGGTAAAGGAATTGGGCTATCTGCCAATTACAGAAATGAAAGTCGAACGAGATGTGGAAGGAAACCTCAAATAACAAATCTTACGCTTAAGCGATCCATCAGAATCTAATAAAAAATAAATAGAGCAACCACTCGACCAACGAATAATAGGTTGGATTGTGGTTGCTCTATTTTTATTCTTGAGTTAGACCTTTTTCTATAGGCAAGTGAATAGTAAAGGTTGATCCTAGTCCGAGATGACTATCGACGCTCACCGAGCCGCCCAAAAGACGCGTATAGTCACGGACAATCGACAGACCCAGACCAGTGCCGCCAGAATGTCGGCTACGCGCTTTGTCCACCCGATAAAAACGTTCAAAAATCCGTTCCTGATCTTCTTCATCAATCCCAATCCCATAGTCTTGAACCGCCAGAATGAAGGTTGCCTGTTGCTCATAAGTAATTCGAATGGTCCTCTTTTCAGGTGAATATTGGATCGCATTTTCGACTAGATTTTTGATGATTGGGTAAAATAATTCCATTTTCGTCTCAATCTCTAAGGTAGGGATGCCAATCAGTTCAATTTGAACCTCTTTTTCTTTCAACATCCCTTGATAACTCTGAATTAATTGCGTCAGTAGGGGCTGCACCGCGATTTTTTGCGTTTCATAAGCTACCGATTCGCCATCTTTTGATAGTTGAATAATCTCCTGAATTAATTTCTGCAATCGCTGCGCATCTTTTTGCATAATTTGTAGAAATTCTTTCAATGTGGTTGGATCGTCCATCGCACCATCTAACAACGTTTCCGTAAAACCGATTAATGAAGTCACGGGCGTTTTCAATTCATGGGAAACATTTCCAACAAAATCTTTCTGCATTTTTTCCAAACGTCTGACGCGTGTTAAGTCATACGCAAGGCCAATGATTTGATTTTTAGAAGCTTGTGTTAAATAACGTAAGCTGAATGATAAGACTTGTTCATAAGGCTCTTTGATTTGCAGCTCTTCATGCACCACTGGCTGCTCACTTGTCACTTGATGGATGAGTCGAATTAACTGAGTATCTGTCAGGGTTTCTGTATAGAGCTGCCCCGGCACAAATTCAGTCATTGCCAAATGCTCTTGCATCTTAGGATTAACTAGAACAAATTTACCTTCTTCATCAATAATAAAAACGCCAATCATCAACTCGTTAAGTAGGGTATAAAATTGTTCCTCAGTAGCTGTGTAAGCTAGATAAGTCTCACTCATCTGCTCGCTCAAAGTATTAATCGTCCGATAAAGCTCTGCCCACTCATCCGAATCCTGCATAATCACCCCGACTTGAGCTGGTTGTCTCACCATTCTTTTTAAGACCGGTAAGACGGTTTCGATGGGGCGATTTTTTTGCCGAATCAAGTAGAGTACCAGACTTGTTATAATAACGAAAAACAAGATAAAAACAATCAAGATTGAGCGACGAAATCCAGCAGCCTGTTGTAAGAAAACACTGGTAGGCTCCGCTAGACGCAAAACACCCAATATCTCCTTCTGATCTTTTATCGGTAGGGCAGTATAAAGCAATTCTTCCTTAAGTGTCACACTATCTCGTAAGGCACTACCGACAGCACTACCAGACAGCACCGATTGGACTTCCGGCCGATCATTTCTTTCCCCTTGTAGCTGTTCATCGGCGGTATCGAAAAGAATTTCGCCTTGCCCATTCAGTAATGTGACCCGTTCTGACGAATTCACGACATAATTTTCTAACAACTCCACCGCTGCCACAGGGAGCGCCAAATCTGCCGGTGTGTCTTGTTTTTTTATAGAAGGGAAAGTGACGAGTGATTCGGATTGCAGTTGTCGAATCAGTAATTCACCTTTTTTCTTCAGATAAGTTTCTTGTTGCGCAACCACTTCATTATGGAAAAAGTGATTAATTAGTTGCCAACCGCTGACAAAAATTACCAATAATAGCAGTAACGCAACTAGACTTTCCGAATTTTTCTTGAAGAATCTCATGCTTCTGGCTCCTGAAATTTATAACCAAATCCGCGAACGGTTTTCAGATATCGTGGATGTTTCGGATCCGTCTCAATCTTTTCTCTGAGATGGCTCACATGCACATCCACAATTCGACTTTGTCCTGCAAAATCAAATTTCCATATACGATCTAGCAGTGTATCCCGACTAATCACGCGATCTTTACGCTTCATAAAATAAACCAATAATTCGAATTCTTTTGGTGTCAATATAATCTCTAAATCTTGGACTGTCACTTGATAATTTGTTAAATCTGCCTGGATTGTTCCCACTCGCAAAATTTCTGTGGGCAATTCTTCATCCACTGTTTGCGGTTGACGCGGCGTCATTCTTCTAAAAATCGCCTTCATTCGAGCCAACACTTCTCTGGGACTAAAGGGTTTCGTTAAATAATCATCGGCACCCATCTCTAAGCCTAAAATGCGATCAATTTGGTCATCTTTGGCAGTTAACATTAAGATGGGTGCATCAATTTTTTCTTGACGCAAGGTACGTGTAATTTCTAGTCCATCCATAAACGGTAGCATTACATCTAAAATAATAAAATCAAACGGTTGATTCAGGGCCAAATCTAAGCCTTCGCGCCCATCACTTGCGCTAACAACCTGATAGCCTTCCTTTTCTAAATTAAAGGTTAATAAGGTAACAATTGATGGTTCATCATCAACAACAAGCACTTTTTTCATGAGTTGCCTCCTTTATTTCTCTAAATCAATCCGTGAGTAAACTGCGAGCAAATTGTAGTCGTGCCCCAGTTATTTTTAAATTTATTTTCGGTTGATCCTTCACTCTATTTTTAGCACACTAATTAGTTTTTCTATTAAGCATGAAGCATTGATCTTTTTTCAAATAGTTCATACTTCCTCATTTTAGCACAGAATAGACTTCTAGGACTATTGTCAGCGCACAATAAATGGTATAATGGGGGAGCGATTTTATTTTTCGTTTATATTCGCCTATACTAATAAAAAGGAGTCTCACTATGATTGGAATCAGTGCCTGTTTAGGTGGTGTGTTATGCCGCTATGATGGACAAGTAAAAACAGTCGAGCCGTTGAAACGTCTTGTCGAGCAAGGAGCAGCTATTATGGTGTGCCCAGAAGTGCTCGGAGGGCTACCCATTCCTAGAGAGCCCGCCGAAATTGTCGGTGGTGATGGCTATGATGTTTGGCGTGGTCAAGCAAGTGTCGTGACTAATACGGGGAAAGATGTTACTGAAGATTTCAAAAATGGGGCAATTCTTGCTTATAAAAAATTAAAAGAACAAGGGATCACACAACTGATTACCAAAGAAAAAAGTCCTTCATGTGGTCGTCATACGATTTACGATGGCCAGTTCAGTGGGCAGAGTAAAACCGGTGTGGGAGTAGCTACAGCCTACTTTCTACAGCAAAATCTGATTGTTTTATCAGACGAAGAATGGTTGGCGCAACAAGGGCGAAAACTTGAAAAATGAGGCGAAAAACATGCAAATCGAAAAAACGAATCGGATGAACGCACTCTTTGAATTTTATTCTACTCTGCTGACAGAAAAGCAAATGAACTATATGGAGCTTTACTATGCAGATGACTTTTCATTAGGGGAGATTGCTGAAGAGTATGAGGTCAGTCGGCAAGCGGTTTATGACAATATCAAGCGGACCGAAAAAATTCTCGAGGATTATGAGCGAAAGCTGCATTTATTTTCGGATTATATCGTCCGAGGGGAATTACTAGATAAGGTAGATAGTTATGTGAGTGAACATTATCCAAAAGATGAGACACTTTCTGAGTTAGTAAAAAAAATACAAGAAATTGATGAATAAAGGACTGAATAAACTATGGCATTTGAAAGCTTAACTGAACGCCTCCAACAGGCGATGAGCAAATTACGTAAAAAAGGCAAAGTATCTGAGGCTGATGTCAAGGAAATGATGCGGGAAATCCGCCTAGCTTTACTTGAAGCCGATGTAAACTTACAAGTTGTAAAAGATTTTACTAAACGGGTGCGTGAACGTGCCGTTGGGGCAGAAGTGTTAGATAGCTTATCACCCGCCCAACAAATCGTCAAAATCGTTGATGAAGAGCTGACTAAAACACTAGGTTCTGAAACAGTCGAATTAAACAAATCACCAAAAATCCCGACAGTCATCATGATGGTCGGTTTACAAGGGGCCGGTAAAACAACTTTTGCTGGGAAACTAGCTAAGCATTTGATGAAAACTGAAAATGCTCGCCCATTAATGATTGCTGGTGACGTGTATCGTCCAGCTGCGATTGACCAATTGAAAGTTTTAGGTCAACAATTAGATGTCCCAGTCTTTGATATGGGCACTGATGTCAGCCCAGTTGAGATTGTTCGCCAAGGGATGGCCGTGGCTCGCGAAAAGAAAAATGATTATGTTCTGATTGATACGGCCGGTCGTTTGCATATTGACGAAGCCTTGATGGATGAATTAAAACAAATCAAAGAAATCGCCGAACCAAACGAAATCCTGTTAGTTGTCGATGCTATGACCGGACAAGATGCGGTCAATGTTGCCGATAGCTTTAACCAACAGTTAGGGATTACTGGGGTTGTTATCACTAAACTTGATGGCGATACACGTGGTGGGGCGGCACTTTCAATCCGTTCTGTGACCGGTGCACCGATTAAATTTATCGGGTCTGGTGAAAAATTAACTGACTTAGAAATCTTCCATCCAGATCGGATGTCTAGCCGAATCTTAGGAATGGGCGATATGCTAACCCTGATCGAAAAAGCTCAGCAAGACTATGATGAGAAAAAAGCTGAAGAGCTGGCGCAAAAAATGCGTGAAAACAGCTTCGACTTTAATGATTTCATCGAGCAGCTTGATCAAGTAATGGGCATGGGGCCAATCGAAGATTTACTAAAAATGATTCCAGGGATGAACCAAATGCCAGGTATCGAAAACGTCAAAGTCGATCCAAAAGATGTCGAACGCAAAAAAGCTATGGTCTATTCTATGACGCCGGCTGAAAGAGAAGACCCAGATTTATTAAATCCAAGTCGTCGCCGAAGAATTGCGGCAGGTTCTGGAAACAGCGTGGTAGAAGTCAACCGTATGATCAAGCAATTCAAGGAATCTCGCAAGATGATGCAACAAATGTCTAAAGGCGATATGAACATTCCTGGTATGGATCAAATGTTTGGTGGCGGTGTTAAAGGTAAGCTAGGTAAGATGGCGATGAACCGTATGGTCAAGAAAAACAAGAAGAAGAAAAAGAAAAAAAAATAAAAATATTGCAAAAAGACTTTATCCTCGTAAATATAATGAGGATAAAGTCTTTTTTGCTGTGCTATTCATGGGAATATTTGTATTTCTGCTAAACTAGGTAATTCTTAATTTCTTAAAAACAGGTAGCTAACGATAAGAATCAGTGGCACGCCGGCGACAGTACTGAGGACTGCCATGACTTTTTTGACTCGTTCCGGCGTTTTACTGATGGCTAGAAGTAAGCAATAAATGAGCCAACCGATCAAACCACCAAAGACGTTTAAAATGATATCATCAATGTCGGCACTGCCAATCATTAGGGAATATTGCAAAATCTCGATTAAAACGCTTAGACCCATCAGTAAACTCATCGTGGTAAAAAAAGCTCGTTTCTTTCTAATCAAAGGTACATAAATTCCCAATGGAAGAAAAAGTAAGATATTGCCCCAAATATTGACGTCCAAGCGATAACCCGTGCTTTCCTCTACGGTAATATAGTCTTTAATGGAATCAAAGGGGGTCAGATTAACTAAACGAAGACCGACTCCTAATGATTCCATACGACTAAAGAAAACCACCTGAAGTAATAAGAATAGATAGATACAGAACATTCCCCAAAAGAAAGTATTCTCTAGTCGGTTTTTACGCATAATTATTCTCCTATTGATAATCCTTTTGCCTGACGACGTTTTTCTCGCCAACCACGGATTTTATTTTTTATTGGCACAAAGTAGACCATGCCATAAGTGACTAGTCCGATGATTAGTCCAGAAATAATGATGCGGGAAATAAAGTAGGATACATACCGCGGTTTTCCAGGCAAAATTGTCAGAGCAGCACTATAATTCAACGACCAAATAATGAAACAAGAATAGGCCGTAATCAATAACGTAATAGGTAGGCGATATTTATCAACGAGAATCGTTTGACTACTATTTTCCAGAGAAATGTGCTGATAGGCGCGCCAGCTAGCAAACAAGAGAATCACGCCAATCGCTAGAAAGAACAGATAGACAATCGCCGTTGGGCTGTATTTATCAATATCGAAGTTCAGCGAGAAATACGTGCTTGGAGTCACATAATCGTTATGATAATGAAAATTATCTTTAACGTAGGTCAATTGCATGATGACCGGTGGCCCGAGGAAGATCAACGAGCTAATAAAAGCGAGAGCCATACCACTGCCGAAAATAAGATTGCCGGACAATGTGCCAATGAACATGCCCCAAGCAAAGAAGAAAAATGTCGCGACATAGCCGTATAATGCCGTCAATAACAAGGTACTCAGCTGAATATTGACAAATTGATTGGGGATAAAAATATAGATACTTGCGATGAAGGCGAGCTTACCCACCAATAATATACCAAATAAAGGCAGCGCCACCGCTTTTAGTTTTTCTTTAAAAATTTGTGTCCGTGTCGTTCCGAGAGAAAATAAGAAGGTATTAAAATTCGTTTTTAAGTCTATAAAAAATAACAGAAATCCGATGAAAAAAAAGATAACTAAAAAGATTTGAGCATTTTCAAACATCGTCATACTGCTATAACCAGTCTCATAATCCAACGTTTTTTGACTTTTATCAATATCAGTTACCAATTGTGAACCGAGTGGATAGCTATCATAAAGATAGGATTGATCCTTGATATAGTGCTCAATCGAGTCGTAAGGAATGGGGGTCTCGTTATCCCAATCTCGGGCATAAGATTCCGGATCCTCGTTATAAAGCTGCACGAACTCCTCTGATTGATAATATTGTTGTTCGGAATGCCAATTACTGATGCCACTTTGAATCACAAAAATATAGTATAACGCGATTAATATAACACCTATAAGAACGACTTTCCCGTATCGTTCCTTCATGACTTCTTTTACTTGTACGTTCATTTTGTCCTCCTAGTTAAACAATTGGTAGTCTGATTCTTGACTCAAATTTGCTTCAAATAAATCTTCTAATGTGAGCGGTAATTCCTCAAATAACACCGGATCTACTTCACGAATTTTCTGCTCTACTTCTTCGGTGTAATTCTCGAAAATGGCGATAATTACGCGTCCTTGAATCCGCAGCAGCTTGCAATTTTCTTTAATGAAAGGAGGTACTTTCTTGGTACGAAAGACCATCTGAACTTTTCTAGCCTGTGCGCGCATCTCTTCCAACTGGTAATCTAGCTTGATGGTCGCGTCTTTTATAATTAACGCTCGGTCAATAATACCTTCTAACTCATTTAAATTGTGCGAAGAAATAATGACCGTTCGATCACCATCAGATAGACTTTCCAATAGTAAACGAATGACATTCTTTTTGACAATCACATCAAGTCCATCAAAGGGTTCATCTAAGAGAATATAGGGGGCGTTCGAACAAATCGCTAGAACAATTTTGAATAAGCCCTGCATTCCTTTTGAAATTGTCCGAAAACTTTTATTAATAGGCAAATTATTGCTTTTCATTAACTCCGAAAATTGTTTCCCATCAAAGTTAGGGTAGGCAGTCTGATAAAACTTCCCAATCTTTTTTAACGAATAGGTAGAGAAGAAGTTAATCTGCTCATCGATGTAAAAGATATGTGTCTTTAACTCCGGATGGATAAAAATATTTTTCCCTTCAATTAAAACTTCTCCACTATCTACAAGATAATGTCCAGCTAACGTCCGAAAAAGACTCGTCTTTCCAGATCCATTTCGACCAATCAAACCAATTATTTCATTGGTATTTGTTGTAAAATTAATATCTGACAAAATTTGTCTACCATTAATCTTTTTTGAAACCATCTCAATCTTCATTTTTCATTCCCCACATCTCTTCGGATTCTTGTATCCACTCAACTAATTCTTCATGAGTAACCTGTAAATGCCCCGCTTCAATGAATAAATCCTTCAGCTTCCCTTTGAGCATTTGAATACGAAAGTCATCACGTTGAGTGGAATCAGACTTTTTTACAAACGTTCCTTTTCCTTTAACAGTAATCAATACTTGTTCATTTTCCAGTAACTTATAAGCTTTACTAATGGTGTTAGGATTCATCATTAAATCACGAGCCAGCTCGCGAACAGACGGAAGTTTATCCCCAGCGACTAAGACACCTTGCAAAATTTCTTGCTTGATACTTAACATCAACTGTTCATAATAAGGCTTACTACTGGTTTTATTAATAGAAACCATTGATAGCTCCTTTCACAATCAAAGTGTGTTTACGTGTACTAGTATACATAGTACACTTGAAATAGTAAATAACTTATTTCTTTTTATTAAGGAATACAATAAAAACTTAATAAAAATAAAATAATCGGTAAGCGAATAGTTTCAGAACCTTTTAAGAGGTGAATCAAGTGAAAAAGAGAGGCAGTGATCCCATGACAGAAATTTTGCACAGGAAGTTTTTAGGCAAAAACTAAAAGTACAAAAATCCCCATGAAAAACTCAATCTTTGGTAGAATATCAATAGACACAAAGGAAAAGGGGAACGATTCTATGAGAAAAATTGTTTTTTACGGTGGTGTTAGTTTAGATGGCTACCTTGCGGATGAGTCGCGTAGCTTACAATGGCTATTTGATGCTGATAATGGGACACCCATGAATTATGAGGCATTTATAGATACAATTGATACAACTATTATGGGCAGAAAAACCTTTGAAGAGGCCTTAATGTATTCTGAAGGAGAAAATCTTTATCCAGATCAAACAAATTACGTTTTTTCACGTAGTTCTCAAGAAGATAAAGAAGGTTTTACTTTTATTTCAGAAGATCTAGTCCAATTCGTAAAGAAATTAAGGGCAGAAGAGGGCAAAGATATCTGGATTATCGGTGGTGGCAATTTGTTAAAACCATTGTTAGAAGAGGATATGATCGATGAGTGGTGGATTCAATTTACACCGGTTCTTTTAGGAAAAGGCATTCGTTTATTCGAAGAGGGAACTTATCGCAATCAATTAGAACTACTGGAAGTCGAAAAACTTGGTAATTTCGCGGAACTGCATTTGCGTAAGAAACAAGCTGAATAAAGGCAAAAAAAGTGTGAGACAACCGACTATTTTGCTGGTTGTCTCACACTTTTCAATTAATTATTCATAAAATTTCAAAGTCATGTCTAGTTGCACCTTTGGATTAGGCTTTTTTATTTGCTTCATAGAAAGGAACATACGTATCCACAATTGTTTTCAAGAAGTTCATAGTACCTTCAATAATTGTACCATCTTCATTAAACATTTCTGTGACATTACCTAGGTAAGCTTCTGGTTGTTGCAAAGTAGGAACATTTAGGAAGACTAATGATTGACGTAAATGATGGTTGGCACCAAATCCGCTAATCGCACCAGGTGAAACACTAACGACTAAACCAGGTTTGCCATCCCACGCACTTTCACCATAAGGTCTTGAACCCACATCTAAAGCATTTTTCAAGACAGCTGGAACTGAACGATTGTACTCAGGTGTCACGAAAACAAATCCAGTCATTTCTTTCACTTCATTACGGAAAGTTGTCCAAGAAGCAGGGACACGATTTTCATCATCAAAATCTTGGTTATACATGTCAATCTCATCTAATGCGATGAAAACTGGCTCGAAATCCGCAGGGAATAAGCCTGCAATTGCTTTAGCAACTTTCTTACTGAATGAATCTTTTCTTAAACTACCTACTAAAAATCCAATTTTTTTTGTCATAAAATATTTCCTCCTTGTTTAAATCAACTCTACTTACTAATGATAAGTCTGGCTCGGGAAATTTGCAAAGAAAGACACTCGCGAATTTATAACTCATATTATTTTTGGGAAATCGTGAGATAAGTAGGAATATCGCTGATGAAAAAATCTGAAGATAGGTTAGAAATATTTTGGCTATTTTCCACAAATACATTCCGAAAAAGGGCAGGGTTTTTAGCGAACGTTCTAGCTGTATGTACTCTTTAAATTCCAGACCGTTTTCCTGTAAATAATAAAAGAATTCAGCTTTTTATCAGCTGTAAAGAAAAAAAGCTTTACAGGTCACAAAAAAACTGGTAAACTAGCTCTTGTGAATAAATTAATGGAGGTGTAATTATATAATGGCAGTTAAAATTCGTTTAAAACGTATGGGTTCTAAAAAGAGTCCTTTTTACCGTATTGTTGTAGCTGATTCTCGTTCTCCTCGTGATGGACGTTTCATCGAAACTGTAGGGACTTACAATCCTTTGAAAGATCCTGCAGAAGTAGTTTTAAAAGAAGATTTAGTTTTAGACTGGTTGTCAAAAGGTGCGCAACCTTCTGATACTGTTCGTAACATCCTTTCAAAAGAAGGCGTTATGAAGAAACACCACGAAGCTAAATTCGTAAAGAAATAGGGTGATTGGATATGAAAGATTTGCGAGAATTAGTCTTAACGATCGTTCGTCCACTTGTCTCTAAACCAGAAGAAGTTGAATTGAACATTGTAGAATCTGATGATTTCTATGAATACAATTTGACTGTGGCTCCTGAAGATATCGGCCGCATCATCGGCAAACAAGGGCGCGTTGCGAAAGCAATCAGAACCATTGTTTACGGCGTTCGAACAGAAGGACCAAAAAAGGTTCGTCTAAACATCTTAGACGGAAAATAAATTTGTAAGTGCCTAGACCATAGTGTTTAGGCGCTTTTTTTCTTGTGTTGAACACCAAAAGGGGCAAAAAAGGGGCAAGCTTTTATGTTTTTTTCTGCTAATATGATTGAGCTATAGTTTATAGAAGGACAGAGGCCTGCTGATATGGTAGCTACTACACAGATTGCCTGTGTTATTTTCATCTGGCAAGGTAGATAGATGAATGGAGACTATAAATCTTGAACAACTGAGGACGATAAAGATTAATAATGTTACACTTGGTATTTTTTCTACCTTATTTCCTCACTCATTTCTTAGGATTCGAGTGTTTTCCTTTTTTCTTAAAATAAAAAAGGGTATAATTGTGTCAAAGGAGGCGTTCTCAATGAAAAAGACTTATTTACTTTTACTACTTGTGCCGTTTATTCTAGGTGCTTGTGGAAAAACGAACAATACCGAAGAATCGTCAACAAGTAACTCATCTGTCGTAGCAAGCTCGACTAGTACAAGCAGCAACGTAAGTTCTACGACTAAAACAAGTGAAACATCTGAAAAAAGTAGCGAATCGAAAAACAGCTCATCTACAAAAAACTCTGAAACTTCTAGCTCTACGAATAATCAAACAGGTTCTGAAGCAACAACCGATGCACCGGCACAATTGGTTTCCGCGTACCCCGAGGTTTTACTGCCAACAACGGTACCAATCAACGAAGGTGCTTATCTAAATGTCGCATCTGACGGGAACAATCAAAAGCTTTCTGTCCTATACTTTGCTTTAGACAGACCGTTAGTCTTAAATTCGAAACAATTAAATATGGAAACCCCGGTGGCTTCTTATTTAAAAAACACATTTAATAGTGTAGCAGAAGCAACTACTGCGGTTAATCCAATTAGTGATAATGGTGGACAAAAAGTTGATCTAGGCTACGGCATTACCGGCTACCAACAGGGGGCGGCTGGCTCAAGTTATCTCTCATGGGAAGAAGGTAACTGGAATTTAGTCGTTCGCGCAAGTAACATTGAAGGCCAAGAACCACAGACGTTAGCAAAACAGGTCGTTGAATATCTTGAAAAAGCAGCACTGCCTGCACCAAAAGACAATGGCCAAATCACTTTAGATATGAATAAAGCGGATGCCAAAGCCAACCAAGTCGTGTGGCAAGATGGCACTGTCGTCTACACAGTAACCCATCAAGACGCGATGAGCGCCTTGCAAATGGCTGTTTCAATGAATCAATAAATTGAATACGTAGGGAATTTACGGGTGCTAGGAAGTTTTTCGCGAAAAGTTTTGCGAGATACTTTCTAGCACTTTTATATATTTTTAGCCTTATCTTTTTAGTAGACTTGCGCGTTCAACCTGTCAGAAAATAAATATCTATCAACCGGAATTCATCTAAGCCTCGTTTCAACAAACTCCACCTGTTATAATAGAAGAAATGACAATCTATAGGAGGCTTTTATGAACATTTATTGGGAAGCGGATGCCAACAGACGAGCCGCTGGGGCAGAGAAAGTTTTGACTGATTTACCTGAATGGTTTGGCTTGCCTGAATCGACCAAAGAATACATCGCTAATACCAAGAACTATGCAACACTTTTCGTTAGCGTTGGAAATGAAGTCGTCGGCTTTTTGTCGATCAAACAAACTGCCGAAAAAACAGCTGAAATTGATTGCATGGGTATCTTAAAATCAGCACAGAGACAGGGCTACGGTCATCATCTGATCGAGGAAACGCTCCGTTGGTGTAAGGAACGTGGCTACTTATTTTTACAAGTAAAAACCTTAGCCGACACGCATCCAGATATCTATTACCAGAAAACACGAGCTTTTTATCGAGCAGCCGGCTTTTGCGAAGTACAAATATTTCCTGATTTATGGGGGCCTGAGAACCCTTGTTTGCAGATGATACGTGCTATATAAGTAGATGATCGAACCTTCGAGCTGAAAAGGGAATTTAATTCGAAACGCTGGGCTAGAAAATGAATAGCTGAGCGTCTCATGATAAATATACGCAAAACGCGTGGAATTCCTTTGTCACTCGTGCTAAAATGAAACGGATAACCAAAGAAATGAGGAAACCTTTTTGACTGAATATCTTAATGTAGGAAAAATTGTAAATACACAAGGCATCAAAGGTGAAGTGCGGGTCATTTCACAAACGGATTTCCCAGATGAACGTTACAAAGTAGGGGCAACGTTGCTCTTATTTCAAGACAAGAAAGCACCGATTAAATTGATTGTTAAAAGTCACCGTAAACATAAAAATTTCAACATTTTAAGCTTTGAAGGACATCCAAATATCAACGATGTTGAAAAATATCGCGATGGTATTTTAAAAGTTTCAAAGGACGATCTTGTTGATTTAAACGATGGCGAATTCTACTATCACCAAATCATTGGACTGACTGTCGTGGATGAAACAGGTGAGGAACTAGGCAAAATTAAAGAAATTCTTTCACCAGGTGCCAATGATGTCTGGGTTGTGCAACGGCCGAAGAAAAAAGATGCTTTAATTCCATATATCGACTCTGTGGTGAAACAGATTGATTTGGAAAGTGGCGTCGTGCAGGTTGAAATACCGGAAGGATTGTTAGACGATGAGAATTGATGTGCTGACTTTGTTCCCTCGTATGTTTGAGGGACCGATGGGCGAATCAATCATCGGAAAAGCCGTGGAAAAAGACTTATTGGAAATCAATGTCTCGAATTTCCGGGAATTCTCCGACAATAAACATCAAGCTGTCGATGATTATCCATACGGCGGTGGAGCTGGAATGCTCCTAAAGGTTCAGCCAATCTACGATAATCTGAGAGCAATCGAAGAAGAAACTCCTGAGACTAAAAAGAGAGTCATTTTGTTAGATCCAGCTGGAAAACAGTTTAATCAGAAAATGGCTGAGGAGTTCTCTGAGGAGGAACATTTAGTCTTCATTTGTGGCCATTACGAAGGCTATGATGAACGCATTCGTTCGTTAGTGACCGATGAAGTTTCGCTGGGAGACTACGTGTTGACAGGGGGCGAGTTAGGGGCGATGGTCATGATCGACGCTACCGTTCGCTTATTGCCGGATGTCTTAGGCAACAACACCTCCGCTCAAACCGATTCACATTCGACAGGTTTACTTGAACATCCGCAGTATACACGACCAGCTGAGTTTAATGACATGGCAGTTCCTGAAGTTTTGACAAATGGGAACCACAAATTAATCGCCGAGTGGCAATTAAAAGAGTCCTTACGACGAACTTATTTGCGCCGCCCAGATATGTTAGATAAGCTTGAAATGACAGATGAGATGAAAAAACTGTTAGAAGAAATCAAAAAAGAAGAAGCATAAGTAAATCGTTTGGCTAAACCTTTGTATGAGGAGGGGAGCCAGACGATTTTTGCGATAAAACGAAGTCACAAAATCTAGGTCTGCTCAACTAATTTGTCGATTATTATTTATAAAAGAAAGAAAATAGGGGACTTGTAAAAATTAGAAAGACAAGAAAATTTACTTTACACTGATAGTGAGCTGTGATAAACTAATTTGGTGAGTGCAAAAGCACTTAACTATTACGATATTCCGCTGTGGGAATGCCCATATGAATGTTTGGAATAAGGAGAAGAAAAAAATGAATCCATTAATTCAAGAATTAACACAAGATCAACTACGCAGCGACATCCCAGCATTCCGTCCTGGTGATACTGTACGTGTGCATGCGAAAGTTGTCGAAGGTACTCGTGAACGTATCCAGTTATTTGAAGGTGTTGTAATCAAACGCCGTGGTGCTGGAATCAGCGAAACTTACACAGTTCGTAAAATTTCTAATGGTATCGGCGTTGAACGTACTTTCCCATTACACACACCTCGTGTTGCTGAAATCGAAGTAGTTCGCTTTGGTAAAGTTCGTCGTGCGAAACTTTATTACCTGCGCGCATTACACGGAAAAGCAGCTCGTATCAAAGAAATCCGTCGTTAATCTATCGTTATCGAAAGAAACTAAAACCCTTGATTATTCAAGGGTTTTTTCTTTTTACCCGGTATAATTGAAGGTAGCTTAAAGCTATTATCTATCCTTCCAAAAATAGTCTTAAATACTGCCGAGTATATTGATATAATCTGAATAGAGAATTAGGAATTATCTTTAAAACTACTTCAAATTCAAAAAAGGGATAATGAGTGTTAAATATGGGGAGGTCGTATGGACGAGAATAGCAAAGATATTTTGGATAAAATCGAGGAATATCAAAGTGAACTAACTTTTTTATCATTTCAGATTAAATGGATGATCGTAGCTAGAATCGTGAATATAATTATTCTAATTGTTTTTATCTATAGTTTCCTTCAGTATAGTGACGGGCATTGGGGAATTCTTCCTTCTATCGCAAGCCTTATTTTGTACATGATTAGTCTTATCTTTACAGGTTTGGGTGGTTCTAGAGGGGCTCAGAATACGACTATGAGAAAAATTGGTCCGATGAGACGAAGAAAGAAGCGTTTAGAAGCACTTATCGAAAGGCATCAAAGTTGGTTGCAGTAAGAAAACTACTGTTAGAAAGCAGAACAAGAACAAATCGAAAAAAACTATTTTTCGGCGACCGAAATCACTTTTGAAATTGATAGACACACGGGTAAAAGCAAATAGAAAAACAAATAAAAGCGTAACTATTGGAATCGCGAACTGTTATATAAATAGTTACATTAATTGCAACAATCAATCATTTAAAATAAGCTCATCATTTTCGGTTAAACGTTTATGATGGGTTTATTTTTTTGTTGGTTACTTGATTACTAGGGATGAGAGATTGAAGAGATATTGTGATTCGAAATGAAGAGACTATATCTGACGTTTTTTTAAAACATTTTTAAAAACTTTTGTTTTGTGTAACTCTTACAAATTTTAGTAAACAGTGACAGACAGTCGGTCTTTATTTCTGAATTATAGAGTATTGGAAGGTCGAATTGATAATGAAGAAAGTGAAACCCTCATGTATATCGTGCCATAGAGTGCAGCATAGATGGTTTTTTCGATTGATGAGTTACACGACAGGTATCGACCTATTCCAAAGCTTTTAAAAAACTTTAAAAAGTCTCTTTAAAAACATTTTAGTAATACAAAAAATACTTGTCAAAAATTGTGACGACTTTCTAGTCAAGTAATAGTAGCTATATGAGCATTATGGAAAACATAGTGATTGTTAACCTTGAATAAAATAGAAAAGATTTCTTAGAAGGAACTCTTCTAAGAAATCTGTGAAAATTCACATAAAAATAACGTTTATTTTTTTATAAATAAACAAAAAAAGAAATACACTCAACAAATATACTATGTTATTTTGTTATTATTGTCAATAACACTTATTATTTTTCGGATTATTGCAATTTTTTATCTTTTTAGACGAAGCAGGACGGGGAATTTCTTAGATTTTCAAGCCGTCAATTAAGCCGTCAAATTTTTGGTGAAAGGAAGAATTAAATACTATGGCACGTAGAGGAGAAAACATCTATAAACGCAAGGATGGGCGCTGGGAAGGGCGCTATATTATTGGTCATCACCCGAATGGAAAGGCTCGATTTGGTTACATATATGATCGGACGTTTCGAGAAGTTCGACGAAAGCTAAGAGAAAAAAAGCAGCAATATCAATCAATTATTCCTTCGTCCACAGAGTATCAAGGAACGGTTACGCAGTGGGTTCAAGAATGGTTGCAAGGTTCTATTCGTAGAAATGTGAAGATATCCACCTATACGACCTACCACTATAAAATGGTTCATTATGTTTGTCCTTATTTTGAAACTATCTCATTGAGCCGTTTGACAACCGCTACGGTACAAGGTTTTGTCGATTATTTAAGTACTCTCGGGTTGAGCGCAACAACCATCCGAACAACGATTCAGATTTTGAAACGTTCGCTGAGAGAGGCTATCAAACGCAACATTTTATTAATCGATCCTTTCTATGAAGTCATTTATCCTATGAAAATTCAAAAAAAGATATTTGCTTTAACAGAAGAGGAGCAGGCTAGCTTAGAAAAATTTGCCAGTCAACATGCTAAAGGCTTTCCGATTGTACTGGCTCTTCATACGGGTATGAGAATTGGGGAAATCAGTGCCTTAAAATGGACAGATATTGACTTGAATAAAGGCGAAATTTCGGTCTCAAGAACACTTCAAAGACTTTCTTCTTCATCGCTTACGAACGAAACGACTATTAATGAAGGACCAGCAAAAAGTCCCTCTGCTCATCGGATTATCCCCTTGAATGATAAGATTTGGGGCCTGCTGAAGGAGAAGCAAAAAACTGCCACAAGTCCGTATGTAGTCGGGCATAACCAGCATTTCTATGAGCCGCGGACAATTACGTATCAGTTCAAAAAAATTTTGTCGAAATTAAAGCTCAGATCGATTCACTTTCATCAGTTACGACATACGTTTGCTACTCGCTTATTAGAAAAAGGAGCCGATATTGCCAGCGTCAGTGCACTGCTAGGACATCATTCAGCAAAATTAACTTTAGATGTTTATATTGACTCCTTGATGACCCAGCGAAAAAAATGGGTCAACGCATTACTATAAAAAAAACAACAAAATGAAAGCGGTTAAACGGATGAAGTGTGAGAGTTCTCTTTATTTTATGAGCCGTCTAGAAAGCCGTCACTGTTCTTTTATTGTAGGGCTCCCAATGGTTTAGACCCTCTTCTTAGAAGAGTTCCTTCTAAGAGAAAAATCGTTCATTTTTTTATGGATACCTCATCAAAAAGCCATTATAACGCGTTCCTATATGGAAGTCCATGAGGGAAGAGACATGGGGGGTCTCGGAGAAAATAGCTATACATTCAAACAAGGATGCAGGAGGTGAACCCTAGAGTTTGTAAAGGGATGCTCACAGCAGGGAAAAACACTAATGATTTGTCGATGCCTACCAGAAAAGTAAAAAGGTTATTTATTAGGTTGGGGTTAGGTACATACTAATTAGGGTCGATTGTTGACTAGCAAATGATTGAAAACATATATCTCGAAAAAAGAGAAAATAAAAAAGAGGAGTTAATTTAGATGAAATTCAACAAGAAAACAATTCTTGCACAGGTAACTGTCGCAGCAACATTATTTACAGCAGTAGGAGTTTTACCATTAGGGCAAGCCGTGGTTGCGCAAGCTGAAGAGGTAAGCCAATTAACAAGTGCTAACCCAACAGCTGATACAACATCAAATCGTTCAATCTCAATCTGGAAATACCAAGTCCGTGATGCATCTGAACTAGGCGGACGTGGCGAAGGTAGCCATCAAGCAGTCGACAAAGATGTAATCCCTGGAATCAAATTTAAAGTGCAACGTGTTGTACCTGTTGGAGGGGCTTCACTAACTGATCCTCGTAAACAAGAGCTTACGAAGCACTACACAATTGACGGAACATTTACTGAACAAACAATCACTACTGATGCGAGTGGGAAAGCTGTTCTGGATTTAGGTATCGGACGCGCAAATGATGGAATTTATTTAGTCACTGAGCTTGCTGACGATCGGACTGACTTAACAGCGACGGCTGGTAAAAAAGTGGAAACACCTGCGGATCCATTCTTCGTACATGTACCACAAACAAGTCGTACGGATCTAAGTTCATTAATTTACGACGTACAAGTACAACCAAAAAACATTTTGGAAAGTTTAGTTAACCCTGATAAAACGATTAATGACAAAAAAGGTGACTCTGTGCATGCAGGACAAGAATTCCAATGGGAACTAGAAGCAAAAGTCCCTGCTGGTTTATGGCAAGTGGCTGCTCAAAATGGCACAATCGATGTATATGATGCTGATGGGAAAATCACTGGTACATATGAAATGGTAGCTGGACAAGCGATTGCTGTCCGTGACGATAGTGGTTTATTACAACCAAACTTCTCTATGACAGATAAATTAGATAGCCAATTAACATACAAAAAAGACAGTGCAAAAGTTCAAGTGAAAACAGAAACTGGCGAGTGGACTGATTTAGCAGCAGCTGACTACACGGTTGCATTTGATGAAGCAACTAACACGTTGAAAACTACTTTAACTGAAGCTGGATTAACCAAAGTTGGTACGGTGGCAAACGGATTTACTGATATCCGTACAATCTTAATAACGACTGTTGCAGAAAACTGGAATGGTATTTTGGATAATAACTTCACCATTAACTATCAAGTGCCTGGCCAAAAACCAAAAACTGTTACACCTCCGGAAGAAAGCAAACCAAAATATTACACAGGTGGATTTGATATCGAGAAAACTGCAGAAGATACAAAAGCAGTTCTAGCTGATGCTGAATTCATGATTGCTTTCACTAAAGAAGAGGCAGAAGCAGAAAAATTCATCGCTAACGATGGTAAAGCCTACGATAAAGGTGCTACTTTACCGGAAGGCGTAAGCTTCTTAGTCGCTAAGTCTGGTGAAAAAGGACGCGCAGTATTTGATGGATTAGCTCTTGATTGGGATGACGCAAATAAAGATGGCTTTGTTCAAAATGATGAAGTTAGTCGTAGCTACTGGGTAGTGGAAACAAAAGCACCAGAAGGTTATGAACTATTAAAAGCACCTCAAGAAGTAACTGTCAACCTAACTACTGAAAAAGACGATGCAGTGGAATTAAATGTTGTCGATAAACCAAAAACTGACCTACCATTTACTGGGGGCCAAGGAACAACTCTATTAGTTGCGATCGCTCTAGGAGCAATCACGATTGGTACAGTAGCAATCTCAATCGACAAAAAACGTCGTCAAGCATAAAGAAAAAAGGGGATGAAGGGATGGAACGACGATGCATAAAACGCAACGAATCAAGCAGATAGTCACCGTTCTTCTTCCAGTAATCTTCCTTCTAGGAGTGGTTTTAGCCATTCCTAGAGGGAATGTGTTGAAAGCAGATGATTCTGAACAACCCTTTGCGCATGTAAAGATTAACGGAAAAACAGTTTCTTTGGCCGATACACTCATTCAAGAAGAAACCGTCCAGTTGGAATTAACAGGTAAAGAGAATTACTGGCTGCGACTTCCAGATGATGAAAATTATGAAGTGTATCAAGAAAAAACTGGAGAAGAGACACAAACTGAGATTATCACTTATCAAGAATTGATGGAGGTAATCGAACAATCTACTAAAGAATCGGCAACGAGTATTGAAGATGATCAAAGCGAAGAAACGATTCAAGTAGAAGCTTCAATTGAAGAACCAGCTGAGGAACTCTCTTTAACTTCTTCTACCTCTTCAAATAATAATGAGGTAGCACAGCAACCGGCGAAATTTTACCAGATAAAAGAAGAACCTCATGCAGGAACATACTTTCAACTCAAGAAAGAAGAAACTACTCAATTACATGTAAAACGAACCTCGAAAAAAATGGGGAAAGTTATAATTACAGAAGTTGGGAAAGAAAAAGTACAACAAAATTTATTTCATTTCGAAACTACAGAATCAACTACAGCCGAGACTGTAGAAGAGCAGTCACAACCATCTTCTACATCATCTGAACCACAATCCGAAGTTGCTAAAAAAGAAGAACAACCATCAGCAAGTACGCAAGAGAGCTCAATAGAAGATAAGCAAACAAAGACTGATGTAGCTCAATCAGATGGGGTACATTCTGTAAAGACTGAAACAACGAATAAAAGTGTTGATGAGTTACTAAACGCAGAGTATCAAGTAGATGATTCTTTATTAGCACCTAAATTCATTGCTGGTAAAGAACAAAGTAGCTCGAAGAACACACAGGCACTATCCTCACTAATCGTTAAAGATGTTCTTCTCTCTACAAGAACCGGAACAGCAGGGTTTGATAATAATGATCTAGCAGGATATGATAGTTCCGCAACAAATACTAGAGTCCGTTCTTTTGACCAAATCAGCTATTTGGTCTCATTTTCAATTCAAAATACAACTTTGAATGAAAATTATAAAGATATACGTTATCGAGTAACAGGAACCATGCCTAATGCGGTTGAGTTAGTCTCAGGAGTGCCTAAAAATAATGGGGAGATATCAAATGGGAAATATGTCTCAAACACGAATGGCTCTCAATATTCAGAAGGCTCAATGGAATCTATTATTAGTGGCTCGGGACAGATTTTTGTTCCTATCATTTTAAGTGTTTATGGCGCTGAAAATGGCAAACAGATACAACCGACAATAAAATTAGAAATTGTCGATGCTATGAATGTTACAACTGGTAAAAAAGAAACATTTAATAAAACATATACAGTAAAGGAATTGCCAAAACTTCAAACACCAGTGACTTATGTTTCAGCTAAACCTTCCGTCGGTGTGACGATGGTTCGAGGTGAAACTAGACCAAGTACTACCTTAGGGATTGACGCAAAGTATACCATGATTAATGGATATGATGTAGGGATTGTAACTACCTTAAAGCCTTTAACTGGAAGAGCAACTGGTGATTATCGAGGGTCGACCTTTCCTAAAGGTGCAATTTCGTATACTGTAAAGCAAAAAGGAACCTATCAAAAAAACGGAACCACTAGCGCTATGTCAGCAAGTCAGTATGAGGCATTTGATTGTTTTGGATTTGCACCAGCAGTTAAAAATCGCTCATCAGTAACTTGGTCAAAAAATGCTGGGTTGGATGTTACAAAGTACACACAGCCTCTACAGGTGCCCAATGCAAATACGAAAAAACTTCATTTATCGCAGCCAACTGGCGATTTGTCTTTAATAGGTGTTTATAATTCAGGAACATTCACAGGTGGGAAAACAACCAAAGCAGGAGGAACCACATTTAGTAATTCTGGATATGCTGGAGTTGTTAATCCTTATACCTATAATATGACAGGAGAACGAGCTCCTGGAGCGACTAATAAAAGTTTTTCCAGTCAAGAAGTTATATTTGCTTGGGATGGCGGTCCATCTACTAAAATAGGGCAAGCCAACGGTTGGAACCGATACGATATAATATTGTATATAGATTCTGTCAGTTATGATGGTCTAACTACATCAAATGATACGAGCTTATCTTATCCTACAATAATAACATCGACTGGCGCATATGCTGGAGGTCCATTATTTGTAAAGTCAGTAGATGGAACACCACAGAATGTGACTAACCTTGAATTAAATTTACCAGTTCCAAATATTAATGGTGGGAATGGGCGCTTAAATCAAGGAGACGAAATCTACTTAGGAGCTTTCGACTTAACATCTAACCACAGTATTAAACAATTCAAAAGTTTACTGATGTGGGATCCTACTACTTTTAAGTATGATACTAACAGAAAATCTACTTCTGTAACCAGCGTACCAGAATCAGCGATAGAATCCCGCATATTTAAATACGGGGTTGCAAAGAATATTACTCAGACGCCCCCTTATACTATGAATATTTCTACATTACCCAAAAACTGGGATTTATATTCTTGGTATTCAACTCCTGAAGCCGCACAGAAAGTCGGACCGATTTCAGCGGTTGAATCAATACTGACGTTGAAAACATTAGGCTCAGTTAATCATGATGTATCTCATTACCCTAGACTTCCAGTTATAGTAACCGGAAATCCAGGGGATAGAAACGGCAATGGCAAACCAATTACATTGATGGAAAGTAGCCAATTTATTAATGCAAGCGGAGCCGTTCTATTCGAGCCAGCTGTAAATAACGGGAAACTCAATACAAAATATTTGCCGACAGTTTACGACTCGAATGGTAACGTAACGTCCACTCCAGATAAGTATT
Source organism: Candidatus Enterococcus huntleyi (assembly GCF_009933175.1). Classification (GTDB taxonomy): domain Bacteria; phylum Bacillota; class Bacilli; order Lactobacillales; family Enterococcaceae; genus Enterococcus_K; species Enterococcus_K huntleyi. The sequence goes on along the minus strand of NZ_MAEJ01000010.1, from coordinate 162,185 downwards.
GGAACTATTATGGTACATCAGCTTATATTCAAAAATTCAGCATTACAACGAAAACCGAAGTCGAACGTTCTACCTACCAAACAACTGATGATGTAAATATCAAGATAACGGGTGTACCTGCTGGTACTAAAGGGGTTAATTATGATAGTTCATTAATTACAAAATTGCCTAAAGGAATTTCTTATAAGCCAGGATCTGCGAAAGATGGATTAGGAAAAGCACTCCCCAATCCTACGATAACCACAAATTCTGATGGAACTAGCACTTTGAAATGGAGTTTTAGTAAGATTTCATTAACTACAGGAATTGAGGTCAATTTTTCCTCATCCATTAACTATACTAATCTTTCATTTGAAGATACTGGTTACACGAATAATTTAGGTGTAAAAACGGTTGGAGAAATATGGCTTACTGGTTCACCAACCGTTAAAGATACTGCGCCTGAATCCGTCCGTTCGTCATCTGACCATTTTACGGTACAACTTATTCAACAGGTTACCATTAGTAAAACTGTAAACAAAACGAATATAGAAGTCGGAGATGTCGATCCTACCTTAATCGATAACACAATTACTTATACTATAAAATTAAAAAACGAAAGTGCTACTCCGATTACAAATTTGAATGTACTTGACGTTCTTCCTTACAACAATGACGCTCGAGGAACAAAATTTAGTGGGAGCTTCGCTGTTCAATCTATTCAGACAAATCAACATTTTGGTACTAAGATATACTATTCAAATTCAATTGAAAATGAGAGTGCTATCGCTAATCCAAATGGAGTAATCGGCCCAAATTGGATTGCGTATGCTGGTTCTTCAATCAATCCAGCAGACCCAGCTGCTAAAAATGCAAAATCTGTACGAGTAATTACGAATTCATTAGGTGTAGGTCAAGAACTTACACTAACGATTAAGCTAAGAGCATCTGGACAAAAGGCAGGGGATGTTCTAGTTAACAATGCTAGCATGAATTCCTTTTTAAATTTACCAGTCACCTCTGAGACTGTTACCACGAAAGTTTATGGTCGAGATTTCAAAGGGACCGCTTGGTTTGATGATAATAAAGATGGCTTGATGGGTACCAATGAAGTTAGAATGGCTAATGTGCCAGTCAAGCTCTATCGTACAAGTATTGCTAAACCAACTTACGCTAATCAATTAGTTGAGGAAAGCCTAACCGGAGAAAGATTCATAGATTTATCAGGTAATGTGACTAAAAAAACTGATGCGAATGGAAATTACACATTTTCCAACTTACCTGAAGGGAAATATGTCGCTGAATTTGTAATTGGTAACAGAGTGACCGCTAAAGAATTCAGCGTTACTGAGTTCAGAAAAGGTGGAGCGGCGAATGATAAAGTGAACTCAAAAGCAAATGTCACAACCTATAAAACACCCGCTTATGAGGCGCCTATTCTAAGTAGTTTGCCAGCGAAATTGACCACAAGCGATAAGACTTTCCATGTCGTTGATGTCCATTTAGGTGTTGTTCGGCTGAAATCACAGCTATCGATTACGAAAACTGTTGATAAAGCGGCGATTGAAGTTGGTTCGATTGATCCATCAATTAGCGGTGGAGTCAATAATACGCTTACCTATAAAGTAACTGTGAAAAATACGGGCACAGCGCAAGTACCAAATGTCGTACTATTAGACTACTTACCATATAAAGGGGACACTCGAGGAACGACTTTATCTGGTTCGTATACAGTAACTGATGCGACAGTCTCAGGAACGAATGCGAAAATTACGTATACAAATACAGCGGCTACGACAGCGGCGAATGAAAACTTGAACCCGAATACGAAGCCTGCATGGACAGCCTATACCCCAGGGACAACGCCTGTGGCGAATATTAAAGGAGCCAAAGCTTTCTTAGTTTCTCAGCCAAGTTTAGCGCCAGGTGCTTCGATAGTATTAACAGTGAAGCTTACACCTACAAATCAAAAAGCTGGTGAACTGATTAAGAACAACGCCAGTGTAAATGACGGCATCAATAATGGTGGAAACGCACCATTACGTTCAAATACCGTAGTAACGACTGTCTATGGGCGAGACTTCAAAGGAACGGCTTGGTTTGATGACAATAAAGATGGCTTGATGGGCACAGCCGAAGTAAGAATGGCGAATATTCCAGTCAAACTTTATCGAACGAGTATTGCCAAAACAACCTACGCCAATCAATTAGTGACGCAAAGTCTAACCGGTGAGAAGTTTATGGATGGAACGACTGTGAATAAAAAAACCGATGCGAATGGAAATTACACCTTTGCGAATCTCCCTGAAGGAAATTACGTCGCTGAATTTGTAATCGGTGATAGAGTTACAGCCAAAGAATTCAGCGTCACTGAGTTTAGAAAAGGCGGCGCAGCGAATGATAAAGTGAACTCAAAAGCAAATGTCACAACCTATAAAACACCTGCTTATGAGGCACCAATTCTAAGTAGCCTACCGGCTAAACTGTCCACTAGTGATAAAACTTTCCATGTCGTGGATGTCCATTTAGGAGTTCTACGTATAAAATCACAGTTATCAATTACCAAAACTGTTGATAAAGCAGCGATTGAAGTTGGTTCGATTGATCCGTCAATTACTGGCGGAATCAATAATACACTCACCTATAAAGTGACCGTAAAAAATACGGGTGCAGCGCGAGTGCCAAATGTCGAACTGTTAGATTATTTACCGTATAAAGGAGATACTCGAGGAACGACTCTATCGGGTTCATATACAGTAACCGATGCAACAGTCTCGGGAACCAATGCGAAAATCACATATAGTATCACACCAGCGAATACGACAGCGAATGAAAATATGAACCCGAATACGAAGCCTGCTTGGAATCCTTATACTCCTGGGACAACGCCTGTGGCGAATATTAAGGGCGCGAAAGCTTTCTTAGTTTCTCAACCGAGCTTAGATCCAGGTGCTTCTATGGTATTAACAGTGAAGCTTGCGCCTACGAATCAAAAAGCGAGTGAGCTGATCAAGAATAATGCTAGTGTAAATGATGGCACTAACGGTGGTGGAAACGCACCATTACGTTCAAATACCGTAGTAACGACTGTCTATGGGCGAGACTTCAAAGGAACAGCTTGGTTTGATGACAATAAAGATGGTTTGATGGGCACATCTGAAGTAAGAATGGCTAATATACCTGTCAAACTTTATCGAACGAGTATTGCCAAAACAACCTATGCGAATCAATTAGTGACGCAAAGTCTAACCGGTGAGAAGTTTATGGATGGAACGACTGTGAATAAAAAAACCGATGCGAATGGAAATTACACCTTTGCGAATCTACCCGAAGGAAATTATGTCGCCGAATTTGTGATTGGTGATAGAGTTACTGCCAAAGAATTTAGTGTCACTGAGTTCAGAAAGGGTGGCGCTGCGAACGATAAGGTGAACTCGAAAGCAAATGTTACAACCTATAAAACACCTGCTTATGAGGCGCCAATTCTAAGTAGCCTACCGGCTAAACTGACCACTAGTGATAAAACTTTCCATGTCGTAGATGTCCACTTAGGGGTTCTACGCATAAAATCACAGCTATCAATTACAAAAACTGTTGATAAAGCAGCGATTGAAGTCGGTTCGATCGATCCATCAATTACTGGCGGTATCAATAACACGCTTACCTATAAAGTGACCGTGAAAAACACGGGCACAGCGCGAGTGCCAAATGTCGAACTGTTAGATTATTTACCATATAAAGGAGATACTCGAGGAACGACTCTATCGGGTTCATATACAGTAACCGATGCGACAGTCACTGGAACCAATGCGAAAATCACGTATACAAATACAGCGGCTACGACAACGATGAATGAAAACTTGAACCCGAACACGAAGCCTGTATGGACAGCCTATACTCCAGGAACAACGCCTGTAGCGAATATTAAAGGAGCCAAAGCTTTCTTAGTTTCTCAGCCGAGCTTAGATCCAGGTGCTTCTATGGTATTAACTGTGAAGCTTGTGCCTACGAATCAAAAAGCGAGTGAGCTAATCAAGAACAACGCCAGTGTAAATGATGGCACCAACGGTGGCGGAAATGCACCATTGCGTTCAAATACCGTAGTAACGACTGTTTATGGGCGAGACTTTAAAGGTACAGCTTGGTTTGATGATAATAAAGATGGTTTGATGGGCACAGCCGAAGTAAGAATGGCTAACATTCCAGTCAAACTTTATCGAACAAGTATTGCCAAAACGACCTATGCCAATCAATTAGTAACGGAAAACCTGACTGGTACCAAATTCATTGACTCATCAGGGAATTCGACTAATAAAACCGATGCAAACGGGAACTATATTTTTACAAATCTTCCTGAAGGAAATTACGTCGCTGAATTTGTGATCGGTGATAGAGTTACAGCCCAAGAATTCAGTGTCACTGAATTCAGAAAAGGTGGCGCAGCGAACGATAAGGTGAACTCAAAAGCGAATGTCACAACCTATAAAACACCTGCTTATGAGGCGCCAATTCTAAGTAGCCTACCGGCTAAACTGACCACTAGTGATAAAACTTTCCATGTCGTAGATGTCCATTTAGGGGTTCTACGTATAAAATCACAGCTATCAATTACCAAAACTGTCGATAAAGCGGCGATTGAAGTTGGCTCGATTGATCCGTCAATTACTGGCGGTATTGACAATACACTTACCTACAAAGTAACTGTGAAAAACACAGGTACAGCACGAGTGCCAAATGTCGAACTGTTAGATTATTTACCGTATAAAGGAGATACTCGAGGAACGACTTTATCGGGTGCGTATACAGTAACTGATGCGACAGTCACTGGGACCAATGCAAAAATCACGTATAGTGTCTTACCAGCTACTGCGACGACCAATGAAAATATGGATCCAAACAAGAAACCTGCTTGGAATCCTCATCCCTCAGGAACAACTCCTGTAGCGGATATTAAAGGAGCCAAAGCTTTCTTAGTTTCTCAACCAAGCTTAGAGCCTGGGGCTTCTATGGTATTAACTGTGAAGTTGAAACCAACGAATCAAAAAGCTAGTGAGTTGATTAAAAACAACGCTAGTGTAAATGATGGTACCAACGGCGGTGGAAATGCACCATTGCGTTCAAATACCGTAGTAACGACCGTTTATGGGCGAGATTTTAAAGGGACAGCTTGGTTTGATGACAATAAAGATGGCTTGATGGGTACTAATGAACCACGGTTGGCAAACATTCCAGTCAAATTATATCGGACAAGTCTGACAGTAGCGACTTATAAAAAAGTGTTAGTAACAGAAAGTCTAACTGGTGAGAAGTTCATGGACGGTACAACTGTGAAAAAAATGACTGACGCCAATGGAAACTACATTTTTGCGAATCTTCCTGAAGGGAATTACGTCGCTGAATTTGTGATTGGGGATAAAGTAAAAGCTATGGAGTTTGGTGTCACTGAATTTAGAAAAGGCGGCGCTACAAATGATAAGGTTAATTCAAAATCAAGCGTAACAGCACCTTTTGAATCGCCTGCATATGAAGCTCCAATTTTAACCAGTCTACCAGCAAAAACTTCTGCGAATGATAAGACTTTCCATGTAGTAGATGTCCATCTAGGAGTCGTTCAAGTAAAATCACAGTTATCGATTAAAAAAACGGTTGATAAAGCAGCGATCGAAGTCGGCTCTATTGATCCATCAATTAATGATGGAGTTGACAATACACTTACTTACAAAGTAACGGTCTCAAATGAAGGATCTGCACGTGTACCTAATGTCGAACTATTGGATTACTTACCGTATAAAGGCGATACTCGAGGAACAACTCTATCGGGTACGTATACAGTCACCGATGCGACAGTTGTAGGAACCAATGCAAAAATCACATATACCAATACAGCAGCTACGACGGCAGTAAATGAGACTACAGATCCGAATACGAAACCTGCTTGGACTGCCTATATCCCAGGGACAACACCCGTAGCAAATATTAAAAATGCGAAAGCCTTTTTGGTTTCTCAACCGAGTTTAGAACCAGGTGCATCTATAGTACTAACAGTGAAGTTAAAACCAACGAACCAAAAAGCTGGCGAGTTGATACAAAATGATGCACGTGTAAATGATGGCACCAATAATCCACTAAAATCAAATATTGTGACTACTAAAGTTTATGCAAGAATGCTGAGCGGTGTAGCATGGTTTGATGATAATTATGATGGATTTATTGGTAAATTAAATTCTGGAAAAGACGAGTTAAAGGTGAAAGACATCCCTGTTAAACTATATCGAACCAGTCTTACCCTACCAAGCTATCAAAATGAACTAGTAAAACAAAGTCTGACAGGAACTGCTTTCGTAGATGCTTCTGGAAACTCTTTGATTAAGACAGATGCAAATGGGAAATATGTCTTTAGTGATCTTCCCGAGGGTTCATATATCGCTAAATTCGAAATAGATGGTCGAGTGATTGCTAAAGAATTTAAAGTAACTACACCTAATGCAGGAACTGAAGCAGATATTTATAGAAACTCAAAGGTCAATCAAAATACGTATAAAACTATCAAATCTTATGAGCAACCTCTACTTAAAAATCTACCAACTCTGACAGAAAAGAGTAACGGTTTATACCATATTGAACATCTTAATCTTGGATTAATCCATCCTTGGAAGATTCGTATCTTTAAGTATGCTGCAGGAACTGCAGTAGATGGGAACAGAGATGGTGTTTTAAGTAATGTAGAAAAATCTACTGGCTTAGCTTTACAAGGAGCAGAATTTACAATCTACGAAGGGAACAAAATGGATGAATCGAAAAAAGTAGGCACGGCAGTAACAGATAGCACAGGCCATATTGATTTTGAATTTCTATTTAATAAGGACTACACCCTAGTAGAAACCAAGGCGCCTGTTGGGTATGAGCTGGTCAAAGAGCCGATTGCGGTGAAAGTTTCGGAAGGTAATGAAGTAGTAATGGTCTATCAAGAAGATGATAAAGTGACGGTTCTGCCATTTACTGGTGGAAATGGACCAATCCAGCTGTTCTTGATGGGCTCGGGAAGTCTAATGGTCTTAGGATTATTAGGGATTGCTTGGCATTATCGGACACCTCGAAAGAAAGGAGAGCATTAAGATGAAAAAACGAATTTATTGTTTACTGGCTCTTCTTTTTACTGGGGTCGGTTTCTCTGCAATACCTGCTCATGCAACAGAAACTGCGGGTCACGGCATTACGATTCAAAAGTACAAACTAGATTCGGCAACCAATGTGGCTAATTTCCCACAAGACGGTTCAAAAGCGGAGTCGTTGACGGATGACAAAGGGCAAGCTTTAGCACCTTTATCTGGGATTACCTATGAAGTGGTTCGTGTGACGCCACTGACTGGTGGAACAGGTTTTCAAATAGTGGAAGGAACCGAAGCATTTTCTGCCGAAATCACGACAGATTCGAATGGGCTAGCGCAAGTCTCTGGTTTGGCTCAAGGGATGTATCGAGTGGTCGAGAAACCGAAAGATGGCTTGTTAAAAGAAGTCATGGAGCCGGTCATTCTAGAATTGCCTCTTCCTCAACCTGGCGGAAAAGCGGCTCTTTCTGAAGTTTACCTTTATCCAAAATCTAGTGTCGCGTCTAACACTGGCGGAAAAGATGGACCGAAAGATCCTACCAAAAATCCCGTCACAAGATTGCCTCAAACAAGTGGGAACATTGGCAATACGCACCCATTTGTTTGGATGAGCACAGTCATTTTTGTGATGGGTGTTGTTGGGTTATTCTCAATGAAAAGAAAAACCCCACGATAATTGAGAAAGAGGAACTTCTTCACGTGAGGAGGTTTCTCTTTCTTCATCTTAGAAAGGAGGAGACAGAGGATGGCACATCAACCCATAAAGAAAAAAAAGAAGCCTTCAATTTTGATGCTTTTTGCTTGCTTCATGATCTTCGTGGGGACACTAATCTTGCTGTATCCAATAGTAGGAAACTACCTTGCCAACAGAGAACGTAGTGAAGCGGTAACCCAATATGATGAATCAATGAAAAAGCTATCAGAAGAAGAGAAGGAAGCTCAGTTTCGTTTAGCTCAACAATACAATGAATATATTTACAAAAAACAACAGGGCAAACAGACAGAACCTATCGTTTACACAGCAATTGCAAATGAAGGAACCGTCATGGGGACTTTGGATATTCCGGCATTGGATATCGATGGCTTGCCTTTTTATCATGGAACATCCTATCAGACGTTGGATAAAGGGTTGGGGCATTTTGAGCCTTCGTCGATTCCGATTGGTGGCACCAACACGCGTTCCGTGATTACCGGTCATAGTGGCGTTCAGAATCAAGTATTGTTTACGGATATTAAGAATTTGAGTGAGGGAGATATCTTTTTCGTCAATATTCTGGGCAAACGATTAGCTTATGAGATTGAATCCTTTGAAGAAGTCCTTCCTAGTGAAGTCGACAAGGTCAAAGTGTTGTCGGGGAAGGATACGGTTACGTTACTGACTTGTACGCCGCCAGGTATCAATACCTATCGATTGTTGGTGACTGGCCATCGGATTCCTTATGAAGAGGCCTTGACGAGAAAAGTGGTCAAACGAAATCTTTGGAACTATCAAACAGTTGTCCTACTGACTTTAGGAATTAATTTGTTCTTGTGTCTATTTCTCTTCATAATCTATCGCCGCCAACGAAAACGAGTGCGTTCAACCGATCCCGTAGTTTCTGCTAAAGCGCGAAAAAAATTGAAATGGTTATTCCGAGTAGTAAAAACATTCTTTGTGCTCCTTTTTCTAACGATGATTACCGTGCTAGGGGTAGCGATTTATGGCTATCTGCATATGCAAGAAGAGGCGGGGATGTCGCCGATTAATATTGGCTTAGAGGAAGAGATTAGTCAGTACAATCTCGATAAAGTTCAAAAAGCGAATTACGCGGAGAAACAGATTGCCAGTGTCAATGTAGCAAATTACGCCGAGGCTAAAACGACTTTTCAACAGACGACCAACAATTGGGGGATTGGCAAGTTAGTCATTCCTAAAGTTGCCATCGACTTGCCGATTCTTGCGGGATTGGCTAATGAAAACTTATTGTCTGGCGTGGCTACCTATCGTAAGGATCAACAGTTGGGTAAGGGGAATTACGTTTTGCTAGCCCATAATATCTACGATAAAGACGTTCTCTTGCATCGCATCCAAGATCTTGCGGTGGGAGACACCTTGTATACGACTGATTTTAAAGATGTCTACGTCTATCGTGTGACCGTTAATAAAATAATCGAAGATACCGAAGTGGCTTATGTCGAAAAAGAAGCCTCAGGCCATCAAGCATTGCTGACTTTACTGCGTTGTGAAGGGGATATTGGTACCATCTATCGTCGCGTCGTTCAAGGAGAATTGAGTAGTGTGCAGCCACTAAAAACGGCAGAAGATCAGCTGGTGAGTGAACTAGGTTTGGCTCGAAAAAAGCAAACGAAAGCCAAGCAATTACTTGCTACAGATCCCGTCACTTCTTTTGAAAAGACCAGCATGCTACTTGCAGCGAAGATTATTTCTGAGCCGATGCAGACAATTGTTCCACTATTTCTATTGTTTTTGATGCCCATTCTCTTTTTGAATATGGTCCGCTGATATGAAACAAAGACAGCAAGAACCTAGAGAACAGAGAGAGTTAAGGAGACAAAAAGGTAGGACACAAAAATGGGAGATGGAAAAGCGAAAGGCAAAACAGTCTGAAACAATAATGACAGATGCGCCTAAATCAAAAACAAAAAAATCAGAAAAACGAACGTCGAAGACAAAAAAGGTAACTCGACAGAAGGTAACCGCGCGAAAGGTAAACCTACAAAAAACAAACAGGCAACGCTTAAAAGCACAAAAGGTAGAAAGAAAAACAACAGAATCAAAAAAATCAAAGTCGCGACAGGGGACTGAGCAAGCAGCTGAAAAAGCAGAAAAAGCTTCTGTAAAAAGGAAACAGAAGAATTCGACAACAACTCAGTCAGTTAGAAATACCCCAAAAACTTTACAGAGGAAAAAAGAACAACAAGCCAAGTTAAAGAAACAAGCAGCACGTAAAAAACAACAAATAAAAAGACGCGTAATCCGCTGGGGAATTATTTTGGCGATGAGTAGTGTCGTAGGGCTTCTTTCATGGACACTCATTCATTCGTATATTTTTCACCCCATCTCTGGAACATCGATGACACCGACAGTGACTGATGGTTCCGTCGTTCTACTGAAAAAGAGCGAGGACGTTAAGCGATTTGACTTGATTGGTTTCGCGATTGCTGGTGAGTCTGATCGATTTGTGAAGCGGATTATTGGTCTCCCTGAAGATCCTGTCTTCATCTCAGGGACGCGCCTGGTGATTGACCTTGAAGGAGAGGGGCGTTTTGTTAATACCTATAGTGTCGATTTGACGGATTCGATTGCCCAGGATTGGCGAGAACTAACGCGTATCCCCAAAAATTGTTACTTTGTTTTGGGGGACAATCTTCAGGTTTCTAAAGATAGTCGTAGTTTCGGCTGGGTGAACACAGAATCAGTCGAGGGACGGGTTCAATGGATTCAAAATAAGTGAGAAAAGAGGAAAAAGATGAGGTGGATTAATTGGGCGATAGGCGTAGGCTTACTCGCATTATTTCTAGTGATTGTGCGTCGTTGGCAGATTCAACAACAACTAAACCAATATCAGCATAAAAAAGGGCGCGCGCTGAAGAAATTACGTGCGCTTCAACGACGAGAAACGGAAAAACATGTTCGCGTCTTACTGGGAAGTAGTCTAGCTTTACTACTAGTAATAGGTCTCTTAACGGGACAAATTATCCAGCTAGAAACTTACTGGCAACAGCTTTCAGAAGAAAATACGCGTATAAAAAAAGAAATAACTAAGGTGAAGACCCAACAGGCCTATTATTTTAACGCGCAGCCCCTTAAAGAATACCCAAAAGAAGGCATTGATTTGAAGAATAGTGGTTGGCCGCGACTATTTACCAAATCGGATAGTCGTAAAGCACAAGGGCAATTGGAACAATTACTCGCCCAAAAGCTGACGCCATATTTTGGCCAAACTATGGCGATTTTATTTATTGAGGAGAAGGAAAAACAAGTGAAGCTTTCCCTTCAAATTGAAACCGAGTTAATCCCAGAATTGAAAGACAACTTGACGAGTTTCTTAGCAGAATTAGCTGCGATCTCAGAAGTGTATGAGGTACAGGTTACTTCTACCGAAGAACAGCAGGAAACTTCACTAACGACTTATGTACGCGCAAAAGACAAGCAAAGTTTTATTATTCAAGAAGAGAATGCAGCAGGAAAATAATAGGGAGGAAGGAAAATTAGATGGCTAAGAAAAAATTTACATCGACGGTTATTTTGAAAGAAGCATGCCAGCTAGCGGTAGAAGAGGGTGTCAGCAAAGTGACGGTCCGCGGATTATCCGCTCGTATTGGAATGTCCACACAACCAATCTATCAAGAGTTTGAGAACATCGAAGACTTGCGAGAAGTCGTTAGTGAGCAAGTATTTGCCAGTGTGCAACAGCGTTACTTTAACGAATGTCCCTCGCTTGATGCGTACATAGAAAATTTAGGGACCTTTCTTTTTGAAGAGACCAAAACTTATCACTCCTTAATGAACGATTCCTTTACTCATGAGTTGATGCAGAAATTTTTGCAGCGAAATTTTAGTCAAAGTGTCAAATCACTAAAGTTATCAGATATACAGAAACAACTGATCTATAGCCATATTTCAGGCGGGTTGACCGCAAATTTAATATTCGAGGAGCGACTTGATTCCGCTGAGATGATTCAAGCAGTCAAAAACCAAATTAATCAGATTTATTTTTCGTCTAAGTAACCTGCAAACTACCGTAGAGAAGGAAGAAAGTCTAAGAAGGAGGTAGACGAGAATGAATCATTCAGAGTACATTACTCATTTTAGATCTATCTGTGAAGAGGAAGAGTTTCGAGAAAAATACCCAACGATAGCGGGGCGAATGGAAGAAATCTGTCAGTTGATACAGACCGTGGTACAAGAGATATCTGAAGATAATGCCTTTTTGAGTATTGGTAAACTGCAAGGATACGACGCTCAACTACAAATCCTGCTTGAGCTGAAGGATGAGTTATTGGAGGAGCAGGTCGTGAGGATTGCGGAGAATGATTGCAAGACATTTGCCAAGGAACAATTCGGCTATAATCAAAATGAAGAGGCACCGGTCTCGTTGTATATGTTGGCACAATAGCGGCATCGCGACTTTAACTAGTATTGATGGACTCACTTCAATACTGGATAAAGTCGCGATGCGTTTTATTACCTGCTCTATTTTGGAAAATCGCCCTCACCAATTTGCCGGATTGGCCGTATCGGTTACTTGCTTCTGTTTGATTTTTTCGTAGACTGCCAGCTTGTCTTCCAAAAAGTGATAACGTTCTTTCGCTTCTTCTAATTGGGCGGCTGCACTTTCTAGTTGCTTAGCAATAATATCATAGCGTTTTTCAATCGTCGCTTCCCCAATCAGACAAAGCTCATTATACGTCCGAATATCTTTTAAGGACATGCCACACTGTTTTAAATAACGAACACCGATTAACCAATTGATGGCTGTTTCATCAAATAAGCGGTTGTTGTGCTCGTCTCGCTGCAAATTAGGAATCAATCCTTGATCGGTATAATAACGAATCGTGTGCTTAGACAAGTTGAGCTTCTGAGAGACTTCGTTAACTGTGTACATTCATTTCACTCCTTTATAAAAATGTAAGCCTATCCATTGACTTCGAGTTACTCGAATGTCGTATAGTGTCATTATACCACGGAAAATAAGGAGGACATACATGATGGAAACAGTAACCTTAGCAAATGGCGTGAAGATGCCTATTTTAGGATTTGGTGTCTACCAAGTCACAGATTTAGCTGAATGCGAAAAAGTTGTGAGCGAGGCGATTGAGGTTGGCTACCGCTCAATCGATACCGCACAAATTTACGGTAACGAAGAGGCGGTAGGAGCGGCAATCAAGAAGAGTGGCATGCCACGGGAAGACTTTTTTATTACCACAAAAGTTTGGATTTCTAACGCTGGCTACGAAAAAGCCAAAGCTTCTATTGAAGAATCCCTAAAAAAATTGCAGACTGAGTACATTGATTTATTGTTAATTCATCAGCCGTTCAACGATTATTATGGAACCTATCGGGCGATGGAAGAATACTACAAAGCAGGCAAATTAAAAGCAATCGGTGTCAGTAATTTTTATCCAGATCGTTTCATCGATTTGTCAGAATTTGCAGAAGTCGTTCCTCACGTAAACCAAGTGGAAACTCATGTCTTTAACCAGCAAATTGAGCCGCAAAAGATTATGAAAGAATATGGTACTCAAATCGAATCTTGGGGTCCTTTTGCAGAAGGAAAAAATGATTTCTTCACTAACGAAACGCTAGCTGCTATTGGAGAAAAATACCAAAAATCTATCGCTCAAGTGGCCTTACGTTACTTGATTCAACGAGGGGTCGTGGTGATTCCAAAAACAATCAATAAAGACCGCATGATTCAAAATTTCGATGTTTTTGATTTCTCACTAACCGCAGAAGACATGACAACTATTTTAGCCTTGGATCAAAAAGAAAGTCTATTCTTTTCACATTATGCCCCAGAACGAGTAAAACTTTTGGCAAGTTTAGGGAAGTAGCAGGACAGAAAATATTTCAAACAGAACAATTCGCCTTTCGTCTTTAAGAGAAAAATGAATTGTTCTTTTTTGTCTAATTCTTGCATAATCCTGATTTCATATATTATCTAGATGAAGATAGAGCACAATCAATATAATAATAATTTGTACTGCAAAAAATAGTACCGCAAAATTCATTTCAATTTTCTATAGGTGGCTGGTGTAGAGCCAAAATTCTTTTTGAATTGCCTGAAAAAAGCACTTGAATCTTCATAACCAACAGATTCGGCTATTGCATCTATTGACATATTTGTAGATTGAAGTAAATTCATTGCTTTCTCTAACTTGATATTTGTGACAAACTTACCGAAAGAATAGTTGGTAAAAGTTCTAACTATACGTGATATTTGCCGTTCACTATAGGAAAACATTTCTGACAAGCTTGTCAAAGTCACATCTGAATAATTATTTTGAATATGCTTAATTATATCAAGATTTTTTTGATTTTTTATATCTGTAACTAGGCTGGAACTAAAGGAATGCTCTTCATGATATCTCAATAACAATATAAATAAGGCTGAAACTAAATTATTTATCATCTCCTTCCGATATTTTCTTTCACTTGTGTGTTCCTTAACTATATATTTTATGTATTCTTTTAAATGACTATCATTATTTGTATCAAAAAAGATATAGGCATTCACATTTTTTAGCAATGATAGCGAGAAGAAGTTTGATAGTATATTATTCGTATTAGAAGCAAAGTCAATAAACTGAGATTCAAAAATCTCACTTTTAATCAATATATTATACACAATCACCTCATCTGAAAAAGAGCTGATTGAATGTGAAGTATTTGGAGAAAGAATACATATATCCCCATCTTTCATACTCATTTCTTCGTTATTTATAGTCGCTTTTACTTGTCCTGAGAATACATAAATGACTTCAAAATGATCATTTGAATGTTCTTTTGCAGGAAGATAACGTAGGTGACGAAAAACCTCAATAGGATGATCTCCTTCAAAAAAGTTTGAAGAGTCGATAGAGTTTCTTAAGAGCAAAGAGTACAAATTAGTATATTCGAACATGTCCCCATCTTCAGAAAAATCATTTTTAAAATCTTCTAAATTATAACTTGGACCCAGTTCGAAATATTTTTGTTTCAAATATTTCTCAATTTCCAGTAATTCCATCATACATCTTCCTTTCTAATCTAAGATTAAAACGAAATGTCCAGTTTTGCAACAGAAATATGTCTAGAAATGCTAATGTGTAAAATGCAGAATACGGTTACAATTTTTATGTAAGTACTTACGAAACTAAAAACAGGAGATGATTTTATGAAATCTAGCAATAAATTTGAAACTTTTATTCAAAAATTTGCAGCAAAAATCCAAGAGAATCAATATATCCAAGCGATATCAAGTGGGCTTATGTCTTTAATGCCACTAATGATTGTAGGAGCAATGGCTTCATTGATTTCGGGGTTACCTTATCCTCCGTATCAAGAGTTTTTGAATAATGTTGGCTTAACTCACTTATTACAAATTGTAACTAAGTTAACTACGGACATAATTGCGGTCTACGCATCTTTCTCAATTGCCTATAAATTTGCAGTTGAACAGAAGCAAGATGGCTTTTCAGCAGGAATATTAGGTATGTTAAGCTTCTTAATTTTAAGTCCTTTAGGCTCTTTGGAAGAGGGCGGAGCCTACATTTCTTTTCAGTGGCTGGGCGGAAGTGGACTCTTTGTAGCGATGATTGCGGGCCTACTCGCATCAAAACTTTATACAATCATTTTACAAAAAGGTATTTATATTAAAATGCCAGACGGTGTTCCCCCAACGTTAGAAAAATCATTTGCGGCCATCGTCCCAGGATTTATTATTACACCGTTAATGGTGGCTATAACAGCAATTTTTGAACATACACAATTCGCTAGTATTCACGGATTTATCTTTGGTCTAATTCAAACGCCATTGACGAAACTAGGCGGAAGCCCTATCACTTTCATTTTTATGATTCTGTTTTGCCATATTCTTTGGGCGTTTGGAATACACGGTATGAGTATCTTTTTTGCAGTAATGTTCCCTGTTCTAACACCTCTAGGATTGCAAAACCTTGAAGCGTATCGTGCTGGATTAGCTCTACCGAATGTCCTGACTTTTGATAGTATTGGTTTTGCATTAATTGGTGGATCTGGTGCTACATTAGGTTTGGTGATTGCGATGCTCGTTAAATCAAAATCGAAACAATTTAAAACGATTGGAAAATTAGGAATTCTACCAAGTTTATGCGGAATAAATGAACCAATTATGTTTGGGGTTCCAGTTGTTCTAAACCCTCATTTTGTTATTCCGTTAATAGCTACACCAACAATTACTTTTCTGTTAGGTTATTTACTTACTCTAGTAGGGATACTGCCACGATTAAGTGGTATCAGCGCGCCACTAGGAACACCAATCATCATTCAAGGTTTTATTATTGGTGGGTGGAGAATTGCACTTTATCAAGTTTTTGCAACTGCTCTATCTTATTTTATGTATTTACCATTCTTTAAGAAAGCAGATAGCGAAGCTGTAGCAAATGAAACAAAAGCTAGTTCAAACGAAATGATCGAAACGATTGGAGCATAAATCATGAATAGACAAAATAACACTTTTCCAGAAGGATTCTTATGGGGAGGAGCAATAGCTGCTAACCAAGTGGAAGGAGCTTTTGACGAAGGTGGAAAAGGGCTTTCGACAATGGATATGATTGAGTATGTCCCTAGAGAAAATAGATCTAAAGGAAAAATACTAGACCTTATTTCCAAAAATCAGGTAGATAATATACTAAGTAATCCTTTAAGTGAAGGAAACTTTCCAAAAAGAAGAGGAATTGATTTTTATCATCGCTACAAAGAAGATATAAAGCTATTTTCTGAAATGGGCTTTAAAGTTCTGCGATTATCTATCTCTTGGCCGAGAATCTTTCCAAATGGTGACGAATCAGTCCCTAACGAGGAAGGGCTTAAATTCTATGAAAATGTCTTCCTAGAACTTAAAAAATATAATATCGAACCGTTAGTCACATTATGTCACTATGAAATGCCTTTACATTTAGCGACTAATTATGGTGGATGGGAGAATAGAAAACTCATTGATTTCTTTTCAAATTATGTCGATGTCGTTTTTAATCGCTACAAAGGACTAGTAAAATACTGGTTAACCTTTAATGAAATTAATTTAACGACAATCAATCCATACATCGGAGCAGGTATTTTAAAGGAGCGTTCAACTGATAAAAACGTTGTCTATCAAGCTCTTCATCACCAATTTGTCGCTAGTGCTTCGGCTGTAAAGCTAGGTCATTCAATTGATAGCGAATATAAAATAGGTTGTATGCTTGCACGCCTAGAAAACTATCCTGAAACATGTGATCCAGAAGATGTTTTGACAGCATTGAAGGATGATCAATATAATTTGTTTTTTACTGACGTCCAAAGTAGAGGATATTACCCCGGATATATCAAGAATTACTTTAACGAAAACAATATCGAATTGACTATAACAGATGAAGATGAGCATATTTTGAAAGAGAATACAGTAGACTTTATATCGTATAGTTACTATATGACAATGCTCTCTAGCAAAAAAATTGATGAAGAAAAGAAAGTAAATGGAAATATATTCGT
Organism: Candidatus Enterococcus huntleyi; assembly: GCF_009933175.1. Lineage (GTDB taxonomy): Bacteria > Bacillota > Bacilli > Lactobacillales > Enterococcaceae > Enterococcus_K > Enterococcus_K huntleyi. The sequence goes on along the minus strand of NZ_MAEJ01000010.1, from coordinate 144,881 downwards.
AGGTATCAGAAATCCTTATCTAAAAAATACAGAATGGGGCTGGCAAATTGACCCTATAGGGCTGAGAATTTCCTTAAATAAATTATATGATCGTTACCAGAAGCCTCTGTTTATTGTCGAAAATGGATTAGGAGCGATTGATAAATTAGAAGAGGACTTCACCGTACATGACGAGTATAGAATTGACTATATGAAAGAGCACATTATACAAATGGCTGCTGCCATTAAAGATGGCGTTGAATTAATGGGATATACCAGCTGGGGATGCATAGATTTGATTAGCGCATCTACCTCTGAAATGTCCAAAAGATATGGCTTTATTTATGTAGATCAAGATGATTTTGGCAATGGCACCTTAAATAGATACAAAAAAGACAGTTTTTATTGGTATAAAGATTTGATTAAATCAAATGGTCGTAACCTTTAATTTCTAGTTACTATTTGAATGACCCTCATGGAGCAATGACAGGATTGTTATTACTTCATGAGGGTTATAAATGAATATCTATCATTTATCTTATCCAAAAATACTGGAATATAAAATTATTTTTCCAATTACGTTACTATGAAAGAGAAGAATTATATGAAATTTTTTAATTACGCTAACTGGATTACGGCTGAAGGGTGCCAAGTGACTAAGGAACCGACATTTTCATTAAAAGATATGTTTTTAGGAAATGCGAATGGTCATACATCTGATCCAGAAGAAAGATTACTGTCACCTAGATATTTTTTCAAAGCCTTCGACACAGATGAGAATATCGTAAAAGCTAAACTTAGGATTACCGCCCGAGGATTATACAAAGCCTATATAAATGGTAAAACAGTCACTGAAGCCATCTTCACACCAGATTATACAAGCTACGAAAACTATCTAATGGTTCAAGAATATGATGTTACTAATTTGCTAAAAGAGAACAATCTGTGGACAGTTATTCTATCTGATGGATGGTACGCTGGTCGAGTGAGTGTACAGGGTGGTAGCGCCCAGTTCGGCGATGAATTAGCATTAATTGCAGAAATTGAACTAGAATATATTGATGGCACGAAAGAATACATTTCAACCGATGACTCTTTTATAGCAACGTCCGGTAAACATGTCTATAGTGATATTTTTATTGGCGAGATGCAAGACTTGCAAAAGACTATTTCTATTACCAACTTGCCAAGTAAGCAATTGATACCTGTCCTTGAGAGAAACTATTCAAATGAAAACCTAGTCAAACAGGTTGGACCACAAGTAGTCGAACGACAAATGATTCCAGCAAAAAAGATTTGGCGAGAAGAGGCAAGTTGGATCATAGACTTTGGACAAATCTTAGCTGGCTACGCGACACTAGAGCTCAATCTTGATATAGGACAAAGAATTCAAATTGAACACAGTGAAGTAATAGATGAACAAGGAAACTTTATAAATAATATTGTTGGTCGAAACAAAGAGCAGACAGATATATATATTGGTCGTGGACAAAAAGAGTGCCTCAGACCTGATTTTACTTTCCATGGATTTAGGTATTTAAAAGTGTCAGGATATGAAGGAGACATAAGCTTGAAACAAGCTCATGCAATAGTCATCTTCTCAGATGTAGATGAAACAGGACAGTTCAGCTGCTCTAACCAAGATATTAACCGACTAATGGAAAATATAAAATGGAGTCAAAAAGGGAATATGATTTCGATTCCGACAGATTGTCCACAACGAGAAAGAGTTGGATGGACAGGTGATATCCAAGTCTTCGCACCTACGGCAACTTTTTTTTATGATATGAAATCTTTTCTTATGCGTTGGTTAGATAATGTTGTGGTTGAACAACTAGACAATGGCGAGATACTAGATTATACGCCCGCACCAAAAGATTTCTATCAGGGAATAGATTTTACTGGGAGCCTTTCCTCTGCTGGGTGGGGAGATGCCATCGTCATGATTCCCTTTGAACTATATAATAAATACGGCGATGCAACTATATTAAGACGATATTATGATGCTATGCTAAAGTGGCACGAATTTTCAAAAAAGAGTGCACAAGGTGATAAAACTGGCCATAAAAAATATATTTGGGATACGAAATTTCATTATGGTGATTGGATGTTTCCTAGCTTCATGTTAGGAAAGGATGCGCCAGGACCAATGGCGACTGCTGAAGCGACAAAAGATATCGTGGCAACTGCATTTTTGGCAAATACTAGTTACTTATTGGCAAAAATCAGTGAAATTCTTGATGAAAATCCACAACCTTTTTATGACTATCATGAATTAGTCAAAGCTGCGTACAACACAGAATTTATCAATGAAGATGGATCAATGAAAGTTGATTTACAAGGTTGCCTTGTTCTGACCTTGGCGTTTGATTTAGTTGAAGATAAAAATAAAATTGTTTCTGATTTGCATACACTCATTCAAAAGAATAATTTCCGTTTGGATACGGGCTTTCTTTCAATCCCTTATCTTTTAGATGTTCTCAGTGAGAATGGATATACAGATACAGCATTCAAGGTATTATTCCAAAGAGCGTGTCCTTCATGGCTTTACGAAATTGATCATGGTGCAACGACAATTTGGGAATCTTGGGCTGCCATTCAGCCGGATGGAGAAGTCACTAAAAGCTCATTTAATCATTATGCCTTTGGTTGCGTTGGAGACTGGATTGTACGAAATATTGCAGGGCTACAAGTAAAGGAACCAGGATTCAAAGAATTTTCTGTAGCACCGAGATGTTGTGGGGAAATTAAAGAATTTGAAATGACTTATCAATGTCTCTATGGCCGTATTTCAATAAAGAAAGTAAATAATACTCTGACAATCGTTGTTCCGAAAGAAACAAGAGCCTATCTGTACAATGACGATGTACTTGAGGCAGGAATACACACAATTGATTTAAATAAACTAGAAAGCGAGATTTCTCTTCATGAAATATAAAAACCAAAGAAATCCTATATTACCTTTAGATATTCATATTCCCGACGGAGAAGCTCATGTTATGCCTGACGGCAAGCTTTACATTTACGGTAGCTATGATAATCAAGAAGAGATTTATTGTAGCGAAGAGTACCATGTTGTCTCAACAAACGATTTGGAAACATGGGAGATTCACGATACCGCATTACATGGCAAAGATATCTATTGGTTCGATAATCCTAAATATCCACGATATCCTGGAATAGACTGGAGCAAACCTACGCCATTTATCAAAAAAATGTTAAGCAGTCATGAGCACGCTTCAGACAAAGAAAAATTTGAGAAAGCGGAGGATGGTGATAGAGCACCTTTATTATTCGCACCAGATGCTATCTATAAAGATGGAATATACTATCTATATTTTTGTATGCCTGATGATAGTGAAGGGGTGGCAACATCAAAAAGTCCAGTCGGACCGTTCATAAATCCTGTACAATTGCCTTGTGGTGGAATAGACCCAGCAGTTTTTATTGATGACGATGGTTCCGCTTATTACTACTGGGGACAATTATATTCCCATGGCGTAAAACTGAATGATGATATGATTAGCTTCGATGGTGAGATAAAAGAAAATCTGGTGACTGAGGAGGAGCATTACTTCCATGAAGGGTCCTCTATGAGGAAAATTGGCAATCTATATTATTTGGTCTATTCTAATATTGAACGCGGAAAACCCACTTCATTAGGTTATGCGACAAGTCTTTCCCCACTAGGTCCATTCACTTATCAAGGTGTTATCATTAATAATGAATATTGTGACCCAGCAAGCTGGAATAATCATGGTTCTATAGAAAAATTCAATGGGCAATGGTATATCTTTTATCATAGATGCAGTCGAGGTGTGCAACAATTTAGAAGACTATGTATTGAGCCTATTGCCATCAACGAAGATGGCACAATTGATGAAGTGAAAATGACCTCACAAGGTGTGGGAGCACCATTTAAAATAGGGGAACCCTTAATGGGTTATCAAGCTTGTGAACTTCACGGAACAGCCTATATTGACGTAGACAGCAAATATGGTGAAAAATTGACGAATATATCTGCTGAAGATGAAATCTTCTTCAGATACATCCAATCAGAGGAAGGGTTTCAGGGAATTGAGATGAGCGCCTCTGGTAGTGGTGTTATAAATCTTTTATTCGAAAATCAAAAAGTTGGACACATCAGAGTAGCTAGCGGATCAGTAATTGAATCCAATCTATCCTGTACGGCTGGAACATATGAGTTGAAATTGAAGATAGAAGAGTCAGATAAACTAGAAATTTTTGAATTGAAATTTTCCTGAAACTGATTCTATAGACGTAAAATAGCTTACTCTACAGAGCACCATTCAATAAGGAGTGGTGCTCTGTTTTTTTAGGACCCAGTTCGCTTACTAAGCAATTTTCCAAACTTGTGGCTAGTTGCGGTGTTTCCGCGCTTTTTGATAGCGTCGAAAATATCATGAATCCATTGGATAAAGAGTTTCACCTCTAAAAGTGGGTGTTTTACCTCGATATTTCTCTTAAAAGATGCGCAACTAGCCACAAGTCTTACAAAAATGGCTAATTTATCACCTTTTAATTAATGAGAGCAAAGTTTATAAGAGCTATAAACCTTGCAAGCTCGGTATTCTAAGGACAATTTTTATATAAAATATCTGAAGTAAGTTTACATTTATCTGGAAATTATCATCTTTATTGCTTTTTTCAAAGTTGTGGCTAGTTGCGGTGTTTTCACGTATTTTAGAAATGCTAAAAATAGCATGAATCCATTGAATAAAGGGTTTTACCTCTAAAAGTGGGCTTTTTACCTCAATATTTCTCTTAAAAGATGCGCAACTAGCCACAAGTCTTATAAAAGTGGCTAATTTGCACCAGCTTCACTTGGAAATAGGCTTAATATTCTTTTGCTAAAACTCAGCAAGTTTATATTCTTTTACCAATCCAGTGATATCTTCGCCTTCACCAAATGTTTCTTCCATACGATGTAACTCATTTAATAACCATAACTCCGTTCACTTTCTTTGCCATTCCCCAATGTGAGCCAAAACTGCTTGATCAATTACTTTGTTATATTCTTCTAAGCTAGTAGATGACTTGCTAATTGCCATTCTTCTCAGAACCTTTTTTTGTCATAACACCTTTTCACCTGTATTTTGACAGAATATACCTTATGCATATGTTTTTCCACTAAACTGGCGTATGCTATGGGTGACAGAGGATCCTTCATTGACAAGGAAAGCGTGAGGTAGATATGGAAAAAGAATTAGTTTTGAGTGTACTCAAACGACAAATTCGTGAGGGCTACTATCTATTAGGAGTAGACACAGCGACAGGAAGGAATGCGATGAATGCCAAAAATGGCGGTGCTGATCTAATTTTGGCGCTGAATTCAGGTAAATTTAGGCAGTTGGGCAGAAATCCATTAGCCGCTTATTTGCCTGTTGCGAATAGTAACGAGTTTGTCCGAGAGTTTTCTAGTAGGGAGCTACTCCCCGTTCTTGGGGATTTTCCAGTTATTTTTGGTGTGAATGCGACAGACCCATTTATGGATTCAAACGAATTACTGACCTATCTTTGCGATAATCATTATGCTGGAGTTGCCAATTACCCATCCATAAGCCTAATTGATGGGCACTTCAGGGAAGTTTTAGAATCAGGCGGGATTACTTTTACTCAGGAGTTGGAATTTATTCAGGCCGCAAAAGATGTTGGTTTATTCACGATTGGATTTGTCACGAACACATACGAGGCTGAGATGATGGATACGATTGAACCGGATATTCTCTGTATTCATTTAGGCCTAACTGAAGGTGACAGCTTGAACGCTAAAAGAGTACATTCTTTCAAAAGCATGCTAACGACCATTCAACAAATATGTACCTTGATGGAGTCAAAAAATTCCAGTAGTGTCCTGATGATTTACGGTGGACCAATTAACGATTGGATAGAAGTCCGCTACATTTATAATAAATTCCCTTTAGTCAAAGGATATATTGGTGGTGAACTTTTTGATCAAATTAATTCTCAACAAATTTTATCCTCGCAAATCGAACTATTTAAAGATCCGATTCATACCCAGCATACTAATTTGACCATTCGAATTGTGGAAGGAATCGATAAATATTCTGACCCTGTCGATTTTGTAAAAGAATATACTAATGAGAATTATTCAAATCTTATTTCTATGAACGAATTAGCTGAATTTGTCAATCTACGCCCCAGTTATCTGAGCGGTCTCTTCAAAAAAAGAACCGGTCATAATTTCACAGAATATCTGGTTAAATTTCGCTTGAACAAATCAATTGAATTGATGTGCTCTACTAATTTGCAATTTGACGAAATAGCAACCCTAGTCGGCTATCCAAATTATGAGCAATTCAGTAAAACTTTCAAAAAATATATGAAAAAATCCCCGAAGGAATTCAAGGAATCTAACATCACCACTCTTTTCTAGAGAGGAAGAACTGCATGACTGATAGAGAAAAAGCTGAAGCTATCATGAGAAAGTATAATCGCAACTAAGGACAACACAATGGAAACGAGCAGTTTAAGAATTCTAATGGCTTACTTTCTCTTTCGTCAGATGGGCTAATGAATAATAAATACCATCTTCGTTAATCTAATTTTAATTTTTCTAATTGATTACTAATCTACCACATGATACTATTGCATTATAACTACACAAAGAGGAGTGTTCATATGGATGAGAAGAAAAGTTCTGCTGGCGGCAAGAAAAACAACCCCAACATGATAGAAAACTTACGCAGGACACTTCTAGGAATGCCTAGTAGTGATCCCAATAATGGCACGACTTGGAAAGATACTTTGTTATTTATGATTATTCTTATTGTATTACTGGTACCTTTTAGAAGCTTATAAAAGCAATCAAAAATTTGGGATAATTTACACTGTGAATTATTTAGGGAAACACTGATGAAATGACTAAATACATACAAAAAATAATCCCGTTTTAGCCTCAGAATTGAGCACTCTACTCAATGAAGCAATTAATATTGACAACGAACATCAGAAAATAGAATAACTAATAGACAGTCCTTATCTAGGAGAAAGAAAGCAGTAAAACCTAGATAGGGGCTATTTGTTATTAAGAAAAAGAACCAATAACAAATTATTCTGACATTTGATGACGAGATACAGCCTGCTGATGTGGCTCTAATTTTATCTGCTGATCAGAGCTGTTCGAAAATTTTTGAAGCCGTGAAAATAGTGATAGAGCCTGATAGTATAAGGAAAACAAATATCGGGGGTATTTCGTTAAAGAACGAACTTGACCTTGATATTTGCCCATGCACATAATAAAATAATAAGTATTACATATTAATTAGGAGGCACTATGGCTAAAAAATTAGTCTTTTTACTGTTTGTTATTATTCTTATTCCATTCCAAGTAACTGCTTTTGCTGCTGAGGATATAATGGAAATAACAAAGGAAGCTGGTTATACCGATGTTTTAGAAATAAATAAACCCAAGACCTCGATTGTGGTTGATGGAACCAATGGTCAGATATTATGGGGAGATAATGTTGATGTCGTAAGAGAGCCTGCTAGCATCTCCAAGATGATGACTGTATTTTTAGTATTTGATGCAATAAAAGAAGGCAAGTTTACGTTAGATACGAATATTCAAGCGACAGAAAATGACCAGGCGATCAGCGAATTGTACGCAATCAGTAATAGTAAAATTGTGGCGGGTGTTGAGTATCCAGTCAGAGAACTTTTAAAAATGGTCGTGGTTCCTTCATCAAATGTTGCGACTGTTATGTTAGCCAATGTCGTTTCAGATAATCAAGCGGGTGAATTCATTAAGCAAATGAATGAAAAAGCGCACCAAATTGGCATGAAGAATACCCAATTCTATAATTGTAGCGGCGCTTCAGCGATTACTTTTGAAGGATTATATACGCCAGAAGGTTATGATCCATATGGAAGTAACACTTCAACGGCTCGCGATTTGGCCACGATGGTCTTCCATCTAATCAATGATCATCCTGAGGTATTGGAATTTACTAGTCAGCCTAAAGTGACAACGATGGCAGGCACTCCGTATGAGGAAACTTTCGAAACTTATAACTATTCATTACCGGGTGCTAAATATGGATTTGAAGGTGTCGATGGGTTGAAGACGGGTTCTGGACCTAGCAGTGCTTTTAACTATGTGGCTACAGCTAAACGAGAAAATACGCGTTTGATTGAAGTTATTATGGGCGTCGGTGACTGGTCGGATCAAGATGGTGAATATTACCGTCATCCATTTGGCAATGCGCTACTTAAGAAAACCTTTGATGAGTATGAGCAGCGATTGATTTTGCCAAAAGGAGAACACGAGATTGAAGGCAAATCAATCAAGTTAGAGAACGATTTTTACGGCGTGGTCAAGAAAAATGAAGAACCACAGTTGACCATTCAAGACAAACAAATTGTACTAACCAACCAGAAAGAATTGTTAACGGATAATATGCCAAAATTGGCTGCGAATTACATAGAGGGCAGTAAGACTGACGAAAAGAAAGCTGACAATGGGGATCAGAGTGCTGAGAATAAAGAGAAGACCCGCGCACTACCTACAAAATTATCTTCCATACTGGATAAAGTAATTACGTATGGCATACCGGCAGCTCTTCTTATTCTAGGCTTAGTCTTCCTATTCTTTCCAAGTAAACGTAAAGCAATCGGACGGCGCAGTCGGAAGTCTCCTAGAAAAGGCGTAATCGTCTTGAGAATCATTGGGGCGCTCTCAATCCTAGCCTCAATCTACTTGGTGATTAAAGAATTTATCTAGAATCTTGATATTAAGTTCATTAATAAAATAAGAAGCAGGCAGAAGTTGATTTATCCTATACGGATAAGCAAGTTCTGCCTGTATTTTTGCTATTCGGACGAAAACTGTTATTTATCTCGCCAACACCATAGACTTAAAATTTACTTTACATTTTTGAGACTGATTTTTTCTAATAGACTTGATGATTAATTCCAAGTTAAAGATTGATGTGCAAACGATTAAAAGATATACTAACCCTAAGAAGAAAAAGAGGTGGAGACGATGGACACTACAGTTAGCAAGCCAAATTATAGAAATAACCAATAAAACCGTATCGCTCTGTGGGTGGACGATTTGCCCGTTGATGCAGCGATACATAGGAGTTCATATGACTAAATATTTTAAGTTACATAAGCGGCAATTTGTTATCTATCTACTTGTTTCTATTGTCTACGCGTTAATTTTGGCGGGCACAGGTTTTGTCTACAGTCTGTTGACTGACGCGGCTTTAGGAGACAATTTTCAGCGTTTTTTAGGCGTAGCTATCTTTGCCATTATTTTTCTAATTGCGGATAGTTACTTTGATTTTGTGCCCAGGTATATACGGGCAAAATTGGTCAATAACATCTTGCATTCGCTGCGTTCAGAATTAATCACGCATTATATGGAGAAAGATTTGCAAGCGATCATGGAGGAGGATCCGACTGTGCGAACCGATCATCTAGTCAATCAGTTAGAAGTTGTCGAGACGAGTTATCTCAAGCCATTACTGTCCTCAATCATCAGCGTTTTTGTCTTCGGATTTTCATTGGCGGGTGCCTTTTATCTTCAAGGAACCTTGACTCTGATTATGTTGGCCCTGTGCTTTCTACCATTTTTAGCGCCCGTGATTAATCAACGCGTGCTTTCTAATAAAAAGCACATCGCGCAAACAGGGAAGAAGACTTATCTGGCAAAATTTGAGGACTTTTCTCGTAATCTATCGACATTGAGATTAGCAAATTCTTCAGCGATTTTTGCTAAGCTTTTACACAAGAGCAGTCGTACAACTGCGGGAGCTTCGGTTGATTTTGAAAAAGGGCAGGCACAGACCTATGCTATTTCTTATGGGCTAAGCAACATTGTTTATTCTGGAACATGGGTCATCGGCGGTATTTTCGTTTTCAAGAATTTACTAACGGTACCCGAATTAATTGCCATGACAACCTTGATGGGTACGGTGGCAGGTCCAATCCAAACCGTTTCTGAGCTTACAACAGAATTTACCTCAAGTAAAAAAGTCGTCAGTGAGTTTTTGGCAACCTTGTCCGAAACTAGTTCATCAAAAAGTAGTCCAGGGAAGCCGTTTAATGAAGAAATTACTGAGCTAACTTTGATGCACGTCAATTATCGGAGAAAAAAACAAGTTATCTTCAACGAGTTGTCCTATACTTTTCAGATGGGGAATAAGTACGCGATCATTGGAGAAAGCGGCGCTGGTAAAAGTACTTTATTGCAATTATTGATGGGAATTTTGACACCTGAAGAGGGGACGATTCGTCTAAATGGCGAAGCACTCACGGACTTTGATAAAGCTTCTTATTACCGACATTTCAGCTATGTTCCTCAGCGAACTGCTATTTTTTCTGGCACAATTGCTGAGAATGTCAGCTTATTTCAAGAAATCAATGAAGATAAAGTTCGGGAAGCTTTGCATAAAGCGGGCTTAAAAAATTGGTTAGCCAGTCAAGAGGAGGGCCTTCGCACCAATTTGACAGCCAATCGCTTATCAGGTGGAGAAGAACGCCGGCTGGACATCGCCCGTGCTTTATACAGGGAAGCTGAGATGATTATTTTGGATGAACCGACAAGTGGCTTAGATCAAAAGAATGAACAATTAATCTCGGAAGTGATCGCTTCTCTAACGGATAAGCTGGTCATCGTCGTGACCCATTCTACTCAGCCAGACTTCTTGGCTTCATTTGACCAAGTAATTCAACTAAAAAACAAGCAAATTGTTCAGCAATCGCTAGCAAACTAGGACACACAGCCTACTACTCAACGGTTATTCGTCAGATTGTTTCTTACAGATTTCGTCATAAATGTTCCAATAAAATAGTTAATTTGATTGGAGGAAACGCCAGGAAAAAGAAACCGAATATTATTGTTTGCGTAGTCTCAGCCGTCATCTCCGCCTTGTCTCACTCACTCGGAATATCCCTTTGTCCAATGGTAGCGACGGGTTGGGCAGTAATCGAAAAGCCTATTTAGTTCAAAAAGAGCGAGAACGTAAGAGAAGAGAACGCGCAAGATAATCACAATCGAACAAATTGAGAGTAGAAGTATGAAGGAAATTCAGATGGGGGATAGAGACGTGAAGTACGCGTTTCTGTCTTCTTTTTCTTTGAATATTAGAATAGAATTCTTTTAAGGATACTTATATTGTTCTTTATTTTCATCCACTCACAAGCATGGTAAGATTAGTGAATACAAGTGAACAAGGAGAGACAATCATGGAAATCAAAAAAGTTGATTACACAGAGAATTCCGAACGAATCAGCCAGTTACTAACGGATCAGCAAATAGAACTGTTTGGCGAAGGCTCAGAAAACAAAGAGTTCTTTTCTATCGCGGCGTATCAGGAAGAAGATTATCTTGGTGGACTAACTGCTGTGCTGACAGGCAATCGACTACACATCAGTTTATTGGCGATAAAACCTACCTATCGAGGTCAGAATTATGGCACTCTATTAGTCGAAGAAGCTGAAAAAATTGCTACTGCAAAACACTGTAAGCACCTAACGGTCAACACGCAAGAGTATCAAGGATTGACCTTTTATCAAAAGTTAGGATTTAGCGTCTACGGTCAGATTGAGGACTGCCCGTTTGAAGGGACGACGAAATATTTCTTGCGAAAATTAATTGCTCAATCACTCTCATAACGAGCAACGGCTATTTGTTTAGCTACATTGAGCAATCGCTGATTGGACGGAACTTTTTGAGTTTCGTCCCAATTTATTACTAGTGCATAGTCCATCTACTCAAATAAATTTCTATTCAACCCAATCTTGACAACGATAAGATTAGATAATACACTATCATCATAGGGAGGTGAGCGTATGCCAAAAGGGCAATATCATCATGGCGATTTGAGAAGACAGTTAATCGAGCAGGGAATCCTGATGCTGAATACTCACCAAGTGGATCAACTTTCTCTACGAAAAGTTGCCGCGAATTGCAACGTAAGTAATGCCGCACCGTATGCCCATTTCAAAAATAAAGAGGAATTTATCCTGGCTATGCAGCACCATGTCTTGGCAAAATTGACTGAACGGTTTCTGCGAATTCTTGATGAAAATGGCAAAGTCCCTGAAGTCTTACCGATGTTAGGTGAGGAATATGTCTTATTTTTTATAGAGAATCCTTTATTTTATAAATTGCTCTTTTCGAAAGGCGAAGCAGAGATCCATTTTTCTTTAAGTTTAGATGTCGAGACAACAATCAAGCCATTTGAAATTCTGAAAGAAGTTTCGTTGACCGTTCTCTCAGATAAATATTCCAACGAGGTCGTGCAAGATAAAATCTTGACGATGTGGGCGACGGTTCATGGCTTAGCCGGCATTATGAGTATGACCGACGACATTAATCAAGTGGATGCAACACAGCGAATACGCGCTTGTTTATCTTATCTATGTATTTGATGGACGAATAATCCGGAGAAGCATAGATAGTTTTTTAAGCAAATCTTTACGGTGTTAAGATTCGGATTTACATAGTTATATTCAGAAAAGTATTTATCTAAAAATAATTTATGACTACATAAGGAGGATTTTTATTATGAATTTAATCGAAGCAATGGAAAATAGGCACGCAGTGAGAAAGTTTCGGAGTGAATCAATCGAACAGTCTGTGCTGACTGAATTAACTGAAGAAATCGCACGTTGCAACCAAGAATCAGGATTATCGATTCAGTTGATTATCCAGGACAAAAATACTTTTAGAGGATTCTTACCTTTCTTCGCAGGCTTCAGAAATGTTTCGAATTATTTAGCATTAGTCGGGCCGAAAGATGATTTGTCGCTAGAAAAAATCGGCTATTATGGCCAAAGAATCGTCCTCAAAGCGCAACAATTAGGCCTGAATAGTTGTTGGGCTGGACAAACATTTAAACGAACAAACTGCCAAGCAAACATTAAACAAAATGAAACGCTAGCTTGTGTCGTAGCATTAGGATACGGAAAAACAGATGGCAAACCTCATCAGTCCAAGCCAATGAGCGAATTATGTAGCACCGATCAGGCAATGCCAGCCTGGTTCGAACAGGGGATGACCGCAGCGATGCTCGCGCCAACTGCCAATAATAAGCAAAACTTTTTTATCGAATTAAAACAAGATGAAGCCATTTTTAAAACAGAAAAAGGCACCGCAAACCATGTAAGTTTGGGGATTGTTAAATATCAATTTGAGTTGGGGCATAGAGGTGTGAACAAGGTATTATAATTCTGTGCTAGATTTTATACAGAAAGTGGCAATCAACGGAAAAATGCTTTACCAATCAAACTCGGTCTATTACTGGGAAATCTTTGAGCTTGTCTAACAACCATCCTGTTAAAGATTGTGCTTGGCTCAAGAATTTACCTATTACTTGTGCTAGCGGTACTTGGTTATGTGGCGGTCATTACGTCGTATTATCTAGGGCAGAAAATCTTAAAATAAACATCGAATGATCGAACAACCAATCCAAACTTCACCAAAATTTCCCTTGACTACTAGATAATCTTTTGTTATTCTGATTAAAATTAAATAATAAAACACTGAGAAAAAGAAAGTAAAGTTTAATGGATATTCTAATAGAGAGCCTTGGTAGCTGAAAAGGGGCGGATAGACATAGATTTGAAAATGGCTTTTGAGTGGGTACTTTGAGAAGTAAAATTTTAGAAGTACACGGCAATCCCCGTTAGAAAGATGCCAATATCGCAGAGATGAATCAGTCTATGCTGCATTGGAACAGAGGCAAAAATCGTCAAGGTTTTTGCGAACAAAGGTGGTACCATGTAAACAATACTTACATCCTTAGAAGAGCAAGACTCTTTTAAGGGTGTTTTTTATTTTTTAAATTATGAGGAGGAAAAATACTATGTGTGAAACGATTCATCAACATGAAATTGTCGGGAGCTTTTTACGCCCAGACGAATTAAAACAAGCAAGAGAGCAATTTGAGAAAAAAGAAATTACAGCGGAGGCTTTAAAAGAAGTTGAGAATCGTCTGATTCGCGAATTAGTCGCTAAACAAAAAGAAGTTGGATTGGCGTTCATCAGTGATGGCGAATTCCGTCGTAGTTATTGGCATTTGGACTTTTTCTGGGGCCTCAACGGGGTGGACCACGTGGTAATGGATCAAGGCTATCTTTTCCATGGGGAAGAGACTAGAGCGGATTCAGCTCGTTTATCTGGCAAGGTGGCTTTTAATCCTAACCATCCAATTTTTGAAGAATATTCATTTTTAGCTGAAATCGCAGATGGTACACCGATTCGTCAGAGTATTCCAGCGCCTGCTCAATTATTAGCAGAACTAACTCGTGGCGTGAACGAAGAGGCTGTCGATCGAATTTATCCTGATCGTAACGAGTTATACAAGGATATTGCTGCAGCGTATCGTGAAACAATTTTAGCTTTATATGAACTAGGCTGTCGCGATGTCAAATTAGATGACTGTACGTGGGGCATGCTTGCGGATAAAAATTACTGGAAAGCTAGAAACAATGAAACGCTCAGTATCGATGATTTACAACAGCTATACCTTGATTTAAATAACAATGGAATTGCTGATTTACCAGAGGATTTACATATCACTACACATATTTGTCGAGGTAATTACCATTCTACGTGGGCTACATCTGGCGGTTATGAACCAGTAGCAGAAACTTTATTTGGCAAAGAAGATGTCTCAGCTTTCTTCTTAGAATTCGATGATGAACGTTCTGGCGGATTCGAGCCTTTACGCTACGTGCCAGAAGGGAAACAAGTCGTGTTAGGCTTAGTGACCAGTAAAAATGGCCAATTAGAAGACAAAGAAGGCTTGATTGAGCGAATTAAAGAAGCCAGCAAATATGTTCCTTTGGATCGTCTAAGCCTGAGTCCTCAATGCGGTTTTGCTTCAACTGAAGAAGGCAATATCTTAACCGAAGAAGCACAATGGGCAAAATTAAAATTAGTTATAGACGTCGCCAAAGAAGTTTGGGGCTAAAAATTAGTTGTGAGAGAAAAAAACTGTGATACTATAAATACAGAATTATCAAAAATTTACGCGGCATTCGTCTGCGTAAATTTTTTGACTATCACAGGGTTTGAAAGGAGGAGCTAGTGAAAAAAGAAGGAACGGGTAAAGGGGTCATACTTGCGCTAGTCGGTGCGACGCTTTGGGGAATCAATGGCGCGTTTGCAGATGTCGTCTTCTCCAAATTCAATGCCCCAGTAACGTGGGTTGTGGGCACGCGCTTATTAGTCGCTGGATTTCTCTTATTGCTGTATACAAAACTAGTGTTAAAACAGCCGCTCACATCTATTTTTCGCTCGAAAAAGGATGGCATAACCTTACTCTTATTCAGTCTAGTGGGAATGATTGGCTGCCAATATCTATTCTTCCTATCGATTGGTAAAAATGGGGCCGGACTAGCAACAATTCTACAATTTACGTCTCCAATATTCATTTATTTTTACCTAATCATTAAAAAGGAAAAACTGCTACATATAAAAGAAATCATCTACATACTGCTAACCTTTATCGGCGTATTTTTATTAGTCACACGCGGGAATTTCCAGCAATTATTGATTAGCTATTCAGGATTATTAATCGGTATCGGGTCAGCCATTGGCGTGGCTTTCTATACGTTACAACCACGAGCACTATTAAAAAAATATGGCTCACCATTAGTCGTCGGTTGGGGCATGTTCCTTGGCGGATTGGCGTTTCAATTTGTACGGCCCATCTGGCAGCCAGGATTTGAAATCACTATGCAAGTTGTATTTTATATGGCCTTCATCATTATTGTCGGCACAGCCATTTCATTTTGTTGCTACCTGGCCAGCGTTAATTACATCGATGCCTCACTTTCAAACGTCATCGCAGCCGCAGAGCCATTAGTCGCAAATATTTTAGCGCCAATACTTCTTGGCCAAACCATGACGCTCATTCAGATGGTGGGGATCGCGATAGTTTTAGTATCCGTCATTCTATTTGCCAACCATGGTGAAAGAGGACGCAGAAGACTTGAACCATCTATCGGTGACTGAATAGGTAAAGAGTAGAGAATAGGTAGTATTCAAACTTACGAACTTTAAAACTAGACGCTGACGTTTTAACTCAGCTTGAACTATCAAAAAGAAGATTGATTGACTACTTACTTGAAATAGTCGACCAATCTTCTTTATTTAATAGTAGATATTTCTCTCGTCTTCAACTGAACAGACTCTTTTTCAATAGCTTCCCTCTGATACCTCACTCGATTCATCTCAAATACAGCATCTGCTTACCCATAACTTCATAAGCTTTCCGAAATTTCTTAATCGCAACTTTACGATTTTTATAGCCATATGGATCATTGACATAGACATATTTATCGGTGATTCCTGTGACGATAACCGCATGGCAGAGCCTGCAAACGTCAATTGTACCGCTGCGTGTTTGCCAGGTAAGCCAGTCATTTGCTGTTGGAATTTGGAAATCGAGTGTCGTAATGACCCAGACGGGATTGCCTGTTTTAAGTTCTTTTTCTATCTCGGAAAAATTGATATCACTGCCTGAAATGACTTCTTTCTCTGTACCTACAATCTTTTTTGCGAGTGTCGCAATAGGTTCGACAGCGACACCCATCGCAGCTAAACCACCCGTAATATTACCGACAAAGCCATCGTGTGGATTGCCATGATAAACTGAATCCACCATGACCGGAACGTAGCTCAGCTGATCAGCCAAACTATTTTTGTCCACTGAATAATCAAAATATCGAAGGAGCATCGATAGCGCAGTCACTTCACAACCATTTTCCAAGGCTACCTCAGTAAATTGACTTTCTAAGGGCACATCAAGTATCTTTTGGCTGGCTAATTTGGGCTGAGGACTTGGCACTAGTACCGGTACACTAGTTGGCTGAGAGAACAAAATACCGACAACCGTCAAAGCAATCAGTAAGATGAGCACACCGTACCTTTTGACTACCAGATGCTGTTTCATCAGAGAATAGAAGAAGTTATTTATGAGATAATTTATCGGCTGATTGATTCCATTTTTCATCTAATTATTATTTGGAAGCTTCAAGAGCTAGTGCTTGTTTCAGCTCTCCGACAGTGGTTGGTTCGATTGACGTGGTTTGCTTTTGCCCATTCTCGTCTTCAATGCTAAATCCTGCGCCAAACACGAAGCCATACCCGTCGTCTTCTTTAACAGCAGTGACAAGTTTCGTATCATCTGGTCCAAAGAGTGTCTCCCGCTCACTTTTTTCCATTTTTCTGAAACGCGTAACCGCAAGTTCTAAACTTGTTGGTGTTTTTTTTGAATCTCCAGCCACCGAATCTGTGCTCTGTTTATCTTGTATCTGTGTCTTCACAGTTGTTTGTTCGGCCATATTTGCCGTTTCTGTCGTAAAAGGAATCATCACAAGACTCGTTACGATAACTAACAGCCCTCCAGCCAAGCCTATTTTCCATTTTCTCATATCAGTTTCCTCATTTCTTTTTCGTCATTATTTTTTGGAACACAGTAAGCTTACTGGAAAATAGTTAGAATCTTATTCAAAAGTCATAACTAACGGTTTACAAGTAATAAGTTGTCAGCATTTTGGGAAAGTTATTTTATTTATCGATTAATTATAAGCTGAGGCTTGAAATGTCTTAAAGAGAGGAGTAGACTTCTGATGACTAAAGTTCTTGAAGTGACGAAAACAGAGAGAAGGATGAAAATGAAAGTTGCCCTCTGCGATGATGAGCCTATCTGGACACAACAAGTTGAAGAAATTCTAGAAAGTTATGGACCCGTTCATTTTGATGTCGAAATCTACTATGATCCGCAAAAACTCTTGCTTGCAATCAAGGAAACCTCCTATGATTTCTTCTTTTTAGATATCGAGATGCCTGGTCTATCTGGTCTTGATCTAGCTAGAGAGATCAGAAAAAATAACTCACTTGTCCCTATTATTTTTTTGACCAGCTACAAAGAATACATGCCTGAAGTATTCGCCTTACAGACATTTGATTATGTGATGAAGCCAGTCACTAAGGAAGCTATTTTTCCAGTACTAAACAGGATAATGAACTATCTACAGGTGCAAGAAAAGGGACTCCATTTTTCATACAAAAAAATAGATTATTTCATTGAGTTCAGAAAAATTATTTACTTTGAAAAAGACAAACGCAGCGTGCTGATTAATACGACAGAGGGGCAATACACAACGATTCTTAAAACGGATGAGCTAATGAAACGCTTGGATAAACGCTTCGTCCGCGTGCATAATTCCTATATAATCAATTGTTTTTTCATTTCAAAATTGGAAAATGAAGCAGTATGGTTGAGACAACAAGATGAATCTCCGATAATTCCTGTCAGTAGAAATTATTCAAAGAGCGCTAGGGCAGAAATCGTCCAGCAGTTAAAGGAGATTATGTAGCCTATGCTTAATTTCTATGACCTCACGCGATTGTTATTTATTGTGCAAATAATCCCCCCAGTGCTACTTACCCAGCACTTAGTAAAAAATAAACAGGTAAAATCGACGCCACTGGTTATTTTTATAGCATTGGTACTAATTCTATTGGGACAATACTTGATTAATCTATCTGAACTATCTGTATCAGTAATCGAATTTCTCACGGATTTATTTGGCGATAGTGGTGCGTTTTTGATCCCTAAAGTATTGAATAGCCTTTGCCTTTTCATGAGCCTATTCTTAATTACCAAAAGGAACAAATTACCGTTGCCACAAATGATTTTTTGGACATTATTGTTAGCTAACGGATTTTTATTGATCGATTCATTCGTGACTGCTTGCTTACGATTATTTTTATCCGCGCCACATTCTGTTTACCTCAGTCTATATGTCGAAGCGGTTCTATCACTTTTCTTCAAAATAATCTTTGTCCAGCTCTGCCAGATTCCATTTAATCGACAGCGCCAACGCAAACTGCTAGTCTGGGAGAGTCAGGTCCTCATAATACTTGGCATTGTTGCTTTTTTATCGACTAGTTCGATTCTCTTTGTACAGTTAAAACAGCAAACTGGCGTCTTTTCCGTCCGCGTGCAATTTTTCTTAATTGGCTTAATTTTCTTATTCAGCACTTGTTTCAGCTTTCTATATTTCACCATTGAAAATCAGCTTGAGAAAGTAACAAAATTAACTGCTGAAAATCAAGCATTTGAAGGAGAGTTACAGCTAATAAAATCCACTCAAGAAAACAATGAAAAAGTGCGAACGCTACGCCATGATTTGAAGAATCAATACATTGTCCTAGCTGGTTTACTTGAGCGACCAACTGATGAAAATCTGAAATCCGCTCGTGAATATATCAATCATTCGCTAGTAGATATTCAGCAGACAGAACTTTTCTTCACACATAATTTTGTTTTAAACTTCCTCTTAAACGAAAAATACGCTCTAGCAAAAGAGCAGGGGATTCAACTAGAAATTAAGGTATTTTCTCCAGAAACGTTCGCATTGGAAGAGTCTATTTTGACTATCATCATTGGTAACTTGCTCGATAATGCAATCAGTGCCGTTGACCGTAATCAGGAAGATACCCATCGAACTATTTTTTTCACCATGCGAATATTTAACAACAATTTGAAAATTGAAATCGAAAATCAGTTTGATCCAGCTGAAATAAAGGATCGAATGGACAGGCAAAATAGGGGACTAGGCATCAAAAATATCCAGCGAGCAGTCGACCAAGTGGGCGGTCTCTATCAACAAGAAATTGTCGATAATCTATTTCGAACCACTATTATTCTTTTCTCAATTACCAAATAAATTAAGAACCCACACCATTTTCACTTACGAGAAGGGTGTGGGTTCTACTTAATTTACCGAAAGATATTCGGTTATTTGATTATCTTTCCTATATTTTTTATACAGGTACTTCTACAGGCATTTCGATAGTTCTTAGTACTTTCGTGAAGTATTCTGACGAGTACACAGCGCTGGTGCGTTCATACAATTCTTTGATTAATTCGCGTTCGTTAAATTGTCCGACGACTGTCACTAATGAAGTTACGCTGCCCACAACTTGGGCATACATTAGCTGGCTGATAGCTGGAGTGACTTGCAGTTTTCCGGCCAACGCTTCACAGAATTTTTGGTAGAAGAAAGATTTGGTTTCTTCCATAGAAGTTTTGTCGGTGGTTAACGAAATGTATTGTGTATGTTCTTCTTTAATGTAGCGATAGAAATTGTTCATGAAATCAAATGGTGTGGCATTTTTTGAAAAATATTCCGTTTCGATATGTTCAAGAATCATCTCATACACAGCTGTTCGCAAGTTATTAATATTTTTAAATTCCATATAAATAGGCTGTGTAGAAATGCCCATTTCTCGTGATAATCCTCGTGCGGTAACGGCACTAATTCCTTCTTCTGTTGCTAACTTATAAGCTCCATCTAAAATAAATGCAGCAGTAAATACTTTCCCTCTCATACGTAAAAGCTCCCTTCATTTTTGTATCTTTCCCGTTTTATTATAATTCCTAACTGATTCTTTGCAGAAATGGGGTAGGAAGTGTTGTGCTTAATTTGCAGTCCATTGATTCTTTATAGTAAGTATGACAATCCTTCTCGACAATCGAAATGATCTCATCCTCTGAACAATTATGTAAGTCTGTTTCCAACCAAAAGAAAAATAGAATTTGTAGTTTTGCATCCAAGGTCAATGTTTTTTCGATATTTCCTAAATATGTTTCCTCACTTGTTTCTATAATGATCCTTGAAAATTCTCGTTTAATCGCTTTATAGTAGGCAGATAATTTTTCTGTATTTGGTTTAAGTGCATGCTTTTGTAAGGATTGATCGTAGTCAGAGAAGTAGGCTTCGACTTCCTTACTTATGAGTGATATCTTATTTGTCATGTGTCCGCTTCCTCCTTGTTCTATCTTATCGTTCCTAAAAAATCTCCTCCTCATTCGGGATCTGACAAGCGACTGGTCATGTCCCTATATACAAATAAGCAGTATTTCAAAAGTAGCTGATGGCTTAGCTCTTTTGATTACTACCACAAATTTATTATAAATCAGAAAAGGGGAGCGCCCGTCCACAAAATTCTTTATTTTATATAAAAGTCTGGACTACCTAAAACAACTGTTATTTTTTATTTGCTTTAAAGCGCTGGGCAAATACATTGTTTTTCACGGAAACATGCGTTATCATTG
Source organism: Candidatus Enterococcus huntleyi (assembly GCF_009933175.1). Classification (GTDB taxonomy): domain Bacteria; phylum Bacillota; class Bacilli; order Lactobacillales; family Enterococcaceae; genus Enterococcus_K; species Enterococcus_K huntleyi. Next base: position 123,771 of record NZ_MAEJ01000010.1, on the reverse strand, counting down.
GGTATATCCAGTGTTATTTTAAAGGAGATTTGTCTACAAAAAATTATTCTCTCATACAAAAACTTCGAAAAAAATCCAATATTTTTTTTCTAGAGAAAAAATATTGAGACAAAAACCATAAAATAATTTAGTAGACTACTATATAATGAAGGGAGAACTCTGGATGAACCCAAATCACCTATTATTAGAAGATCAATATTATAAGACAACCGTCTTGCAATATATTGAATTAAATAAAAATCAATATTGTACGATAAACAAACTAAGTGATGTTCTTTCACTTTCCAAATACAAAACCGCGAAATTCATTCAAATGCTCCATGAAGAATTGAATTTATTATCTTCTAATATCAAGATAGAAATTCTTTCAAGTGGAGAAATTCTTTCAAAAAACATTTCACATAAAACAACTAAAGAGCTGCGAGTGAGTTATTTAAAATCAAGCACACTCTTTCAATTGTTCCATAATTTCCTGGTGAAGGAGACCCCCTTGGAACGACAGATAGAAGATCTACATATGAGTCGATCCTCCGCTTACAACCAACATCGAGAGTTGAAAGATATTCTCAAAGCAGACAATCTTATTCTTAAAAAAAGTCAAATCTTAGGGGATGAGTTTCAGCTACGCATCCGCCTATACAGTCTTTATTATGAAGCATTTAATGGTATTTATAGTCCCTTTCCGGATTTTATTCAGATTAAAGCGGAACAGCTGATTAATCAATTAATGACGCTGACAAAATGCACGCTTTCTGAAACGAAGAAAATAAAGTTGACTTCCTTTTTAAATGTTTGGTTGACTCGACTACGAACAAAGCATTACATAACAGAAAGTTTTGTCACATTAGAAGAGTCTTCATTCAAGGAATATCTCACCGAAGAGCTCATACATAGCTGGGGCGTACCCAGAGATCAGGTAACGAATGAAATTGCGTATTTGTTCTCATTTATCTACTTAGAAAACATTGATAAAAAGCTAGTCGAAAGCTTTTTGCGCAATGATACAGAGGTTGCGGTGGAGCAGACAGCTCATCAATTCTTCGACTATCTATCAAACGAATGTCTGCTAGATGAGCAGGATAAGCGCGATTTATTTAATGAGGTCAAAGATATTAATCGAAAATGGTTGATTTACCATTTTAGAGAGAGCACATTTACGATTAAGACAGAATTTCATTATTTTCAAGAGGTCAATCCAAAGCTCGATTCGCTGGTGAAAAACTTCTTAAATCAATTGAATCACAAGAACTTATTTATCAGTGAGGCGGAGATGAGTAAGCTCTATTACGACTATCTATTTTTGCTAGTCACGAAAATTCCTATATCCAAAATAGAACATCCGTTATACATATGTATCGATTTTTCGCATGGGGATAATTATAACCAATACATTCGATTGATGCTCTCTTCCTTACAAAGTATGAACATAAAATACGAGAAAGAGATTACGCGTCAGACGGATATTTATATTTCAGATTGTTTGATTCATCAAAGAGGCTATAAACAATTGATATGGAAAAAGCCACCAACACCTGATGATTGGCGGGACTTAGGGGAACTATTGGTTGAACTTAAGGGCGCGAAAGGTGAAAGGATTTAAAAATGAATGAACGAATGATTTCCTTCTTGATGGTACCATTACTTTTTTCATACCAAACAAATAACATTATGTTATTTGAAGAATCTGTATCAGTGGAACGAAAAGAACATTTCCAACTCGATGAATACACTGCTAGCAGTAGGGAAAACACACTAATTGTTGAGAACGAACACAAAGATAACTTCAAAAAGAAATTACTATTAGAAAAGAAAATGGCGGACATGGAACAAGAAACTGTCTTAAACGATTCAAATGATGAGGCACAATTAGGACGGGTATTGGCCAGTATGTCGGGAACGATTTTATTTGGAACTCGATTCTAAGTGAGCGAAAAAGTTAGCGACATTAGCCATTATACTGTACAGAAAATAGTGATTTTCACGAATACTTGATGGAAATACAGCCTCAGAGAACGAACGACTCTGCTGGTTGTATTTCCGTTATTTCTACCTTAAAAAGAAACATCGTTTATTTTTGAAATAGGCGTATTCCTAAAATAAACATTTGCGAATAAACATGTACTAACAGTTGCTACAAATTTTATCGAACACTTGAAAATGATAGAACGAACACCACGAAAACTATTTATACACGAATGATTAGCGGAGCGCTTGTATGGAAATAACCGAACAGGCAGCTAATTTTTACTCAAAAAATAACTAATAAAATTTATAGAATAGGGTCGATAGCATGACTTAAGATGGACTGATTGCTTAGGTTTTTCGTTCGTTTTGAGACTGCCAATAAGAGGACCCTCAATAGAGGCCTCGCTCGACATTTTTATCCATGATTGGAGGTAGCGCCATGAAAAAAAGGCAGCTTGTATTATTTAGTCTATTCACTTTACTTGCATCCATTTTTATCAATCCGGTCCTAGTCATCTCAAATGAGTTAACTTTTGAAACAGGAACGAGTCAAGTAAAGTCATCAGTCACTACGGAGCAATCGACTAACGGCACCGATCAGTCGACTGAAAGAAACTTATCTACAGGTTCCAGCTCAGCCGGAACTACTGAAATAACTAGCGAAAGCTCAACCGCCAACACGCAGGTAGGAGCGAATATTTCTGATACACTGTTGAATAAACAAACGGTTTTGCCGCAAGCAACGGAAGTTCAAGATGTAACACACCTCGTTGATCTAGCGGATGTAAATGTGCTCGTCAATAATGGGCGCGGTTTCACTCACTTAATTCAAGACGGACAACTAGTAACGGATGCACCTACGCCAATTCCAGGAAATACCATTCGTTTTGAATATAAATGGGCAATTTTGCCAGAAAAGCTAGCGCAAATAAAGGCGGGGGATTATTTTACATTTTCTCTGCCAGCGGATCATTTTTCATACAACAACACGGATGCGTTTCCTTTAACTAATCAAGAGAATCGTGAAATCGGAACGACGCAGCTGTTGGATAATAAAATAAAAATCACATTGAATGAGACTGCTGTTTCAATGGGCGCAATTAAAAATAGTGTGGTGCATGCCGATGGTCAGATTGAAAAAAGCGGGACAGATATTATCATAACCGCAGAAAATGGTGTACAACTGCCACCTTTCACCATTGGGGACCTGGGTGGATCGGCCGCGGAATATCCGAGTACACTGACGCACATTCTCGCGAAAAATGGCGTACAAATCTCTGGCCAAAACAAAGTCAATTGGGATATCCTTGTCAATTTTGATAATGCGCGCAAACGATTTAATGGCCAGACGTATGACACGCTGAATGATGCGTTTTTGATTGATGAATTGCAAGGGGAGCAAACCATTTCTTCAATTAAGATACAAACGATTTTATACACGGCAACTTCGACAGGCGAGATGTCTAACAATTCCTTCCTCTATACGGATGTGACGCAGACGGCTCCATTGGAGTATCAAATCAAACGAGTTTCTCCAAAAACAACTGATCTATCTGTCGAAAATTTCAAGCAAACCTTAAAGGACAGAGGAGAGCCTGGCTACGGTATGATTAATAACACGGTCGTGGTTTATTTTGGCAGTCTGCCTAGTCAGCAAATACAGCTACCAGATAGATACAAAAATAACAATTATCAAGAAATCGAGAACTTATTAACCGACCAATTAAATGCCGGAGAAATTACTTATGATGGCTATAAGCAAACATTAACACGATTTCGTTCAGGTGCTGAAGACGAAATTAATGGGTACCAAGTCACGATTCAAACCGCGGTTACTGGTGCATCTAAAACATTAAAAAACCAAGCAAAGCTGCTCTATTCTAAAGGCGAAGTTAATTCAAACATTTGGGAGCTTGATTTTAGAAAAGTGGGCGGCAATGCTGAGACGATTGACGCAAAAACGTTGAAGGTACATAAGCAAGATGACGCTGGTAATAATCTCGAAGGGGTTGTTTTCAAAATTCAGCGATGGAATAAATCCACTAACACCTACGAAGATTACCGGGCAAATGGCACAGTTGGTACGATTGAGGTCAGCACAGATAGTCTTGGTGAAGCACTATTTAGCGAATTAGAAGAAGGAAAATATCGCGTAATCGAAACCCAAGGCTTAGCCGGATATGGGACACCCGTGTACGCACCTTCGAACGAATTTGAAGTAACTAACAAAGATAAATCTAAGATCGAGATCACGGTGACAAATCCTGTCCTCAAACCGACTTCGCTTAGTTTAGAAGCGCGTAAAATATTAGAGGGTCGACCGCTAGAATCTGGTGAATTTCAATTTGAGCTAGTCGATGAAGAGGGCCGAGTCGTACAAGTGAGTAGCAATGAAGAAAATGGCGCTGTGTATTTCTCCCCAATTCAATACGACAAAGCTGGTGAATATCACTACACAATCCGTGAGGAAAAAGGCTCATTGGGCGGCATCACCTATGACCCAATCGTCTACGAAGTGACAGTTTATGTCGAAGAGGTGAACGGGCAACTCACGGCTAGACCTGCTTACCATGGGGATATGACATTCAGAAATACATATGCTGTCGAGCCTAGCAGTCTCATTATCCAAGCCTATAAATCAGTAACTGGTCGACAGATGAAAGAAGATGAATTCCATTTTGAATTGATTGATGAGGACGGGAATATCCTTCGAACGGCTACGAATAATCATGAAGGAAGAATTTACTTTGAGCCCATCGAGTACACAGCCGCTGGCGAATATCAGTACACGATTCGCGAGGTAATTGGCACGGATGGAACGATTACCTATGATTCCACGGAATATAGCGTGACGGTTTATGTCTCAGAATTCAATGGGGAACTGATTGTCTCACCGCTGTACCAAAGTCGACCTGAATTCAGAAATAACTACACCCCAGCCATAGGTTCGGCGGTCATAGAAGCGAGTAAAGTCTTAGAAGGCCGACAATTATATAACGGGGAATTCGAGTTTGAGTTGGTGGATCAGGACGGAAAAGTTCTTCAAACAATTGCTAATAACGCCGATGGAAATATTTTCTTTGATGCGATTGAGTATGACAAAGCTGGCGAGTACAGTTATACGATTCGCGAAAAAGTTGGGAACGATGCAACGATTTCTTATGACTCTAGTTCATATCAAGTGACGGTGAACGTTGAAGATATCGACGGGCAATTGATTGCGACACCTAGTTATAGTGGAAATCCAGAGTTTAAAAATATTTATACACCAAAAAAAGGTAATGTTGCTTTAGAAGCAAGTAAAATTTTGGAAGGTCGCTCATTAAGTAGCGAGGAATTCCAATTTGAACTTGTTGATGAAGAGGGAAAAGTCATTCAAACCTCAAGTAATAACGTGGATGGAATGATTTTCTTCGACGCAATTGAGTATGACAAGGTTGGTGAATACAGTTATACCATCCGCGAAAAAGCTGGGAACGATGCGACAATTTCTTACGATAGTAGTTCGTATCAAGTAACGGTAAATGTGGAAGATGTCGATGGACAATTGATTGCGACACCTAGTTATAGTGGGAATCCGGAATTTAAAAACACTTATACACCGAAAAAAGGTAGTGTTGTTTTAGAAGCTAGAAAAGTCTTGGAAGGGCGCTCGTTAAGTAGTGGAGAATTTCAATTTGAGTTGGTTGATAAAGATGGAAAAGTCATTCAAACCTCAAGTAATAACGTGGATGGAATGATTTTCTTCGACGCGATTGAGTATGACAAAGCTGGCGAATATAGCTACACAATCCGCGAAAAAGCGGGGAATGATGCAACGATTTCTTATGATTCTAGTTCGTATCAAGTGACGGTGAATGTGGAAGATATCGACGGACAATTGACTGCGACTCCGACTTACAGTGAAAATCCGGAGTTTAAAAATGTTTACACGCCTAAGAAAGGCAGCCTTATTTTAGAAGCTAGTAAGATTCTGAAAGGTCGCTCGTTAAGTAGTGGAGAATTTCAATTTGAGTTGGTTGATAAAGATGGAAAAGTCATTCAAACCTCAAGTAATAACGTGGATGGAATGATTTTCTTCGACGCGATTGAGTATGACAAAGCTGGCGAATATAGCTACACAATCCGCGAAAAAGTGGGGAACGATACGACAATTTCTTATGATAGTAGTTCATATCAAGTGACGGTGAACGTTGAAGATATCGACGGGCAAATGACTGCGACTCCTGCTTATAGTGGGAATCCGGAGTTCAAAAATGTTTACACACCAAAGAGCGGCAGTATTGCTTTAGAAGCAAATAAAATTTTGGAAGGTCGTTCGTTAAGTAGTGGAGAATTTCAATTTGAACTTGTTGATGAAGACGGTAAAGTTCTTCAAACGACTCACAATGATATCACTGGAAAAATGTATTTCGACACGATTGAGTATGACAAAGCTGGTGAATTTAGCTACACAATCCGCGAAAAAGCTGGAAACGATGCAACGATTTCTTATGATTCTAGTTCATATCAAGTGACGGTGAATGTTGAGGATATCGATGGTCAACTAATTGCGACACCTAGTTATAGTGGGAATCCGGAGTTTAAAAACACTTATACACCGGAAAAAGGTAGCGTTGCTTTAGAAGCGAGTAAGATTTTGGAAGGTCGTTCATTAAGTAGCGGAGAATTTCAATTTGAGTTGGTTGATAAAGATGGAAAAGTACTTCAAACAGCTACTAATAATATTGATGGGAAAATTTTCTTCAACACAATTGAGTATGACAAGGTTGGTGAGTACAGTTATACCATCCGTGAAAAAGCAGGAAACGATGCAACGATTTCTTACGATAATAGTTCATATCAAGTTACGGTGAACGTTGAAGATATCGACGGACAATTGACCGCGACTCCTAGTTATAGTGGAAATCCAGAGTTTAAAAACATTTACACACCGAAAAAAGGTAGTGTTGCTTTAGAAGCAAGTAAAATTTTGGAAGGTCGCTCATTAAGTAGTGGCGAGTTCCAATTTGATTTGGTAGATAAAGATGGGAAAGTTCTTCAAACAGCTACCAATAATGTTGATGGGAAGATTTTCTTCAATACAATTGAATACGATAAAGCTGGTGAATTCAGCTACACAATCCGCGAAAAAGTGGGAAATGATACGACAATTTCTTACGATAATAGTTCATATCAAGTGACGGTGAACGTTGAAGATATCGATGGACAACTAACTGCGACACCTAGTTATAGTGGAAATCCGGAGTTTAAAAATATTTACACGCCTGAGAAAGGTAGTGTTGCTTTAGAAGCCAGTAAGATTTTGGAAGGTCGCTCGTTAAGTAGTGGCGAATTCCAATTTGAACTGCTAGATAAAGATGGGAAGGTTCTTCAAACTTCTAGTAATACTCTTGATGGAAATATTTTCTTTGATGCAATTGAGTATGACAAAGCTGGTGAATACAATTATATGATTCGGGAAAAATCGGGGAATGATGAAACTATTTCTTACGATGATCGAACGTATTCAGTAACTGTTAACGTAAAAGACGGCGATGGAAAACTGACTGCGGCCCCGACCTACAGTGGTAATCCTGAGTTTAAAAATACCTACACACCGAAAAAAGGCAGTCTTGTTTTAGAAGCGAATAAAATTCTAGATGGACGTCAACTGAGTAACGGTGAATTCCAATTTGAGTTAGTTGATAAAGACGGTAAAGTTCTTCAAACGACTACTAATAATTCTGATGGAAAGATTTTCTTCAATGCAATCGAATACGATAAAGCTGGCGAATATCAATATACGATTCGCGAGAAAACTGGGAATGATTCGACGATTTCTTACGACAGTCAGTCCTATCAAGTTACGGTAAACGTAAAAGACGTCGATGGGCAACTGACTGCGACTCCGACTTACAGTGGTAATCCTGAATTTAAAAATATCTATACACCGAAAAAAGGCAGTCTTGTTTTAGAAGCGAATAAAATTTTAAATGGACGTCAACTAAGTAACGGCGAATTCCAGTTTGAATTAATCGACAAAGATGGAAAAGTTATTCAAACAGCTTCCAACGATGTTGTCGGAAAAATCTATTTCGACACAATTGAGTATAACAAAGCTGGCGAGTATAGTTACACGATTCGGGAAAAAGTGGGGAACGATGAGACTATTTCATACGATAATAGTTCGTATCAAGTTACTGTGAGTGTTGAAGATGTCGATGGTCAACTGACAGCTACATCAATCTACAGTGGTAATCCTGAATTCAAAAATACTTATACACCGAAAAAAGGCAGTCTTGTTTTAGAAGCGAATAAAATTCTAGATGGACGTCAACTAAGTAACGGTGAATTCCAATTTGAGTTAGTTGATAAAAACGGAAAAGTTATTCAAGCAGCTTCCAATGATGTTGTCGGAAAAATCTATTTCGACACAATTGAGTATGACAAAGCTGGCGAATACAGTTACACAATCCGCGAAAAAACTGGGAACGATGAGACAATTTCTTACGATTCTAGTTCATATCAAGTGACGGTGAATGTTGAAGATATCGATGGGCAACTGACTGTGACTCCGACTTACAGTGAAAATCCTGAGTTTAAAAATACTTATACACCGAAAAAAGGTGGTCTTGCGATAGAGGCAAGTACAGTCTTGGACGGACGACAACTAACTAATAGTGAGTTCCAATTTGAGTTGATTGATAAAGACGGAAAAGTTATTCAAACAGCTACCAATAATTCTGATGGAAAGATTTTCTTCGACACGATTGAATATGATAAAGCTGGTGAGTATAGTTACACGATTCGGGAAAAAGCGGGGAACGACGAGACTATTTCATACGATAATAGTTCGTATCAAGTTACTGTGAGTGTGGAAGATATCGATGGGCAACTGACAGCTACATCAACCTACAGTGGAAATCCTGAATTTAAAAATATTTACACGCCTGAGAATGGCAGTCTTATTTTAGAGGCAAGCAAAGTATTGGAAGGTCGCTCATTAAGCAGTGGCGAGTTCCAGTTTGAATTGCTAGATAAAAATAGAAAAGTTATTCAAACAGCTACCAATAATTCTGATGGGAAGATTTACTTCGCTCCAATCGAATACGATAAAGCCGGCGAATATCAATACATGATTCGCGAAAAATCTGGGAATGATGAAACTATTTCTTATGATGATCGAACGTATTCAGTAACTGTTAATGTGAAAGATGTTGATGGAAAACTGACTGCGACTCCGGCTTACAGTGGAAATCCTGAATTTAAAAATATTTACACGCCAAAGAATGGCAGTCTTGTTTTAGAGGCAAGTAAAGTCTTGGAAGGTCGCTCGTTAAGTAGTGGCGAATTCCAATTTGAATTACTGGATAAAAATGGGAAAGTTCTTCAAACGGCTTCCAACGATGTTGTCGGAAAAATCTATTTCGACACAATTGAGTATGACAAAGCTGGCGAATACAGTTACACAATCCGCGAAAAATCTGGGAACGATGAGACGATTTCATACGATAATAGTTCATATCAAGTTACTGTGAGTGTTGAAGATATCGATGGACAACTGACAGCTACATCAACCTACAGTGGAAATCCTGAGTTCAAAAATATTTATACGCCTGAGAATAGCAGTCTTATTTTAGAAGCAAGCAAAGTGTTAGAAGGACGCCAACTAAGTAACGGTGAATTCCAGTTTGAATTGATCGACAAAGATGGAAAAATCGTTCAGACAACTACCAATAATCCTGATGGAAAAATATTCTTTACAGCAATCGAATACAATAAAGCTGGTGAATACAGCTACACGATTCGTGAAAAGTCTGGAACCGATGAGACAATTTCTTACGATAATAGTACGTATCAAGTTGTCGTCTCAGTTAAAGAACAAAACGGGAAACTAAATGCTACAGCTAGTTACAAAGGTAACCCTGAGTTCAAAAATATTTATACGCCTGAGAATGGCAGTCTTATTTTAGAAGCAAGCAAAATATTAGAAGGTCGCTCATTAAGTAATGGCGAGTTCCAATTTGAATTAGTTAATAAGGATGGAAAAGTTCTTCAAACAACTACAAATAATTCTGACGGAAAAATTTTCTTTGAGGCAATCGAGTATGATAAAGCTGGCGAATATCAATACACAATCCGCGAGAAAGCTGGAAATGATGCGACGATTTCTTACGACAATAGTATGTACCAAGTTACGGTGAATGTTGAAGATATCGATGGTCAACTGATTGTGACTCCGACTTATAGTGGTAATCCTGAGTTCAAAAACACTTACACACCGAAAAAAGGTAGTCTCGTTTTAGAAGCAGCTAAAATTTTGGAAGGTCGTTCATTAAGTAACGGTGAGTTCCAATTTGAGTTAGTTAATAAGGACGGAAAAGTTCTTCAGACAACTACAAATAATTCTGACGGAAAAATTTTCTTTGAGGCAATCGAGTATGATAAAGCTGGCGAATATCAATACACGATTCGCGAAAAATCTGGGAACGATTCGACGATTACTTACGATAATCGAACTTATTCTGTAACTGTTAATGTAAAAGATATCGACGGACAACTGATTGCGACTCCAACTTACAGTGGAAATCCTGAATTCAAAAATATTTATACAACAAAAAAAGGGAGTCTTGTTTTAGAAGCGAGTAAAGTTCTTGAAGGACGTTCGTTAAATAACAGCGAATTCCAATTTGAATTGGTGGATAAAGATGGAAAAGTTCTTCAATCAGCTACCAATAATTCTGAAGGAAAGATTTTCTTCAGTGCAATTGATTATGATAAAGCTGGTGAATATAGCTATACAATTCGCGAAAAAGCTGGAAACGATGCGACCATTACTTACGATTCTAGTTCGTATCAAGTCACCGTAAACGTTAAAGATATCGACGGACAACTGATTGCGACTCCAACTTACAGTGGAAATCTAGAGTTTAAGAATACTTATACACTGAAAAAAGGCAGTCTCATTTTAGAAGCGAATAAAATTCTAGATGGACGTCAACTAAGTAATGGTGAATTCCAATTTGAATTAGTTGATAAAGATGGAAAAGTCATTCAGACAACTACCAATGATGCTGCTGGAAAAATCTTCTTTAAGGCAATCGAGTATGATAAAGATGGCGAATATAGCTACACGATTCGCGAAAAAGCGGGGAACGACGCGACAATCACTTACGACAATAGTACGTATCCAGTTACTGTTAAGGTTGAAGAACAGAATGGAAAACTGATTGCCACAGCTAGCTATTCTAACAACCCTGAATTCAAGAATACTTACACTCCGAAAAAAGACAGCATAGTTTTAGAAGCGAACAAAGTTTTAGATGGCCGTCAGATGAGTAATGGAGAATTTGAATTTGAGTTGGTGGATAAAGATGGAAAAGTCATTCAGACAACTACCAATGATGCTGCTGGATCGATTTATTTCAAAGAGATTGAGTACGATAAAGCTGGAAAATACAGCTACTCAATTCGTGAAAAAGTAGGGAACGATGAACACATTACTTACGATAAAAACGAATTCTCAGTATCAGTCAATGTAGTGAATAACCGAGGGAAACTTGTTGCCACTCCGACTTACAGTGACACGCCAACATTCAAAAATACCTATACGCCGAAAAAAGGCAGTATCGTATTGGAAGCAAGCGTAGTGTTGGAGGGACGTTCATTGCGTAGAGATGAATTCCAATTTGAGTTGATTGATAAAAATGGAAAAGTTCTTCAAACAACTACCAATAATGCTGCTGGATCGATTTATTTTGAAGAGATTGAATACGATAAATTGGGGGAATATAGCTACACAATCCGCGAAAAGTTTGGTAATGATCAGACGATTACCTACGATCGTAAGACTCACAAAGTCACTGTTAGTGTTGAACAACAGGATGGACAGCTCACACCGACGCTAGCCTCTGACAGTAAAATCATTTTCAAAAATAGTTACACATCGATAGAAATTGGAAGGGCTGATTCTGGAGTTTCTGAAGGTTTAACCGGTAGCGTCACTCTCAAAAAAATCGATAAATCTTCTGGTAAGAAATTGCCTGGGGCTAAGTTTGAGCTTAGAAATGCTGATTCAAAAGTTATTATGAAAGAATTGGTGACAGATAAGAATGGTGAGGTTCTAATCAGTGGACTTTCTGCAGGTGAATATCATTTAATCGAAACACAAGCACCTGATGGCTATGTGTTAGACCCAACACCGATTCATTTTGATATTGTTGAAAACCACAATTTAGCAGTTAACGATGAGAAGCTCCCGGCAAATACCACCGAGACTATCACGAAAACTGAACGAAAAACTACAGAGAAATCTTTACCGAAAACTGGTTTTAATGCTAATTTATCTATCCTGCTGATTGTTATCGGTTATCTACTCTTAACAATTTTCATGATTTTTAGTCGAAAGAAAAAGCCTCAAAAAGAAGATGAAATAGAGTGGTAAAGAACAAATAAATGTAGCCTATTCACCGTAAACGTGTGGATAGGCTACGTTTTTATTTAAGCAGGTAGTATCGATAGAGCAGTTAAACACAGTGTCACATGCCCAGTCCTGTATTTTCGCTGAGTTTTATGCAGCACTTATTTCTTCCACCTCGACAAAAAAAACTGATGATTATTTTAATTTCGGAAAAACGTTTCGAAAAAAAGACGTTCGAAAATGAGAAAGCGTTGACAACTATACATTTTGATGATAGAATCCTTTTGTAAATAAGAAAAAAACTGAAAATAACGATGGTAGTTATTTTTAGAGTGATGTGACTGGTAAGCAGGCAGAACTCAGATTATATATCGGCGACCCCCTATGAATGGTGGTTTGTTTGATGTATGGTCTGAGTTTTTTTTCTGGAAAGGAGTAAATGATGAAGGTAAAAAAAATAATAAATAATAACATAGCAATTATTGAAAAAGGGGGTCATGAATCAATTATTTACGCGCCAGGAGTGGCATTTAGATTTAAGAAGGGACAGCGAATTAGTGAACAAGATATTACGAAAACGTATGTCTTAGATTCTGCTGACCGCTTGGAACATTTTAGCTACTTGTTAGCAAAATCTGATGAAAAGACCATTCAGCTATTAAATGATTTAGTCACTTACGGCGAAAAACTATTGGAGAGAGAAGCTAGTGATTATTTATATTTAGCTTTACTGGATCATATCTCTTTTGCATGGAAACGAGGAGAGAAAGGACAATTTATTCGTAGTCCCCTTTCATGGGAGGTTAAGAAATTTTATCCTACATATTATGAAATCGGTCTATATGCGATTAAAAAGATGCAGGAATGCTATCATATTGATTTCCCAGAAGACGAAGCCGTTTCCATTGCTTTACACTTTGTAAATATCCAAGAAGACAAATCTTTTTTGAATGAAAGAATTGAAGATATGGAAACTTTGAGAGATATACTAAGCATCATTAAATACAATTTCAATATAACCTTTGATGAATCTTCTATAAACTATATGCGTTTAGTGACTCATCTACAGTATTTTATCGAGCGACTGAGAAACAAACGGATATACGCAGATGAAGAATCTGTGTTATTTCAGCAAGTCAAAGAAATTTATCTAGAATCTTATGCTGTAGTTCAGAAGATTGAAATATATGTTACCGAGAAATTCAAACAAACACTATCTCAAGAAGAATACACATATTTAATCGTTCATATCAACAGAGTTACTGAGAGAAAGGAAAATAAAGATGAAGTATAAAGAATTTAATGAACAGATTATCGAATTAGTAGGTGGAAAAGACAATGTCAAGGCGGTTGTTCACTGTATGACTCGCCTACGCTTTACATTAAAAGACGTAAATCGTGCACAAACAGAGGCTATTAAGAACATGGATGGGGTCATCGATGTGGTGAGTAATAATGTTGCTTACCAAATCATTGTCGGCACTCACGTAAATGATGTTTATAAAGAATTGATTGATTTGTTAGGTCTTCAGCCTTCCAAAGAAGTCTCATCGACAGAGAAAAAAAATATTGTAAAAGCTATTTTAGATGTCGTTTCAGAATCAATGAACCCAATTCTAGAACCAATTATCTGTGCTGGATTATTAGCTGCTTTACTCTCAATTGTTTCTTTAACAGGTATTATTTCACCAGACAGCTCAACTTATCAAATTTTTGATGCTTTAAGAAGTGCTGTATTTTATTTCTTACCTATCTTTATGGCAATGAGCAGTGCGAAGCGACTAGGTGTTAGTCCTTACTTGGCAGTTGCTTTAGCGGCTACTATCCTGTCTGAACCGATAAATGACGTGGCTGGACTTAATTTGTTCGGTATTCCTTTGCCACAAATAACTTATGCAAATAGTTTTATTCCAATTTTACTTGCAATTTGGTTTATGGGGTACGTAACTAAATTTGTGAAAAAAATAGTACCAAATTCTCTCCAATATTTCTTAACCCCTCTATTAATTATGGCAATTATGCTTCCAGCGACTTTGCTATTCTTTGGTCCTTTGGGTTATTATTTAGGTGAAGGAATCATTGCCTTCTTCAATCTATTGATGAAATATGTCGGCAGTTGGTTCGTGATGATGCTCTATTCAGGGCTTCAACCATTCATTATCATGTTAGGTGCAGGGAATTTCATCATGCCTGTCGTCGCTTCATTAATTGCTTCAAACGGCTATGATCCAGCATTTATTTCTTCGGCAACTATTTCAGATATTGCTGTAGGTGGCGCTATGTTAGGTTACTTTATCAGAACAAGAAATAGTAAGCAAAAGCAACTTTTTGGGACAGTTACGTTATCAGCTATTTTAGGAGTGACTGAACCAGCAATTTACGGGGTATTTGTCAAATTCCGTCGTCCATTCATCGCTGTAATGATTGGTGGTGGCTTAGGTGGGCTATTTGCAGGAATTACAGGAGTCAAAGCGTATTCTGTTGCTTGGGGCTTACTGGGCTTGCCATCTTATATTGGTCAAGGGGATTTCAAAAATTTATGGCTAATGGTTAGCGCAGTCGTTATCAGCTTTGTTGGTGCAGCAATTGCTGCTTATCTGCTAGGTATTCCGGCAGATGAGGCAACCGCCGACGACAAAAATACTGAAACAATTGTAAGTGAAGCCGATTCTGCTGTAAGCTTACGTTCAACTGCGTTATCTAGTGTCGCTCAAGGATCCCTAGTTCAATTATCAGAAGTCGCTGACCAAGCTTTCTCAACAGGAGCTCTTGGCAAAGGAATTGGTATAATACCTGAAAAAGATGAGATATACTCACCAATTGATGGTGAAATTACCGTTGTATTTCCGACAAAACATGCCATAGGAATTAAAGGATTGCACGGCGAAGAAGTATTAATTCATATCGGTATTGATACAGTTTCTCTAGAAGGACAATTTTTTGATGTCTCTGTAAAACAAGGTGATACTGTCAAAAAAGGCCAAAAAATCGGACAAGTTGATTTTGAACAAGTTCAAGCAGCTGGTTTTGATTCCACTATCATGGTCGTTATCACCAATACAGGGGATTACTTAGATGTCATTCCAATGAGCAACAAAAAGGTGCAAACCTTAGATGAATCACTAAATATTATACTGGAATAGAGGGAACACAAGTGAAAATAGCTAACGATTTTTTATGGGGTGGGAGCATTGCTGCTCACCAATGTGAAGGAGCTTTCGATGAAGACAATAAAGGCCTAGGTATTATGGATTTAGTGACGGTTGGTGCTTATGGTCAACCACGAGAAATCCACAAACAGCTTTCTTCTAAAGATAGATATCCGTCCCACGATGGAATCGATTTTTATCATCGTTACAAAGAAGACATCGAATTATTTGCAGAAATGGGATTTAAAGCCCTACGGATTTCTATTGATTGGTCTAGAATATTTCCAAATGGAGATGAGGAAACTCCTAATCAAGCAGGAATCGAATTTTATAAAAATGTTGTAAACGAATTGTTGAAAAATGGAATCGAACCAATTGTCACGTTGTATCACTTCGAGATGCCGATTTATTTGGTTACAGAATATGGTTCTTGGACAAATCGAAAAGTAATTGATTTTTATTTGAAATTTTGTCAAACAATGTTTGAAGCTCTAAAAGGGAAAGTAAAGTACTGGGTTACTTTTAATGAAATGAATCATATTGATCCTCAAACTGAAGCAAGTGATATTTTTACTTACATCATTGCCGGACTGAAGTACTCCGAATTAGAGAATAAAGAACAAACTTTAGCTACAATTGGCTATAACATGACATTAGCAAGTTGTTTAGCTGTTGAATTAGGGCATAAAATTGATGATACAAATCAAATAGGTTGTGTCTTTGGTATTGAGCCTGTATACCCAGTAGATTGCAATCCGATAAATGTGATGAATGCCTTTAAGCAGATGGACCGAGACTTTTACCAAATCGATGCCATGTGTACCGGCCAGTTCCCAGCCTACAAATTACATGAGTATGAGGATCAAGGGCTGACTATTTCAATAACAGATGAAGATATTGAGGCTTTTGCCAAAGGTAAACTAGATTTCATTGGCATGAACTACTACGCTTCTTCAGTTGCAGAATATGAAGGAGCAGATGAAGGAAAAAGTGCGTTGTTTGGTGGTTTACAAAATCCATTTTTACCAACTAGCAAATGGGGCTGGGCAATCGATCCTACTGGCTTACGATATCTGTTGAACTATACGTATCGTAAATACGGATTACCAATTATTATTACTGAAAATGGTTTGGGTGCCGTCGACGAATTGACCTCAGATAATAAAATTTCTGATGACTATCGAATTGAGTATTTGTCGCAGCATATACAAGAAATGAGAAAAGCCATCGAGTTAGACCAAGTTGACTGTTTCGGATATTTAACCTGGGGACCTATTGATTTAGTTAGTGCTACAACTGGACAAATGAGTAAACGATACGGCTTTATTCACGTTGATTTGGATGACGATGGGCAGGGCACTCTCAATCGCTCAAAGAAAAAATCGTTTGACTGGTACAAACAAGTCATCGAATCAAATGGTGAACACTTATAATATTGCATTACAAATAACTAATAAAAGTAAGAAGAAAGTGGCAGAGAAATGTCACCTTCTTCTTACTTTTTTATACCACCATTTATTCAAACGACTTACGCCAAAAACCTTTAAAATGTCTTCGAGATATAATCCACTAATTAATTCATCCCACATACAAAAAACACAACTGCTAATTTATCGAAATATCCCAAAAGTTGATGGGCAATCACTAATATCTTGAATAATGATTATTTTTTAAAATCTAAATGAGTTTTTTCTCATTTTCGTCACATTGTGTAGTATAATTGAAACAACAAAATTTTAGGAGTGAAGTTAATGACAAAAATTGCAATTATTGGGTATGGAAATTTGGGACGCGGTGTCGAGCGTGCGTTAGCACTTACTCCTGATATGGATTTGGTTGGTGTATTTACCCGTAGAGCGCCGGAAACAGTTAATACTTATGGCGCAAAAGCTTATCACATGGATGATTTATTGGCAAAACAAGGCGAGATTGATGTATGTATTTTATGTGGTGGTTCAGCGACTGATTTACCGGTCCAAACGCCTGAAATCACTAAATTATTCAACACTATCGATAGCTTTGATACGCATGCAAAGATTCCTGAACACTTTGCCGCGGTCGATCAAGTAGCCAAAGAGAATCAAACCGTTTCAATCATCTCGACAGGTTGGGATCCAGGTTTATTCAGCTTAAATCGTTTATATGCACAAAGTATTTTACCGAATGGAAATACTTATACATTCTGGGGAAAAGGGGTCAGTCAAGGGCATTCTGATGCGCTTAGAAGAATTACTGGCGTGGCAGATGCGACACAATATACGATTCCTAATGAAGAGATTATTAACCGCCTAAAAGCTGGTGAGAAACTAGAATTGAGTACCCGTGACAAACATTTCAGAGAATGTTTTGTGGTGCTCGAAGCAGGTGCTGATGCTGCCGCAATCAAAGAAGAGATTGTGACTATGCCGAATTATTTTTCTGACTACGATACCGAGGTTCATTTTATCTCCCAAGAAGAGTTAAATAAAAATCATAAAGATATGCCTCATGGTGGAACAGTCCTTCATATCGGTGAGACTTCTGAACAAACAAAACAAGTTATTGAATACAATCTTGCGTTAGATAGCAACCCGGAATTTACTGCTAGTGTCTTAGTTGCTTATGCGAGAGCGGGTGCCCGTCTAGCTGCAGAAAAACAGTTTGGTGCCTATACTGTCCTGGATATTGCACCGAAATATTTATCACCAATCGACGCAGAAACGTTAAGAAAAGAGTTGTTATAGAAGTTATAGTTATAAAGGAAGTAGTTCTATCACGTCCGCCAGTGCTTAAGATGTTTCACCTTTAAGGATGGAGACCCTTCAGCCCGAGCGTGTCTCAGACATAGAAGCTAGTGATTCTTTTAGAGCAATACTTTTGAAAAAGGAGAACTATAATCAACGACTTTTTCATACATCTGTAGACAAAAAAACAATCTTGCGTGAGAGCTTCGTTCTCTACCAAGATTGTTTTTTTGTTTAAAAAGTATATCAATTTGAACTTATCCATTCTATATTTTACGTATAGTAAAAGAAGGTATAAGCCATAAAGAAAAATAAAAAAATGTCTCCAATCAGTAATGATACGCCACTGTACTGCAAAATACTCAATTTTTTAGCCATCGCAATAATGATCAAAATCATACTCAAAAAGTATAATATAAACGGTACCACAAAAATAACCATTTTTAATCTCTCCCTGTAAACACGTCGAACCATAAGATGAAGTTCACTTTTCTACGTTTCATTGTAACAGCAACTTTATTAAGAGTAAAATCTAAAGCAGTCTATCATTGAAGCCTCGATTCTCCTTACTGCGATTTTTACGCTCCTTCTGCGAATAACTTCCTTCTTAAATTAATAGTAAAAAGCAACCACTGACATCCACAAAACCCAATTTAACTCATGTACCAATAGCAAACCTTATATAATAGAAGAAACACCTATCCATTATCTGAAAATCCGGATGATTATTGTGCTCATCCAGACACTGTACCTTCTTATTTTCGTTCCTTCTTTATAAAGAGAAGGTGATTACAAAAGTCCTGTTGGATAGATTAATCGTACAAATATTTCGTGAGACAGTAGTTTAAGCAAGCTTATCATGAAAGTTTCATCTAGAACGTGAATAAGAAACTAAAACAAGCTCGTGTTTATCTAGCACTCTGTTGAAACTAGCTGCTCAAACGTTATCTATTCTTTTATTCCTTTTAATCGACTTGAGAAAATTTAAAGTAAATAAAGCCTTTAATAGAAAGAATTCGCTCTGATTTTTCAAAAAAGAACAAAAAATTAAAACAATTCGGTTTTTTGACACAATTTCAAAAGCATTCTGAATTGTCTGAAGCTTTTAAATGCTATTTTTTTGTTATTTTTATGGTTACATTTTATGTTATTTTATTCGCTAGTTATTATTAAAATCCTCTCATTAAAATCCAATTTCTACTATTTTTTTCGCGGATAAATAAAAACGGTCATTTTATGGTTGACAAAGAAATAGAAACGTACTATGCTACGGGTAAGTTAATAACAAAGCAATGAAAGAAAAGCAGTAGAGAAATGACCTCTGTCTAAGAGAGCTAGTGGTGGTGTGAACTAGTACAAGTTATGGATCGAATTACATTCTGGAGCTTTTGCCTTTAAGGCACGTGTAACGGCGATACTCGTTTCGAGGTTTATAGAAGCAGCGTCTAGCTATTCTGTAGACAAATTTGGGTGGTACCACGATAATTATCGTCCCTAAGTCTAACGACTTAGGGACTTTTTTTATTTTCCATCCTAAAATACGTGTAAGAGCTTTGTTGATTCACC
Source organism: Candidatus Enterococcus huntleyi (assembly GCF_009933175.1). Taxonomy (GTDB): domain Bacteria; phylum Bacillota; class Bacilli; order Lactobacillales; family Enterococcaceae; genus Enterococcus_K; species Enterococcus_K huntleyi. The sequence goes on along the minus strand of NZ_MAEJ01000010.1, from coordinate 103,966 downwards.
ATCAACAAGCTTTCAATAAAAAATAACCGGAGGGTGAGTACATGAACATTATTGATGAGTTAACATGGCGCGATGCCATCAACCAACAAACAAACGAAGAGGGTCTTCGTGAACTGACAGAAAGCACAAGTATTTCACTCTATTGTGGCGTTGATCCAACAGGCGATAGTATGCACATTGGCCACTTAATTCCTTTCATGATGATGAAGAGATTTCAATTAGCAGGGCACCATCCTTACATTTTGATTGGTGGCGGAACTGGAACAATCGGCGATCCAAGTGGTCGTACAACAGAACGTGTTTTACAAACAATGGAGACTGTTCAGCACAACGTCGACAGCCTTTCTAACCAAATGAAAAAACTATTCGGTAAAGACGCCAATGTTACCATGGTGAACAACTACGACTGGTTGTCACAGCTGTCATTACTAGATTTCTTAAGAGATTTCGGTAAAAACTTTAACGTCAATACGATGTTAGCAAAAGATATTGTGGCGAGCCGTTTAGACGTGGGTATTTCATTTACAGAGTTTACTTACCAAATCTTACAATCCGTTGACTTCTTGCAATTGTACAAAGATCATAACGTGCAATTACAAATTGGTGGCGCGGATCAGTGGGGCAACATTACTGCTGGATTAGACTTAATTCGTAAAAAAGAGGGCGCTGAAGCAAAAGCCTTCGGACTAACAATTCCATTAATGCTTAAAGCGGATGGAACTAAATTTGGGAAAACAGCTGGTGGCGCAATTTGGTTGGATCCAAACAAAACATCACCATTCGAATTCTACCAATTCTGGTTAAACCAAGATGACCGTGATGTAGTTAGATACCTTAAATTCTTCACGTTCTTAGATAAAGAAGAAATCGATGCTTTAGCTAAAAAAGTCGAAACAGATCCTGGTAAACGTGAAGCACAACGCCGTTTAGCGGAAGAAGTGACAACGTTTGTTCATAGCGAAGAAGCGTTAAGAGAAGCCCAAAAAATTACGGAAGCACTATTCTCAGGCAACATCAAAGAGTTAACGATAGAAGAGATTGAGCAAGGGTTTGAACACATGCCAACAGTCGAAGTTTCTGCTGAAACGAAGAACATTGTTGAGTGGTTAGTGGATACAAAAATCGAGCCATCAAAACGTCAAGCCCGCGAAGATGTAAGCAATGGAGCTATTAGCATTAACGGTGATCGTATCACCGATTTAGATTTTGCAATCGATCCGTCACAACAATTCGATGGAAAATTCGTTGTTGTACGAAAAGGGAAGAAAAAATACTTTTTGGCAAAAGTAGTGAAATAAAGTTTCTAATAATCTCATGAAGAGAAGACTTGAGATTATTTGAGCCTAGTTAAAATTCACTTCTCCTTCTGGGGGCTACGTGAACCGTTAATGTGATAGGAAAGAGGAAATCTGTCTTTACAGGTTTCCTCTTCTTTTTTTATGATAAGACGCACGTTATAAAATGAGAAAATGAGAAGAGAATGAGCAGGCTTGTTATCTATAACCCTTTACAGAATGTTTTTTTAGGTGTACGTTTTGAGAGCAAAATCTAAATCAACAAAAATTTGTAAGGAGGAATTTTTCGTATGAATAACGAAAAAATGCCAAAAGGCGAAATGAACTTGAATGCTTTGTTTATAGGGGACAAAGCAGAGAACGGTCAATTATACAAGGATTTGTTAGTTGATCTAGTAGATGAACATCTTGGTTGGCGTCAAAATTATATGCCACAAGATATGCCAGTCATCTCTTCTCAAGAGCGAACATCAGAAAGTTACAGAAATACAGTCAATCACATGAAAGATGTTCTGAATGAAATTTCTTCTCGGATGCGTACACATTCAGTTCCATGGCATACAGCGGGTAGATATTGGGGCCACATGAATGCCGAAACGCTAATGCCTTCTCTATTAGCGTATAACTTTGCGATGCTATGGAATGGAAACAACGTAGCCTATGAATCTTCTCCAGCAACTTCTCAGATGGAAGAAGAAGTCGGCCACGAATTTGCTCAATTGATGAGCTACCAAGACGGTTGGGGACATATTGTCGCTGACGGTTCTTTAGCTAACTTAGAAGGATTATGGTATGCCCGCAATATTAAATCATTGCCATTTGCCATTAAAGAAGTTAAACCTGAGCTAGTTGCAGGTAAATCTGATTGGGCCTTATTAAACATGTCAACTAAAGAAATTATGGACTTGTTGACAGATGCAGAAGATGACATCGATGAAATCAAAGCTCACTCTGCACGTAGCGGAAAACATCTGCAAGAATTGGGTAAATGGTTAGTGCCACAAACCAAACATTACTCTTGGCTAAAAGCAGCCGATATTATTGGGATTGGTTTGGATCAAGTGATTCCTGTACCGGTGGACCATAATTATCGGATGGACATCAACGAATTAGAAAAAATTGTCCGTCAATTAGCAGCTGAAAAGACACCTATTTTAGGCGTAGTCGGCGTGGTTGGTTCCACAGAAGAGGGCGCAATCGACAGTATTGATAAAATTATTGACCTTCGCGATGAACTAGCAGCTGATGGTATCTATTACTACGTGCATGTGGATGCAGCGTATGGTGGCTATGGCCGAGCAATCTTCCTAGACGAAGACAATCAGTTCATTCCTTATGAAAAATTACAAGAAGTACACGCTGAGTATGGTGTCTTCACTGAACAAAAAGAACACATCTCACGAGATGTTTATGAAGCTTATAAAGCAATTGAACGTGCAGAGTCTGTCACGATTGACCCACATAAAATGGGCTACATTCCTTATTCTGCCGGCGGAATTGTGATACAAGATATCCGTATGCGCGACGTGATTTCTTACTTTGCAACCTACGTTTTTGAAAAAGGCGCAGATATTCCAGCGTTATTAGGAGCTTACATTTTGGAAGGCTCAAAAGCGGGCGCAACAGCTGCCTCTGTCTGGGCGGCTCACCATGTATTGCCTTTAAATGTCGCAGGGTACGGAAAATTAATCGGTGCCTCAATCGAAGGCTCACACAATTTCTACCACTTCTTGAATGATTTATCATTTACCGTGGGGGACAAAGAAATCGAAGTGCATACCTTAACGCACCCAGACTTTAATATGGTGGATTATGTCTTTAAAGAAAAAGGCAACGACGATTTGGTTGCTATGAACAAGTTGAACCATGACGTCTATGACCATGCTTCTTACGTGAAAGGGAACATCTACAACAATGAATTCATTACCTCTCACACCGATTTTGCAATTCCAGATTATGGCAATAGTCCATTACAATTTGTCAACAATCTTGGATTTAGCAACGAAGAATGGGCTCGTGCAGGGAAAGTCACTGTCTTACGGGCTGCTGTAATGACCCCTTACATGAACAAAAAAGAAGAATTCGACGTATACGCTCCTAAAATTGTTGCTGCGTTACAAGAAAAGTTAGAACAAATCTATAACGTCAGTAAATAATTAACAAAACTGGAAGTTAACGACTGGAAAGGGCTCTGCCAGAATCTTATCATAGCCGTACTCTTTAGATAAACGGTGCGCCAGAAGTAGCTTCTGGTACAACCTTTCTCGTCTTTCAGGTAAAAGGCATGGTCTGCCCTTTGCCAACTCATGCACTGCGCGTCCATGCCTCTTTATCTAGCGTTTTGATAAGGAGTGTAAAAATTGGATAAAAAACAAGTTAAAAAAATAGAATTAGGGACCTTCATCGGACTGACAATGGCGCTGTGTGCCACGGTTCGAAGTATCCCAACACTAGCCGCTGTCGGCTGGACGTTAATTTCCTATACAATCTTCGCTGTGATCTTTTTTGCGGGACCAATCGCCTTAATTTCTGGTGAATTGTCTACCATGTTACCTCAAGAAGGTGGACCACAATTATGGGTCAAAACTGCGTTAGGTAGCAAGTGGGGCTTTGTTGTCGCTTGGCTACTTTGGGTTCAAATGTTTCCTGGTATGGTGATGGTCGCTTCAACTTTGGGCCCACTATTAGGAAATACCTTCGGCAATGTCGAACTTGGCAATAATCACTGGTTCGTTCTCGGCTGTATTTTGGTCATTTATTGGATCATCACGATTCTCAATCTAAAATTTGATATGGCAAAAGTCGGTGGCAACATCGGCGTTTGGCTGGGCGTCTATATTCCCGTGTTGGTAATGGTGATTTTGGGCTTGCTTTCATTCTTTAAAGTCGGCCTCGTTACCACAGACTATTTAGGAACATTTTCTTGGTCAAAAGTCATGCCAAATCTTGAAAATATGGATTCTTTCAAATATTTAGCCGGGATTACCTTTATCTTTGTCGGCATCGAGATGTCGTCGGTCTATATCCCTCGTTTGAAAGATGCTACGAAAAATTATACAAAAGGCGTCTTCATTTCACTGATTGGTTTAGTGTTATTAAATGTGATTAATGCTCTGTTTGTCGCAAATGTCGTGCCTGATCATAAAATGGAGCTGTCGAATATCACGCAACCAATCTTGATCTATTGCGATATTCTAGGTTTACCTTCAATTATCGGCAATATCTTTAGCTTTATGGTCTTTATTGGCGTTCTTTTGCAGCTATCTGCTTGGGTTACTGGGCCTTCTAAAACGATTATTCAAGTCGCTCGTGATGGTTTATTGCCGCCAAAATTCGGTTTCCATCGCGAAAATAAATACGGCGTTTCTCGCAATGTTGTGTTGACACAAACCATCGTCATTTCACTCTTTGCGTTATTATATGGCGTCATGGATGATGTCAATGCCGTCTTCTTAACGCTGACAAATGCCACCACAATTATTTACAGCATCGTCTATATCTTAATCGCTGTAGCCATTATCAAGCTCCGCAAGTCTCAACCAGATACATTGCGTCCATATCGTATTGGTAAATCAGGTAACGGCTTAGCTTACGCAGTCTCTGTTATGTTAATTATTGGGATTGCCGTAGTCGTCTTTGCGACACTTGGGACAACCTCAATCATTGATGCCGTGTTGGTCAGCTTGATTACGATTGCTATGTTTGTGATTCCTTTGATTATTCATCACTTTAAGCACGATGACTGGTTAACTGAGGTTCAAAAAGAAGAAGATAAGCAGGATACGTTAGCTTAAGAACCCTTCACTTTATTAATGATTATTATTGCTGTTAAAGAAACTGGGAAAGCTTCAGATGTCTTGCGAGCTAACTCAGTTTCTGTTTTTTTTATAGGAGGTTTTTATCGTGAAATCAGAAAAACCAACTCTTTCATTTATTGAAAGTTTAGTTATTTTACTGTTGCTGTTAGCCATTTTAGGGTTTTTAATTATTGGTCAAAAATTATCCCCACATATTCCGCTGCTCTTTGTTTTCATGTTATTACTGTTCTATGGTCGCTGGAAGGGTATCTCTTGGGAAGAGATTCATAATGGGATAACGGTGGGCATTACACCGGGCATTGTTCCGATTATTATTTTCCTACTGATTGGCGTGTTGGTAGCCACTTGGATTTTATCAGGCACGATTCCAACAATTATGGTTTATGGTTTTAAAATTATCTCAGTTAATTTCTTTTTACCGACTGTCTTTATCGTCTGCAGTCTAGTTGGCATCACTGTTGGTAGCTCATTTACCACAATCTCGACCATGGGCATCGCCTTTCTCGGAATTGGTCATATTTTAGGTTTCAACAATGCCATGACCACGGGCGCGATCATCTCCGGTGCTTTTTTAGGGAATAATCTGTCGCCGCTCTCAGACACCACCAATCTTGCAGCCGGCATTGGGGAAGTCGAGCTGTTTGAGCACATTAAAAACATGCTGTGGACCGTTGCGCCAGCCTTTATTGTTTCAATGATTGGCTATATTTTCTTAGGTCATTCATCTGGGGTAACTGATTTAAAATCGGTTGATACGATGGTTACAACTTTACGCAATGGCTTCTTTATTTCACCGATTACACTGATTCCAGTCGCTATTTTATTCCTATTTGCTTGGAAAAAAGTGCCCGCAATTCCGACCTTATTAGTCGGTTCAACGATAGCTATAGTGTTGGCGTTTATCCACCAGCCAACCTTAACGTTGCAAAAAATTTCCACGCTATTAATGAGTGGTTACGTCTCGACAACAGGGGACAAACGGATGGATGTTCTTTTATCTCGGGGTGGGATAGAGAGTATGTTAAACTCGGCCGCTTTAATTATTTTGGCCTTAGCTGTCGGCGGTTTGTTGATTAAATTTGAGATTATCGCAAACTTAATCGAGAAGAGCAAGGATTATGTCGATAGTCCAGCAAAACTTGTCGGACTAACCGCGCTCAGCTCACTGATGATTAACGTCTTGGTAGGGGAGCAATATTTATCGATTATTTTGCCAGGCGAAACCTTCAAATCTTCCTTTGCTCGCTTAAAAGTTGATAACAAATACCTCACGCGAACCTTGGCCGATGCTGGAGCAGCCGTCAATTCGATTATTCCTTGGGGCGTCAGCGGAACCTTCATTATGGGTACCTTAAAAGTCAGCGCCTTGTCTTACTTACCCTATGCCTTTTTTCCGATACTCTGCCCAATAATCACGATTTTCTTAGGACTTCAGCTCAATCGCAAACAGGCAAAGAAACCAATCCCTCAATAAATTCTACACATGTTTATTTTAGGTAATAGGTTAAATGAAATCCGAATAGTTTTTATGTAACTCGTTTAAAATAGGGGGCAATTAGTTCAAGTAGTTAATGCTACTTTCAGGTCTTTTTGCGTAGCTTAGCCAATTGGTCTATAATGGCTCTATAATTGACTTTGTTTCTAGAATAGGAAAGTCATCAAACATCGTAGAAAAGAGGGGAACGATCATCAAAATTTTAGTTACTGGTTTTGATCCATTTGGAGGAGAGACTACTAATCCAGCCTTGGAAGCTGTCAAAGGCTTGCCCACAACAATTAATGGCGCAGAAATTATTAAGCTAGAAATCCCGACCGTTTTCAATAAATCTGCTGAGGTTACAAAAAAGGCCATCTTAGCACACAATCCAGATGTCGTCTTAAGTATTGGCCAAGCAGGTGGACGTTTTACTGTGACACCTGAACGGGTTGCCATCAATCTCGATGATGCCAGAATTGCCGATAACGAAGGCAATCAGCCAATTGACCAACCGATTCAAATAGACGGTGCCGCAGCTTACTTCACTCAATTACCTGTCAAAGCCATGGTTCAAGCGATTAAAGAAGCTGGCTTACCAGCAGCCTTATCTAATTCTGCCGGAACCTTTGTCTGCAACCACATCATGTATCAAGTTCAATATATGATTGCTAACGAATTTCCCGAAATGAAAGGTGGCTTCATCCATGTGCCTTTTATCGCCTCGCAAGTTGTCGATAAACCAAGCAGCCCATTTATGAGCTTAACCGATATTATCGCTTCCTTAGAAAAAGCCATCGAAGCGATTGTCACATTTGATGGAAAAGAAGATGTGAAAACGATCGAAGGGACCACGCATTAGACTAAAAGTAAGACAAATCAAAAACAGCCAAAACCTTATCGAACAGATAAAGTTTTGGCTATTTTTCGCTTCAAACGCTTCACTTTCACAGAAGCTTACTTCAATTCAATTCGTTTCGCATCTTTCTTATGGTTTTCTGATTTAGGCAACGTTAAATGTAAGACACCTTTTTCAAATTTACCGGTGATTTTATCTTCGTCAACATTTGGCATATAGAACGAACGATTATAAGACACGACGCTACGTTCTTTGCGCAGATAATTCTTTTCGTCCTCTTTTTCTTCGACTTTATTTTCATGTTTGGCCGAAATCGTCAAGGTATCATTGGCATATTCGACAACCGTATCTTCCTTATCGCAACCCGGCATATCTGCTGTTAACTCATACTCTTTGTCCGATTCTTTCAAGTCAACTTTAGGAGCACTTGCGACACCTAAAAAATCACTGAAATTGGGACTAAACACATCACTAAAATCTGGAAACATATCACGAATACTTGGAACATTAGCCATCATAAATCATCCTTTCAAATTAGTTTTTGCGTTCCTACAATTCTGTAATAAACCCAAATTAAAAAAATTGCAAGAAAAAAGAATTTCCCAAAACAAAACCGCTAAATAGGGTCAAATTCTCTAGTAAAATTCTTACAAAATAAGAAAAATAGCTGCCGTAAAATAGAAGAGGGTAGCGTCTTCCTTAGAAAAAATCCATTAGCGAAAACGAAAAACAGCGCTCAATTTTTTGCTTGATCGCGTGAGTCAAGGGAGGTCATTTTCAGCAATTTTTTGTAGAAAAATGACTGTCAGCTAATCAGTTATTTGTATCCGCATTCAACTTGTTGTTGCAAAACGAAAAAATTATGCTATGATAAAAATGAACCGGTTCAATTTTACTTATTTAGGAGATGAGCACTATGAAATTTGTAGACAAACTGTCAGAAAAATTGTTACCTATTGTGTCGAAGATGAACAGCCAACGCCATTTATTGGCCATCAGAGATAGCTTTATTTTCACGATGCCTTTAGTAATGGCGGCATCTGTTATGGTTTTATTGAATGCCCTTATTTTTTCAAATGCTTCTGTTCAAAAAGTGATCGACTTGAGTTTCTTAGCAGACTTGGCCATGATCGTAAACAATGGAACGATGAGTATTCTCGCTATTGTTGTTTGTTATAATATCGGTTGGAATTTAGCCAACCATTATGTTCGTTCTGGCAAAATCGATGATCCAGCCTTTAATGCGGTCCACGCGGGTATCTTGAGTATTGCCGTGATGTTTATTCTGATGCCTGTCCAAAGCGTGGTTACTCTAGCGGACGGAAGTACAGCAGAAGTCGGTGGCGTCTTTTTACAAAGTTTAACGTCATCTTCAGGTCTAGCAACTGCTATGATTGCTTCTTTACTTGGCACAGAGCTATTTGTTCGTCTTGCTAAATTTAAGAAATTGAAAATTAAAATGCCGGATGGCGTGCCACCAGCAGTAGCTACATCTTTTAATTCGCTTGTTCCTGAAATTTTAGTGATTCTAATTTTTGCAATTTTCGTATTTGCTTTAGATAAAACGACGGGCTTGAATTTCCCTGAGCTTATCGAATTAGTCATCCAAACACCTTTAAAATCTTTTGTTTTATCTGTACCTGGAATTTTATTCCTTCAATTTTTCTCAGATTTCCTTTGGGTTTTTGGTATGCACGGATCAAGTATTCTGGCACCTATTCGCCAAGCACCCTTGTTACAATCGATTCAAGAAAATATGGATGCTTTCTCAGCAGGCAAAGACATTCCTAACATTATTACAGAACCATTTACAAATGCCTTTGGTTTAATTGGTGGGGGAGGCTGTATCTTGCCGTTAATCATCGCCATCCTATGGGCATCAAAACGTAAAGACCAACGTCAGATTGCAAAATTTGGTTTGACTACATCTATCTTTAACATTACAGAACCTGTCATGTTCGGTTTACCAGTCGTAATGAATCCAATCTTCATGATTCCTTGTGCGATTATTCCTTCAATCAATTTGATTATTGCTTATTTTGCAACAAGTACTGGTTTAATTGCGAAAACTGTCGCAGCGGCACCGTGGATTACACCACCCGTATTCCAAACATTTATCGCAACTGGAGGAGATATTATGGCTTCTATTTTAACAGTCTTACTGATTATCTTAGATATCTTCTTATTCTTACCATTTGTCATAGCCGCGAACAAAGCAACACAAGAAGGAGTGGCAGATCTTGTCTAAATACCCCTATCAAAATCCAGAATTGTCCATTCGTCAACGCGTTGAAGACCTAATCAGCAGAATGAGTTTACAAGAAAAAGTTGGTCAGGTAAATCAACATTTATATGGTTGGGAATGTTATAAAAAGGCCGATGATGGCATTACATTAACTGAAAATTTTACAGAGCATGTCGCTTGGGGTGGCGGAATTGGTGCTTTGTATGGGTTATTTCGTTCAGATCCTTGGTCAAAGGTTGATTATTCAAATGGGATAGAAGCCAAGGATAGTTGGAAAGTCACAAATAAGATTCAAGAATATATCATCACGCATTCTCGCTGGGGAATCCCAGCTTTGATTGCTGAAGAATGTCCACATGGTCACCAGGCATTAGATAGTATTTCTTATCCGACTAATATCGGCCGAGGGAGTACTTTCAATCCAGAATTATTACAAAAGACAAGTCAGCTAATGGCTCAGGAGCTGGCGGCAAAAGGGGTTCATTTAGCTTTAGTGTCCACGCTGGATTTAATGAAAGATCCGCGTTGGGGACGTGCCGAGGAATGCTTTGGCGAAGATCCAATCGTCAGCGCGAAGATGACGGAAGCCGTTGTCGCGGGATTTCAAGGCAATTTAATCGATGACCAGTCCCGTTTTATTGATTATTCAGTCTTAGAGATTAACAAAACGCCTCAACAAATTGGCGTCATTTTAAAACACTGTATCGCGCAAGGGGAAGCGCAAGGTGGCCATAATTCAGGCACAGTACCGATTGGAAATCGCGAATTCGCTGATGTTTACACGCCATTATTAGCCAGCACCAGAAATGCCGTTGGGGTGATGGCGGCTTACAATGACATTGATGGCGTTCCGTGTCATACAAACCGCGCACTCTTTGAAACGCAATTACGAGATCAGCAAGGATTTCAAGGAATCGTGATGGCAGATGGGATTGCCTTAGACCGTTTACAGGATGTCTATGAAGAACAAACAGAAGCTGCCGCAGATGCGCTAGCCGCAGGCGTCGATTTAAGCTTATGGGATGAGACGTATACAAAAATAGAAGACGGCGTTACAGCCGGAATTGTCAATGAAGCAGATCTAGATGCCGCTGTACGAAGAGTCTTGGCGATTAAATTCTTACTTGGATTATTTGAACAACCTTATGTTGAAGATCCTAGCGAAAAATGGGCCACTTTGCAGGCTGAATCAGAGTTATTAAACGAAGAAATTGCTAAAGAAAGCCTGACGCTTCTGAAAAATAATGACATGCTTCCTTTACAAGCAGACAAGAAAAAAATAGCGGTCATTGGTCCAAATGCGGATGACATCTACCATTTACTCGGTGACTATTCGGCTCCTCAATCTGAAAAACAACAAGAAAAAACTATTTACCGTGAAATCAAAAACGAGTTTGCTACAGCCGAAGTTGTTTATGCAGAAGGCTGTGAAATTCGTAATGAAGAAAATCAGCAAGAGAAGCTCGCTGAGGCACTGACTGTGGCTAAAGATGCCGACTATCTTATCGCCGTCTTAGGTGGGTCCAGTGCTAGAAACTTCGACATGGAATTTTTACGAAACGGAGCCGTTACTTCAAAAGGGATTAATATGGATTCGGGCGAAAACGTCGATGTTGCTTCATTATCATTAGGTGGAAAACAAGAGCAGCTACTGACTGAACTGGCTAATTTAGGCAAACCGCTACTGACAATCTTGGTGCAGGGCAGACCCTATGATTTAACCGCGGTTGAACGCTTATCAGATGCTGTATTAGTTGCTTGGTTCCCCGGACAAGAGGGGGGCAAGGCCATCGCCAAAACCTTGAGTGGCGAGAATAATCCTAGTGGGCGTCTAAGTGTTAGCTATCCACGCAATAGCCAACAACTGCCGGTCTATTATTATCAGCGCGACGCTTCTAAACAAGAAGATTATTATGATTTGAGTGGCCAGCCTTTGCACCAATTTGGGGAAGGCTTGAGCTATACAAATTTTGCCTATGAAGCGCTTCAAGTAAAAATGAATATTGACAATCTAGAAGTATCCGTTAAAGTTAAGAATACAGGAAGTGTTGCTGGAAAAGTAAGCTCACTTGTATTCGTGAAGCTTTACGGAGGAGCCGTGATTCAGCGGAAGAAATTCTTAAAGGATTTCCGTAAAGATTTTCTTGAACCAAATGAAACAATCGAGCTTACATTCACACTAACGCCAAACGATTTCCGTTATATGAACGTGAATAACCATTGGCACTTCGCGAAAAAAGCGAAAATCATGATTGGAGATTTATCATACGAATTCCAATGTGATTGGTAGGAGTGTATAACTATGGCATCGATTCGAGATGTTGCAAAACTGGCCGGCGTTTCCTTAGGTAGCGTTTCGAGATATCTGAATGGACAACAATTAAAGCCAGCGAATATGGAAAAAATTGCTCAGGCAATCAAAGAATTAGATTACAAAGAAAATATTATTGCCAAAGGGTTGAAAAACAATCGGAGTTTCTCTATCGGCTTATTAATGAATAGTATTTCTAGTCGATTTGGTTCTGAAGTTGTGTCTGGTATCGAAAAAGTAGCCGAGGAAAATGGCTATAGCTTGTTATTGAGTGGCTTTTCTGCTGAGAATAAACAAATTGATGAAAAAATTGACTATTTAATGAAACATTCGATTGATGGATTGATTGTCTTTTTATCAGAAGAAGAATGGATTGATTTGAAAAAGTTAGAAAGAATTCAAGTACCTCTTGTCTCATTGAACTATCCTGGAACAGCGCAACACGCAGACGCCATCTTAGTCAATGACCGACAAAGTGTGCGAGAAGTTATCGCCCATTATATCCAACAGGGACATAAAAAAATTGGCTATCTCTCAGCACCACAAGATGACTATCCAGCAAAAGAACGTTTATTAGGCGCTAGGGAAGCCATCGAAACAGCTGTTGCTTGCGACCCTGAAAATCCTCAAGTAATTTTAGAAACCTATGAAGGGGACTATACCAGAAAAAGTGGCTTTTTAGGAACGGAGCAATTACTAAAACGCGGCGTCACTGCCTTATTTGTCAGCAACTACAACATGTCTATCGGTGCTTTAGAATGCTTTAATCAAGCCGGAATAGTCATCGGCAAAGATATTGCATTCGGCCATTACGATTATTTGGCGCAAGGGGAGCAAAGTATCTTGCCACAAATAACCATTAATCCGCCAACTGAAAAGATTGGTGAGACAGCAGCAACTATCATGCTAGAACGTATTAAACAAACAGAGCCTCATGAGAAAAAGAATCTTTTAATGAACAATCAGATATTGGGTCTCGATTAAACGCGATTTCTTTATCCGAAATTAGCTCTTCATACAAAATCCCCTTCCGTGCACGAAATTTCCGTGTATGGAAGGGGATTTTTTGCTGGCTATTTTTTTATAATCATCTGAATCGCTTTTTCTAATTTTTGGGCTTGTGCCTGGGCATCGCTATCTGGATCTTCAAAGCAATTTTGCAGATTGTTGGCAACGATAATTCCCATGACACGATCAATACTCGAACGAATGGCGCTGAGCTGTGTGACAACATCCATACATTCTTTTTCTTCTTCAATCATTTTTTGAACGCCGCGAATTTGGCCTTCGGTTCGTTTTAGGCGATTGAGCACTTGTTTTCGTGAATCAGTTTCTACCATGCTATTTCCTACTTTCTAAAAAAATGACTTTGGGTCATCCTATCATTTATTTACGTTAAATTATATGAAACACAGTGGGTTAACACGTTATCCATCCGTTTTCAGGTTCCTTTTTTACAAACTTATCATACCTACTAGGGGTATCGTTGTCAAATTTATTGAGTAATTTCATGCGACTGTTGACAAATTTTCAAAATAAATAGATTGACAAACTTTGACTACAAGCGTTTAATATACCGTACAGGGTATATTAAGTTAATTGAAAGGAGCTCGTCTATGTTCGCCATTTTCCAATCAATAAAATCTATTTCAACCGATCAATTCACACAAATAACCGATAAGAACATTCAATTGCTAGATGTTCGTTCACCACAGGAGTACCGTTCAGGTCATATTCAACAAGCGATTAATGTTCCTTCACAAAAGATAGATACCTATAGGGGTAAAAAGGTCCCGCATTACCTGATTTGTCAATCAGGTATCCGTAGTAAAAAAGCGGCCAAATACTTAAAGAAAAAGGGCTACGAGGTCATCAATATTCGTGGTGGAATGAACCAGTGGACAGGCAAGAAAGTAGGAGGAAAATAAGATGAAAATTGTAATTATTGGTGGTGTCGCAGGCGGTATGTCAGCCGCGACCCGTTTACGTCGATTGATGGAGGATGCTGAAATTATTGTTTTTGAGAAGGGACCGTACGTTTCTTTTGCCAACTGCGGCTTACCTTATTTTGTTTCAGAGGAAATTAAAACACGAGATAGTCTAATCGTTCAAACGCCTGAAGCTTTAGCAGCGCGTTTCCAGTTAGATGTTCGACCCCATCACGAAGTCCTGGCGATTGATTCAAAAAATCATTCTGTGACCGTTCAATCAAACGGTCAAACAGTTACTGAAACTTATGACAAATTAATTCTTTCGCCAGGTGCGAAACCATTTATTCCACCAATTAAAGGCCTGAGCGAAGCGAAAAATGCTTTTAGTTTACGAAGTATTCCTGACCTTGACCAAATTATCGATAGACTGCAGAACGGCGCGCGACAAGCCGTTGTGATTGGTGCGGGCTTTATTGGTCTAGAGATGGCAGAAAATCTTAAGAAGCGGGGACTTGCTGTGACAATTGTTGAAAAAGCCCCTCAAGTGCTTTCACAATTGGATGAAGAGATGTCGGCTTTTGTCGAAAAAGAGTTACGAAAAAATGATATTCAAGTAATCACTGGTCAATCAGCTGTCGAATTTCGAGCAGAAGGCAAGGAACTCATTTTAGAAGATGGCACACAATTAACATCAGATGTCACGATTCTTTCAGTAGGGGTCCAGCCTGAAAGCTCGCTTGCAGTCCAAGCCGGTATCAAAACGGGGCTGCGCGGAGGAATTTTAGTTGATGAACACTATCAGACCAGTCAACCGGACATTTATGCGGTGGGGGATGCGATTGTTGTCAAACAACAAATCACCAACGAAGATGCGCTAATTTCTTTGGCTTCACCAGCGAATCGTCAAGGTAGACAGGTTGCCGATGTCATCGCCGGACTTGAACGAACAAATAAAGGCAGTATCGGAACCGCCATCGTGCGAACCTTTTCTATGAGTGCCGCTTCCGCTGGACTTAGCGAGCGAGTAGCGAGAAATGCGAAGCTTCCTGTTTCCGTTGTCCATGTTAGCGGCAAAGATCACGCCAGTTATTATCCTGGCGCAACTGATCTTGTCCTAAAACTAATCTTTGATGCTAAAACAGGCAAAATTTATGGTGCACAAGGCGTAGGTGAGAAGGGCCTTGATAAACGGATCGATATTCTAGCGACCGCAATTAAAGGTGGTTTGACCGTTTTTGATTTGCCCGAATTAGAATTTACTTATGCACCTCCATTTGGCTCAGCCAAAGATCCAGTCAATATGTTGGGTTATGCGGCGCTGAATCTAATTGAAGGAATCAGTCAGTCTATCCAGTGGTCTGAATTACCTGATGCATTGGACAGTGGGAAAATTCTCCTTGATGTCCGAACACCAGAGGAATTGTTACAAGGAAAATTCCCGCAAGCCATCAATATTCCACTGAATGAATTAAGAGAGCGATTAGACAAATTGGACCAAACAAAAGAGTATATTGTCAGCTGTCATAGCGGCTTACGCAGTTATATTGCCGAAAGAATTTTGAAACAATCTGGCTTTACTGTTGCGAATTTGGATGGCGCATTCCAACTCTATCAAACTGTCCGACCGGAGGGAATTATTTATGCTTGAAACGATTATGATGCCTGAATTTTATCAACTGACGAAGCAAAAAGACGTGAAAATCATTGATGTTCGAGAAGAAGATGAATATGCAGCCGGTCACTTGCCTACTGCTGAAAATTATCCTCTCAGTCAATTAGCTACGTCATTCGTGACCTTACAAAAAGACGATCACTACTATGTCATCTGTCATTCCGGTGGGCGGTCTGCTGGAGCCTGCGATTTTTTAGCAAGTCATGGCTATCAAGTGACCAATGTTTTAGGCGGCACAGCAGGCTGGCTAGGAGAATTAGTCTGAGTAAGAAAACCTCAGGAACGATATTTTTAGTCTGCTGTCAGTAAATAACCCAGCTTTCTGAATTCAAACCTAGCTTCAGATAGGTTAGGTAACTTTATAAATTGAAGCGTACATTTGCTTGATCTTGTATATTTTAACTATGCTAGTAAATTTTTGGATTTTTTATCACCGGCAAAACACCTAGCATCCAGGTAAGAATCAAAATTAATAACAATAAGCGTTGTTGACTCTACACTTTTCTACCGTTAAAAGGTGTAGAACCATCGCAAGTGCTAGGAATCGTTCTTGAGAGGATTCCTAGCACTTTTTACTTATCCGAAACTATATATTATTTTGATAGTTCTCCAATAGGCTCAAGTATAAATACGTCTGGTGCTAGGGGACAGATCAATTGAATAGTACGCTTTATCTTTAAAATCCCTTTATAGTTTTGTTTCTTACTTCACAAAGAACGCAACTAGCCACAAGTATTTAAAAAGTGGTTAATTTACTACCCATTAAACAATGGATAATAAAGAGTAGACGACCTATAAACCTTGGACATTCGGGATTCTACGGAAAATTTTTATAAAAATAATCTCAATTAAATTCACATTTAGCTGGAAATTATAGACTTTAGTGCTTTTCTCAAAGTTGTGGCTAGTTGCGATGTTTTTACACATTTTTACAAGGCACAAAATCGCAAGAATCCCCTTGTTAGTGGTTTTTCCCTTTAAAAATGCCTTTTTCACCTTGAATTTTACAACAATTAATGCGCAACTAGCCACAAGTATTAAAAAAATGACTGTTTTTATGGATTTTATCCTGTTTTAAATAACGAATTGAGAATTATCAGGGCATATAGCTAGACTTTCTTTGACAGTAATAAAAATAGCAGGCGATTGAAGTGAAACGTTTCACTTTAATCGCCTGCTTTAGTGGATTTATTTTCATAATCAGGATTTGTTCTAGAACAAAATTAGTCGAATTTACCTAAAAATCAAGTAAAACGCTGTTAAATTAGGGTTTTATAATAAAATCAGAAATTTATAGTTGTAAGGGCTTGCATTTTGAAATCAGCAGGTTTATACTTCTTCTCGTAGAAACGTTTCACCAAATTTAAGAAAGGTAGGCTAATAGTTAATTAAAATAGAAAGGAAAATCATATATGAATAAGCTGAAGAAACTCTATAGACAACGGCAACTGCATTGGATGGTTCTGCCTGGCGTAGCTTTTATGATTGTATTCAACTACATTCCTATTTATGGCATTATCATCGCATTCAAGAACTACACCATTATTGATACAATCTCTACGGCACAATGGGTAGGCTTGGAAAATTTCAAAATTATTTTAGAAGATACCTTTTTTTGGGAGGCTGTGGGTAATACTCTGGCCATTAGTTTAATGAAATTATTCCTAGGATTTGCCATTCCCATCGTCCTAGCGATTATGATTTTTGAAATGCAAGATGGCCGCTTGAAGAAATTCATTCAAACCGTCTCTTATATCCCGCATTTCTTCTCATGGATTGTCTTAGGCGGGATGCTCATTTCTTGGCTTTCCACTGGCGGATTCTTCAACCAACTATTAATGTCCGTGGGTTTAATGGACAAAGGGGTCAATCATTTACTCGATCCTGATAAGTATTGGTGGATTGCCGTTCTCTCAGATTTATGGAAAGAGGTTGGCTGGGGCACAATTCTTTATCTAGCTGGTATGTCGCGGATTGACCCAACCTTTTATGAGGCAGCTCGGATCGATGGAGCGACTAAGTTGACTCAAATTAGAGCGATAACCTTACCTTTATTGACACCGATTATTTCCTTGAACCTAATTTTAAATGTCAGTGGGATTTTAGGCTCTAACCTTGATCAAACGTTGGTCTTAATGAATGCGCAAAACCAAAACAAGTCGGAAGTTATTAATTCATTTGTCTACCGCATGGGGCTGACGCAAGGCGATTTCTCATACGCCACTGCCGTTGGTTTAGGAATTTCCATCATTTCGGTAATCCTACTCATCATTACAGACCGTGTCACTAGAAAAATGAATAATGGCAACTCAGTCATCTTATAAAAGGAGGGAGAAACTTATGCTTAAACGAACATCAAAAGAGAATGGAAAATTTTATTTCTTTAATACAATTATCCTTGTTTTATTTTCACTACTGATTATTGTTCCCGTCTGGAACATCCTCGTTTCATCTGTTTCATCCAGCTCCGGGTTGGCTGAAAATGGTTTGGTTCTGTGGCCAAAGGGCTTTACGCTAGAAAATTACCGACGCGTATTATCAGATGCCAGTATTCCGAGAGCCTTTGGTATTTCCGTCCTCAAAACGGTGATTGGGGCAGCTTCACATACCTTGTTCTGTGCAGTCGTCGCTTACGGCTTGAGTAAATCACGTCTGATGGGACGCAGCATTTATACCACGATGGGTGTCATTACCATGTACTTTGGTGGTGGGATGATCCCGACTTATCTATTAATTAAGTCATTGGGCTTATTAGATACGTTTTGGGTGTACATCATCCCAGCCTTGTTTAGCTACTACGATGTGGTCATCTTGATGAACTTTTTCCGTGAGATTCCAGCTTCTTTGGAAGAATCGGCGAAAATTGACGGAGCCACTGAAATGCAGATTTTCCTTAAAATATTCCTACCGCTTACGAAACCAGCCTTAGCTACAATTATCTTGTTTAATGGAGTGGGGCAATGGAATGACTTTATGACCACCAAATTATACATTACAAAAGAATATCTCTACCCGTTACAGATGAAGATTTATGAAATTATCGTTCAGTCAAATTTGAGTACTATGACAGAAAGTGGCAGTACCGACGTTGTTTTCCAAGCGACAACTCGTGGGGTTCAATTAGCCACCATTGTCATTACAACTGTCCCAATCTTAGTGATTTATCCATTACTTCAAAAACATTTCATCGGCGGTATGATGGCCGGTGCAGTGAAAGAATAAAAATTAGAAAGAGGGAATAGACATGAAAAAATTGTTTGGTAGTTTGTTGGCCGTCTCTGTATTACTAAGTTTAGCTGCTTGTGGTGGGAAAGAAGAGAAAGCAGCGGATGATTTTTCGATTAAAGATCGCTATACCTTAGATGAAACGACGCCTGCTTGGAAACAAGATAAAAAAGAAGAAACCACAAAAATCAGATGGTACATTAACTCTGACTGGACTTCCTTACCCTTTGGCGAAGACGTAACGACTGCGCAAATCAAAAAAGATTTGAATATTGATATCGAATTTATCTCAGGCGATGATTCCAAATTAAACGCGATGATTTCAGGCGGCGACATGCCGGATATCGTGACCTTAACCGATATGACCGGTCAAGCAGCCAAAAAAGCTGATTCGTGGGCCTTACCTTTAAATGATTTAGCTAAAAAATATGACCCTTATCTGATGAGTGTTGTGAATGAAGACACCTTTAAATGGTACGCTTTAGATAATGGCAAAACTTACGGCTATCCTAACTATTCAAATACTGAAGCCGATTATGAAGCAGGCAACGTGCCGGTCAATGATAATTTTGTGATCCGTGAAGATGTCTACAATGCATTAGGTAAACCAGATGTTTCGACACCAGAAAACTTTGTCAAAGTCATGAAAGAAATTAGCGAAAAATATCCAGACTACACACCGATGGGCTTCACAACGATTGGCGAAGCAGCGGGTCCATTCTCAGACAAATTGCAAGATTTCTTAGGGGTGCCACTTGAAGATGAAGACGGCAAATTCTACGACCGTAGTATGGATGAAGAATATCTAGAATGGCTAAAAACCATCAACCAAGTCTATCGCGACGGCAATATCAGTGATGACAGCTTTACCGATGATGGTGCAACCTTTGATGAAAAAGTCAAACAAGGGAAATACGCAACGATGCTTGTGGCTGGTACCAGTGGCCAAGGCGGTAACTTCACTGAATTCATGAAGAATTCTGGCACTCAATATATTGCGATTGATGGTCCTTCAAGTACCTCAGGCAGAAAACCAACGCTTAACCAAACAGGGATTTCTGGCTGGCTGAGCAACTACATTACCAAAGATGCTAAGGATCCGGCAAAAGTAACGCAACTGTTCACTTATTTGATCGATGAACCTGGTCAAATTTTGACAAAATACGGGGTTGAAGGCGTTACTTATGCTTACAACGACGAAGGCAAGATTGATTACCTAGATGAAGTCAAAGAGATGGAAAAAACCGACAACGAAGCTTACAACAAGAAATATGGGATTAGCCGTTTCTTATACTTCAACAATGACCGTGTGAATTCATTAAAAGTCAAACAAGTTAGTGCCTTGACACAAATGCAAGAATGGGGTGTCGGCAAATTAACGCCGCATTTCGTGATTGAAAACACGAATCCTGATGCCGGTACAGCCGAAGCGCGTTCAAATGAAGCGATTGAAACCAAGCTAAATACGACCATCGTTTCATTGATTCGTTCAAAAGATGAAAAAGCGTTTGATACAACACTCAACAATTTTAAAGACTTCCTAGAAAATAATAAATGGGAAGCCATTAAAGACATTAAATCTGAAAAAATGGCCGAAAATAAAGAAAAACTAAACTAATAAGAAGGGATGGAGGAGAGGAAAGATCAGCTGTTAGACGAACTTTCCTCTCTGTTACTTATGAATAAACTTTTTTCATATGAAGGATTGTACTATCGAATCTTTTCATTCATCGCCAACTTAATACTGGTCAATCTCTTGTTCTGGCTCAGCAGTCTGACGATTATTTTGATTGGACCAGCACTCATCGCACTGTATCGTACGATTTATCAGATGATCAAAGAACACGAGTCAGCGGTCAGTATCACCTTTATCCAAAACCTGAGAGATAATTTTAAACGTGGCTTGGTTTTGACAGTTTTTATTCCGTTGCTACTGGTGGGGATTGGGGCCGGCACCTTCGTGCTCTTTAACATCACTAACTATCTGGGCTTTCTAGCGATTGTTTTCTTCGGACTTTCACTGCTCTTTATCTGCACATTTTTAATTATCTACAGTGTCTATTCTTGGCCTTTGAAAAAAGCTGTTCATGAGACCTTCTATGTTGTTTTAAGCAGTAGCGCAAACAGTATTATTTTATTAGTGATTCCCGCTCTTACCAGCTGGTTCATGATAAAATGGGGCTTCTTTTTATTTATTGCACTAGGCGTTGCCGTAAGTGCCTGCTTGCAACTGTTCTTTTTTATCAAAGTATTGGAGGAAAACGATGAAGGAAATTAAGCATTTTTGGGCGCAAACAATCGCTGAACTCAACCAGATTCCAAGTCAATTTAACAGAGAACCGCGAGCGACTTCCTTAGCCAATACCGTCGTTTATGATATTTCATTTCAAAGTTTACTGAATGAGACAATTTATGGCGTACTATTGGTGCCAGTAGCCGAGAAACCAAGTCCAGTGGTGATTGATTTTCTGGGCTATATGAATCATATTCAAGAGCCTGAATATTTTGCACATTGGCTGGAGATAGGCTGTGCTTGTCTAGTGATTGATAATCGTGATCAGGGAGGCAAGACGTTGGACTCTGCCAGTTATCAAACGGTGACTTTAGACCCGCCGATGGGCAGAGGCTTTTTGACTAGTCAGGATTTCTATATGCGCAGAGTCATTGCCGATCACTTGCGGGCGGTCACACTGTGTGCGCAACTACCAGAGATTGATTCAGAAAAACTCTTTTTACATGGCGGTTCACAAGGCGGTGGTCTAGCACTGATCATCAATGCCTTAACCGAGCAAACAATTCAAGCAACCTTTGCCAATGTGCCTAGTCACTCGAGTATTGCGAGTCGAATAGATGAAGGAACTGGTTCTTATGGAATTATTCATGACTATATTCAACAACATCCAGAAATGGAACAACAGATTAAAGATGCGCTGGTGCCCTTCGATACACTGCATTTAGTCGAATCCATTCAAAATCCCGTTTATACATCTGTCGGCAGTGCAGACCCAATTTGTCCCATGAAAAATTTCTTTCCTACCTATCATAAGCTACAAGCACCAAAAGAATTAATTGTTTATTGGAATAAGGGACATGATGGCGGGGGACGGCGCCAATTAGAAAAAGAAATCCGGACACTAAAAGAATTACTAAAGGGGAAATTCGCTTATGAAAATCGCAACTTATAACGTTCGTGTCGATACTGATTATGATCAAGAATGGCAATGGTCTTATCGAAAAGACTATGTGTTAGCACTGATCAACTACCATCAGTGGGCGATTGTTGGCCTACAAGAATTACGCCCGAATCAAGTCGCTGACCTGGCACAATTAAATGATTACGCCATCGTTTCAGCAGAACGTGACGGCGACGAGAACGGTGAGGGATTAGCCATCTGTTATAAAGAAGAGGCCTTCGACTTACTGGAAAAGGGGCATTTTTGGTTATCTGATACACCTGAAATAGCTAGCATTCACGAAGGCGCTGGCTGCAAACGAATCTGTCTCTGGAGTATTCTACAAGAAAAAGCTTCCGGAAATGAATTCCTTGTGCTAAATACACACCTGGATCACATCTCTGAAGCCGCTAGATATGCCGGTATGCAGGTCATTCTTACGCGGATGCAAGATAAAATCCAAACTTATCCGACTATTTTACTGGGCGATTTTAATGCTGAACCGACGGAAGCAGTCCATGAATTGGTTCTTTCTCAAGGCTTTGTCAATACAAAAACAGCAACCAAGCACCCGCACTATGGACCGTTTGGTTCCTTTCAAGATTTCAAGTACACCAAGCCGTGGAATGAGTTAGAAGAAATTGATTATATCTATCTACTAAACGGCAGTGTCAAAACTAGTGGTACCCTGACAGATTCTTGTGATAATCGCTATCCTTCTGATCATTTTCCACTGGAAGCAACTATTAACGAGGAGTTGAGGAAATGAAACAAGAACAGCTACAAAATTTAGTCGAACAAATGACGTTAGAAGAAAAAATAGATCAATTATTACAATTGGCAGCGGCTTTCTATTCAGATAAAGCAGAAGAAAAAACTGGCCCGATGTCTGACTTAGGCTTGACCCAAGAAACGATTAATCAAGCCGGCACAACCTTAGGCGTTTCCGGCGCAAAAGAAGCTATTCGTGTCCAAAAAGAATATATGGCAAATAATCGCTTGCATATTCCAACTATTTTAATGGCCGACATTATTCATGGCTTTCGGACAATTTTCCCAATTCCGTTGGCGTTAGGCTGTACCTGGGATGCAGCAGCTGTTGAAAAAATGGCAGCTGTTTCGGCGAAAGAAGCGGCTGTTTCAGGATTACACGTGACTTTTTCACCGATGGTCGATTTAGTCAGAGATCCACGGTGGGGAAGAGTCATGGAATCAACCGGAGAAGATCCGTTTCTTAATAGTCAGCTAGCACAAGCAATGGTCTTAGGCTACCAAGGAACGGATTTGAAAAACGATTTGTCGCGGGTCGCCGCTTGTGTGAAGCATTTCGCGGCTTACGGTGCTGCTCTTTCTGGCCGTGATTATAACAGTGTTGATCTTTCTGAACAGCAATTAAGAGAACAATATTTACCTGGTTATCGCGCGGCTCTTGAAGCAGGAGCAAAATTAGTCATGACCTCTTTCAATTCACTGAATGGCGTGCCAGCAACTGGAAATAAATGGTTGTTCCGTGACATTTTACGTAAAGAATTCGGTTTTGATGGCGTCGTGATTTCCGACTGGGGCGCAATCCAAGAATTAATCGCTCACGGGGTTGCAAAAGATAAGAAACAAGCCGCCCAATTAGCTATTGAAGCAGGCGTCGATATTGAGATGATGACCACTTGCTACACGGATTATTTGGCAGAATTGATTCAAGAAGGCACCGTCGATGAACAGCTTCTAGATGAAGCCGTCCTAAGAATTCTGACTTTGAAAAATGATTTAGGTTTGTTTGAAAATCCACATCGTGGCGCAAATGTTGAAGAAGAAGCGCGCGTGATTTTTTCTGAGGAACATCAACAAGCAGCCAAAGACCTTGCGACAAAAGCGATTGTCTTATTAAAAAATGAAGCGATTCTGCCACTCAAAAGTGAAGAAAACGTGGCGCTTATCGGCCCAGCAGCTGCCTCTCAAGATATTTTAGGCGCGTGGTCGTGGCAAGGTCAAAAAACTGAAGCCATCTCATTAGCAGAAGGCGCGAAAAACCTTTCTTCATCACTCTTACTAGGCAAAGAACCGTTTGATTATTTTGCCCCTTCTGAAGCAGCCATCAAAGAAGCACTTGCGCTAGCTGAAAAAGCCGATAAAGTGATCTTAGCTTTGGGTGAGACATCTGAGATGAGTGGTGAGGCCGCGAGTCGCAGTGATATTCGATTGCCTGAAGCACAAATCCAGCTTTTCCAAGCGCTACAACAAGTCAACAAAGAAATTATTGTGACTGTTTATAATGGTCGTCCGCTAGATTTGTCAGACTTTAATCAAGCAAAAGCGATTGTCGAAGCTTGGTTCCCTGGTTCACAAGGGGGACATGCCTTAGCTGAAATTCTATGGGGAAACAGTAATCCAAGCGGTCGACTTAGCATGTCATTTCCTGAGACCGTCGGGCAAGTGCCGATCTATTATAATGTCGAAAATACTGGTCGTCCTTACGAATCAGCCCCCGATGAAAAATATGTTTCAAAATATTTAGATACATCAAACTATGCTAAATATCCATTTGGTTTTGGCTTAACCTACAGTCAGGTCGACTATACAGAGCTAGTCATTAACCAATCGCTCACGTCTGCGACACCATTAACAGCCTCAGTGAAAGTCAAAAATACATCTTCACTGCCGGTCGTAGAGACGGTTCAATTTTATATTCGTGACTTAGTCGCTGAACGCGTACGGCCAATCAAAGAACTGAAAGCATTCGAAAAAGTCAGCTTAGCTCCCGGTGAAGAGAAGACCGTTTCCTGTGAATTGAATGAAGCGGACTTACGTTATGTGCACATCGATAATCAGTGGCGTAGCGATACTGGTGACTTCCAATTAATGGTTGGGCCAAATAGTCGCGACTTACTCACGACCACATTTCAATTGATAGAATAGAGGAGGGTCCATATGAAGAACCTACGACAACTACAAAAAGGGGACACACGTCTAACTTTTCTAGAGACCGGCGATCTATACGAGATTGAAAGCCACGGCATGATGATCAATCAAATCCTAGGAAATCCTCTAGATGGTAGCCTCAATCAGATTTATCTGCGTCAAAAGAACGCTGACAGTTACACAGTGACACCGCTGATTGGTTCAAATACAGACAGTCAATTTTTTGCCGATGAAACACAACTCACTTGGCAAGGAATGGCAAACGGAATTGATTACCAAGTCGCAATCCAACTATCTGAGCATAATTGTTGGTTCTGGCAAGTCACTTTAGTTGGTGAAGGAACAGTCGATGTCATCTACGGACAAGATTTGGGGAATGCGACCAAAGGGGCCGTTCAATCCAATGAAGCCTACGTTTCCCAATATATTGATCACCATATTTCTTATCCAAATTCTCACAAGCAGACAGTCGTGACATCTAGACAAAATCAACCACAGGATGGCAAATTCCCAGCAGTCGAACAGGGAAGTTTGCAAACACTGCGGGCTTTCTCAACGGATGGCTATCAATTTTTCAAGCGAGCCTACAAAAAGACCAATCAGCCCCAAGCGCTCTTACAAGGAACCTTGGACAATGAAGTCTATCAATACGAATTTGCTTATATTGCCTTACAGTCAGAAACAGTGGATTTAACAAATCAACCGCAGGAATTGGTCTTTTACGCGGCTACCAAAGAATCTCAAGAAGAAGCTGTGAACGCACCGCTCTTTGCGATTGAAACAATCAGCAGCTGGTATCATGAATTAACCTTTACCCATCCAGACAACAACGGCGTTACCTTTACAAAACAATTAGGCGCGCCGATTGTTGGCGAAGAATTCTCCAAAGAGGAGCTGCAATCACTCTATCCTGAGCAAACAGAGGTCGAAGAAGATGGGCAAAACACGCCTTATTCATTCTTCACGAAAGACTACCACCATGTTGTCTTACCTAAAAAGGAAGTCGCCATGGAGCGGACGCACGGGCATATTTTGCTTAGCGGAACCGACTTAGATATTTCGAAACCTTTACTCAGTACCACGGTCTACATGCCTGGACTGTTTAATTCGCAGATTGTTTTAGGCAACACCAACATGCACAAATTGCTAGGCAATAGTCGGAATTCACTTAACTTATCAAAACTTACCGGCCAACGCTTGTATATTTTGGAAGCCGGCACTTGGCGACTTTTAACGATGCCGACTGCCTTTGAGATGGGCTTAAACTCGGCTACCTGGACTTACAAACTAGCCGATGATTTACTGACCATCAGAACGTATACCGTATCTGAGACGAGAGAAGTTCGTCTTGAAGTCGCGAGTCGCCTAGGAAAAGTTTATACTTGGGCGTTATCTAACCAACTATTGATGGGTCCTGATGATACGCCTCATTATCAAATCGATGAGACTAATGAGCAGTTGACCATTCGCAGTACTCACCCAGCTGTTCAGGAAAAATATCCTGGACTGACCTATTATGTCACCAGCAGTCAGCCTTTTGAAATGACCGATGGCAGTTTGTTTACGAATCATACAGATGACCAGCTACTTGTCTTAAAATTGGCAGATACAGCGCAATTTAACGTGACTATTCAAGGAACATTAACCGGACAACCATATACAGAAACACAGACTGATTTCTCACAAGAAGAGACAACTTATCGCTCATTTATCGATGGCCTACTGCACCAATTTTCATTGAGCCACGAGACAGTCAACGTCAATCGAATGAATCTGCTGACTCGTTGGTATACGCACAATATGCTCGTCCATTATCTGTCACCTCATGGCTTAGAGCAATATGGCGGAGCTGCCTGGGGAACTAGAGACGTTTCGCAGGGTCCGACTGAATTTTTCTTAGCGGTGAATCGACCAGAAATTGTGCAATCAATTATTAAAAATGTTTACGCCAATCAATTTGAAGAGGATGGCAATTGGCCGCAGTGGTTCATGTTTGACCGCTACCAAGAACAAAAAGCTGACGAAAGTCATGGCGATATTATTGTCTGGCCGATGAAGATTGTCGCTGATTATTTAGAAAAAACAAACGATTTCTCTATCTTAAACGAAGAAATCCCGTATACTTTACGTAGTAGCTTCCAAAAGACGAAGAAAACAATTCCTTTGTATCAGCACATTCAAAAAGAAATTGCCTATATTGAAGCAAACTTTTTAGAAGGAACCTTCCTCTCTTGTTATGGAGATGGGGACTGGGATGACACGCTACAGCCTTACGATAGTCGCTTGAAAAAAAGCATGGCTAGTAGCTGGACTGTCGCCTTAACCTATCAAGTAATTAAAAAATTAGGCGCACTACTTGCGACATTTGATGCTGCCTATAGTCAAAAACTCACGCAGCTCAGTCAGTCAATTAAGGCCGATTTTGAAAAATATGTCCTAGCAAGCGAAACGATTCCGGGCTTTTTATATCAAACAGCTGAACATGAATTTGAACAAATGGTGTATCCAGGAGATAATAAAACCCATATTCATTACCGATTGTTACCGATGACTAGAAGTATGATTGCAGAACTTCTGACACCACAACAAGTTAGTCATCATCTGAAGTTGATTCGAAAACATCTGCAGTTTCCTGATGGTGTTCGTTTGATGAATCGCCCAGCAAGCTACAACGGCGGGGTTAGTACTCATTTCAAACGTGCTGAACAATCCGCCAACTTCGGTCGTGAGATTGGCTTACAATACGTTCACGCCCATATTCGTTTTGCCGAAGCCATGGCCAAAATTGGGGAAACCGAAGAAGCCTGGCATGCGCTGGAAATTATTAATCCCATCTCAATTGCCGACTATGTGCCAAATGCTGAGATGCGCCAAGCGAACGTCTATTTTAGTAGTTCTGATGGCGATTTCAAAACAAGGCTTGAAGCACAGGAGAATTTTGGTAAACTAAAAGATGGAACAGTGGGTGTCAAAGGTGGCTGGCGGATCTATTCAAGCGGCCCCGGAATTTATTTGAATCAACTCTTAACGGCTGTTTTGGGGATTCGCGAGCAAACGGAACAGGTCGTGTTCGATCCAATATTACCCAAAGAATTAGACGGCCTTTCATTAAACTATCAACTATTTGGCAAGCCTGTAACGATTACTTTCCATTTAAATAGACAAGCTGCTGTCGAAATTGATGGCAAACCTGTAACATTTACCCGAGAAGAGAACCCTTATCGAACCGGTGGACTTTGTGTCTCAAGAACCGAATTCACTGACAAAAAAGAACAACATATCGATATTTATCGATAGGAGAGGAGCACCCATGGTAGGAATAAAAGACATCGCGAAAAAAGCTGGCGTTTCAATCTCGACCGTTTCTTATGCTTTAAATGGCAGTCCCAAAGTAACGGAAGAAACCCGGGCGCGTATTCAAGCAATTGCTGATGAGCTGAACTATGTTCCGAACATGGCAGCTCGGACTTTAAAAAGTCGACAAACCAAAATTATTGGTGTGTATTTAGCTGATTATGGTGGTAGCTTTTACGGCGAACTGCTGGATGGCATTAAGAAAGGCTTGGCTCATTATAACTATGAAATGATCGTGTGTAGTGGAGTGAAATCTCATTTATTCATCCCTGAACGAATGATTGATGGAGCCCTCATCTTAGATTGGACCTTTAAGACCAAAGAAATCGAACAATTTGCTGATCGCGGTCATTCGATTGTCGTGCTTGACCGACAGCTGACACATGAAAATATTCGACAAGTAATCCTAGACAATAAGGGTGGCGCCACGCTAGCTGTTGAACAATTTGCCTCTGCAGGGACTAAGAAGATGTACTTAATATCTGGTCCTGAAAAAGGCTATGACAGCAATCAACGACTAGAAACCAGTCGGCGTGAATTAGATCGTTTTGCGATTCCTTACGAGATTATTGAAGGGGACTTCACGGAACCTTCTGGCTACAAAGCGATTCAAACGATTTTGGAAGAGTCGCCGCAAAAACCTATCGACATCTTTGCTTTAAATGACGAAATGGCGATTGGTGTCTATAAATATATTAAGGAAACGCCTTATGAAATTGGTACCGATATCCGGATTATCGGCTTTGATAATTCAGAATTAGGCGCCTTTATCCAACCAAGGCTAGCGACGATTTCTTATTCGAAACATCGCTGGGGGATTGTCGCAGCCGAAACCATCATTAAGTTGATCCAAGGCCAAGCAACCGAGCATGAACACATCTATACTTCGTTTATTTCAGGTGGTTCATTTACTAAATAATAATGTAAAAAGAGTTCTTCCAGATGATTGGAAGAACTCTTTTCTTATTCGTGAGATAGCTGTTACAACCGTTCTGCTTAGCAGGACGAACGTCTATTTTTTTGAGACTTTCTTGAAGACTGGAATCTCACTATTTGACCCATAATCTAATGATTTAATTGCTTTAAGAGCAGTCATATCTTCATCAGAAATCGTGAAATCAACGGCTGCATTGTTTTCCATATGCGCTTTACTTGAAGCTTTTGGTAAAGGAAGCAAGTCTAATTGTAATAAAAAGCGAATCGCCAATTGTGGGATAGAAACTGCATATTTTTCAGCCATTTTGGCAATTTCTGGATGCTTCATCATCTCGCCGTGAGCGATTGGTGAATAGGCTTCGACTAAAATGTCGTGTGCTTGTGAATAATCAATGACCTCTGTTGGCATTTGTCCGATATGGGCCAAGATTTGATTGACCATTGGCGGTGTTTGGGCATTTTCTAGTAAGTTTTCTAAATCGACTTGCTCAAAATTAGATACACCGATTGCTCGAATTTTACCAGCTGCATAGGCTTCTGTTAGTGCTTTCCAAGCAGCTAGATTGCCTTCAAAATAATGATCTTCTTCATTTTGAAATTCAGCCCATGGTTTTGGACTATGGATAATCATCAAATCAATATACTCTAAATCAAGGGTTTTTAATGAAGTCTCGATAGCTTGTACCGCACCTGGATAATCTTTAATTTCAGCCGCAAGCTTTGTAGTCAGGAAAAGCTCTTCACGTGCTACACCAGATTCCCGCATGCCTTGCCCAACACCCGCTTCATTTTCATAAGCTTGCGCAGTATCGATGTGTCGATAACCTAATTGAATCGCTTCTTTGACTGCTTTAGCTGCCTGATCATCAGGAATCATCCAAGTGCCATAACCAATTTTCGGGACTTTCACACCATTTGATAGTGTATATGTTTCTGTTAACATACAATTTCCTTCTTTCTTATTAATAGTAGAAATGAGATAAAAATTTCATTTCTAGACATATTTTTTTGTTTCTAAAACCTATCTTACAGCCTGAAGTCCACTTTAAGTCAACGAAAATGAATTCTAATTTATTCTGATCAAGTGGAAAGAGGGAAAAGCAGCAACTATTTGTTTCCTCCAATGTTTCAATTGTCGGCTTTTTCTTATTTATTAGAGGTATTCTTGAATGGAGGATAAGTATTTATCTAAAAGTGTTAGCTGTCTGTTTGTCAATCAAAAGAATCATTTTGTTTCACATACAGTGGAACGGACAACTGTTTTTTTATTTTTCTCAAATTCATTTCAGTTATTATAGAGGAAGAAGTGAAAATAAAAAAACAAGCAAAATAAGTCTTTTTGAAGTTTTTTAATAGTTTTTAATAAACAAATGTAGATATAAAAATATATTAAACAAGTTTTCATAAGATTTTTCAAGTGAGTTGATTTTCGATTTTTTTGATGTTATAGATTATAAAATAACAGAAAAATAAAAATAAATGTCGAAAAATAGAAAAAGAGTTATCCACAATTTCGTGAAAAAACTTTAATTGAGTGTTTAAAAATTTTTTCTCCTGTTTTTAGAGTTGTGGATAACTAAGGGTTTAATTCTTTTGATTTTTATTATATTGGTGTTGAAAAAAAGAAAGGTACAGAAATTCCCAAATATTAATTTAGTTTATTTACTTTAACAATTTAGATAGTTGGTACTTAATACTTTATTCTATAGGAGATAAAATTGATAATTTATTATCGGAAACCTGTGAAACACTTGATTTACAAGGATTTTAAGGGAATAAATAGTGACATGTTGAAAAGTGTAAAGGTACAAAAATATCCCGTTTAAGAACAAAAAAGTTCAATTAAAATACAAAAATTCCCGCTAAAGAATCAAGAATTCCCAGTAAAAGTACAAGAATTCCCAGAAAGGTACAAAAATTCCCTAGTGTACAGAAATTCCCATAGGTTGCTTAGGTAGCTGATCTGTTTGGTACAAAAATTCCCATCATAATGCAGAACAGGCAGCTTATCAAAAATACAAAAAATCCCGTATCGTGATAGAGCGGATTTAGGACAAATTGGCTTAAATAGGGGATGTTCATCCATTTTTTACGTTAAAAGTACAAAAAATCCCCTGGATTTAGCGAATAAAATATCGGATTTTTGAGAAAAGGTACAAAAATTCCCAGAATAAAATACAGATTTTCCCATCAAAGGTACAAAAAATCCCGTAAAATGTGTGGGATTTTTTGTACTTTTAGATAAATCAGCAGAATGTACAGAAATTCCCATCAAAAGTACAAAAATATCCAACAAGTGTATCTATAGAAATTTTGGAAGTTGTTAGGTACAATTGTATTTGTGTCTGGAGGGGCAATATGAATAAGTTAAGTTTTCCACATAAACAACATAATTTCCACATTGCTAAGTCGAATAAGCTTTTACGAGAGGGTCGGAATGATCTGAGTAAAAAAGCATTTATCATTAGTGAGTTCTTAATTTCAAATATCAAGCCTGAAGATACTGGATTTAGTACAGTTGAAGTTAGCGTGAATGAATTGAATGAAATTCTGGGTTTTCCTAATGAAGGCGGAAAAGCAATCCAAAACACCAAAGAGGCGATTCTTGAATTGGGATCAAAAGCCTGGTGGTGGGTGGAATACGATGAAAAAAAGAATACAAAGGGCATTAAACCTAAGAAGAAAGAATCTTTGATGCGGTGGCTCGATAAGGCAGAGTTGATTGATAATAATACGTATCATCTAAAATTATCAGAAGTACTAACTCCTTATCTCATTCAGTTGAAAAACCAAGGGAATTATACCCAGTATCAACTTTATGATGTAGTGAATTTGGGTACCGAGAGTAAAGCTGCATTGCAACTATATGGGTATTTGCGCTCCTATGCATTCCAGGGTGAGGTTGAAATCACTGTGGAAATTTTGCGTGAGCTTTTAGATAAACATGTGGATGCTACAGGAAATGAGATTCGTTGGGCAACGGTTAATCGTGATATCAAAAAAGCGATTGAAGTGATCAATAAAAAGACGCTGCTAAAGGTTGATTATATTGCAAAAAAATCGGGACGGAAAACAACTGCGCTTGTCTTCTTTTTGGAATTGAAAGAAACGAAAGTCATCAATGAAGAAGAGCCTGCGTCGATTGAAAATAATAAAGGGTTGATAAAAGCCGAGTTCGAAAAAATTTGGCGTAATTATCCGAAGAAGACCAATAAAGTTTCTGGGGAAAAATATTTCCTTCAAGCGATTGATGAAGGAATAGATATTGAAGTAATCAAAACAGGTATTTTGAATTATTCTCAGTATGTCGAAGAAAATGAGATTGATTTTAAATATGTTCTTTCTGGCGGCAACTTTTTCAAAAATAAACGCTGGGAAGATGAATGGCCAATTAATCATGTAGAGGTAGAGGAAACGGCAATTTTTTCGCCTGACTTTGAGGAGTTATGGACCATTTATCCGAAAAAGGCGGACAAAGAAAAAGCCTTTATGGCGTTTGACAAGTTGATGATTGAGCATTTAGATGAATATAGTTTAATCAGAAATGGCGTGTTTCGCTACCGTCGATTTGTAAATCAAGAGAAAAAAAATCTGGGTACTGTGTTGGACTTCAAGGTATTTTTGGAAAAAAGAGAATACTTGAGTAAGTGGAAAGTTAAAGGCCAAAAAGAGAATTTACCTTCTTGGTTTTATGATGATTTACCGAGCAGACCTCATGAGTTAACAGAAGAAGAATGGAAAAATGAGCAGATTCAGCGATTGAATCAGAAATTGCCGACGACAACATTCGATGAAGCTTGTGCTCAGAGAGTCAAAGAACAGAAAGAATGGGAAGAAAAAATTCTGAGAAAGCTTTGATTTCTTATAACGCAAGAGGAAGAAATAGTTCTGTGTTCATTGTATTGGAAAACTGTATTAATTAATAAATCCATAAACCCGACAATAAAAATTGTCGGGTTTGTTTTATCCACTTCTTCGAAAATGATTAAAATTGAAAATAAAATGAATTTTCATGAATGTGCTTATAATGTTGAGAAAACATAAATGAAAATCTAAATTTTTATGAAATCATTTCGCTAAACAAAATTTTTGAAGTGTGTTATACTTCGTTTGTTACAACTTATAAAACTGTATCAATAAAAATGGATATATTTGTACTTTTAAAAAAAGAAGGCTAGTAAATTAGCTGTAAAGAAAGAAGTAATACAGATGAGTAAAATGATAAAACAGGGATCAGACCAAATCGTTGACAGTTTGAAAAATCATGCGGTTCCTTATATTTTTGGGATTCCAGGTGCTAAAATTGATGGTGTTTTTAACGCATTGAAGGATGATGGACCAGAGTTGATTGTCACACGACATGAACAAAATGCGGCATTTATGGCTCAGGCTGTAGGCCGGATTACTGGGGAACCTGGGCTGGTTATTGCAACAAGTGGACCGGGCGCTAGTAATTTAGCAACGGGCTTAGTCACAGCTACTGCCGAAGGGGATCCAGTGCTAGCCATTGGGGGTCAAGTGAAGCGTGGCGATTTATCAAAATTAACCCATCAAAGTATGAACAATGCGGCTTTGTTTGCGCCTATTACTAAATATAGTGTGGAAGTCCAAGACCCAGAGAATCTTTCTGAAATTTTTGCAAATGCCTACCGAATAGCGAAAGCTTCAAAAAAAGGGGCAAGCTTTATTAGTATTCCTCAAGATGTTGTCGATGCACCGGTTACAAGTGCTGCCATAAAACCATTGAGCGAGCCTAAATTAGGTTCTGCTTCAGTAGAAACAATCCAAGAACTCGCAGAGAAGATAAAAGAAGCAAAATTGCCAGTGTTGTTAGTCGGAATGCGTGCTTCCAGTGTTAACGAATCAGTCGCTATCCGTGAATTAGTTAGTCAAACGCAACTCCCAGTTGTTGAGACATTCCAAGCTGCTGGAGTTATTTCTAGAAAATTAGAAGATCACTTCTTTGGACGAGTTGGTTTGTTTAGAAATCAACCAGGGGATATGTTATTAAAACGAAGTGATTTGGTGATTGCGGTAGGCTATGATCCGATTGAATATGAAGCGCGTAACTGGAATAAAGAGAAGGATGCTCATATCGTTGTAATCGATGAAATCCCAGCAGAAATTGATCAATATCTGCAGCCTGAATCGGAACTTATTGGAAATATCGCAGCGACATTGCATTCTTTAACGGCAGAAATTGGGACGTATCAATTAGCGGAAGATTCGCTAGCTTACCTAGCAACTTTACAGGAAAAATTAACAGAAAGAGATTTCTTCGAACCAAAAGAAGAAACCGGGGAGCTACATCCATTAGAAGTCATTCGGACGCTACAAGAAAAAGTAACCGACGAGATGACGGTCACAGTGGATGTCGGCAGCCATTATATTTGGATGGCCCGTCATTTTAGAAGCTACGAACCTCGTCATTTGTTATTTAGTAATGGTATGCAGACTTTAGGTGTCGCTTTACCGTGGGCGATCGCAGCCGCATTGGTTCGTCCGAATACGCAAATTATTTCTGTATCTGGCGATGGGGGCTTCCTATTTTCAGCACAGGATTTGGAAACTGCGGTGAGAAAGAATTTGAATATTGTTCATTTAATCTGGAATGATGGGCATTATAATATGGTCGAGTTTCAGGAAAAAATGAAGTATAACCAATCATCAGGTGTCGATTTTGGCCCCGTTGATTTTGTGAAATACGCAGAGGCTTTCGGTGCAAAAGGAATTCGAGTAACTTCAGCAGCTGAGTTATCAAAAGCCATTCAAGAAGGAATTGAGACTCAAGGGCCTGTAATTATTGATATCCCGATTGATTATCGTGACAATGAAAAATTAGGAGAAACAATTTTACCAGACCAATTTTATTAAAAAGCGAGGGATAAGTCATGAGCAAGACTACTTTATATCAACATGGCACATTGGGCGCCCTAATGGCGGGCTTGATGGATGGCACAGAGGAGTTAGCGAATGTGCTGAAGCTGGGGGATTTAGGAATCGGCACGTTGCACGGACTGGATGGAGAATTAATTATTCTAGGTGACAAGGGCTATCAAGGGAAAGCGGATGGCACACTCGTTGAATTGACAGGAGAAGAGCTTGTTCCGTATGCGGCTGTGACACAATTTGAAGCGGAAGAAACAATTTCTGTTGAAGAGAAGCTTTCAAGTACAGCAGTGAAAGAAAAGCTGATTCATCTGATGAAGAGTCAAAATATTTTCAGTGCGATAAAAATTTCCGGTGAATTTTCACGTATGCATATTCGGATTATGCCAAAACAAGAAAAACCTTATAAACGTTTAGTGGAAGTTTCGGCGAATCAACCTGAATTTACGAAAGAAAATATCGAGGGAACAATCGTCGGTTTTTACACACCAGAATTATTTCAAGGCGTGGCAGCTGCCGGATTCCATCTACATTTCTTAGATGAGGCACAGACTTTCGGCGGCCATATTTTAGACTTTGATATGCTCAAAGGTGAGATAGAAGTTTCAGGGATGGATGTCTTGGCTCAACACTTTCCAACAGCGGATCGAACATTTCTAGAAACAGAGATTGATTACGCCGACTTAGCACAAGAAATTGAACGTGCGGAAGGTTCGAAATAATTGGGGATGAAAGTTCCTTCTATCAAAAGAAGTTAGATTTGATAGAAGGACTTTTTTTATTGTCATCTACAGATAAGGATAGGGAATAAAAAAATTCAATATAGTGCGTAAGTAAGTAGCAAAAAAACGAGGCTAACGGTAAGGTTCGTATGTATTCGATATTATTTGTTCGACAGAAAATAGTTGATACCAGATGCAATTAATAGACCAGCAACTAATAATACGAATACAATTGAGCCAAAAAATAGTAGGTTAGCTCGCATTTCTTGTTTTGAAAAATAATAGACAAATGCAATTCCTATTAAAAGAACAACAATTAGTAAGAGCCCAATTTTCTTATAGTTCATTTTAATTCCTTCTTTCTTTTTTTGTTTGGTACATGTTTATACTACTCTTTATCACCGTTGAAACACTAGCAATTATCAATTGCAACAAGGAAATTTTCCGTTGCTAAACGAATTCAAACACCGTATTATATAACTAAAGTGAATATATGTGTTTAAGGAGATTTTATTTTGAAAATTGGTAATCGAATAAAGACAGAGAGAAAGAAGCGGAATATTTCACAGCAGCAACTTGCTGATTATCTAAATATTTCAAGACAAGCTGTTTCGAGATGGGAAAATGATATCTCTTTACCAGACCTGAATACCTTATTTTTAATTGCTAAGTATTTTGACCTCACGTTAGATCATTTTACGGAAGATAGTAGTATAGAACGATCAGAGGAATCAGACAAAGAGGTTGGAGAAAAAAATATTCGGGATAGAGCAATTGAAGAGGCAACACCCTACATAATTGTATTAACTGTTATCATAACGATGATTGTATTATTGCCATCTAAGGTAGGGGTGCCCATATTATTTTTTGGGTCGATAATTGTAATCTTTTTTGTTTCTTGTTTACTCATTTATTATATTATAAAGAATTATTTATCTCGGGAATAAAGGATGACTGTTTCTCCTTATCAGAAAGAGTATTTGTAAAATTAAAGATAGGGACAAATTGGACGCAGATAGAATCAGTTTGGCTCTTAAGGCTAGCTCAATGATGGATGAAATAAGTAAGATAATCTGAGCATAGAGTGAAAAAGTATAGTGCTGTTGATTTTCTGATGAGTCAACTATACTTGAAGATAGGGATTAAGAAATTTAGATAGACTGATGAGTGATTTTTTGCTGTTTGAAATGGAGGAAACAATGAAAATTGCGATTAAAACAAATCAAGAGCAAACATATCAGGAGCTGAGGAATCAAATTAATGAGGTGATTCCTGATGCGGAGTGTTTTTTCTCGAATAGCCAACAAACTGATCGCTGCGAATTATTATTGGTCATGCAGGATTTACTGACGGAAAATTGGTTGATGTATTCTGCCGAGTGGCTGACACAGAGAGATTATCTACAAATTGCCTTAGTTGAAAAAGAAGACGCGGCAAGTATTGTCGATTATTTAGAGCAAGGGGCGGATTTTGTCTGGGTGTGGCCAGCTAATTTAGAAGAATTGATCAGGCGAATTGCTGTTTTACAGCTTTGGAAGAAGCGAGACGATGTCGATCGAAAATTTGTGTTCAATGCCGGTGAATTAGTTATCTTGAATGAAACCAAACAAGTCTTTTTCCGGGATAGCGAAATAAATCTGACTTCATCGGAATTCCAAATTTTATTACGATTGGCTGAGCATCCATTTCGAATTTATTCCAGAGATGATTTATTGTTATTAATTGGCAATGATTCTGGCATGAATCGGGTAGTTGATACGCATATTAAAAACCTGAGAAAAAAGATGGAGATTGATCCTAGAAATCCTAGATATATTCAAACGGTTCATGGCCGAGGGTATCGCTTTGGGATTAAGAGAACTGAAGGATGAGTGATGCGTAGATACGCGAGCTTCAGATAGATGAGACAATAAAAATAGAAAGAAGTGGTGGAGTAATGGCCTGGAAAAATCAAGAGCAGAAGATAAAAGCATATGAAATTTTGTTGCAACAACAAGAAGGATTACTGGAGATTGAATCGAACTGGTTAGCAAATTTAAGCAATTCTTCCGCGTTATTAAACGAGACGTTACCAGAAACAGTTTTTGCTGGATACTATCTTTTTGATGAGGGAGAACTGATCTTGGGTCCTTTTCAAGGGCGAGTTTCTTGTACAAGAATTAAGCTAGGTAAAGGAGTTTGTGGAGAGTCCGCTGAAAAAAGAGAAACTATGATTGTGGCAAATGTGAAAGAGCACGAGAACTATATTTCCTGTGACTCTGCAGCCATGTCTGAGATTGTCGTGCCTATGATTCATGAGGATCAGTTGGTCGGGGTGCTGGATATTGATAGCGGTGTTGTCGGAAGTTATGATGAAGTCGATAAAGAATTTTTGGAAGCCTATGTCAAGCTTTTGTTGAATCATTGATAAAGGTGAGGGGAAACTAAGTAGTATGCTATGAACATCATTTATATAAAAAAAGGGGGATGACAAGAATTTTTGCCAGACCTCCTTTTTTTTGCCTAGAAATAAGCTGGGTTTCAATTAATATGAAGAAAACAGAAACCATCAACCATGTTTGGATTACAATTAGAGGATTAGCTTATTATCTAATTGATGAAACCCGTAGATAGGCGTCAAAGTATTTTCATAGGAATACATGAGTTGAAATGTTTTGTAAAGCAT
Source organism: Candidatus Enterococcus huntleyi (assembly GCF_009933175.1). Lineage (GTDB taxonomy): Bacteria > Bacillota > Bacilli > Lactobacillales > Enterococcaceae > Enterococcus_K > Enterococcus_K huntleyi. The sequence continues at coordinate 65,481 of NZ_MAEJ01000010.1, read as the reverse complement.
CAGTTTTGTATAGACTTCCTTCATAGGGAGGGGCGTTGCAGCCTGCTGAAAGTTAAAAATTAAGCGTGTTTCCTGAACCTCGATGGCTGCTAAGGGAATGAAGGTTTCTTTTTTTTGAAGAAAGACTCCTTCGTAATTATCGGAGATAGTTGGAATAACGATGGCTGTCAAAAAATCATTTGCACGCATAAAAATCCTCCTCTTTTTTCTCTGAAATCAGTATATCAGAGAGGACCAGAAACGACTACGATTTATCAGAGAGAATTGGCCTAAGTAGATTGAAGCCTGGTTTCAAATGAAGCCATTCAAATAATCGGAGTGACTGGCAAAAAACAACTGGGAATTTTTGTATTTTTGATAAAATTGGAAGAAATAGACAAGAGATAAGTAGAGTGGTGGAGGCCCGTGTTAGAGAAGGAACCGTTACAGAAAATGACACGAAAGAGACAAGAGTGCCAGTTTGATTAGGCAAATTCTTGTCTCTTGATTTTTTTATTTTAGGACCGCTAGAGCAAGGGCTTTTTGAATTTCATTAACATTTTTATCTTTACTAAACTGAAGAGATTCCGCAGGTTCAACACCGCCAGAAATCCATAGTTTCAGTTCAGCATCTAAATCAAAATGTCCAGAGGTCTCGATACTAAATCGAGAGATACTCTTGTAAGGAATTGATTTGTAGCTGACCTTTTTCCCGGTAATTCCTTGTTTATCGACGATAATCAGACGATACTCTGTAAAAACAATTAGATCGCGGACGAATTTGTAGGCTAAATCAACTCTTTCGCCAGGCATCAAGACATTTTCAAGTTGCTTTTCAGCTTTCTCTTGTTTAAGACTAGACGCATTTTCCATTAAACCATTGAATAGACCCATATTACTTACCTCCTATTTCTGTTTGTACTCTTAGTGTAGGGGAAGAGATGAGAATTGAAAAGGCTTATTTTTAGATTAATTGGGCAAGCAAACACTTTTTTTGTCAAAGGAATATGAGGGTTTCGAAAAAATTGTTTAAAAAAACTGAATCCGTGCATTTCCTAGTTAATTAGGCTTTGGGTTTTAAGGATTTAGCCTGTTTGCTTTTTTTCAAACAGGCTTACAGCAATTGTTTACTCTTTGGGTAACGACTTTGTTCGAACTCATACATAATTTTTGTTTTTCCTGCCACTCGATAATTCCGAACAACAAGCTGTCCTTTTGTATTGGGCTTGCCGATAACGGTAATCGACATTTGTTCTGCCACTTCAGCTAAAAAAGTCAAGGAATGGACAGCAATCAGGCAGTTAATCTTTTGCGTATTTGTTTGAAGAGTGAAGCGAACAAGTGGTTGTTGCGCGTAGCTAAGGATTTTAATTTTGCTTACGGTTCCGGTCAAATAGGTCATTATTAGCCCTCCTCTAGCCATTCTTGGTCAACATCTGGCTCTTGATAATTGTTTGCTTCATCTGATTCGAATACGTCAAAGTCTGACCATTTTTTGGTTTCTATTAATTGAATATGACGAATATCTTCCCAAAAAATGGCTGTTTCATCGATGAGTAGGCTTTCTTCTTGAAACTGCCCTGAAAAAAATCCTTCGATAGACTCAAGTGGGCGCCCAAATTCATCTCGTTTGTTTAATTGGATACTGACTGCTTTTGTTTTTAAAAATGCTAGGGTCAGCACATCATTAATTTCCTCTAAACTCATTCGTGGGAGTAGAGGGATGTTTTTTGTTGCCTCTGCGTGATTCTTCTCAATACTTGAAGCTAGCTCATCTAACGCGAAAGCTGTGACCCATTTTAAAAAGCCACGGTCGTGATAGTCATTGTACTCAGAAAATTCTTTTTTCGTTCGATTTCTTGTCACTGTCTTCACCTTCTATTCCAGCCATTCCGCCCGCATGTCCACCGACCAAACTACTTCTAGCAATTGCTCGCCCACCGTCCAGCAAACTATTGGCATGAATTAAACTTTTAAAACCGTAACGACGTCGAATAGTATCTACCGCTCGATCTGTTGTAATCTGTTTGACTTGTTCTTCAGGTTCAGAAAATAAATCGAGTTGAATGCTATCTGTAAAAATGAGCTTCGAACAACCGACAGAAATGTTTCGGACATCTTGATTTTTATAATAGCGTCGAAAAATAAGTAGTAGGTTATCGGCTAATTGTTTACTACTCGCAGTGGGCGGAATTTTCATTTGATGATGAAAACCGCTCTTGCCGGAGGCATCAACATAGCCTAAAGAAAAGCCTATCCAGAGGGAAATAGCTTGTGTTTGCGCATGAATGCGGCGTAACCGTGTCGCCACTTGATCCGCCATTTCTTTAATAACCAATTCAATTTCATTTTTTCTTGTATAGTCTTTGTGTAAGACCTGAGAGTTACCAATTGATTGTTCTTTGGACTTGATTTTCTTGCCTAAAAAGCTGCGGTCAATCCCCCAAGCATGGGCATAGAGTTGAGCGCCTAGCACGCCAAATTTTTCTTTTAAATCGTAATAGTTTGTATGAGCTAACTCATCAATCGTGCGTATCCCCATACGATTGAGTGACTTGGCTGTACGGTGACCAATTCCCCAAAAATCAGTCAATTTTTGGATTTTCCAAAGTTTTTTCGGCACATCTTCGTAGCGCCATTCAGCCTTCATTCTTTTTGTATGCTTGGCTTCATTATCTAAGGCTAACTTTGCTAGTAAAGGATTGTCGCCAATTCCAATGGATGTGTAAATTCCAGTTTTTTTATACACATCAATTTGGATTTTTTTAGCTAACTCATAAGCCGTCTGACAGCCAAAAAGTTGAAGTGAGTTCGTAATGTCTAGAAAAGATTCGTCAACTGAGTAGACATGATGATTTTCTTCATCGGTATAGCTTTTGTAAATATTGTTGATGTCTCGATTCTTTTGCATGTAGAGCTTCATACGAGGGGCAGCAATCACTAAGTCACTAGGATAAGGATAAGGGAGATCACGAGCACGACTGACATTCGTGATATTATAGGCTTTTTTTGCCATAGGGGAAGAAGCTAAAATTAAACCACTTCCGCGTTCAGTTGGACTGTCACTGGGATAAGACATCACGACGAGTTTGGCAGTTAGTGGATCTAAATTACGTGCAGCACACTCCACAGAGGCATAGAAACTTCTACAATCAATGCACAGAATATCTCTGCTCGGTTCTTTTGAATAATCGAAAAGCAGATCTGTGTTATACATATCAAATCACCTCAATGAAATTATACGAACGTTTGTTCGATTTGTAAAGCGAACAAACCCTAAAAATTTTATTTTTTTAAAGCAAGCAGAAACGGAGTCGTGAACTTATCGCTGAATAAACGAGGCAGATAGGCATAGACAGGAGTATCAACAGATAAAAATCCTCGTAAGAAAGACCACTCACCAGTTGCGAGAAGTATTTCTTACGAGGATTCTTAGTTAGATCCGCAGTCACAAATTCTTAGTCATAAAGTAATAGTGATAGATTAACGGTCACAAAAATCTTAGTCATAAAGTAGAGGTATTGATGAGCCACAACGTGAATGGTAGGATTCGAACCTACACCTCAAACAGCTGAGAATAAACCGTCGTTAGTTCTCAATAAAGAGTGATAACACCACGTTCATTCACGAAAGAGTGAGAGACAGCGAATGAGCCACTCCCACCTAAATACGTTAGATAATTACTCTTCCGATAATAATCGAATACCGATTTATCAGAGTGAATAATTTCTTATCTAATGTAGGTATAGCTTAACGGATGAAACTTAAATCAACTGTAAAAAAGGCTAAAGAAAATCCTAAGAGTGTGTGAAGTAAATAAGAAGAAATTGCAGAAAAGTCATGTAAAATGAACAGAGAAAAAGGCGATGAGGAAAGAGAGAATAAAAGACTCCACAAAAGACAGGTACGCCGTTTGTGAAGTCTTACTACTAGTTAAAGCAGTCCTATACTACTGTCGAGTCAATGTTATAAGTGTAACTCATTTTTTCTGAAGGCAATCATTTCTTGGATTAAGGTGCGAGGCAATGGTTTTGTGTAAGGAAACTGTACCGCGCCTTTACTCGTCTTATAAGGCGAAAGGGCCTCTGAAAAAGCTGAGATGGCAGACGGAGTAGGGTAAAAGCCGAGATGTTTTTTCATGCCAGCAAAATGCACGATATTTTCTCCTTGATGAAAGGTGGGCATCCCGTAGCTCATTTTTTCTGTTGCGTCAGGTAACGTCTCTTTGGCGATTTGATAGATAATTTCTAGATATTCTTGTTGTTCAGCAGGCGCTGATTTGATGTAGTCTGTGATGATAGTCAATGGAAATCCCTCCTAATGTGCAGTGCGTAATGATTTGATTAAAATGAATTCGATTGTTCAGCTTGAAGTATACGTAGGTAAAGAAGCTACGTCAACTGTTTGAGTGATTTGTATCTATGGCTGTTGTCATAGTTTGAAAAAAGAGAATGAGTGTGAATAGAAAAAGAGCTCTTTTGGATATACCAAAGTGTGCTCAATCAGAGTTGATCTTACAAGATTTTGTATTAGTATTGTATAAATAGAATGTATATTTTGGGGAATTAAAAGTGGCTTAACAGGTGGCTACCAAAGTGGCTTAAATTTCTCTTCAAAGTAGTGCAAATCAGTGTAAACTTTTGGATACTAAGAAATGTCGAAATCATATAATTTTACCTTCCATTTCTGTTTTTTTAAAATGATAAAAATCAGAAAAACTATCAGAAACGTTAATATAACAACGTTTATAGCGTATTCATTGTCCTTTCAGTCACTGTATTTTCGAAAAAAAAAGAAGCCATCTCAAACCACTGTAACCAGTGATTTCAAACGACTTCAAACTCTCAATGGAGACGGCGGGAGTCGAACCCGCGTCCAAACATATTGCCACTTCAACTTCTACGCTCATAGTCATACTATTAAAGTTTCGCTCGGTTGTCTGCCGCATGACAGGCGTCAAACATCGCTAGTCTGATGAGCTCTTCTAAATTTTACAGACGGAAAAATTTAGCGTATCCCACTTAAGTTTGAGACCCTTACTCGAGCACATGGGCGATACCGAGAGGATCTACGCTAACTGTTTTTAGGCAGCTAAAGCGTAAGTGTTATTATTGTTTTTAGCAGTTATATTTAACTGTAACGTTTTAGCGTAGACGTAACCTACGAAGCGCAATTCAAGCTCAACTATGCCTGTCGAATCCGTAACGTCCCCGTATATAAGGGGGTTACTTCATAATTGTTGCTAAATTATTGTAACACAAATAGTAAAATATGTGTAGTGAAAGCGTCGCAGATGTGAAAAGGATTGATTGATCTGGGACTCTGCACGCTACAGATTAGTATTCGATTAAAGTAAATGAAGTTGTTCTAAAAAAAAGTGCGTTCTAGTGTCTAGTCCAATCTTCATATGCTACACTGTGGTTAACGGTATGAGGAACGATACTCCTATGGGCACTACAATTTACATACCGCACCTTGTGACCACGCAAGGTGTTTTTTTGTCTTTTTTTCTACAGTAAGAAAGATAAAACAGTTCCCCAAAATAGCATGAGGAAAACAAAGAGTAGTCGCCAAATTTGATAAGATTTTAATTCGATTCTTTTCATATGAATTCCCTCCATATTAGATAGTCTACACGGAAATTATTGTCTTTTATTAATGATTTCCCTAAGTTTATCTAAAGGTTGGCTGCCGAAGTCCTTGTTGATGAATGAGAGTAGTACTAGCAAATAATTGTAGATTAAATTGAGTGAAATTATTGTTAGTTATTTGATTTTTAAGTCATGGTTATAAGATTTTTTCAGAATACAAAGTGAGACTGATAAGAAACTACGGCATAAAAGTAGTTTTTTATCAGTCTCATGTTTCATTATAAACTTTGTATTTATTTAGATGCGACTCTAAAAATGAATTTAATGGAACTGAAAACTAAATAACTTTGATTCATTTAGGCCTTATTGCAGATGGATTAGTCTGGCTAGTATTTTAAGAGTTATAAAAAAAATTAAATAGCATTCTCAACAATTGCACCCATTCTAATTAAGTTTTCTAAAAAAGCATGTTTGGCAATTGGTTTTAACAATACAAATGGCAAATGTAGAGAATTATCATCATCTAGATAAAGAGTTTGTCGGATTTCCGTTTCCTGATTGCTTGTCACAAGTGCGAACATCACTTTATAAGAGATACGATCTCCAGCCACTTTGTAAACAATAGCCGAATCTTCTTCTAAAAGTGTGAGCAATTCAGATTTATTGAGTGCATTTTTGTTCCTTTCAATTGAATAACCTCCAGTATTTGATACGATATTGATAATTTCTGGATCCCATTTTAATAAATTCATTGGATTCTTTAGAAACTTTTCGTACTTTGTAACAGGAGCCTCACTAGTTAGTACATTAGTAAACATTTTTGTCATCATTTAGATCATCCTTCTTTCATTTGATAATCCTATGGTAGACAATATTTACTTTCTGGGATAATAAGAATTCTTATATATTTTTAAAAATTTTCTCGTGGTATAATTCCTCAAAAATATTACTTCGGTGTCTGGCTTCTGCTAATCCCTCTTCGGAGATAGATTTATCGGTGACTGTAGCTAATAAAAAATATAAATTAGCCAGCATGTAAATTGATTGATGCTGAGTAATGAATGAAATACCTTCGTCAATTGTTGTGGCAGCTGATGAAAAACGACCATTTAGAAAATCACCGTAGGCTTTTAAATAGAATAGAATATTTAAATTTTCTTCGTAAAGTGTATTAGAAATTTGCTCTAAACTCAAATCAGAAAATTTTTTACTAAGAGCTGTTTGCTGCTTTCGAGCGTAAACTAACCCTAACCCTCCTAGTGCTAATCTAGATAAAGTATTGGGCACGCCATTTGATTGATTTTCGGCTAGTACTAACTGAAAGTCGCTTTCACTTGCAGTTAACGTAGGATCAAGATGGTACTCACTACAGCCTAAATAGTAATAGTATGCTTGGTATTCACTGGAGGTATCAATCGATTGTAAAACATTATCACTTGTTAGAAAATCTTTTAATTCTTGGTATTTATGTTGATCACACAAATCTTCAGCGTGTTTACTAAATTCAAAAGAACTGCTTATTTTATAATGATCTTGTAGTACTAATGTATCCGCCTGAATTCCTAATTTTTGACAAAGGCCAATCAATAATTTGCTGTTAGGAATATACTTACCATTTTCAATTGATGAAAGCATTGGCTGTGAACATAAACCTTCACTTAATGCTTTTTGGGAGATATTTTTACTTTTTCTAATTTTTTTCAATGTAATGCCAAAAGTCTGTTTATCCATTGCAACTACCTCCCAAAATAAATACAAATTCAATAGACTGTATTATACTCTCAAAATAATGCTCATTCAAATTAAAAAAAATAAGAACGCTTATTATATTTTTGTCTTTGAACAAAATAGAATGATAAAAAAGGAGTGAGTGATTACAATGAAAGCTATTCAACAAATTAACTACGACGGTATCGATGCATTAAAAATTGTAGACAAGACTACTTCCATCATGTTGCCACAATCTTTAAAGATCCAGACACATTATGTGCCCGTATTACCTTATGATATTTTGACTGAAGAAGGTAAATTAAAGAGATTACGTCCAGTCAAGCTACCTATGACAATTGGATATGCATTTGCTGGAAAAGTGGTAGAAACTGGATATTTGCGAAAAAAATCATTAATTGGTCAATCGGTAATAGGTGTAACGCCTACTGGAGCTGCCCAAGAGATAAGTATTTCTAATATTCCCCCAGCTGTAATAAAAGTTCCCAAAGGTCTCTCATTACAAGAAGCAGGGACAATTATCGGAGGTGCCGATGCAGCTTGGATGGCCATAAAACATTTAAAAATCGTGCATGGCGATAGAGTCTTGGTCACGGGTGCTTCAGGAGGGGTAGGGACATATTTAGTTCAAATGCTTCGACTTTTAGGAGCAAGTATTATCGGACTAGCTTCAAGCGGGAATATTGAATTTGTTCACGGTCTCGGTGCTGATGAAGTGATTGATTATACTTCATCACAATTAATGAGTGATTTGCGCAATGCATCACAACCTAACAAAATTATTGATACCGTTGGTAGTAATAGATTAATTGAATTGATTGCAGCAGTTTATGATAAGTTTGAATTACTTTCACTTTCAACATCCGATTTTCCAATTGAAGAAAGGGGACAACACTTTTCTTTTGCAAATGGTTCCATCATGCCAAATGAGTATAAAGAGATATTGGCGTTATTGAAAAGTGGGAAATTGAAAGCCCAAATTCAGAGTATCTATCATTATTCTGAGGTTTATAAGGCACAACATGAATCAGTAAATAGTAGCTCTCACGGCAGAATTTTATTAGAATTTATTTAATAGGTATCTTTCTTGATAGTGGAGGCGGGTTTTATAATGAAATGAAACGAAAATACTTTTCTTTTTTTCAAAAAGTTTATTATTTGACTTAAGTGTTGACTAAGCTTTTCAAGGGTTAGACTGATAAAGTTACTTGTTTATTTTCCAGTATAGGGATTAGAATAGTGAATGATGGCTAGTTGCAGAGTATCCATGGAAGTGGTGGCTGTTCTTAATTGTATCCATCTGGAAGGTAAATCGATACGACAATTGTTGTCTAAGAATAGTCGAGTATCTGAGTTTAGTTCCTTGTATGATAGTTTTTGTGAGGAGGAGGAATGTGCATGCTGAAAAATTTAAATCAATTAGTTGATTATCTCGAGGAGCACTTGCTTGAGGAGTTGTCTTTGAAGGATCTTTCGCTGAAGATGGGAATTTCGGATTATCATTTGAAGCGAACATTTTCTTTTATTGCGGGGGTCTCGATTGCTGAATATGTTAAGAATCGAAAACTTTCTTTAGCAAATGTCGATTTATTACAGGGGATGCCAGTGACGGAAGTGGCTTTTAAGTATGGCTATCAATCACTCGATGGCTTTTCGCGCGCGTTTCGTGAGTGGAGTGGGTATCTACCTTCAGAAATTAAGAAGCTAAATTTTCAAAAGACATTTCCCAAACTCACCTTTTATATCAACGTTAAGGGAGGAATTTCTATGGAACTAAAACTAGAAAACAAAGAACAATTTAACATTATTGGGGTTGCCAAAAAAGTGCCTATTCAATTTGAAGGGGTCAATCAGTCAATTATTGAGTTAGCACAATCTATCACGCCAGAGCAAAGAGCTGAGATGCATGAGGTGGGCGATTTGTACCCGAATCAAGTCGTCAACGTGTCGTATAATTTTGATGAAACAAGGATGGAAGAAACCGGTGAACTGACACACATGATTGGCTTTCTTTCAACACAGGAAAATCCATATACAGATTTAGAGCAGTTGACGGTGCCAGCACATACCTGGGCGATTTTTCCTAATAAGGGCTTGTTTCCTCAAACATTGCAGGAGACCATGGCGCGGATCTTTTCTGAATGGCTGCCTTCGTCAGGCTATGAATTAGTGGAGGCACCAGAGATTTCGTTTACGGAGTATTCTGAGAAGCAAGAAGAGGTTTATAGTGAAGTCTGGATTGCCGTGAAAAAAAGTGTTTAAAGTGAGTTAACAAATAGAAAGAGTCTGAGGTTTACGTCAAGCTTTGACGAGGACCTCAGACTCTTTTGTTTTTGGGTTAAGTAAGCTAGAAAAGGGCAGCGTTACTAGCTGTTATTACTGATTATTTTTGCTAATTTCGTGTATTTAGGTGAGCTAGAGTGTTTCTGGCATGGCACAGACAAAGTAGAGAATAATCGTGAAGAGCGCTAATAGCATGATGAAACTTCCTAGTAGCAGCGATTTATTTTTTTTCATAGCACCATAGACTGTACTTGCGAAGCTGAGCAGAAAAAGAATCAGCAAGATGATTGAAAATCCCATAAGTGGGGCAACTCCTTTATATCAATTAGTTATGAAATTTTGGTTGTTTTACGTTATGACAGCCCTGATTGAGCATAGCGGTCATCTGACTATTTTTTTATTGTATATAAAAAACGACTTATTTATTCTATGCCATTATTTCTAAAGAATCAACTAGCTTGAGTATTTCTTAATAAAAAAAGACTACCCAAATGAGTAGTCTGTGATATAGATAGTCTGGTTGCTTATATTTTGTGTATGATTGATTTATATTGAAAGTGATTAATGAAATCTGAACGTTATATTGTCAGAATAAATTAGAGTAGGTCGAAATGTTTGAGGGCGTGAACAATGCCGCCTTCCGTATTTTTCTTAGAGACAAAAGTCGAAATTTCTTTTAGTTCAGGTACGGCATTACCCATCGCAATCTTATGATCGCAAGCTTCTAATAAAGCGAAGTCGTTAGGGCCGTCGCCAAAGCCATAGGTAGGGATACCCGTTAGATTCATGACATCCATTAGTGTTGAGACGCCGGTTCCTTTTGAGATTCCTTTTTTTACAATATCAATTGAATAGGGACCATTTCGATAGAAGGTCATTTCAGGAAACGCCTCATGGTAGACTTCATCACCGGACTGACTGAGCACTAGCAGCATTTTTACTGGTTGTTCTTTGAAGCCAAGTGGTTGAATTGGTGGAACTTCTGAATGAATGAAGTTATAGGCATCTACTAATGTTTGATTGTGCCCCGTGCACCAGATATGTTCTTCATTATAATAGGATAAAAGATGGCCTTGTTCTGTGGTCAAATCATACATACGTTGGCATTCTTCTTCGGTAAAATAACTAGAATAGACGGGTTCACCATCGACACGAATGAACGAACCATTCATAACAATATTGGAAGTAATCCCCGTTTGTTGCTTAATTTTCAATATTTCAATCTCTGTTCGGCCAGTTGCGATAACAGGGAGTACTTGATTTTTTTTGAGTTGACTCATGGCAGAGGCCACTTCAGTAGTAACATTTGACTGAGCATCGAGCAAGGTTCCATCTAAATCGAAAAAAGCGACAGCGCGGTAGTTTGACATAATAAAAGCTCCTTGTATAAAATAGTTTGTTCGTCTTCTATAAATGGGTATCTGTGATTTGATGACTGTTCTTTTCGTTCGTTGCCTATTTATCATATCAAAAATTGACCAAAACCAAAAGCTTTCATGAAGAAATGTTGAAGATAATTGGTGTTGCGGTTCTTTTAGAGTATACTATTAGAAGAAGGTAGGGGAGAGAAGAATGATCTTTTTATATGTAGGAAGTTTCTTAATTATTTTAGGACTTCTAATGAAATTTATCCCGGCAAAACGTGAGGCGCGTTTGTTTGGTTATCATTCGCCATTGGCTGAAAAGAGTGACGCACATTTTCGCTATGCGCAAAAGGTTAGCAGCTGGAATTTCCTTCTTTTTGGCGGACTAATGGCGCTGATTGGCTGGGTCTTAAAGACGACAGGGCATACGAATTTTTTTCTTGTTGAAATGCTTGTGTTAGTCTTCCCAATTATGCCGATTTTTATACTAACTGAAAAAAAATTAGAGAAATTTGATAAAGAATTTGTACAGGAGAGTGAATAAAAATGAATATCTTAATGATTGAAGACAATGAATCTGTTTCAGAGATGATGCAAATGTTCTTTTTAAACGAAGGTTGGGAAGCCACGTTCAAATATGATGGGAAAGAAGGATTAGAGGCTTTCTTAGCAGAACCAGGCAAATGGGATATGGTGACCTTGGATCTGAATTTACCAAGTATGGACGGCATGCTAGTCGGACGTGAGATTCGAAAAGTATCTAGTACGGTACCGATTATTATGTTGACTGCCCGCGATTCAGAGAGTGATCAAGTAATTGGTCTAGAAATGGGCGCGGATGACTACGTGACTAAACCGTTTAGTCCATTGACTTTGATTGCACGTATGAAGGCGTTACATAGACGCAGCGAGCTTGCTGAAACAACTGGAGCGACCCATCCAGTGAATGATGATCAAACATTTGATGTTCAGACTGCACATTTTCGGATGAATACAAAAACACGTGAAGCTTATTTAGCTGGAAAACCGATTGATGGGTTAACGCCAAAAGAATTTGATTTACTGTATACGTTGGCAAAAAAACCACGCCAAGTATTTTCTCGTGAGCAGTTACTAGAGTTAGTCTGGGATTATCAGTATTTTGGCGATGAGCGGACAGTCGATGCGCATATCAAAAAATTACGTCAAAAAATTGAAAAAGTAGGGCCACAAATCATTCAAACAGTCTGGGGTATTGGTTATAAATTTGATGATTCGGGTGTGGCCTAATGAGATATCTTTATCAACAATTGCTCGCGTTCTGGGGCGTTATTGCACTGATACTGCTGATTGTTGGGGTGTCTTTTACGCAGTTAACGAAACAAACAATTGAAGATAATAACTATAAGCAACTATCGGATTATGCGGAGTCTGTGCAGAAGTTAGCTGAAAATAATACATTTGAATTAGCTTTAAATTACACAGAAACGGTTCTTAGCCAACAATCGGTTAACTTTCTATTTATCGATAAGGATAATCGGGTGATTTACCCTTTAGATAAAGAGAAAAAACCTGTAGTCAAGATTTCTGACGAGCAATGGCAATCCTTTGCTCGTGGTGAGCGCAAGAAAGTGACGGACAAAAAGAATATTTATGGAGAAGATCAGTCGACTTCCTATATGATGGTTCCGGTTAATTCGCAAGGTGAATTTTTTGGTGTGCTTATTTTGAGTCAGCCAGCGAAAAATATCGAGGATAGCGTTCGGGCATTTACGTATAATTTGTTTAAAGGGTTCATCATTTCTAGTATTATTGCGCTGATTGTTAGTTATGTATTTGCAGCCTTCCAGGTCAAACGAATTACACGGATGCGTGCAGCAACGAAGGAAATCACGAATGGTAATTTTGATATCGTCTTACCAGTTCATGACAAGGATGAGTTTGACGATTTGGCAGAGGATTTCAATAAGATGGCCAGTTCGTTGAAGGCGTCGCAGGAAGAAATTGAGCAACAAGAGGAAAGACGAAGACAGTTTATGGCAGATGCATCTCACGAGATGAGGACGCCGTTGACGACGATTAATGGATTGTTAGAGGGCTTGGAGTACAATGCGATTCCTGAGAGTCAAAAAGAGAATGCTGTTCGCTTAATGAAAAATGAGACAGAACGTTTGATTCGACTGGTGAATGAAAATCTTGATTATGAAAAAATTCGGACCAATCAAATTAGCATGGTGATCAAAAAATTTGATGGGACAGAAACTTTGGCAAACCTCTTGACTCAGCTGGAGAAAAAGGCTGAGGCAGCTAATGATCAGTTGATTCTAGAAACCACAGAATCGATTGAAGTCTATGCCGATTATGACCGATTTGTGCAAATCATGGTCAATATTTTGCAAAATGCCATTCAATTTACACAAGACGGCGAGATTCGCGTGAGTATCGAGAAAGGCTATTTAGAGACGATTGTTAAAATAGCAGATACTGGTATTGGTATGAGCGAGGAGCAGCAAAGAAGTATTTGGGATCGCTATTATAAAGTGGATCCATCAAGAAAAAATACAAAATATGGTGAATCTGGTTTGGGGCTGCCTATCGTTCAGCAGCTAGTTCGTTTGCATAAAGGAAAATTAGCGGTAGAGAGTGAGCTAGGAAAAGGGACGGTCTTCATGATTAGTTTTCCTGATGTAGAATTAGAGGATGAAGCGTAGGCGCGTCAAAATAAAGGAAGGCTTATCCGCTTAAAGACAAGTAAATAGTAAATGTCAGTGTGTGCGGCTTAGCTGTAGTCGGATCATCTAAAAAAATAAACCCGTGGTGCTTGATTTAGCTATAGAATCGTTGATCGATAGCTAAAATTAGGGGCCACGGGTTTTGTGTTAGAGATGTTCATCTAGCTCAAGATTAGAGTCTTCGATGTGTCTCAGTAAGTGTTTATGGAGCATATTTGCGTAAGATGTATTGTCTAGTACGTCATGATAAAAATCAATGATCTGTTTACAAATAGTCACGCCAGAAGGGTCGTCTTTGCTGACTAGGATCGTGCCTTTTAGAAAATTAGCGAACGTATCGTAGGTCATATATTTGATTAAGCGGCCACTACTGATTTGCTGGAAATAGAGATCCAAAAAGTGTTCAGCGGCTTTCGTGTTTTCACGTCTGATGAATTCATTGACTACTTGGAGCCAAAAATCTAGTAGGTGGCGCTTATTGGCGTCATGTTTATGCTGCCGACGAATAATTTGAGCGGTGATTGAGTAGAGCTCTTCATCGGAAAAAGGCATCACCATGTAGCTTGCTAAGAAAAATTCATAGCGGCCCCACTGATAGACATTACGCAAATAATTGGTGCCTTCTTCAAACATTTTTTCTCTATCAGTGGGGATACCTGAAATGCGCTGGTAATGATAGGTAATCAGTTGATAGAGATGTTCATATTTACGGTCATCGGATTGCTCTTTTAATTCTTTGTACTGTTTATGTAAGTCTTTAATCTGCATTAGGTTATTCGTCGTAAATATTTGGTCTAGTCTGTCTTCCAAATCGTCAATTAAGTAATCGATGGATTCGTCCTCAAATTCATTGACGAATTCGACAATGGAAATGTTTGATTTATATAAGAGTTGAATAAAATTGGATAGACGAATGTCGCTGGTTCCCTTTTCAAATTTTCTCAAAAATTGAGGGGAGATAGTACCTGTGGCTGATTCACGGATTGAGAAGCCTTTTTGCTCTCTTAATTTGCCGTACACTGGGCCAAAATTTTGCATATTGTTCAACCTTTCGAAAGTTCAGTTATTCTTTGAGTATTTTATCTGTAATGTGGGTAAAAAAGGAAACTATAGTTTCCTTTCTCTTCTAAATCATTATTTTCTGCTAAATATTAGAAAAGATAAGCACTTTTTTTAATAAATGAGGCATTTTTCCAGTAAAATTAAAAGTTTTACTATTAATAATAGGATAAAGGATAACGGATGTTATGTGCAAGCGTTGTTTTGAAAAAGATGAAGAAACCTAATACAACTAGATTAAGGCTAGAAAAAGGTAGGAGAGTAGAATGGATAAAAAAACAAAACGCTCTTTAAAGGATGTAGTACTATCCTCCAAAGAGCGTTTGCTGTTGGTTCAATCTAAAGGACAAATTAATTTATCCATGTAAGGGCTGTGGGCGATTGATGTATCGGCCGTCAAGATCACAATTGCTAGGTGTGAATGTTTGGCTAGGTGGCGTAAGAGTGGCAGTAATTCTTGAATTTGTTGGACAGACAGATAGGTAAAGATGTCCCCAATAAGAATTGCTCGTTTTTCTAGTAATAAATAATGCACTAGTTGTAGTTTTATTTCTTCAAAACTAGAGAGTTCCGTAAGCGATTTGGTTAGTATCTGCTCTTCTAAATTGACTGCGGCGAGAGTCTCTAAGACGGCAGGTTTTGCTTCCTTTTTTTTCAAAGAAGTACCTAGCAGTAGATTATCGATAATTGATAAATAAGGGACGGGAAGCCATTCGCGATGAAGGAGTCCAAATGGCGAATTTACCGTTTGAAAACTATACTCGATAAAGTAGGCGACCTCTTCATCTAAACGCTCTGAGGCTTCTAATATGGCTGTTATATGCGTTTCTTCAAAAAAACTTACTAATTTTTGAAAGCTCATACGGTCCACCGTCCTTTTTTTGTCCAATGCTTGATTAGAGAGAGACTCACACAGCTAACTAAAAAACTAATGGAAAGAATCATCACACCACAAACTTTTAGCGCGGTTACAAAAACAGCGGAAGACCAAAAATGATTGGTAAAATCAACTTGAAACAAACTGACTTGGTCAAAGGGGAGACCGATGATGAAGGCTTGACTATCGGTGGCCAGATTAACCGCTGGGTAGTGATCTAAATTCAAGCTATTTAAGATTTGTAGATTGGCTGTTTGTAAAAGAGTTTCATAGGTGTTCTGAAAAACAAACAAACTTGTCGTGACAAGGAATGCTACAGCGACTGCTGGCAACATAGATTCGACGATTAATAATCGAAGAATTTCACGATAGCGTAAGCCAACTATTCGCCATTGAAGGAGCTCTTTTTTCTTGTAGCGAAAGAAGAAAGACAGCATGACAAGCGTGATTAAGAGAAAAACACCGATGCAGCCATAGAGCACCATTTGATAGAGCTGAGTGACTTGTGTGACTTGCTGATTGTCTAAAGGCATTGAAGGAGGGGCTTCTTTAACTTGAGCCTCCATCAGCGCCATTCGAGTGGATACTTGACTATGTAAAAGAAGAACTGTCTCCTTTAAATTGAGTAAAAAAGTAAATAAAAACAAGAAGAGGCCAAAAAATAAACCATAGATGAGAGATAACTTTTTGTGGTAGCGGATACTTGCTAGGGCATAGTAGAGTGTCTTCATGCTGTTCACCTCACTATCAGTATAGGCAATGATTATGAATAAAGTATGAAGAACTGCAATAAAAAAAGTGAAAGATGAGCTTGTATACTTGGTAAATCACTGATTTTTATGATTTTCCTAGAGGAAATCGCGAATTTAACTGTGCATACAAAAAGGACGAACACCAAAGCGTTCGTCCTTTTTGTATGCTATTTGTTTGTCTCAGCATTTTCAGTTTGTGCATCAGAGACAGTAGTGTCTCCGTTGTACTGTTTGTAGGTTTCAGTCTGATACAGATCAACAGTTGATTGATTATTATTTTGACTGTAAACACTCGTTGATTTCTTGCCTAGCGTGTGTTCTTTATCAAGTAGACGATCAAGCGAATCTTTGTAGTCATAATCAGTTGGATCCACTGCGGTTAAACCACTTTCCGTGTAGAAACGAAGGAGGTCACCATTGTTGATTTGATCGGAAATACTTAATTGATTATCGACTTCATCTTTCCAAGTCTCAACTTGCTCTGTTAACGAGTTAGAGAGAGTCGGAATTGCTTCACCTGTTTTATTTTCATAGACTGTACCACCACGGTAAGTGTAGTTAGGTGTAACAAAATCGCCATTTCTGAAAGCGACTAGCTGGTCATGATCTTTCGAGAACAAGTCCTGTCCTAACTGAATATAGTTGCTCGTATCTACACCTAATAAATGGAGTAGCGTTGGTAATGCATCGACTTGGCCACCATAGGTATGATTAATACCACCATTTTCTTGACCAGGAACGTGAATCATATAAGGGACACGTTGCATTTGAGCATTGTCAAAATCAGTCCAAGATTCACTATCTTTGCCAATCAACTCAGCTAAGTTTTTATTCCGAGATTCAGAAACTCCATAATGGTCGCCGTAAAGCACAACAACAGAGTTCTCATATAAGCCAGAGGCCTTTAAATAATTAAAGAATTCTTCGACTGCTTTATCAAGATAGTTCGCTGTAGCAAAGTAGCCATTGATTGTTTCGTCTGAGGTAGTTGCTAGTGGGAAACCACCTTCATCATTGGTAAATTGTGAATAAGGGTAGTGATTAGAAACAGTAATAAATTTTGAGTAAAAAGGTTGTTGTAAATGTTCCAAGTATTGTACGGATTGTTGGAAGAATGGTTTGTCATGCAAGCCATACTGGAATGAATTTTCATCATTGACATCGTAATAAGAGGCGTCAAAGAAATTTTCATATCCTAGATGTTTGTATGTTTCATTTCGGTTCCAAAAGTTTCCGGCATTTCCGTGAAAGACAGCACTTGAATAGCCTTGCGTTTGATCGAGAATTGCTGGAGCTGCTTCAAATGTGTTCTTATCGCCTAATTGAGTAAATAGTGAGCCTTGATTTAAGCCAAACAATGAGTTCTCCATTAAAGTTTCAGCATCACTTGTTTTACCGGCTGAGACTTGATGGAAAAAGTTGTCAAAGGCAAATGTGCTATTACTATGGTACAGGTTGTTTAAGAAAGGTGTCACTTCATGCTCAACGCCACTCTCATCTGTTAACTTATAATCTAACAAGAATTGTTGGAAGCTTTCCAAATGGATATAAATGACATTTTTTCCTTTGGCGATGCCAAACATTTCATCATTTGGTGCAGCGTAATGATTTTTGACATATTCTTCAGCTGTTTTCATATCATTGGCACTGGCTTGCGCACGCACTTGCGTCGTCTTATAGGTAGTTACTCCGTCATAGACGGTAAACGCGTTGATGCCCAGATATTTTACAATGTAATCACGTGAAAAGGTCCGCGTCAGTAATTCGGGACGAGACGCTTCAGCAAGGGTTAAGTTTCCTGAGAAAATCATCAAGGCAAAGGCTGAAATAGCGACTGCCATAGGAATTCTTACAGGACGTGTGTCCATCTTGATTTTCTTGAAGATCAGTAATACGGCCATCACAATGATATCTAAGAAATACACGATATCATAAGGACGTAACAGGCGAAGAGCACTTTCACCTAAGCCACTGGCTACTTTCCCAGCACCCAGCATCGTATTCACAGTAATGAAATCGGTGAATTCACGATAGTAGGTCACATTTGAGAATAGCAAGACTGTCATTAAGAAATAAATCACCATCATTGTTATGTAAGAAGGTTTTGTTCTCCTTATATACAAGGCAATTCCTAGCAAGAAGAGGGTCGTTGCAATCGGATTTATTAGTAAAATAAAATACTGGAATGAGTTTTCTATACCCAAATTAAAGTCAAAATGATAAGCAAATAGATTTTTTAACCAAAATAATAAGGCTGCTAATGAAAAAAAGCCAAGCCGCGTATTTAAAAAGGCGGGAGTTTTTAATTTTTTCAATTTTAACCTTCCTTTCCGTTCAAGGCACACTGAAAACACGTCAATGATTGCCATAACTTCTTTACATTTTACTCGCAACAGGCTTTGGTGTCAATTGAAATCAAGCGTCACACATACTTTGAGCTCCACTTTAAGTATTTCTTTAGGTCTGCTCTTTCAGAATTTATTTTCCAGTGCTTTCTCAAGATTGCTTCAGACAGTCAGTCCTTTTTTTGCTATACTAAACAAATAGATTATAAGAGCAGGTGAGCATATGGAAATTAGAGTAACAAAACAGGCCGAGAAAAAACTGCGCCGAGGTTATCCACTTTTGCAAAAAGAGGATTTAGTGAGGGAAGTAAAACCTACGAAACAATGGGTTTCATTTGTAAATGAAGCGGGACGATTTCTCGCAAAGGGCTATCTAGGAGAACAGAATAAAGGAATAGGTTGGGTCTTAAGTAACAAAGATGAACCCATACAGCTAGCTTTTTTTGCAAAACTTTTCACGACAGCTAAGAAAGCTCGTGAACGTTATTTCTTAGATGAGACGACGACAGCTTTTCGCATTTTCAATGGAGAAGGTGATGGTCTAGGAGGATTAATTATTGATTTATATGAGTCCTACGCGGTTTTTTCCTGGTATAATCAGACGCTTTTCCAAAATAAAGAGGAGATTGTTGCAGCCTTTAAGCAGGTTTTTCCAGAAGTTGTGGGGGCCTACGAAAAGATTCGATTTTCTGATGGGAAATTACCTGAAAGCCAATGGTTGTACGGAAAAGAAGCACCAGAACCTTTGTTGGTAAAAGAAAACAATATTACTTATGCTACCTATTTAAATGAAGGATTAATGACGGGGATTTTCTTAGATCAAAAGGAAGTTCGCGAAGCATTATCTATGGGATTGGTTGCAGGAAAAAGCCTTTTGAACATGTTCAGCTATACAGGGGCCTTCTCGGTCGCAGCTAAGATGGGCGGTGCAAGTCAGACTACAAGCGTTGATTTAGCCAAGCGCAGTTTGCCAAAGACTAGGGAACAATTTGAAGTCAATGGCTTAGGATTAGAAGAAAATAAAATTGTCGTAATGGATGTCTTTGAGTATTTTAAATATGCAGCTAGAAAAGATCTGCATTTTGATGTGATTGTGTTGGACCCACCAAGCTTTGCAAGAAATAAGAAGAAGGTCTTCAGTGTTGCCAAAAACTATGGGGATTTGGTGGAAGACAGCGTCGATATCCTCAGTGCAGAAGGGTTGCTAGTGGCTTCTACTAATGCAGCAAATGTTTCAAGAGAAAAATTCCAGAAGATGATCGAAGAAAGTCTGAAGAACAAGCAAGTCCGCTTTAAAAAAGTCAACGAATATCAGCTGCCAGCAGATTTCAAAACGATTCCTGAATTTGAAGAAGGAAATTATTTAAAAGTTTTCTTCTATAAAATTACAAAATAGGGAGTTGAAAAATACTTATATAATAGTAGGAAATGTTTAATAACTAACAGACAGCATTCGATTCTGGCATTTCGTCAATAGATATAGGTGGCATCAATAGTTTTATAAAAACTTCAAAAAAACTTCTTCCAGCACACCGGAAGAAGTTTTTTTGATTGTTTAGTTCATTACATCAATATCAAACACTTCGATATTATCTAGGCCACCATAGATTTCGTACCAAGGTTTTGCATAGTCGGCGAGGATTTGATTTAGTTCGTCCACATTTTCTTTGCCTTGGGTATCTAACCAATTGATTAGAGCCTCTTTACCTTGTTTTCCGTAGATTTCAACACCATCACGCCAAGTGGCACGACCGCCTAGAATACCTGAGTAAGTAGCGCCGTGTTTGCCGGCAAAGATGAGTTCTTCGCGGAAAATTTCTGCAGGAACACCAGCGCTTAAATAAATGAATGGGCGAGTGGCTGCGTCACTGGCTTCTTTGAAGTAGGCAGCGGCTTCGGCTTGTGTATAGACAGGAGAAATGCCTTCAGCAGTATAGCCTTCTACTAGGTTAAAGAGGACAGGGACTTCGACTTTTAAGATATCAATATGGTATTTATCTTTGGTGAATTCTTTAATCGTATCAATAACTTTTTTAGGTTTTATCTTCGCGAACTCAGGAGAATGGTCATCTGAGATTTCGTTGTCGTAGACGATCGGTTCGACAAAGACGGGAATGTCGGCTGCTAAAGCTTCCGTTCCTAAGCGTTCAAGAAACGCGTGTTTAACGTCCAATATTTCTTGTGGATCGTCAGGATTGTAATAGACCAATACTTTGGCTGCGTCGGCGCCTTTTTCTAGTAAACGGTCTAACGATTCATTGGGCAATAATTCAGGTAAGCGGCCTGGTGTGGAGACATCATAGCCGGTTTTTTCGTACGACATAATCAAGCCAGCTTGAGGATTTTTCGCAGCAATCCCTTTGAAGCCATATTCTTCATCCAATAAGATGGCACTAACATATTTAGTCAATTCTTGTGACACGAGTTCTTTGAATTCGTACACATGGTCCATTGTAAACTTTTCAGGCCCGACAGCAGCTTCCATCATTTTTTTCATAGAGCCTCGTTGATCAATAGCTAAAGCGGCGATGACTCCTTGATCGTTTGAAAGTTGTTGCATTTTTTCAAATTTACCTCTAGAAATTCTTGTTTTCATTTCTGTGTCCTCCTCGTAGTTTTATAAACTAAGTGTACGCCTAGTTTGTCAATCAACCAAATGATAAGGTTGGCTATTTTTTAGTTGCATGTTTAGCTAATTTTGGTAGACTAAGTCTGAGGTGAAGAGGATGGCAAAGAAAAAGACGCCTACAAAAACCAATGCAATTCGTTTAGTCGAGCAAAAAAAGATTCCTTATATAGAGCATGAATACGCATGGTCTGAAGAGCATGTAGGGGCAAGTGATGTTGCTGAACAGTTACACCAAGATAAAAGTCAGATATTTAAAACATTAGTCGCAACAGGCAACAAAACCGGACCAATCGTAGCGGTTATTCCAGGGAATCAAGAACTTGATTTAAAAAAGCTGGCTAAGGTCAGTGGTAATAAGAAAGTTGAAATGTTACATTTGAAGGATTTGGAGGCTACCACTGGTTACATTCGAGGTGGCTGTTCGCCCATCGGCATGAAAAAATTATTTCCGACGTTTATCGATGCTTCGGCGCAATCATTTGAAACCATCATTATTTCCGCAGGAAAACGAGGATTGCAGATGGAATTAGCCGCTAGCGGCATCCAGCAATTGACTAAAGCAGTCTTTACAGATTTACAATTGTTGTAATAACTGGTGCTAATCATTGAGTCGGTGATATTAGAAATGAACGGAATGAAGAATAGGAAGAAAATAGGGTAGCTAGATAGGTTACTTCAGAATAATAGCCCGCAGCATTGTGGGAAGCTTTTAAAAGTCTTTCCACAATGCTGCGGGCTTATTTGTTCGTTAGGGTAGGCTACTCTAGGTAAGTGTAGGCAGCAACTTCCGCGGCGTGTTGGCCAGCAACATGTCCGGTTACGAAAGCTGCAGTAATGTTGAAACCGCCGGTATAACCGTTAATATCTAACAGTTCTCCTGCAAAAAATAATCCTTGAACTAACTTACTTTCCATCGTTTTCGGTTGGATTTCCTTTAATGAAATGCCCCCGCCAGTTACAAATGATTTTTCGATTGGGAAAGTTTTAGAAATGGTAAACTCAAAACTTTTACATAGATGAATAAATTCTTCTAGTTGGGCGTCTGTGACCTGTGGCGCACTTAATTCGTGTAGGTGACACTTTTCAAGGTAGAAGTCTAATAACCGTTCAGGTAAGAAGCCTTTCAATGCGTTGGCAAGAGACTTTTTAGAGTCTTTTAACAGTGCGCTCGCTTGTTTGGTTAATTCTTGGGCTGAAATTTCTGGGAAACAGTCTAGGCGAAGCGTAACGGGTTGACCGTTTGTTTCTTCCAATTCTTGATTGACGAAGCTAGAGCACCGTAAAGCTGCTGGTCCTGAAACACCAAAGTGGGTAAAAAGGAGGTCCATAATGTGCTCAGTGACAACTTTTCCTTTTTGATTCAGGACTTGTAAAGAAATGTCATCTAAGGAAAGGCCTTGTAAAGTTCTCTTTTCAATAAATGTTTCATCTGAAATCATAGGTGATTCAGTCGCATAGAGCCGCGTGATAGTGTGACCCACTTTCTTAGCAATTTTGTAGCCATCACCAGTGGCACCGGTGGAAGGATAGGTCCGACCACCAGTTGTCAGAATGACACAAGGCGCCCGAAATTCTTCTAATTCTGTGCGCAAACCATAGATTTGACCGTCTTTATGAATTAACTTTTCAACTTTTGAACCAAAATGCAGAGTTACGCCGAAATCTGTTAACCGTTGAAGAAGTGTCTCGATAATTGTTTTTGATTTATTGGTGATTGGAAACATTCGCCCATGATCCTCTTCTTTTAAGTGAACCCCGTTACTTTCAAAAAAGTTCATGATATCGAAATTTGTCCACTGAGAGAAGGCACTGTATAGAAATTTCCCGTTGCCTGGGATATGTGCGATTAAATCTTCCACTGGGCGATTGTTCGTCACATTACAACGTCCACCGCCGGTCATCAATAGTTTTTTTCCGGCTTTTTTGTTCTTTTCTATTAATAAAACGTTTGCGCCATTTTCAGCGGCTGAAATAGCGGCCATCATGCCACTGGTTCCTGCACCAACAACGATTACATCATATTTTGTCGTCATTTTTTTCACCTCAATCAAGAGTCTAGCATAAATTGTGGAAAAATTCAGAAAAAATTCATGCATAGATGATGCGAAGATGGAAAAAGTGCGATACAATAAGAGCTACAAAGAATGAAGGAGAGTGAAACTATGACAGAAGCAAAGCAATATGTCGCGTCAATTCAACAAAAAATTCGGGAGAAAGATGCCGGGCAAACTGAATTTATTCAGGCGGTAGATGAACTTTTACCAACGGTTACTGCTTTTTTGGAAGATCATCCAGAGTACATCGAACAAAATATTTTAGGTGTCTTGATTGAACCAGAACGCATTATTCAATTTCGTGTGCCGTGGCAAGATGACCAAGGGAACTGGCAAGTAAATCGCGGCTATCGCATCCAATACAATTCTGCGTTAGGCCCTTATAAAGGTGGCTTACGTTTCCACCCGAGTGTTAATCTAAGTATTTTGAAGTTCTTGGCTTTCGAGCAAATCTTCAAAAACAGCTTAACTGGCTTACCAATTGGTGGCGGTAAAGGTGGCAGTGATTTTGATCCTAAAGGAAAATCAGATGCAGAAGTGATGCGTTTTTGTCAAAGTTTCATGACAGAACTATCGAAACATATTGGACCAGATACAGATGTGCCAGCAGGTGATATTGGTGTAGGCGGACGGGAAATCGGCTACTTATTCGGCGCATACAAGCGTTTGAAACAATATGATGCCGGAATTTTAACTGGTAAACCACTAGACTTTTGGGGTAGCAAAGGTCGGACAGAAGCAACCGGTTATGGCTTGGTTTATTATGTGAAACATTTACTTGCAAATGATAAAGATTCCTTTAAAGGCAAAAATGTCTTCGTTTCTGGTAGCGGAAATGTGGCAATTTATGCCATCGAAAAAGCCCAAGAATTAGGTGCTAAAGTGACGACTTGTTCTGATTCTAGTGGATATATTTACGATGCAGAAGGTATTGATTTAGACTTACTAAAAGAAATCAAAGAAGTGAAGCGTGAACGTTTAACAGCCTATGCTGAAAAACGTCCATCAGCGGAATATTTTGCAGGCGAATCGGTTTGGTCATTAGACAAACCAGTTGATATTGCCTTGCCATGTGCCACTCAAAATGAAGTTAGTGGTGAACAGGCGAAAAACTTAGTGAAAAATGGCGTGAAAATCGTTGGCGAAGGGGCTAATATGCCTTGTTCACTTGATGCGGTTGGCGTGTTATTGGAAAATGGCGTGTACTATTGCCCAGGAAAAGCAGCGAATGCTGGTGGGGTAGCTGTTTCAGCGCTAGAAATGAGCCAAAACTCACAACGTTTATCTTGGACAAAAGAAGATGTTGATCAACGATTAGATGATATTATGCTAAATATTTACGAAACTTGCCGCGATACAGCCAAAGCTTATGGCGATGAAAAAAATCTAATGATGGGTGCAAATGTCGCTGGTTTTGGAAAAGTAGCCAAAGCGATGTTAGCTCAAGGATTGGTATAGATTCGTAGCTAGAACTTTAATTTATGAGAAAAAAGTAAGACGCTTTACTTATTTACTTGAAATAAATGCGAAAAAAACGTAAAGTAATATATGTATGAAGTTTACTTTCAAGGAGGACTAAAAAAACATGTCACACATTCAATTTGATTATTCAAAAGTAGCGCCATTTGTTAATGCCCATGAATTGGACTATATGCAAAGTGCAGTAACTGCTGCTCATAATACTTTGCGCGAAGGAACAGGAGCGGGAAGCGATTTTCGTGGCTGGATTGATCTACCAAAAGCATATGATAAGGAAGAATTTGCTCGCATTAAAAAAGCAGCGGAAAAAATTCAATCTGACTCTGAAGTATTAGTCGTTATCGGTATCGGTGGCTCTTATCTAGGTGCCCGTGCGGCGATTGATTTCTTAAATCACAGCTTCTTTAACATGTTAGATAAAGCAGATCGTAAAGCACCACAAATCTTCTACGCTGGAAATTCTATCAGCTCAACGTATTTAGCAGATTTAATCGAAGTGATTGGTGAACGTGATTTCTCAGTGAATGTCATTTCAAAATCTGGTACTACTACTGAACCAGCAATTGCTTTCCGTGTTTTCAAAGAATTACTTGTGAAAAAATATGGTCAAGAAGAAGCAAACAAACGTATCTACGCAACAACTGATAAAGCCAAAGGGGCGGTAAAAGTTGAAGCAGATGCTGAAAAATGGGAAACATTTGTGATTCCTGATGATGTCGGCGGACGTTTTTCTGTATTGACAGCAGTTGGTTTACTACCGATTGCAGCAAGTGGTGCGGATGTAGATGCCTTAATGCAAGGTGCTGCAGATGCGAGCGATGCTTACTCAAGTGATAAATTATCAGAAAATGAAGCGTATCAATATGCAGCGATGCGTAACATTTTATACCGTAAAGGCAAAGTAACTGAATTATTGATTAACTACGAACCAGGAATGCAATATTTTTCTGAATGGTGGAAACAATTATTCGGTGAGTCAGAAGGAAAAGACCAAAAAGGGATTTACCCTTCAAGCGCGAACTTCTCAACTGATTTACACTCTCTAGGACAATATATCCAAGAAGGTCGTCGTAACATTTTTGAGACAGTCGTTAAAGTTGAAAACCCTCGCAAATCTGTGGCAATTCCAACACAAGAAGCAGACCTAGATGGCTTAGGCTACTTGCAAGGAAAAGAAGTTGACTTCGTTAATACAAAAGCTTTCGAAGGAACTTTACTTGCACATACAGATGGTGATGTACCAAACTTATTAGTTAAAATTCCAGCAATGGATGCTTACACATTAGGGTACACTATGTACTTCTTCGAAATCGCTGTGGGTATCTCTGGCTACTTAAATGGCGTAAATCCATTTGACCAACCAGGTGTGGAAGCTTACAAGAAAAATATGTTTGCCCTTTTAGGCAAACCAGGCTTTGAAGATTTAGCCAAAGAATTGAACGCACGTCTATAATCAGTCGTTCATTACTAAAGAAAATCTAGCTCGATAAGTCGAGTATATGTATAAAAAAACGGAGAGTCCTGCGGGATTCTCCGTTTTTTGGTTCTATCTTTGATGAGGCAAGGAAGGAGTATTCTCAATATATGCAATCGCTTACCTTTTCGCGAAAAATAAAAGATTTTTAAAATCATTTTTGTGAGACTAATTAATGGTGATCGAAAAAGATGATTTCTTGATTTTGGTGTTTCTTTAAATACTCTTTCGGGGTAAGTCCAAATTCTTTCTTGAAGCTTTTTAGGAAATGAGAATAGGACTTGAATCCACATTGAAGATAGATTTCATTGGAATTCTTATAGGTCACTAATAGCTGCTTTGCATAGAGTAGCCGCTTTTTTAAAACATAACTGTGAAAGGTAAAACCAGTCGTCTTTTTAAACATGCGGGCAATGTAATATTTGCTGACAAAAAACTTCTTTGCGACGTCTTCAAGTGTCAATGAAGCTTCTAAGTTCTCCGAAACATACACCATCAACTCTTCGATCATACTATTTTCCAAGACCTCTTTGGGTTGAACGTCGTTTTCTTCACTCATAACTAATTTATTTAAGTAAACTAAAAAGTCGATAAATTTCTGAGTATATTTCAAGTCCATACCATAGGTTTTTTTATTAATCGGCTCTTCAAGTGAAGAGAGGTAGTAGGTAAGCTGTTCAGGGGTAGTTTGAACGATTTTACTTTTCGTAGTCCCAGTTGCATGAAAGCAGCGCTCTAAATTGGTATATTTGCTAGAATGATTACGTAAAAAGTTAGGCGTAATAAACATATAGACACGTTCATATACTTCAGAATCTTGCTTGACGATGCGATGTAAATCTAAACTATGGATAAAAATAACAGAGCCAGGTTTCAATAAGTACTGTTTTCCATCCAAGTAGAAGTTGGCTGTGCCGGATAATGTGCAATGAATTTCATAAAAGTCATGATAATGATAGAGCGTTTTCTCTTGAACTACCAGATCCTTGACATGGAAGAGTTCATAGTCATTTGATAGCATCGTGTTCACTAGTGAAGTATTGATCAATGGGGGCTCATTCATTAAAAATTCCTCCTGTTTTTTCTTTTTCCTGTGTTTTATTATACAACAAAAAACAAATGAAAAGGCTTTATGTGCAATTTTTGGCAGTAATTAGGCAATTTTTGCTATATATTCATTTTTGATAACTTGTTAAACTGAAAACATGTTCAGGAACTGAAAGCGCTTTGCAGAAATGTTTTCAGAGAAAAAAACTTGAAGGGGACTAATTATACCATGATTATAA
Organism: Candidatus Enterococcus huntleyi; assembly: GCF_009933175.1. Classification (GTDB taxonomy): domain Bacteria; phylum Bacillota; class Bacilli; order Lactobacillales; family Enterococcaceae; genus Enterococcus_K; species Enterococcus_K huntleyi. Next base: position 37,870 of record NZ_MAEJ01000010.1, on the reverse strand, counting down.
AACAAGAATTATTTGTACCAAAAGAAACCGTAGAAGCAAAAATTGATTTAATGATTGAAAATTTAACAACTATCAAAGATAACAGCGGAGAGTTTCTTTTAGATTTTGATGGACTAAAAGTTGACGATAAAAGCTGGACGATTTGGAATTGGCCACAAGGTGTTGGTTTGTATGGCATTTATAAAAATTTCCAAATTACTAAGAATGAGAAAGCTTTAAAAGTTGTCAATGATTGGTTTGATGGCCGCATGAAAGAAGGCGCGCCGCCGAAAAATGTTAACACAATGGCTCCATTGTTAACGATGGCTTATCTTTATGAAGATACAAGAGATTCAAAATACATACCTTATTTAGAGCAATGGGCTGAATGGGTAATGCACGATATGCCTAGAACGAATGAAAATGGCTTGCAGCATGCGACTTATGGACCAGCCAATACAAATCAGCTGTGGGATGACACATTGATGATGACGGTTTTACCGTTAGCTAAGATTGGTAAATTGTTGAATCGTCCGGAGTATCTGGAAGAGGCGAAACATCAATTCATGATCCATATCAAATATTTGATGGATAAGAAAACAGGCTTGTGGTATCACGGGTGGACATTTGAAGGAAACCATAACTACGCTGAAGCTTTATGGGCACGTGGAAACTGCTGGATTACAATCGCGATTCCAGAAATTATTGAAATTTTAGAATTACCTAAAGGCGATGGACTGAGAGATTTCTTGATCAGCACGTTGAATGCACAGGTTGCTTCTCTAGCGAAATATCAGCATGAGTCAGGTTTGTGGCATACATTGTTAAATGATTCGAGTTCATATTTAGAATCTTCAGCAACTGCTGGCTTTGCTTACGGCATATTGAAAGCTGTTCACAAAAAATATATCAGCAGTGAGTATGAAGAAGTTGCTTACAAAGCGATGGCTGGTTTGTTAGAAGAGATTGATGATAAAGGTGAAGTACAACATGTTTCAATCGGAACAGGTATGGGCGATGATTTAGACTTTTATAAGAATATCGGTATGACAGCTATGCCATACGGACAATCATTAACGATTCTGTGCTTAACAGAATTATTGGTTTCTTATTGTTAAGAGAATAACTAAAGTGTGGACTACAGGTCACTATGATTTATAAATGAATAGATAGTAGTGACCAGAGTTCGTGCTTAAATTTTAGAAAACAATAGTTATTTATAATCTGTGTTCTGGGAGTGGAAAATGGCTCACATAGTGGAGCATGGAGAATTAGGAGGAAGAAGAATGAAGAAACGACATGTTATTTCTGGATTGATGTTTTCGCTAGCTGGACTGACTTTATTGAGTGGTTGCGGTAGCGGTAGTGCGAAAGCGGATTCAAATGATCAGGTTATTCTGCGTTATGCGTATTCCAGTAATAGTCAACCGGTTATCGATTCAATGAATGAATTCGGCAGACTAGTTGAGGAAAAAACAGATGGCGATGTTAAAATTGAGTATTTCCCTGATGGTCAGTTGGGTGGAGAAACAGAATTGATTGAGTTGACACAAACAGGTGGGATAGATTTCACCAAGGTAAGTGGTTCAGCATTAGAAAGTTTTTCTAAAGACTATTCTATTTTCTCAGTCCCTTATATCTTTGATAACGAAGAACACTTCTTTAAAGTAATGGAAGATAAAGACATTATGGATGGGATTTATCGTTCGACAGAAGAACTTGGCTTTATTGGTGTAACTTATTATGACTCTGGTCAACGTAGCTTTTACATGACAGATGGTCCAGTGAAGACACCGGATGATTTGAAAGGGAAGAAAATTCGTGTAATGCAGAGTGAAACGGCTATTAAAATGGTTGAATTACTTGGTGGCTCACCAGTTCCTATGGGAAGTTCAGAAGTTTATACTTCATTACAATCTAAATTAATTAATGGGGCAGAAAACAACGAATTTGTTCTTCATACAGCAGGACATGGTGGCGTGGCTAAATATTATTCTTACGATGAGCATACTCGTGTACCGGATATTGTGATTATGAACGATAGTGTGAAAGAGCGTCTTTCTGATGAACAATATGAAGCAGTTCTTGAAGCAGCAAAAGAATCGACAGAGTTTGAAAAAGCAGTATTCAAACAAGCAGTCGAAGAAGAGAAAGCAGTTGCAACTGAAGAGTACGGTGTGGAGTACAATGACGTGGACAACGCACCTTTCCAAAAAGCAGTACAGCCTTTACATGATCAGTTCAAAAAAGATGCAGATTACAAAGAACTTTATGAACAAATTCGAGCTGTAGCGGATGAAATGAAGTAGGAGGAGTTAGCATGAAAGCAATTAGAAATACTTTAGATAAAGTATTAGAAATTTTTGGTTCCGTTCTTTTAGCAGTAATGATTCTAACCGTTCTTTATCAAGTATTTACTCGAACGGTATTGAATAGTCCTAATACAATCACTGAAGAACTGGTTCGTTTTGGGTTAGTTTGGTTATCTATGTTGGCATCGGCTTATGTTGTAGGTAAGAGAAGTCATTTAGCCGTAACAATGTTAAGCGATAATCTTAGTGGTAAAAACAAACGTTTGTTGGAAATTATTATCCAAATTTTATTTTTAGTCTTTGCGGCAGTTATCATGATTTTCGGTGGTTGGAAAGCAGTCACTGTAACAATGGGGCAAATTTCGCCGTCTCTGTCTCTTTCAATGGGCTATGTGTACTTAGCAGTACCAGTATCAGGAGTGATTATGTTTATCTACAGTTTGCTGAATTTATTTGAGCAACCAGTCAAAGAAGAAAGTCAACAGGAGGGGTAATTATGGCGTTACAAGCAGGTCTGATTTTATTCATTGTTTTTGCTATATTGTTGATTTTAGGGATGCCAATTGCGATTAGTGTCGCAGTTTCCTCAATCGCAACATTGTTGTTAGTTGTTCCATTTGATATTGCCGTCTTTACTTCGGCTCAGAAAATGGTGTCCAGTTTAAATAGTTTTTCTTTAGTTGCCATTCCGTTCTTTGTCCTCTCGGGGATTATAATGAATGGTGGTGGGATAGCGGAGAAACTCGTTAATTTTGCTATGTTGTTTGTTGGTCGTGTGCCGGGTGGTTTAGCACATACGAATATTCTAGGTAATGCATTGTTTGGTTCAATGTCTAGTTCAGCTATTGCAGCATCGACTGCGATTGGTGGCGTATTGATTCCTCAACAGGTTAAAGCTGGCTATGATCGTAAATTTGCGACAGCTGCTAACATTGCTTCTGCACCAACAGGAATGGTTATTCCTCCAAGTACAGCGTTTATCATGTATTCGTTGGTTGCAAGTGGTGCTTCAATTTCATCTTTATTCTTAGGTGGTTATTTAGTTGGTGCATTATGGGCATTAAGTATCATGATTGTGGCATTCTTACATGCTAAAAAGCATAAATATAAAACAATTAGTCGTTCAGAATTAGGTTCAGTAGGAACTGTTTTAAAAGAAGCTTTGCCAAGTGTTATGTTGATTGTCATCATTATTGGTGGTATTCTATCTGGCTTGTTTACAGCCATTGAAGCATCAGCGATTGCTGTAGCTTACTCACTATTAATTGCTATGTTTTTCTACAAAACAGTAACAGTTAAAGACATTCCTAAAATGTTACGTGATGCGGTATTAACAACCGGAACGATTGCTTTCTTGTTAGCAACATCTTCTATGATGTCATTTGCGATGGCCTTTACAGGGATTCCGCAAGCAATCAGTGCGGCAATCTTAGGTCTGACAGATAACCGTATTATTATCTTGTTACTTGTTAACATCGTGTTATTAATCGTTGGTATGTTCATGGATGTTGGACCAGCTATTATGATCTTTACGCCAATCTTCTTACCAGTTGTCACAAGTGTCGGTGTTGATCCAGTCCACTTCGGCTTGTTCGCTATTATGAATTTATGTGTGGGTTCAATTACACCACCTGTTGGTTCCGGGTTATACGTTGGTGCCAGTGTCGGTGGGGTCAAGGCAGAGAAAATGTTGAAGCCCCTGGTGCCATTCTATATAGCTATCCTAGCTGTTCTATTATTAATTACGTACTTCCCACAAGTTGTTATGTGGCTGCCAAATCTCGCTTCTTAATCAGATATAGATAGACGTCACTTTTCATAATCACCCCAATTTTTATGAAAGTGTACAAATTAACTAGACAAGGCAGCTTTTTATAGATAAAAGGAGGAGATTTTGTAGTAAGTTCATACAAATGAACGCAGGAAGGCTGCCGATAATCTAAGGATTGTCAGCAGCCTGTTTCCTGTTTATAATACAGACATACTAAGAAAAAAGGAGCTATCCAAGTGTATAATTTAACAGTTAGAGGTCATGATTTATCTGGTCTTCAATCACACAATAGAATGGATTTACCTGCAAAAATACGAAAAGTTGGCATTCATAATGTTCAATTAGCATTGGCGATGTCTTTTCCTGAAATACCTAGCGGCAAAGAACATCTGTCACCAGGTTTTGGTACCTATATAAAAAATAGTTTTATGCAAGAAGAGGTCCAAATTGCTATTTTGAGTTGCTACATCAACATGATCCATCCTAACGAAGAAGTACGGGAAGAGGTCTTGCAAAAATTCGAGAGCTACTTAAAATATGCGAAATATTTCGGTGCCTCAATGGTTGCCTCAGAAACAGGCAATGTTTTAGAGGAGATTGTTTATACCGAAAAAAACTTTACGTCAGAAGCTTTTGAGCAGGCGGTCACATCGATTCAGCGTTTGGTGGCCTATGGCGAAAAAGTCGGAATGATGGTCGGCATTGAACCGGGTTTAAATCATCCGGTCTATTCAGTAGAGAAAATGAATGAAGTCGTTCAACGGATAGATTCTGAATATTTAGGAGTTATCTTAGATGCGACGAATCTAATTACAGCAGAAAACTACGCCGATCAAGTGAGTATTTTGCAACAAGCATTTACGCTGTTTGGTGAAAAAATTGTGGCGATTCATTTGAAAGATTTTGTGATAGAAGATGGAAAAGTGGTGCCGACAGCGGTAGGTGAGGGCTTGATGGACGTCAAAGGAATGCTTGAAGTCATCAATCAGAACAAACCATTGATCAATATTGTCTTGGAAGAAACCAAGGACGAAAAGATCGCGCAAGCTAAGCAGTATATTGCTTCTCTATAATCATTGTTAGAAAGTGTAAATTTTATAAGAAAAGACAGGAAACTAGCCTATTTGATTCCTCAAATAATGTCTAGGTTTGAACTGTCTTTTTTTTATGGAGTAAGGTAGGAGCAATGTTTTGTTGGCTAAATAACTGCCCAAATGGCGCTGAATCGAGTGAGTCAGATAGCTAGCTGAAAGGAAATACCAATATAGTGCAATTATATATCAAAAATGTGTGATGTAATCAAACCAAAATGCGACTATTATTACTGTATAAGCAATTGTAACGAGCGATTTTTTACTAAAAATGGTATCGCTTCATTTATATCAAAAAAGTGAAATAGAGGATGGGAAGATGACAGAAACCTATATTGCAGTAGATATTGGTGCTTCTAGTGGGCGCTTAATGAAAAGTGAGCGTCAGCCGAATGGCCAAGTGACTTTAGAAGAGATTCATCGCTTTAAAAATGGTTTTCACCTGAAAGATGGCCATGATCGTTGGGAAATTCGTCAGTTAACCAATGAAATCTTACTAGGCTTAGAGAAATTAAAAAAGTCAGGGGTAACGAATTGCTACGTCGGAATTGATACCTGGGCGGTTGATTATTGTTTGCTAGATCAAGCAGGAGAATTGATAGAAGAACCTATTTCCTACCGAGACAGCCGAACGGAACAAGCCGTGAAGCAATTTTCTACAACCTATTCATTGGACAAATTATATGAGAAAACGGGGATCCAAATTCAACCGTTTAATACGATTTTCCAATTGTTTGTCGAAAATAACGAAACATTAGCTGCAGCAGATAAGCTGTTACTTATTCCAGATTATCTAGGATATGTATTTACAGGAAAAGCCGTCACAGAAAAGACGAATGCTTCAACTATGCAACTACTTAATCCACACACTCAGACGTGGGATGAAGAATTACTAGCAGTAGTTGGGATAACGGCAGAGCAGTTGGCGCCGTTGACTGATGCAGGTACTTTACTAGGCGAGCTACAGAGAGAGAAATTTCCAAACTTCGATTTGCCAGAAGCGACGTTTATAACGGTAGCGACACACGATACAGCATCTGCGGTCATTGGTACACCAGGTGAAGGAGACGATTGGGCCTATATCAGTAGTGGAACTTGGTCCTTATTGGGTATTGAAACGCCAGTGTTTAACGGCTCAAAAGACGCTTTTTCAGCTAATTATACAAATGAATGGGGCGCGTATAAGACGATTCGCTTCCTCAAAAATATCATGGGTATGTGGTTAATTCAAGAAGTAGCCCGCCAGCAAGAATACCGCTACAGCTATGCAGAATTGGCGGATATGGCAGCTGCTACACCAGCGTTCCAACAGTTTATCGATGTGAATGAGGAGTGTTTCCTCAATCCAGACAATATGATTGAAGCTCTTCAACAATATTGTGAGAGAACACAGCAAAAGGTTCCAAAAACAGCAGGTGAGATTGCCCGTTGTATCTATGATAATCTTGCGTTGTGTTATGCAGTAGAGCTTGAAAAAACCGAACAATTAATGGGCGAAAATGCCAAAATTGATAAGCTTCATATTGTCGGTGGAGGCTCAAACAATCGCTTCTTAAATCAGCTAACAGCTAACGTCACAGGGGTAACTATTGAGGCGGGGCCAGGTGAGGCGACAGCGATTGGTAATATTTTAGTGCAAATGATTACGACGGGTGTTTTTGCAAATGTTAAGGAAGCAAGAAAGGCTATCAAGCAATCTTTCGACCTTTCTATTCATCAACCAGAAGCATTCGATCGAACCATTATAGAAAAGTATAAAAAATTTTTAAAAGGAGCGACAAACTAAATGACAATCAAACAAAGATATGAAGAAGCCAAAAAGAAATATGCGACACTTGGCGTAGATACAGATGCAGTAATGAAAAAAATGGATGAGATTAAAATCTCAATGCACGTTTGGCAAGGCGATGATGTGAAAGGATTCTTGAGTGATGCTGAATTATCTGGTGGTATTTCAGTAACCGGAAATTATCCAGGAGCTGCTCGCACACCAGATGAATTAAGAAGTGATCTAGAAAAAGCTTATGCAATGATTCCGGGGAACCATAAATTAAATTTACATGCGATTTATCTTGATACAGATGAATCTGTTGATTTGAATGAAATTGAACCAAAACATTTTGAAAAATGGGTTTCTTGGGCAAAAGAGCAAAAGTTAGGTTTAGACTTTAATCCAACTTTCTTCTCACACCCAATGTATAAAGATGGTTTTACACTTGCTTCAGCAGATAAAGAAGTTCGTGATTTCTGGATTGAACATGGTAAACGTTCAAGAAAAATAGCCGAGTACTTTGGTAAAGAATTAGGCCAAGTCTGCGTAAACAACTTTTGGGTACCAGATGGCTTTAAAGACAATCCAATTGACCGCTTAGCACCTCGTAAGAGATTAATGGAAGCATTAGATGAAGTTTTTGCTGAAGACTTGGATGAAAGATATACATTAGATGCTGTCGAAAGTAAGCTATTTGGACTAGGTGCAGAAGCCTATACAGTAGGTTCTCACGAGTTTTACATGGGTTATGGTTTAACACGTAAGAAATTAGTTTGTTTAGATGCTGGACACTTCCATCCAACTGAAGTTATTTCTAATAAATTGTCTTCACTTTCTCTATTCAGCGAAGGAATTTTACTGCATGTGAGCCGTCCAGTTCGTTGGGATAGTGACCACGTAGTTATCATGGATGATGAACTTCAAGAGATTGGTAGAGAATTAGTTCGTAATGACTTATTACCAATTACAAATATCGGCTTAGACTTCTTTGATGCGACAATTAACCGTGTAGCTGCTTGGGTTATCGGTACACGTAATACTCAAAAAGCATTGATGAAAGCGATGCTTGAACCGATTGATTCTTTAAAAGAAATCGAGTTATCAGGAGATTTCACAACACGTCTTGCTATGGTGGAAGAATTGAAAGATTTCCCATTTGGCGATGTTTGGAATTACTACTGTGAGTCAAAAGGTGTACCAGTTGGTCTAGATTGGTTACCACAAGTTAAAGAATATGAAAAAAATGTTTTAAGTCAACGTAGCCTTGCAACAGAAAAAGAAAGCTGCCGTTTTTCATAATAGTAAGCAATAGCGAAACACAGAGAATGAAGGAGAGAGTGAGCATATAATGAAAAAATTAGATATTTTAAACGCACCTTTTGTACAAGAAATGGTGAAAACAACAGCAAATCTTTACCGTTTAGGTTGGGATGAACGTAATGGTGGAAACATTTCTTACCTATTAAAAGAAGAAGAAATTACGCCTTTCCTTGACCCAGAAAAAGTTATCAGAACCATTCCTATGATTTTTGATGGCAGTAAATTAGCTGGCAAATACTTTATCGTTACCGGCTCTGGTAAATACTTTAAAAATGTTTGTGATGCACCATCAGAAAATTTAGGTGTCGTACGTGTCAGTCAAGATGGGAAAGCTGTTGAATTATTATGGGGCTTAGAGTTTGGTGCTGTACCAACAAGTGAATTGCCTAGCCACTTTATGAGTCATATTGCGCGTCTAGAAGCAGATCCTGAGAACCGCATCGTGATGCATAATCATGCTAGCCATTTATTAGCTATGAGTTTTACTCATGAATTATCTGAAAAAGAATTTACTCGGACTTTATGGCAAATGTGTACTGAATGTTTAGTTGTCTTCCCAGATGGCGTATCTATCATTCCGTGGTTGGTTCCTGGAACAAATGAAATTGGGGAAGCAACAGCTGCTAAAATGAAAGAATCTCGCTTAGTTTTATGGCCACAACATGGTATTTATGGGGCAGGAAAAGACATGGATGAAGTGTTTGGTCTAATTGAAACTGCTGAAAAAGCAGCAGAAGTTTACACTTATGTTTGCGCACAAGGCGGCGTAAAACAAACAATTTCTGATGAAAATCTATGGGCACTGGCAGATGCATTTGGTGTAGAACCTAAAGCTGGCTATCTAGAAGCAAGATAGGAGCCTAAGCCGGATGATAAAAAAAGCAGTGAAAATGAAGGTCTATCCTGACAAGCATGAGGAATATAAAAGACGTCATGATGAATTATGGCCTGAAATGGAACAGATGTTAAAGGAATATGGCGCCTTAAGTTACGCGATTTTCCTTGACCCTGAGACAAGTACACTATTTGGTTATCTTGAGATTCAGGATGAGGAGCGCTGGTCTTTGACTGCGCAAACAGCCATCAATCAGAAATGGTGGGACTACATGGCGGATATCATGGAAACAAATCCTGATAATTCTCCCGTAGCAACCGATTTATTACCTGTTTTTGAATTATAAAAGAGCATTAACAAATGTTTGTGAGGGTGTCCAGCTAGATAGACAAAGAATCTAGCTAGTTGGGCACTATCCAAAACAGCTGAATTTCTCATTCAGTCAGAATTACTGCTGAGTGAGAGCTTTCGCTGTTTAATCGCCACGACATTTGTGAAAACACACACATACACATAAGGAGGAAAAGACAGAATGGTAAACAGAATGGTCTTAAATGAAACATCGTATTTTGGTAAAGGAGCTATCACAGAAATTGCAGGTGAAGTGAAGAAACGTGGATTTAAGAAAGTCTTAGTCATTACTGACAAGGATTTAATTAAGTTTGACGTGGCGACTAAAGTAACAGCATTATTGGATGAATCGGGTATTTCTTACGATACGTATGATGGTATTGTCCCAAATCCAACAATCAAAAATGTAACTGATGGTGTAGCTGCAGTTAAAGCAGCAGCTGCTGACTGTATCGTTGCTATTGGTGGGGGATCACCTATCGATACAGCAAAAGCAATTGGGATTATCGTGACTAATCCTGAATTTGCTGATGTGCGTAGCTTAGAAGGCGTGGCAGACACGAAAAATCCTAGCTTGCCGATTTTCGCTGTTCCTACAACTTCTGGAACTGCTGCTGAGGTAACTATTAATTATGTTATTACTGATGAAGAAAATCATCGTAAATTCGTCTGTGTGGATCCTCATGATATTCCGATTGTTGCCTTTGTTGATAGTGATATGATGATGGGAATGCCTAAAGCTTTAGCAGCTGCAACAGGTATGGATGCCATGACACATGCAATCGAAGGATTTATTACAAAAGGTGCTTGGGAAATGAGCGACATGTTACACATAAAAGCGATTGAGATTATTGGTCGTTCGTTGAGAGCTTCAGTGGAAGGCGATCAAGCCGGTCGTGAAGAAATGGCTTTAGGGCAATATATTGCTGGTATGGGCTTTTCAAATGTGGGCTTGGGTCTTGTGCACGGTATGGCACATCCGTTGTCTGCTTGGTATAACATTCCTCATGGTGTAGCTTGTGCATCACTTTTACCGACAGTTATGAAATTTAATAAAGATTTTACTGATGAAAAGTATCGTGAAATTGCAATTGTCTTAGGCTTAGAAGGAGCCGAAACATTAAGCATTGAAGCAGTTCGTGATGCGGCATGTGAAGCAATCGATCAATTGAGTAAAGATGTTGGCATCCCAGCAACTATCTCAGAATTAGGCGTTAAAGCGGAAGATATTCCTCAAATCGCTCAGGATGCATTTAATGACGTATGTACACCAGGGAATCCGAGAGAGGCTTCTGTGGAAGAAATCATTGCTTTATACCAAAGCTTGATGTAAGAAATTTAGTGCTTAGGATAGGTCCTTGCGTAAGTTTAGACTTATTCTAAAAGCATGCTAATAGAATTCAATAAAGGTGCTAAGAGGCTTGTCACATTGAGCTTTTTAGCACTTTTTACTTAGCCAATTTTGAGCATACAAAAAAGACGTCGTGTAGTGGAATCTACAGACGTCTTTTACTGATTATTCGAACTGGAATCATTCATTTTATGGGTTCGCTCCTTAAATGTTTTTCTTCAATTCTTTAATCGCTTCTTCAATAGTTACGCCATACGCAACCTTTGCTTCATCATTGGCATCAATTGCCATGAATTTGTTTTCGACAGTGTCAAAAGCAACTCGATAAGCCATATTTGTTTGTGTGAAAGTCATCTTTTATCCCTCCTTTATTTTCTTTGATAGAATCGCTTCTCCGTTGATTACTATAGCACGTGGGCTAGGACCTGGCAAAGAAAGTGACTCCAGTATTCGTAGTTTTCTGAAAATATTCACTTTTTCTTTTCATGGTATTGCTTTCGTCAAATTTAATTTGTGTCTTTTAGGCCCACAAGTAAGCCAATGGCTAGTATAAAAAATAGAACTGTTTGAATAACTACCATGTCATTTCCCTCCTTATACTTACTCTTTCTTTATCTTAAAGGAAGAGAGGCGAAGAATCACGAACGTTGGGCTTACGTTTTGACAACAAATTTGTCATATAAATGAAGGGATTGAAAGGTAACCAGTGAACGCCACAAGTAACCCAATAAGTAAATCAACAATTAAAAAATACACCAAGCATTAGGCGCCTCATTGAGCCTTGCTTGGTGTTTTTTTTAGTAAGAGATAGGCAAAAACGCGCTGGATATTGAGTCCAGTGCCCATAGCTCCGAAGTTTGCTAATGCCTTATCCGACGCCTAATACAAAGTTTAACAATTTATCTGAGTAGGTTATATCTTCTGAGGAGCGACTGGTGGTGGTAAGTAAATCCATTTGGTCGGTTACCATCCCATCGGCACCGTAGAACATCATACGGCTCATGTCATCTTCTTCATTCACCGTCCACACATAGACTTTTTTCCCATCAGCATGTGCAGAGTCAATAAAGTTACGATTAATGGTGCTATATTCCATAGTTAAAAAATCGGCTGGTGTGACCGGTGGACCGACAATGTTGAAGGGTAGGATATAGCCAACCGTAAAGTCCGGCACAGCTGTTTTTAGATCTGTTACGGTTTGGTAAGTTAAGCTTTGGAGCATGTGATGATGCGTGAGTATATCTTCTTGATATTTTTCAATAAAGTTCTCGACTAGCTGAGGGCTATCTAAAGGACTGGTTTTGATTTCTATCAGTAATTTTTGATTCAAGCGATTGGCTTCTGCTAAATAGTCATCAAAAGAGCTGATGAAATCTTTTGTGCCATTTTCGGTCAGTTGAATTTCTTGTAATTCTTTCAAAGTCAGCTCTTGTGGGGCCTTGTTGATACCTGCGAGAGCCTTCAAATTGGGATCATGGTACACCACAAACTGATGGTCTTTGGTCTCTTGGACATCCATTTCGACATAGTCAGGGGCTAGCTTAACTGTTTTTTGTAAGGCGGTCAGAGTGTTTTGAACCCCATTTTTATCACTGACCCCACGATGAGAGATGGTAACGGGTCGAGTGTTGGCAGCATTGGTTAAGTAGACGGTATTGTATAAGCCGACACCAATGCCAAAAAAGATTGTTAAAGCTAGCACGAATCCTATCTTGATAGTCGAATGCTTTTTACTGCGAACGGGTTCCAAATAGAACCATTCAGGGATGGCAGGTAAAAAGCCTTCATCATCCATGAAATCTACAATAATATAGAAAATTCCGACGGTGGATAAGATAATATTTAGGAGTAGCGCGGCTTGCAATAAAGTCATGGCAAAGACAGCGCTTGGTAGGGCATATTCTGGCAAATAAACTTCAAATAGTCCTTGAGCGACAATCACTATCACAAAGACGGCAGAGGTCAGTAAGACAATAATACCGCCGATAAAGACAAATTGACCAATAATCGCTAAAAATCGTCGTCGTGTCACACGCCAACTTTCTTTAATTGATTCCCTAAATCTTCTATCTCGTAAAATCATTTCCGGTAAAGCAAAGATGACCCGAATACCTAGATAGATTAACAGTAGGTAGCCAATGGCAAAGCCGGCGATGACAATCACTCGGTTTTGGAAGATGAAATCCATAATAAAGGCAGGAATTTTAATTTTTGAGAGTAAATCTGAATTAAAACTTAACCCACCAATTGGCAGAATTAGTAGAAAATAAAATAGGAAGAATAGGACGGTTATTGGGCGAATTTTTTTCATCTGTAAGAGGGTCATTCGTAGGAGTTGCTGCAGACTCACTGGTTGTTTTTTCTTGATAAAATAAACACTTAGGAGTAAGAAAGTAAATTCGAAGAAGACCAGGATTAGGACAGAGAGTAACACGAAAAATAAGGCAACAAGGACACCTGGATGCTGGGTCAAGATACTGCTTAAATTATCGTATGAAAGGTAATCAATTGCCCCTTTTCTCAGAATAAAACGCGTACTGCTCCCCAAAAGAGGCAGGGCAATAAACAAAATAAAGCCGTGCATCAATAAAACATCACGAAAATACGCTTGGGTACTTTTCAAGAAGTCACGTGTATTAATTAAGCTATTTTTTAAATAATTCATTTTTATCACCTACAAGTTCATTTTAGCGTATTTTATTGAAAAAATATCGTTTAAAGCTATATTCATTTTTATATTTGGCAAAAAAAAATCTGAAACAAAAGCTTGTGGGCTTTGTTTCAGATAAGTTCATTCAGAGTTAACCTAGAAATCCTGCTAAGAACGTTCCACCATAAATTAAGGCCAGACTGTATAAGAAAATAGAAGCAGGTTTTGCTAAAAGAATAATTAACGCATATTTTTTAACAGATATATTTGTTAATCCTGCCATCAAACAAAGCGCATCATCTGGGGCAACTGGAAGGAAGATAGCTAAAGCGAATAACTTTTCAAAACGATTTTGATTATCTAACCAACCGATGTATTTATTATAAGTTTTTTCACTAATCATGCTAAGAATAAATGGCTTACCGAAGCGACGACCAAGCAAGAAGATGATGATCGAACCAATACAGATGCCAATATAGTTATAGATAAAGCCAGCCATGGGACCAAAGATTAACACACCAGCAGCACTACTAATACCACCGGGGATAATTGGAATCACAACTTGCAATACTTGGATTAAAACAAAAACAATCGGACCTAAGATGACTGAGTCGCCCACTAATCCTCGTAGCGCATTGATATCCTTAAAGACGCCTAAATTAATAAAATAAATCGTTAAAGCAATTGAAATACCTATCCCAATAATAGATATGATATTTATTATTTTTCGAGAAGCAGCGATACTCATTTCTTCATCTCCTTTGTCTAGTTCGATACATTTAATTTTTTTATTTTCATTATACTCATTTTGCCACGGAATGGCTTGTTCGTCTAGGAACAATTTTGTAAGATAGCTGTCACATTAGCAATTATAGCTGTTCGTACATTTCTCTATATGAAGAGTATAGGCTATTTCTAAGAAATACTCATCAAACTTTAGTCGTATTTATGAATTTTTAAGGAAAAAAATTTTACAGAACGTCATTTTAGGACTATACTGTCTTTAGAATATTTCGGTTAGCCTAAAAAAATAATTAACCTAACCGTTTCCTTTAGAAATGAGGATTGGAAAAATGAAAGAAGAGAAAAAATTAATGGCCTACGCGAATGGGCCCAGCCTAGAAGAAATTAATAATACCGTCGAGGTTCCAAAAAATGCTAGCTTTGCTCGGACGCTGATGGCATACAGCGGTCCCGGAGCGCTGGTGGCCGTAGGATACATGGATCCAGGGAATTGGATTACTTCGATCGCTGGAGGAGCGGAATACAAATATGCGCTACTTAGTGTTATTTTGTTGTCTAGTCTGATTGCGATGCTTCTACAAAGTATGGCAGCTAAGCTAGGAATTGTGACGGGTCGAGATTTGGCCCAAGCAACGCGTGAACATACTAGTAAAAAAACCGGGGTTGTCTTGTGGGTCATTACGGAGCTTGCGATCATGGCCACCGATATTGCCGAAGTTATAGGAGGGGCGGTGGCCTTACAGCTCTTGTTTGGCATTCCTTTATTAGTCGGCGTTTTGATTACAACCTTTGATGTTTTGCTTCTATTATTATTGACCAAATTAGGTTTTCGTAAAATTGAAGCAATTGTTGCTGTCTTGATTTCTATTATTTTCTTCGTCTTTGCTTATGAAGTCGCGTTGGCTACTCCAAATATTGGCGAAGTGTTGCAGGGATTTATTCCTGATCCACAGATTACCTCAGATAAATCGATGCTTTTCTTGGCGTTAGGGATTGTGGGGGCAACGGTTATGCCGCACAATTTGTATTTGCATTCATCGATTGCCCAAGCCCGCAAGCTTGATCGGAGGGATGAGAAGGAAGTCGCGAAGGCCATTCGGTTTACAACGTGGGATTCGAATATTCAGTTGACAGTGGCTTTTATCGTCAATTGTTTGCTCTTAGTTTTAGGTGGGGCGCTGTTCTATGGGACGTCTAGTGATTTGGGGAAATTTGTTGATTTGTTTGAAGCGTTGAAGAATCCCGACATTGTTGGTAAAATTGCTAGTCCAGTGTTGAGTATTTTGTTCGCGATTGCTTTACTTGCCTCTGGTCAAAATTCAACAATTACAGGGACTTTATCGGGTCAAATTGTGATGGAAGGCTTTATTCATTTGAAAATGCCTTTGTGGATGCGCCGAGTGGTGACTCGTTTGTTGGCGATTGTCCCGGTCATTATCTGCGTTATTCTATATGGCGGTAGTGAGACGGCAGTGGAGGATTTACTGCTCTATACACAAGTTTTTCTCAGCATTGCTTTACCTATATCAATCATCCCTTTAACGATTTACACGAGTGATAAAAAATTGATGGGGAAATTTGCAAATCCAACCTGGGTTAAAATTATTGCTTGGATTGTTGCGGTTGCTTTAACGTTACTCAATTTATTCTTAATATATGGAACATTAGTGGGTCTAGAATAATTCGAGAGCCTAAAAAAGGGGCGGCTTTGATCATCTTAGCTGGATAATCAAAGTTGCTCCTTTTTATGGATATATGAAACTTCTTTGTGGGGACAAAAGGCTTATCTAATCTGTGAATGACGTAATAAGTGTAGATGGTTATTTGGTGGTTGCATGCCGTCGCAACCATTTACTATATAAATTTTCTAGTAGACTAATAATCACAAAGCCGCCAGCAATAGAACCGGCTGTAACAATCACGAGCCAACTATTTTCAGTACCAGCTTGCACATTACCCAGTACGAATTCGCGAATGGCTTTATAGGCGGGCCCACCAGGCACTAAAGGAACGAGGCTGGGAATATTAAAAATAATCATCGGCATTTTTTTCATGCGTGAAAAGAAGAGACTCATAAGGCCAACGGTCAGTGCACCTAGAAAATTGGCTAAACCAACCCCCGCACCCAATGGTTGGCTCAGATAAAAGGCCAGCCAACCAGCAGTTCCTGTTAAGCCACATAATAGGAGGGCTCGACGAGGAATATTTGTTAGAATACCGAAGGCAACCGTGCTAAAAAAGCTAAATACAATATGCAAAATAAGTGTCATGCGAGACCTCCTTAGATAAATAGTTTGAAAACAAGTGCGATGCCCACGCCAATCCCACTAGCTATGAAGAGGGCTTCAGTGGCTCGAGCCATCCCGCTAATTAGGTGACCAGCTAAAATATCTCTGAAGGCATTGGTGATAGCCACCCCAGGCACAAGTGGCATCACCGCACCAATAATAATATTATCCATACTATGGGCCAAACGAAAATGGACAAACAAGAAGGCCGATATACCAATCACAAAAGCGGCCAGAAAATCATTCAGAAAGCGCACTTCCAGCCATTTCTTGGAGAAGATAGAGACTAGATAACCTAGACTGCCTACTATAAAGGTAGGAAGAAAATCTAGCCAAGTACCGCCAAAAATGTACATGAGTGTGCAGCTGACGATGCCGGCTGCCAAAATTTGTAGCATCAGTGAGAATTCAGGTGCTTCATCCTCTATGTGTAAAAGTCGATGATAGAGCTCTGCCAGAGAAATTTCCTGACTAGCAAATTTGCGAGACAGGTTATTGACGGCAGCAACCTTCTCTAAGTTAATCGAACGTTCAGTGATATTTTCGAGTTGACTCGAGTGGCTAGAACGTAAGCCAACAAAAATCCCAGTAGCCGTGACATAGCTAACGCTGTCTGCTTCACCAGCATTTGCGGCAATCCGATTCATCGTATCTTCAACACGATAGACTTCTGAGCCTGCTTCCGTCATGATTTTTCCAGCGAGTAAGCAGGTATCTAAAACTAATTCTTGGTGGGTAGTCGAACTCAAAAAAGTGCATCTCCTTTGCTAAGCGATATAGACGTAGTGTAGCATGTGAATTAATCAGGAGCCAACTAATTTATTCCGAGAAATAAAAAATAACAAAAAGTGTATTTCGTTTGCAAAACAGGCAAGGATTCAGTTAGAATAAAAAAACGAAAAAGAATAATGATTATTATTTTTCGAAAGAGAGGAGAATCCGCATGCGTCGGAAAATCTATACGAAAGAACAAATATTGAAAGCTGCTTATGATGTTGTTTCTACTGAGGGATTTGCCGGATTTACAGCTAGAAATATTGCCAAAAGAATGGGTATTTCTACTCAGCCTATCTACTTAGAATTTAAAAATATGGAGGATCTGAAAAACGAACTGTTAGATATGATCTTTTTAGAACTCAAAGATGAGATTTTTCCAGTACAACGGACCGGTGATAAAGTCATAGATTTAGGTTTAAATTATATCGATTTTGCAAAAAAAGATCACAATCTTTATTTGGCGCTTTTCGTTGATGAAGAGGGTGGCGGCAAAAAAATGCACGACTTTTCTTTCAATTATTTCTCTTCCTTAATTGAAAATGATCCGCAATATGCAAATCTTACACAGGAACAAATCGAAATGTTGCATACAGGAACTTGGGTGGTTGTAACGGGACTCGCTTCGTTATCTTCTTCAGGAAGTATCAACCCAACGCAAGAACAGATTGTTTCTTTAATTAAACGGACAGTCAATAATATTGTTGAAATGAGAGAAGCTGCTAAATAGCACTTCTAACGATAGGTATCATAGCTAGACACTAACTAAAAAATGAGTCACTATATAAGAAGAAAAAATTAGTTTAGTCGTACGCACATCAACAGGATGCTTTTCTATTTCTTTTCTGTCCTGTCCATAAAAAATGAGCGAGACTAAATAATTTTTAGATTTTTCCTTACTATAGACCGAAAAACTTTCCAGTGAAGACTGGAAAGTTTTTTATTTACCTAAAAAAAGTCTGAGAATGGTAGAAAATTTAAGTGAAAGGTGGTACTTTAGTAAGAGGATTTAGTTTATGAAGTAAACAGGAAAGAAACTTGCGTATGCGTGAGCTTTTTTGACAAAATTAATTATATATATTGCCTCATTTTGTGGAAATATTGGAAAAGAGAATAGGAAGTGAACAGAAGTAATGTGTGGAATCGTAGGTTTTGTAAATACCAAGGATCGTAAAGAAGAAATAGTGACTGATATGATGGATCGCATCGTCCATCGTGGACCAAATAGTTCAGGTAGCTATGTAGATAAACAGGTTGCCTTAGGCTTTCGTCGCCTAAGTATCATTGATTTAGAAGGTGGAACACAACCTATCTATAATGAAGATCGCTCAAAAATCATTATTTTTAATGGAGAAATTTATAATTATCAGCCATTGCGTGAAGAACTCATTCAAGCGGGGCACGTTTTTACTACTCAGGCTGATACTGAAGTATTGCTACACGGCTATGAAGAGTGGGGCACTGATTTGCTACAAAAAGTTCGCGGTATGTTTGCCTTTGTGATTTGGGATAATGAAAAACAAGAACTCTTTGGTGCGCGCGACTTTTTCGGTATCAAACCATTTTATTATGCGGAAATGAATGGCACGTTTATGTTTGGTTCAGAGATTAAGAGCTTCTTAGCGCATCCTGATTTTGACAAACAATTAAATAAAGCAGCCTTAAAACCTTATATGACTTTCCAATATTCACCATTGAATGGAGAGACGTTCTTTAAAGGCGTCCATCGTCTGCAAGAGGGACATTACTTCCTATATAAAGATGGTAAAATGACGATTAAAGAATACTGGGATGCCAACTTTGAACAAAAAGAATCGAAAACCAAAGAAGAATGGATTCAAGCGATTGATGAAGCAGTTCAAGGATCGATTGCTGCCCATAAGATTAGTGACGTTGAAGTCGGTTCATTCCTATCGAGTGGGGTGGATTCTAGTTATGTTGCTTCAGTGTTGAAGCCTGATCACTCGTTCTCTATCGGATTTGACGATAAAACTTATAACGAAGCGATTGAAGCACGCAAATTAACTAAGCTATTAAAGCTCGATAACACGGCAGCCGTGATTGATGGTGATATGTCATTCAAAGCTTTTCCTTTGATTCAGTACCATTTAGACGAGCCAGATTCTAATCCATCTTGTGTTCCGTTGTATTTCTTAGCTAACTTGGCAGCTCAAAGTGTCCGTGTGGTTCAATCAGGTGAAGGAGCCGATGAATTGTTTGCTGGCTATCAATCTTATGGATTCCATACCAACTCAAAAGTGATTCGTGTACTTGCTCAAGGTTTGAAGAAATTACCGAAAGGCACTCGTTATAGCTTAGGTCGGAAAATCGGCAAGATGAAAAACTTCCACGGTAGAATTCATTTGTATGAATCATTAGCGCCTGCTAAAGAGTACTTTATTGGCCATGCGAAAGTTTTTGAGGAAAGTGAATCGACAGATTTCTTACAACCTGACTATGCAAAAGGACCGTCTGTCGCTGAGATTATGGCGCCACATTTTGCCAAAACAGACAACATTAAAGATGAAGTCAATAAAATGCAGTATGTTGATGTACATCAATGGATGCCAAAAGATATCTTGCTGAAGGCAGACAAATTATCAATGGCCAGCTCTTTAGAATTACGCGTGCCACTGCTAGATATTGAATTGATGAAATTAGCACAACAAATTCCAAGTAAATATTTATTAAATCAAAATAATACAAAAGATATCTTCCGCCAAGCAGCGAATCGCCATTTGCCAGAAGAATGGTCAAACCGCGTGAAGCTTGGTTTCCCAGTGCCAATCAAAGTTTGGCTAAAAGAAGACCATGGCTATCAACAAGTTCGTGATTTATTTGAAGCAGACTTCGCCAAAGAATTCTTTGATCAAGCGAAGATTATGCAATTACTAAATGATCATCGAGAAGGGAAAAAAGAAGTCCAAAGAAAAATTTGGACAATCTTTAGCTTCCTAACTTGGTACAAAGTCTTTTTCATCGATGAAAAGATTCCAACAACTGAAGAAATTGTTTACGATATCGTGTAATTCAAAGACAAAAATGACTGCCAAATTCGGCAGTCATTTTTGTTTTTGAAAGAAAGTCTAACTATCTTACGTGCTTGGCAGTCTCTTAGACTAGCTTTTTTAGTATTTTGTATTTGTCTGGAAAGGTGTTCCATATTGCAATCCTACTTGTTCACCACCCTGATTTACTTGCTAATTCGAATCATTGGTAATTTTTCCCACTAGTGCCTATTCGCACAGATTTCGCGTCTTTTTATAGCGCGTCAAATGCCAAGAATCCACTGTTTAGTGGGTTTTTCTTTTAAAAACATCTTTTTCCGAGCACTTTTCACTGTAAAAAGTGTGCGAATGAAGACTAGTGAGGAGAATTCTGATATTTACAGCTTACTTAAGGTCAGAATTGAAATTTTTCAGAGTTAGAGAATCCTATCAATAAAGGGTTCTATCGATTATTTTTATGAAAACTGTCTAAAGTAGAGACTAGATTCGGTCCTATTTCTCAAGTAATCTTTTGAAATCCCACTAGTGTCTATTCGCACAGATTTCGGGTATTTTGAAACGCGAAAAATGGCAAGAACTCATTGCCTAGTAAGTTTTGCCCATAAATACCCATGCTTGCCACCTTCAAAAGTGTGCGAATGAAGACTAGTGGGGAAATTCAGACATTTACAACCCAATAAAGGCTCGGATTGCAATCTATAAAAGATAGAGGATAATATGAAAAGAGGGGAATCAACAGACATTTTCTTTTTATCGGCCTACGCATAACATTCCGCTACTGTGAAACTTGGTGAACGGAACTGGCAAATTCATTGTCTAGTGGATTTTTTCGATAAATTTATCGTTTTCGCGTCACTTTTTAGCTCAAAAGATGTCGTCTAACCACAAGTGGAAGAAATAAGCTAGTTTGTAGTCATTAAATAGCTCATCTATTTAATAGGTACAAAAAAGCCTCGACATTGTCGAGGCTTGCTAGCATTGCGTAAACATTAGTGAGTCAATCACTTTATTATAAAGACAGGTATTTCTCTAAGTAATCGGCTAAACCATCTTCTTGATTACTTTTTTCTGTGACATCATTAGCCACTTTTTTTAACTCATCTGTCCCATTTGACATGGCAACACCCCAACCTGCGTAGTCAAGGAGCTCCAAATCGTTGTGTTCATCCCCAAAAGCCAGAACATTTTCTTGAGAAATATTCAGGTAGTTGGCAATCTCATGCACACCTTTGGCTTTTTGGATGCCTTTAGCAACGATTTCTAAAATTGCTGTCGGGCCACCCCAAGTCCGCACATCGACAAATTCGCCGTATTGGTTCATCAATGAATCAGAAACTTGTTGGGCATATTGTTTTTGCGTCCGCACGAGTAGAGATGCTGGATCAGTGGTCATATTTGTTGCTGAGAGTAGGTTACTATTTGTTGCCATTGATGCGAATAATTTTTCGTCATAAAAATCTAAGCTGTCAATGAAGAATGTTTCTTTATTTTCAGCGGCAATAAAGTCTAAATTCAACGCTTCTTTCTGAGAAAGGATATCGAAAGCAATTTCCCGTTTAATCAGGGTTTCACGTTCGCCAGCCCATTGTTTTTCAGGCAAATGGACGAGAGCGCCGTTGAAGTTAACCATCGGTGTTTTTAAGTTCAGTTCTTTATACAGATGGTGACTCATACGATAGGGTCTACCAGTGGCGATGCTGACGTAATGTCCAGCGTCCATCGCTTTTTTTAAGGTGGCTGCTGTTTTTGTTGAAATTAGTGAGTCATTATTTAGTGTTGTACCATCCAAATCGATGGCGATTAATTTTTGATTCATAGTTGTCCTCCTTTAATTTATAACTACTATCAAAGAGTGTTGTTTAAGTCTAGCATATTTGGCTAATTTGGCAAGTTTATGTGCCCAAAAAGGTCTCTTTCTTTCATTTGTTTTCATAAAAATGGAAGGGATGAATAAAGTGGATACCCTTAAAACACGAACATTAGAAGAAAATAATCTATTTTTGTTTAAGAAAACGTTGAATTTATGAAAAATACCTACTATAATTTGTACTTGTCCGATGGAATAACGAAATTTGCACTTATTTTATTTTTACCCTTCGTTCTTCCATCAAAAAAAATTGAGGAGTGGAAAATTTTCATGGAAAATTTTTTCAAATTGAAAGAAAATGGCACTAAAGTTTCAACCGAAGTAATGGCGGGGGTCACAACCTTCTTCGCGATGAGTTATATCTTATTCGTTAATCCGTCTATTTTATCAGCTTCAGGAATGCCATTTCAAGCAGTGTTCTTAGCAACAATTATTGCTTCTGTTATCGGTACCTTAGTAATGGGATTATTCGCCAACGTACCTTATGCACAAGCACCAGGTATGGGATTGAACGCCTTCTTCACTTTCACGGTAGTGACGGTTCTTGGCTATACTTGGCAACAGGCCCTAGCAATGGTATTCATTTGTGGACTAATTAATATTTTAATTACGGTCACAAAAGTACGTAAAATGATTATCAAAGCCATTCCAGAAAGCTTGCAACATGCGATCGGTGGCGGGATTGGGATTTTCGTTGCTTATGTCGGAATTAAAAATGCTGGTTTACTTTCATTCTCAGCTGATCAAGCATCTATTACAAATTCAATCGTTGATGGTGACAAAGCAGTCAATGTAACAACCAACAGTGGGATTGTCCCAGCTTTAGCTAACTTTGATAATGCACCAATCATTCTAGCGGTTATCGGTTTAGTATTAATGACTGTCTTAGTCGTGATGAACGTCCGTGGCGCGATCTTAATCGGGATTGTCGCTACAACAATTATCGGTATCTTAATGGGTGTCGTTGATTTGGGCGCGATTCAGTGGCAAGAAAATTCTCTAGGTAGCTCAATTAAAGAATTAGGCACGACTTTCGGTGCTGCTTTTGGACCAGACGGCATGCAATCATTATTCAGTGATTCGTCTAAAATTCCACAAGTCCTTATGACAATTATTGCCTTTAGTTTATCAGATACTTTCGATACAATCGGAACATTTATCGGTACAGGACGTCGGACAGGAATCTTCTCTAAAGAAGATGAGCTTGCTTTAGAAGACAGCAAAGGTTTCACAACAAAAATGGATAAAGCGTTATTCGCAGATGCCATTGCAACTTCAGTTGGTGCGATTGTTGGGACTTCTAACACGACTACTTATGTAGAATCTGCAGCCGGTATCGGTGCAGGTGGACGTACAGGTTTGACTTCTGTTGTCGTAGCAGCATTGTTTGCTTTAAGTAGTTTATTCTCTCCACTTATCGCGGTAGTTCCTGCCCAAGCAACAGCTCCTGCCTTGATTCTTGTCGGTGTCATGATGTTATCATCATTCAAAGATATCGAGTGGACTGACTTAGAAGAAGCCGTTCCAGCTTTCTTTGCTTCAATCTTCATGGGTCTTTGCTACAGCATTTCTTACGGGATTGCCGCAGGTTTCTTATTCTACGCAGTAGTAAAAGTTTCTAAAGGTAAAATTAAAGAAGTTTCACCAGTGATTTGGATTGTTAATATTCTATTTATTATTAACTTCATTATTTTAGCAAGACTGTAATAAAAATTAAGACACATACACGTGCACTTCCTTGTTCTTTAATGAATGAGGAGGTGTTTTTTTACCATTAAAGAAAGAATTGTCACGAGAGCTCTTCACAGGTATTTTTCTATAATATGAATGGAAGATTAAAGCCTCAATTTTTACTTATCCAAAACAGCTTATATACGAAAAAATCAATCAAAAAGCACTTTTTTTTTATTTTTCAAAATTTTTCTGATCTTTGACCGTTTTGAATTTAACTCTTTTTAAAAATAGGGTATAGTTAAGAGGTGAGAGGGATGAAACTATGAAAATAGAATGGAAAAAGAATTTAATGGTTGCGTGGTTGGGTTGTTTTTTTACTGGAGCTAGTATTAGTTTAGTCATGCCTTTTATTCCAGTATATGTTGAACAGTTAGGTACGCCCGCAGATCAAGTGGAATTATTTTCAGGATTAGCTATTTCTGTGACGGCCTTTGCCGCTGCGATTGTTGCACCCATTTGGGGAAACCTTGCTGATCGAAAAGGACGCAAAATTATGATGATTCGTGCAGCAGCAGGGATGACAATTACCATGGGTTCATTGGCTTTTGTTCCTAATGTGTACTGGTTGTTAATTATGCGTTTTTTTAATGGCGTTTTATCTGGGTACATACCGAATGCGACTGCGATGATTGCTTCTCAGGCACCCAAAGAAAAGAGTGGTTGGGCACTAGGAACGCTCTCGACAGGGGCAATTGCTGGGAACTTGATTGGCCCATCAATGGGTGGTGCGTTAGCCCAATGGTTTGGGATGGAAAATGTCTTTATTATTACCGGAGCTGTGTTATTGATTGCGACTTTACTGACTATTTTTATGGTAAAAGAAGATTTTCATCCGGTGGAAAAAAAGAATATGGTCAGTACCAAAGAGCTCTTTTCAAGTATGAACAACGTCTCTATCTTAATTGGTCTATTTATTACGACACTGATCCTTCAATTAGGTGTCACCAGTATTAGTCCAATCTTAACCTTATATATTCGTTCTCTTAGTGGTGATTCGGGTAATATTCTCTTTATTAGTGGGTTAATTGTCTCAGTAGCCGGGGTTTCTGCCGTGATTTCTTCACCAACTTTAGGGAAACTAGGCGATCGAATCGGCAATCATAAAGTTTTACTAGCTGGACTCGTCTTGTCATTTTTCTGTTTTATCCCGATGGCTTTTGTAAAAACGCCATTACAACTAGGGATTCTACGATTTATACTAGGCTTTTCAACTGGTGCTTTGATGCCATCAATTAATACGCTAATAGGAAAGATTACACCAGAGCATGGGGTCAGTCGGATTTATAGTTATAATCAAATGTTTAGTAACTTTGGTCAAGTTCTAGGGCCGATGGTCGGCTCTACAGTCGCTCATTCAATGGGCTATAGCTCTGTTTTCCTTGTGACGAGCTGTTTTGTGTTAGCAAATATCATTCTATCATCCTTTAATTTTAGAAAAATGATGAGCAGTAAATTTTAAACAGTTGAAAAGAAAAAAAAACCAGTTACAATAAAAAGTAACTGGTTTTCCTATTTAAAATTTTATTATTTGTGTACAGCTTCTTTTTTTGGCTGAGAAATCATTCCAATAAGAATAACGAATAGACCAGCAATAAGTGAAATGACCGTTGTGAGTACAAAATTATAAGTGCCATGTGTTAAAGCCCCACCGATATAACTAACAACTTGACCTAACATAAAAGCCCAGATTAAAGTCACGATATAACGCATGAAGAACACCTCTTTTCTACTTATGAGTGTAGCACATTTTCTGAAAATGTAAAGAAATGTGAGTGAGATTTTCTCACGATAGCTGAACGGGTAAGCTGAACCGATAAGTAGAGGAAATAATAGAAGAGTAAATGAATAAAACAAGCGAAAGGAGGCGGTAGGATTTGTTTCCACAATTATATACAGTGACCTCATATTCCTTATTACAAAGTACGGTGAAAATTGCCCAATATGTGGATGTGGCAAAAGAACGAGGCTATAAAACCCTTGCGGTGACTGATAAGAACACGATGCATGGTGCGGTAGAATTTTTTCAAGCCTGTCAGAAAGCCGGCATTAAACCCGTATTTGGTTTATCGCTTGAGTATGAATCATCAGTCACACAACGGACGCATGCCGTGATACTTTACGCAAAGAATTACACAGGCTACCAACAATTAATGTACTTATCTAGTAAGAGAATGATTGAGGGGACACTTTATTTAGAAGAGCACAAAGACCTGTTTTCAGACCTTTTTGCAGTCCTCCCAGAGGCAAATGAGTTCGCGGAGTTAGCATTAGAACAGCATCCTGGGACTGATGAGCGAGTACAAACAGTGCTCTCACTCTTTCAAGAGGAGAGTGTCTATGTCGCGGTTACGATAGGTTCTATTGAGCAGAATCCAGAGTGGGAGCTGTTACAAGCAGAGTATTTGCTAAAACCACTGGCGCTGCACAGTGTGCGCTATTTAGAAGCTTCGGAGGCTTTTGCCATTGAAGTGATGCAGCATATTCAAGCCGGTACGCAATTAGAAAGTGGCAAATCCAAGCGTGCGCTCATCGAGGGACCGGATTATTTAATGACTGAAGTGCAGATTAAACAATTATTTGTGGAAAATGGACTGGAAGTGGCTGTTAGGAATGCGGAAAAAATGGCCGATGCCTGCGAAGTCGTCTTGCCGTTGCATCAAAAATTGCTACCCCATTATCCGGTGCCAGAAGACCAAGAACCGCATCTGTACTTGAGACAATTGTGTCTGGAGCGGATTGAACAACGTATTGAATCTCTAACAGATGACTATTACCAACGGTTAGACTATGAGCTTGGTATTATTCATCAAATGGGCTTTGATGACTATTTCCTCATCGTTTGGGATGTCATGGACTTTGCCCATAAAAGTCAGATTGTGACTGGTGCGGGGCGTGGATCAGGTGCGGGTTCTCTTGTGGCCTATGTCTTGTCGATTACCGACGTTGATCCATTGCAATATAATTTATTGTTCGAACGATTTCTGAATCCTGAGCGTTATACAATGCCCGATTTTGATTTGGATATTCCTGATAATCGGCGCGAAGAAGTGCTCCATTATGTCAAAGAAAAATACGGTCAGTACCATGTTGCACAGATTGCGACGTTTGGTACGATGGCAGCTAAGATGGTCTTACGAGATGTCTCTCGAGTCTTTGGACTGTCACAAAGTGAAGCCAATCGTTGGTCACAGGCGGTGCCAAATGCGCTGAAGATGACCTTAGCAAAAGCTTACGAAGAATCTCAACGTTTTGTTGAACTAGTGAATGCCAATCAGCAAAATCAGTTACTTTACAAAACTGCTCTGCAACTAGAAGGACTTCCGCGCCACGTTTCGACCCATGCGGCAGGGGTTGTGATTAGCGACCAAAATCTATTGGAGCTAGTGCCCTTACAAGAAGGAACGGAAGGAATCTTTTTGACGCAGTATACGATGACGGATGTGGAAACAGTCGGCTTACTAAAGATGGATTTCTTAGGCCTACGGAACCTGTCTATCATTGATCACGCGCTGAAGTCCATCAAGCGCGTGTATAAAGAAGAGGTCGAGTTAAAGAAAATTCCTTTAGACGATCCTGAGACATTGGCGCTCTTTCAAAGAGGCGAGACTTCTGGTGTCTTTCAATTTGAATCAGCTGGGATTAGAAATGTGTTACGCAAGCTGGGACCGACATCGATTGAAGATATTGCAGCGGTCAATGCGCTCTACAGACCAGGACCGATGCAAAATATCGATACCTTTGTGCGGCGTAAAAAAGGCCAAGAACCAATTAATTTTCCAGATGATAGCTTAAAAGAAATCCTGTCAAACACTTATGGAATTATCGTGTATCAGGAGCAAATTATGCAAGTTGCTTCAAAAATGGCCGGCTTTAGTCTAGGACAAGCCGATATTCTGAGACGAGCAATTAGTAAAAAGAAAAAAGAAGTCCTAGATGAGCAACGGCGAAACTTCGTTACAGGTTCTGTTGCGCAAGGTCACTCGAAAGAAAAAGCCAATGAGATTTATGATTATATCGAACGTTTTGCCGACTATGGCTTTAATCGATCTCACGCGTTTGCCTATTCGTTTGTTGGTTTTCAAATGGCTTATTTGAAGGTTCATTATCCAGCGCCATTTTACGGAGCGTTACTGCATTCTGTGAGACACCATTCGACAAAAATGAAAGAGTACCTTAATGAAGCGAGAAAACACAAGTTAGACATCGTTCCACCAACGATTAATCAAAGTAACTATAGTTTTACGGTTCATTCGAAAAATCAGTTAGCATTTGGTTTTAGTGGAATTAAAGGAGTCCGCAGAGATTTCATTCAGGCCATTATCGAGGAGCGAAAAGCAGCGGGGAGCTATAAGAGTTTTGATCAATTTTTGCTTAGATTGGATAAAAAATGGTTAAAAGTTGATTATTTAGAACCCCTAATTTTGATTGGAGCCTTTGATCAGCTGAAACCTAATCGTCGTCAACTTTTGAAAGAATTAGAAGGGAAAATTCAAAATGTCGTCTTTAGTAGTGGGAGTGAAAGCTTGCTAGATATTTTGTCGCTAAAAGAAGAAGAAATAGCGGACTATTCACTTGAGGAGAAGCTAGAGTTTGAAGAAAAATATTTAGGCACCTATCTTTCTGGTCATCCAACCGAAAACTATGAGCGTATCCGTCTAGCGAAAAAAGTTACGGCAATTTCTGATATTTTGCCAGGACAAACAGTCAATTTACTCGTCTACGTACGAAGTATTCGTGAGATTCGGACAAAAAAAGGTGAGCAGATGGCTTTTATAGATGGCAATGATGTGAGTGGCGAAGTTTCATTAACTGTTTTTCCAAAAACTTACCGAAGCAGTCGGACTTTTTTAGAAGAGAATCAAGTGATTTTGGTTTCTGGAAAGGTTGAAAAAAGCAATTATAATCAGGAGCTGCAGGTCTTAGCAGAGACGATTCAACGTGCAGACGAAGCTGAACAAGCAATCAGTAAAGCCACTTGTTTCTTACGTGTCGTAGCTGAAAAAGATCAGCCGGAGGTGATGAATCAACTGAAGCAAGTTTTCAGAAAAAATAGAGGAAGTGTCCCAATCATTATCTTCTTTGAACAAAGTGGGAAAAAAATTGGGTTAAGTGCCGAAAATTGGCTAGAAGATAGCCAAGAGGTGAAAAATCAATTAAGCTATATATTAGGTGAAGGAAATGTGGTTTTCAAATAATTTACGGTAAATTTTACCACACGTTTTCAACATTTTTCATTTTTTTGTTTATTTCCCAAGACATATCGACGTTTTAATGGTAAAATATAGGACGTGGTTAGTGTTAAAATAAGGTTTTATCTAAGTGCTTAACTTAGAAAAAAAGTATATTAATGAGGTGAATGATTGAGATGAAGCGCATCGGTATTTTAACTAGTGGCGGAGACGCACCTGGTATGAATGCAGCCATTCGTGCAGTGGTTCGCAAAGGTATTTATGAAGGTTTAGAAGTATACGGAATCAATTATGGATTTGCAGGATTGGTTGCCGGAGATATTCGTCGTCTTGATGTAGCAGATGTGGGCGATAAGATTCAACGTGGAGGAACATTCTTGTACTCTGCTCGTTACCCAGAATTTGCAACAGAAGAAGGCCAACTTAAAGGCATCGAACAATTGAAAAAATTCGGTATTGAAGGCTTAGTCGTGATTGGTGGAGATGGTTCTTACCATGGTGCGATGGCTTTAACAAAACGAGGATTTCCAGCTGTCGGCGTTCCTGGAACGATTGATAATGATATTCCTGGAACAGATTTTACAATCGGCTTTGATACAGCGATTAACACAGTATTGGAATCGATTGACCGTATTCGTGACACAGCAACTTCTCACGTCCGTACATTCGTTATTGAAGTAATGGGACGTGGCGCAGGCGATATCGCTTTGTGGTCAGGTGTAGCAGGTGGCGCGGATGAGATTATTATTCCCGAACATGACTTTGATATGGCTGTCGTTGCCAAACGTATCCAAGAAGGTCGTGACCGTGGCAAGAAACATTGTCTAATTATTTTAGCTGAAGGTGTGATGGGCGGAAATGACTTCGCTGATCAATTATCTGAATATGGCGATTTCCATACACGTGTGTCAATCTTAGGACACGTGGTTCGTGGTGGATCACCAAGCGCTCGCGATCGTGTATTAGCTAGCAAATTTGGTTCACATGCAGTTGAATTATTAATGCAGGGTAAAGGCGGACTATGTATCGGTATGGAAGAGAACAAAGTCGTCGCTGCAGATATTATTGAAACATTAGAAAAAAATCGTCACAAACCTGATTTATCTTTATATGAGTTAAATCAACATCTTTCATTTTAAAAGGCAAAACTAGCACATGATTATTAAGCTTAACGGCTATTAATAAACAAATAAAACAGTAGGAGCGTTTAGTAATGAAAAAAACCAAAATCGTAAGTACATTAGGACCAGCCAGTAACAGCGTTGAACTGATTGCAGAATTAATCAAAGCTGGAGCAAATGTTTTCCGTTTTAACTTCTCACATGGTGACCATGAAGAACAATTGTCTCGTATGACAATGGTTCGTGAAGCTGAAAAACAAGTTGGACAAGGCGTAGCTATCCTGTTAGATACAAAAGGAGCAGAAATTCGTACGACTGTTCAAGGCACTGAAACTGGTAAAATTGAATTTTCAATTGGCGATGTAGTTCGTATTTCTATGGACGACACTTTAGAAGGCTCTAAAGAGAAAATTGCTGTCACTTATCCAGGTTTATTCAATGATGTTCACGTGGGCGGACACGTACTGTTTGATGATGGCTTAATCGATATGAGAATCATCGAAAAAGATGAAGCAACGAACGAATTAGTTACTGAAGTTCAAAATGCTGGAATCTTAGGCTCTCGTAAAGGGGTTAACGCACCAGGCGTTTCAATCAGCTTACCAGGGATTACAGAAAAAGATGCAGATGATATCCGTTTCGGTTTAGACAACGATATCGACTTTATCGCTGCAAGTTTTGTTCGTAAAGCACAAGACGTTCTTGATATTCGTGAAATTTTAGAAGAAAAAGATATGAACCACGTTCAAATCATTTCTAAAATTGAATCACAAGAAGGAATCGATAACATTGATGAAATCATCAAAGTTTCTGATGGTATCATGGTTGCTCGTGGAGACATGGGTGTTGAAATCGCTGCTGAGTTAGTACCATTAGCTCAAAAACGTATCATCAAAAAATGTAACTTAGCTGGTAAATCAGTTATTACAGCGACTCAAATGTTAGAAACAATGCAACAAAATCCTCGTCCAACACGTGCGGAAGCTTCTGACGTTGCCAATGCTGTGTTTGATGGAACAGATGCTACTATGCTTTCTGGTGAGTCTGCAAATGGTGCTTACCCAGTTCAATCTGTTGCAACAATGGCTCGTATTGATGAAGAATCAGAACAAGCTTTATCAGAATTAGGTACTTTCCAAGTTAACCAATTTGATAAAACTGACGTAACAGAAACAATCGGTTTATCTGTTGCTCGTGCAGCTAAAAACTTAGGCGTGAAAACAATCGTTGCAGCAACTGAATCTGGTTACACTGCAAAAATGATTTCTAAATACCGTCCAGAAGCTGACATCTTAGCAGTTACTTTTGATGAACGTACTCGTCGTGGTTTAATGTTAAACTGGGGTGTTTATCCAACAGTTACTGAAAAACCAACAACAACTGACGAAATGTTCGAATTAGCAGCTAACAAAGCAGTTGAATTAGGCTTCGCTTCTGAAGGAGATTTAATCTTAATCACTGCCGGTGTTCCAGTTGGCGAACGTGGTACAACTAACGTAATGAAAATTCAAATGATTGGTTCAAAACTTTTAGAAGCACAAGGTGTGGGTTCTGAAACAGTCGTTGCTAATGCAGTCGTTGCATCATCAGCAGCAGAAGCTGTGAAAAATGCAAAAGACGGTATGGTTCTAGTTGTTCCTACAACTGACAAAGAATATATGCCAGCAATCGAAAAAGCTTCAGCACTTATCGTTGAAGAAGGTGGTTTAACTTCTCACGCAGCTGTTGTTGGGATTGCTAAAGATATTCCTGTAATCGTTGGCGCTTCTGAAGCAACTTCAACTATCGCTGATGGCGAATTAATCACAGTAGATCCTCGTCGTGGGATTGTCTACCGTGGTCAAACAACAGCTATCTAAGCTAAGTTGAACGACTGATTTAATTAAATCGATATTGAGGAATGGTGAATAGATTTATTTGCTTGAATCATAACTATAGAGCGGAACGTAGGTTCCGCTCTCGTTTTTTCTTCTTTTGATTGATGACGTAAATGGACGCCCTCGAGGTGTGAATAGGTGAGTCGTTGATTCAAAAGAATATAATTTATATCGATCAATCGAATAACATGAATAAAGCGCTAGGAGCCTATGAAAAGGTGTCAAGAAAATTTCATTGACAAACTTTTCTTAGCCCTGTATAATAGCTTTTGTTGTGTAGAGGTGATGAAAACATGAAATGGTCTTTATTGGAATTAAGAAAATACCAAGAGGCGCCCCTGAATTTTAGTGAGACACTTGACTTGAAAAGTGATCTAATTAAAAGAGATAATTTAATATTGGATGTTGCTCCAGTTCAGGTAGAGGGTCTGATTACGGTAACGAAAAAAGACTATCTTGTTCATTACAACATCCAAACAACGATCACTGTTCCGTCAACTCGTTCACTTGAACCAGTTGCTTTGCCGATGAATTTTGAAGTCGATGAAGTCTTTATGACCGAAGAGCAGTATCAAAGTCGCGATGAACTGATTCCAGAAGAAGAAATTCTTTTGTTGGAGACAGCTCAGCTAGATCTCAAGCAGTCCATCGAAGACAACCTGTTGTTGATGATTCCGATGCGCGTATTAACTGAAGAGGAGATGAAGTCCGAAGACTTTCCTAAGGGAGAGAGTTGGGAAGTGATTTCTGAAGAAGAGTATGTGCAGAGAAAAGAAGCAGTCAGCAGTGAAGTAGATCCTCGTCTTGCAAAATTATCTGAGCTATTTTCAGCAGATGATAACGAGTAAGATTGGAATATAATTGTATCCTCGTGATACAAGTCTTTTACAAGGAGGTGTAACAACGATATGGCAGTACCAGCTAGAAAAACATCAAAAGCAAAAAAAGCAAAACGTCGTACTCACTACAAATTAACTATTAATGGTTTGAACGAATGTCCAAACTGTGGTGAAATGAAAAAAAGCCATCACGTATGCGCAAGCTGCGGTTACTATGATGGGAAAGACGTTGCGTCTAAAGAAGCATAGTACATTTTTAGCATAGAAAAATGTAAAACCCCAAGGCTAACCATGGAGCCTTGGGGTTTATTTTGTAAAAAAATCGCGTTGAAGCGCTTAAAAATAGACTCTTTTGTTTTCAATCTCTTTCTATTAGGATATAATGAGAGAGATTATAAAGGAATTTTAAAGATGCAGGAGGAAATCAAATGACAAAACAACAAATTGGCGTTGTCGGTATGGCCGTCATGGGAAAAAACTTAGCTTTAAATATTGAAAGCCGTGGGTATTCAGTAGCCCTATTTAATCGTACGGGTTCAAAAACAGAAGAAGTCGTTAATGAGCACCCAACGAAGAATTTTAAAGCAACTTATACAATTGAAGAGTTTGTAGCTTCTATCGAAACACCACGCCGCATTTTATTAATGGTTAAAGCAGGCGCGGCAACAGATGCGACGATTCAAGAATTGCTTCCTCATTTAGATAAAGGTGATATCTTAATTGATGGTGGAAATACCTTCTTCCAAGATACTATCCGTAGAAATGAAATGTTAGCTGACTCTGGTATTAACTTTATTGGTACTGGTGTTTCAGGTGGGGAAGAGGGCGCCTTAAAAGGTCCTTCTATCATGCCTGGTGGTCAAAAGGAAGCCTATGAGCTTGTGGCCCCTATTTTAGAGCAAATCTCTGCAAAAGCTGAAGATGGTGAGCCATGTGTTACATATATTGGTCCTAACGGGGCAGGTCACTATGTAAAAATGGTTCACAACGGAATCGAATATGGCGATATGCAGCTAATTGCTGAGTCATATGACTTAATGCAAAACATATTAGGTGTTTCAGTGGATGAGATGGCAGACATCTTTAAAGAGTGGAACGAAGGCGAATTAGATAGCTACCTAATCGAAATTACAGCAGACATTTTAACACGTAAAGATGACGAAGGAACAGGTAAACCAATCGTTGATGTTATTTTAGATGCTGCAGGTAACAAAGGAACAGGTAAATGGACAAGCCAAAGTGCGCTTGATCTAGGTGTACCATTACCATTGATTACAGAATCAGTCTTTGCTCGTTATATCTCAGCTTATAAAGAAGAACGTGTCGCTGCAAGTAAAGTTTTACCAAAACCAACTTTTACTTTCAACGGTGACAAAGAAGAATTCATCGAAAAAATCCGTGAAGCTCTTTATTTCAGTAAAATCATGAGCTATGCTCAAGGCTTTGCGCAATTACGTGTGGCTTCTAAAGAGTACGAATGGGATTTACCATTTGGCGAGATTGCTAAGATTTGGCGTGCGGGCTGTATTATCCGTGCAGGCTTCTTACAAAAAATTACTGATGCCTATGAAAAAGAACCAGATATTGAAAATCTATTATTAGATGAGTATTTCATGGAGATTACTAGAAAATACCAACAAGCAGTACGTGAAGTAGTAGCGTTAGCTGTTCAAGCTGGTGTACCTGTACCGACTTTCTCATCTGCCATTGCGTACTTCGACTCTTACCGTTCAGAAAGATTGCCAGCGAACTTAATCCAAGCGCAACGTGATTACTTCGGTGCTCATACGTATGAACGCGTCGACAAAGAAGGCATCTTCCATTATTCTTGGTATAACGAAGAATAATCAGTCAATAACGATTTTGAGTAGGTAAAATTGAAAGGCTGGGACAAAACTCTTTCAGTTATATCCCAGTCTTTATTTTATGAAAGCGATGGAATACAAACACAGTAGATTTTTTTTGGAATAACCGTTATAATGATGTGGTTTCGAAAAAGCTTAGGAAGAGAAAGGATAAAGCATACATGAGTAATATTCTAATCATTGAGGATGAAAAGAACTTGGCCCGTTTTGTCGAATTAGAGTTGAAGCATGAAGGGTACAATACAGAAGTTCATTACAATGGACGTACAGGGCTGGAAGCTGCGCTGAATAGTGAATGGGATGCAATTCTTTTAGATTTAATGTTGCCAGAGCTAAATGGCTTGGAGGTTTGCCGTCGTATACGCCAAGTAAAAAATACGCCGATTATTATGATGACTGCTAGAGATTCTGTTATTGACCGGGTGTCTGGTTTGGATCATGGAGCCGATGACTATATCGTGAAACCTTTTGCGATTGAAGAATTACTTGCTCGTTTGCGTGCGTTACTACGTCGAATTGATATTGAAGGCGACAAAAATGTTGCGAAACAAACAACGATTACGTACCGCGATTTAACAATTGAAAAAGAAAATCGTGTCGTGAGAAGAGATAGTGAAGTAATCGAGTTAACTAAACGTGAATATGAGCTACTATTAACGTTGATGGAAAATGTCAATGTTGTATTAGCTAGAGATGTTCTACTTAACAAAGTTTGGGGTTATGAGACAGAGGTAGAAACAAACGTTGTTGATGTGTACATTCGTTACTTGCGTAATAAAACCGATGTTCCTGGAGAAGAGAGCTATATTCAAACTGTCCGTGGAACAGGTTATGTGATGCGCTCGTGAAACAAAGCAAAATAAAAAGAGCGGAAAAAAGAGAACTAAAGGGGCCTTCCTTGACTATCAAGTGGGCCTTGGCTAGTTCTTTCTTTATATTTGTGGTTTTTACCATTTTTGCCGTTATTACTTATAAATCATCAGTCAACTTAATTGTCGCCAAAGAACGAGGGAATCTGGAGAAGACGACCGCAGAAGTGGTTTCACGATTGGCTAATTCAGAGAAAGAATTGACGATTACTGATACTTATAAAAATTTATCGAATTCAATATTTTCAGATGGACAACAATTTGAGAAAACGACGACTATTGAAGGTACATTAATGCAAATAGATCCGTTTATTTCCGAATTAGGCCAAGAAGGCTTGAGTTTATATGTATACAATCTCGATAAAGAACTAGTATTTGAAACACAAAATCGAAAACAAAAACTTTTTCAAGAAACACGTAAATCACCAACGATTATCACTTTAGATAGTAAAATTGGCTTTCTATCAATCGAAGTCATTTATTCGAAAGGCACGAGAGAAAAGATAGGCTATGCTCAAACCTTCTATGAATTGTCTTCTTTTTATGAGATAAAAAATAAACTGTTGCTAACTTTAATCGTCTTAGAGGTGGTTTCTCTAATTCTTAGCAGTGTGCTAGGCTTCTTCTTGTCTTCGTACTTTTTAAAACCGTTAAAGGAATTAAGAGATACAATGGATACCATCAGAAAAGATCCGCAATCTGATATTCATATGAAGGACATTAAAACAAATGACGAATTGGCTGACTTATCAGAGATATTTAATGAAATGCTAGATCGTATGCGGCTATATATTGAGCAACAAGAGCAGTTTGTCGAAGATGTGTCTCACGAACTGAGAACACCAGTAGCAATTATTGAAGGTCATTTGAGCTTGCTTAACCGATGGGGCAAAGATGATCCTGAAGTGTTGGAAGAATCTTTGAATGCCAGCATGCAAGAAATTAGTCGTATGAAAAGCTTAGTTCAGGAAATGCTTGATCTATCTAGAGCAGAACAAGTCGATATACATTATGCTAACGAAGTGACGAATGCGAAAGAAGTTGTCTATCAGGTCTATAACAACTTCAAAATTTTGCATCCTGATTTTGTTTTAACGCTAGACGATGATATCCCAGAAGAAATCCAATTAGGGATTTTCAGAAATCATTTTGAACAGATCATCATTATTATTTTAGATAATGCGATTAAATACTCGACTTTGAGAAAAGAAGTGCACATTTCTATTTCTACATCGCGGAATGAATTCGAAATCGCCATTCAAGACTTTGGCGAAGGAATCTCTGAGGATGACTTGAAAAAAATCTTTAATCGATTCTACCGAGTGGATAAGG
Organism: Candidatus Enterococcus huntleyi; assembly: GCF_009933175.1. Taxonomy (GTDB): domain Bacteria; phylum Bacillota; class Bacilli; order Lactobacillales; family Enterococcaceae; genus Enterococcus_K; species Enterococcus_K huntleyi. Next base: position 932 of record NZ_MAEJ01000010.1, on the reverse strand, counting down.
CGAGAGCTAGAAACAAAGGTGGAAATGGTTTAGGTCTTTCGATAGCGAAGCAGCTTATTGAAAGTTATAAAGGAACAGTTGCTGCAGAGAGTGCGGTAAATCAAGGGACAATTTTCCGGATTTTTATTCCAATTAAGAAAAAATAAGGTGACTATAGTCAAAAATAAACGGCTCATCTGACCATTTAAGGTTGGGTGAGCCGTTTGCATAGAATTGACAACGAACAATCGATAGATAGATAAAAAGAATAGATAGGAAAATGCAGAAAAAAACGAGCGAAATCATTGGAATTCTATATAAAATTCGTGTTTGAGAAAAGTTTAAAAAACTTATTATTTTTAGTTGATTTTTTTTACAGGTATTGCTATATTAGTATTTGTTCGAGTCGTTATTTGTTTTATTAAATGTCACAAAAAAAGTTTTTAAATGTTTTGTTGACTTGTCTAAAATATAATGATAGAATAACAAAGTCGCTCGAGAGAGATGGCAAGAAAACAGTTGATAAATCAATAAAATTTATTGAAAAAAGTTGTTGACAGATAACAACGAAACTGTTATTCTAATTAAGTTGCTGAAACAAGCAAACAACTTTCTGAAAAAGAAGTTGAAAAAAACTTTTATAAAAAAGATGTTGACATTCACTTGATTAACTGATAAGATATAAAAGTTGCTGAAACAGCAATGGTAGACCTTTGAAAACTGAACAAAGTAAGACAAACCAAATGTGTAGTGTGTACTTGATTCGTTCAAGTCACAAACATTTAACAAAGCAAGCAATATGCTAGCAAACAAATTGAGCTTAACAATCGCAAGATTGTTCTAACTTTTATTATGAGAGTTTGATCCTGGCTCAGGACGAACGCTGGCGGCGTGCCTAATACATGCAAGTCGAACGCTTTTTCTTTCACCGGAGCTTGCTCCACCGAAAGAAA
>NZ_MAEJ01000009.1 GCF_009933175.1 Candidatus Enterococcus huntleyi | reverse complement strand
CGTTTGTCGTTTTGGCTTCATCGCAAGTAGAATGATGTACTTTAAAATAAGCAACAGTATAGCTCGATTTTAATCCTCTATTTTTCATGCTTCTACTAATTTTTCGTCGGCTGATCTGAATGCCTCGTTTTGATAAGGCTTTTTTTATTTTTCTTGAGCCGTAGGCCTTTCGGCTGCGGATAAATTCTTCAGCGACTACTTCTTCAAGTTCTGATTCATCTTTCTTTGGTTTTGATTGATAATAATAGGACTGACGTGATAGACCTAATATTCTGCACATCGCTGATATAGGGTAAAGATGCTTATTCGCATCGATTACTTGTCTCTTCGTCCGAATATCAGCGCTGCTTGCTTTAAAATATCATTTTCCATTTCTAATTGCTGGTTTCTTTTACGTAGTTCTAACAATTCTTTTTGTTCAGGCGTAAGATTATCTTTTTCTTTGAATGAACCACTCGTTTTAGATTGCTTTACCCATTTGTCAAATGCTGAAGCCGTTAGTTCATATTCTCGAATGATTTCTACACGTGGCTTTCCAGCTAAGTAAAGATTGACGATTTGTTGCTTGAATTCTTGTGAAAAAGTTCTTCGTGTTCTCTTAGACATAAAAATTCCTCCTGGTATGTTTTCTTCTAGTCTACACACCTTAATTTTTCTGTCTAGTTAATTGTAGCCTATCCAGAGTGGATTGAAATATAGTGTGTAAGTACTCCTCTGTGCTCTAACTCGGTCTCACTCTTTAGGGAGTGAGTGGATTGAAATCTGGACGGAACCTATAAAAACGATGAACGTCTAGAGTCTCACTCTTTAGGGAGTGAGTGGATTGAAATAAATATGAAAACTGGTAATGAAAATAAGCAGTATCGTCTCACTCTTTAGGGAGTGAGTGGATTGAAATCCGGCGACGCGTCAAGCTCTTCCGCAATTTTGGTCTCACTCTTTAGGGAGTGAGTGGATTGAAATTGACAACACTCCTTTACTTTGTCCAGTCCCTTTATCGTCTCACTCTTTAGGGAGTGAGTGGATTGAAATAGAGTGGATATAGGGACGTCATGGGGAGGAGCAAACGTCTCACTCTTTAGGGAGTGAGTGGATTGAAATCAACAACGAGAACAAGGCTTAAGCAATTGGGGATACGTCTCACTCTTTAGGGAGTGAGTGGATTGAAATGGTAGTGAAGAGAAAGTAATTGAAGAAGCCTACGTCTCACTCTTCAGTGAGTGAGTGCCGGGCCACCTGGATATGATGATGGTACCTTAGCGCTAAAAGTGTTGTTGAATGAGCGTATGGAGAAGCTAATTATTCAAAGTTTAGGGATTGATTGCGGCGTGCTTATTTATCAGTTGGGCGTACCAAATCTTGTGGAGTATTTCTGTCTGTTGCCAGATTTTTCTGGACGTGGTGTTGGCAGTACTGCTTGGCAACTATTTGAGCAAGGACAAACGGGGATTTGGCGTCTGGAAACACCGGATTATTCGAAAAGAAATCATCATTTTTATCAAAAAAGAGTATAGAGGAAAACCAAAACCGAGTCGTGTGGAGTGTAAGCTCCCAAGGCTTTTTTTTATGCGCACCATTTTCCAAGTAAAGATGTGCGGTAGTGGCAATCTGATATTCTGTTAACGGTAACATTGGATTATTTATTGATGAGGGAATCGCTTTCGTCTATGATGAAAGGGAAATAAGAGTAAAGGAGAGATTGAATGAATAAATCTGCACTTTATCATCGTCCTGAAAGCGAATACGCTTTTCTGTATACGAAGGATACGATGAGAATTCGCCTACGAACTGAGATTGGCGATGTCAAAAAAGTAAGTTTAATTAAAGGGGATCCTTATCTGATTACTTTTGATAAATGGTATTTGGATAAAACGCCCATGAAAAAAACATTGAGTACGGATTTACATGATTACTGGGAGATCGAAACAGATAGTAAGTTTCATCGGTTACAGTACGGTTTTTATGTGGAAGGGCAGGATGGTACTGAAGTATTTTATAGCGATCAAGGAGTCTTCGATTATAAAGAAGAGTTTTTAGAAGTGGCGAATTATTATTTTAGAATGCCTTATTTTCAAGAAATTGATCGTTTCCACTCACCTGAGTGGGTGAAAGATACAGTTTGGTATCAAATTTTCCCAGAGCGTTTTGCTAATGGTGATCAGCAGAATGATCCGAAGGGGACGCTTCCGTGGGGCAGTAAATTACCTGATAGAGAAGACTTTTTCGGTGGCGATTTACAAGGGGTAATTGACCATCTAGATTATTTAGTTGATTTAGGGATTAACGGGATTTATTTCTGTCCGATTTTTAAAGCGACGTCTAATCATAAATATGATACGATTGATTATTTTGAAATTGATCCCGATTTTGGCGATAAAAAACTTTTCAAACAGTTGGTAGATGAGGCACATCGTCGCGGGATTCGGATTATGTTGGATGCAGTCTTCAATCATATGGGCGATTATTCTCCTCAGTGGCAGGATGTGATTAAGAATGGACCGCAGTCGAAATATGCTGACTGGTTCCACATTCATTCGTTCCCAGTGGATGATTATGATATGACGGATATTCCTGAAACGGCTAGAAATTTGAGTTTTGATACGTTTGCGTTTACACCACATATGCCGAAATTAAACACGGCGAACCCGGAAGTTCAGGCTTACTTACTGGATATTGCGACCTATTGGATTCGTGAATTTGATATTGATGCGTGGCGCTTAGATGTGGCGAATGAAGTTGATCATCATTTCTGGAAAAAGTTCCGCACAGAAGTTACAGCACTTAAAGAAGATTTTTACATTTTAGGAGAGATTTGGCATTCGTCTCAAAGTTGGTTGCAAGGTGATGAGTTTCATGCCGTGATGAATTACGCGTTTACGGATAATATCAAAGATTTCTTTGTAAATAAAAAGATTTCGCCGAGCAAAATGGTCAGTGGCATGAATAGCCAGCAGCTTCTATATAGAGATCAGACCAATGAAGTGACTTTTAATATTTTGGATTCCCATGACACGGCTCGAATCTTGACAATTTGTGACGGGAATAAAGAGTTAGCGAAAGCGACATTGACTTTTATGTTCCTACAAAAAGGCTCGCCATGTATCTATTATGGAACAGAGATTGGTATGTTGGGTGATAATGATCCGGACTGCCGTCGCTGCATGATTTGGGAAGAAGATAAGCAAGATTTAGAGATGTTAGATTTCACAAAAGAACTAATTAAATTACGTAAGGATTATTCAGAAGTCATTACTTATGGTGATTTAGAGTGGCAAATTGTGGACGATGAAAAACAGCAATTAATGGTATCGAGAACCGTTGGTGAGAAACGGTTGTCGGCTTTCTTTAACGAATCAACGCAATCGGTTTCGTTGGATTCTGTAGGAGAGGTACTTATTTCACAAAATGTAACAGAAGATAATTCAGGGATACATCAAATCGGAGAGCATGGTTTTATCGTATTTAAAGCGGAAAAATAAGGAAATAAAATTCTGTTACCGGTAACAATTGGAAAACGCTTGCTTCGTAGGTGAAGCGATTGCATAATATGAGTGTAAAGAAAATAGTAGGGGGCAAAGAAAATGAGAAAAACAAATTGGCGTAAATTAGGATTAGGACTTTTATCAGCTGGGGCAATCATTACTCTAGCAGCATGTGGCGGTTCGAAGGATAAGAAGGATGCCGCGACAGATGCAAAAACGTTACAAGTTTCTGTTGGAAAAGATTATGTTGAGTATGTGAATGACATTAAAGGCACATTTGAAAAAGAAAATGATGTCAAAGTTGAAGTTTTAGAAAAAGATATGTTCGACCAAATGGATGCGTTACAGCTTGACGGACCGGCTGGAAAAGGCCCAGACGTAACCATGTCACCGTACGACCGTGTCGGCCAACAAGGCTCGCAAGGGAATTTAGCTGAAGTAAAATTATCAGATGATGGCCGTTATAATGAAACGGATGAAAAACAAGTCACAATTGACGGAAAAGTCTACGGCGCACCAGCAATGATCGAAGCGGTCGTTTTATTCTACAATAAAGATTTGATCTCTGAAGCACCAACAACTTTTGCTGATTTAGAAGCTATTTCAAAAGATAAGAAATATGACGAAGATGGTAAAAATGTTGGTTTCTTAGCTCGTTGGACTGACTTCTACTATACTTACGGATTACTAGCTGGTTATGGCGGCTACGTTTTCGGAGATGATGGGCAAGATGCTTCTGACGTTGGTTTAGGCAATAAAGGCGCGATTGAAGGAATCAGCTACGCAACAGATTGGTTCCAAAATGTTTGGCCACAAGGAATGTTGGATGTTAAAGCTAACGAAAACTTGATGTTAGATTACTTTAACCAAGGTAAAACAGCAGCGATTATTTATGGCCCATGGGGTGCAAGCGGATTTAAAGATGCTGGAATTAACTACGGCGTTGCTAAAATCCCAACACTAGACAACGGCGAAGCATACCAAACATTTGGTGGTGGTAAAGCTTGGGTTGTTAGCAATTTTGCTAAAGATAAAGATGTTGCCCAAAAATTCTTAGACTATGTAACTAATGAAGAAAATCAAACGAAATTGTATGAAATGAGAAACGATATTCCTGCAAATGCACAAGCGCAAGAAAAAGTTAAAGGCAATGATGATCCAATCGCAACTGCTGTAATTGATCAATACGGTGTATCTCAACCAATGCCTAATATTCCAGAAATGGCTGAAGTTTGGGCAGGCGCTGAAAACATGATGTTCGATGCGGGTTCAGGTAACATGTCACCAGAAGAAGCTTCAGGCAATGCAGTGAAAACGATCCAAGAAGCAATCGAGCAAAAATATTAAACAAATAGATAAACAGTAGAAATAAAAAATGATAGGTAAATGGGCTGGAAGTAACGATTGTCGTTACCTCCAGCTCCAATTTTAAAAGGGGGATTTTCAATGGATAACCAAAAACGTAACCCGCGCAAAGCGATGTTACTATCCATTGTTCCTGGATTGGGACAACTGTATAACAAACAAACAATCAAAGGAATTATATTTTTGGCCGTACTTTTCTTATTCATAGTAGAAATGATTTTATTCGGTGGACAGGCCTTAGCGGGTTTTATCACATTGGGCTCAGTGCCGATGCAAGACAATTCTTTGTTCATGCTGATTGAGGGTACATTGCAAGTAATCATGACGGCGATTTTCCTATTTGGCTGGGTACTTAATATTCGCGATGCAAAAAAAGTCGCTGAAACGATTAATCGTGGAATGAAGGTTCCAAGTACATCAAAAGAATTACTGCATAATGTTTATGAGAATGGCTTTCCATATTTATTGACGATTCCGGCGTATTTAGTCATGACTGTTGCAATTATTTTCCCCGTATTGGTGACTTTATTTATGGCCTTTACGAATTACGATTTTAAACATATTCCACCGGCAAATATTTTAGACTGGGTAGGCTTTACTAACTTTACAAATATCTTTACCTTGAGTTCGTATCGCGAAACCTTCGTCAAAGTCTTCAGCTGGACGGTTATTTGGACGGTCTGTGCGACGACTTTACAATTAACATTAGGCATTTTGACGGCTGTCGTTGCCAATCAGAAATTCATCAAATTCAGACGTTTCTTCGGCGTTATTTTCCTCTTGCCATGGGCGGTGCCAGCGTTTATTACGATCATGAGTTTTTCGAATATCTTCAATGACACGGCTGGGGCAATTAATACCCAAGTGATTCCTCTATTGAATCACTTACCGTTCATCGATATTCCGATGATTGCCTGGAAGACCGATCCGTTTTGGACCAAAACAGCGATTATCTTAATTCAAGGATGGTTAGGCTTCCCATACATCTACGTGATGGTGACAGGGATTTTACAATCAATCTCAGAAGATTTATATGAAGCAGCTAAAATGGATGGTGCGAATGCCTTCCAACGGTTTAGAAATATTACCTTACCAGCAATTTTCTTAGTGGCTGCACCGACGTTTGTGACGCAATATACTGGGAACTTTAATAACTTTTCAATGATTTATCTCTTTAATAATGGTGGACCAGGAAGCCTTGGTGGTGGAGCCGGTTCAACGGATATCTTAATTTCATGGATTTACAAATTAACGACAGGTGGGTCGCCACAATATTCAGTAGCCTCAGCGATCACGTTAATTATTTCATTCATCGTTATTTCAGTTTCATTAGTGGTCTTCAAACGAACAAATGCATTTAATATGGAGGATTAGACATGAAAAAAAATAGTTCAGAAAAGCGCAAGAAATTCTTTACCAAATTTTTCACCTATTTATTTCTTGTCGTCTTATCAATTGTAATTATCTATCCGTTGCTAATTACGGCAACTTCGGCCTTTAAACCAGGGAATTTAATCGCCTTTAAATTAGATTTTAGTACCCAATGGACGCTAGAAAACTTTTCACGTTTGTTTAGTGAAACCTTGTATGGCGACTGGTATAAAAATACCTTAATTGTAGCGATCTCTACGATGGTTTTCCAAGTCATCATTGTAACTTTGGCGGGTTATACTTATAGTCGTTACCGTTTTGCTGGTCGTAAGAAGAGCTTGATGTTATTCTTAATTATCCAAATGGTGCCAACAATGGCTGCCTTGACGGCCTTCTATGTCATGGCTGTCTTGACGAATGGTTTGGATCAATATTGGTTCTTGACGCTGATCTATATCGGTGGCGGGATTCCTATGAATACGTGGCTTATGAAGGGCTACTTCGATACGGTACCGATTGATTTGGATGAATCTGCCAAACTTGACGGTGCGGGACACTTCAGAATTTTTGCGCAAATCGTCCTGCCTTTAGTTCGTCCAATGGTGGCTGTTCAAGCGTTATGGGCTTTCATGGGACCGTTTGGTGATTTCATGTTGGCACGCTTCTTATTGCGGACACCTGAACGTTTAACCGTTGCAGTTGGGCTGCAAACATTTATCAACGATGCTAGAAACCAACGGGTCGCTTTGTTTGCGGCTGGGGCAATCTTAATTGCTTTACCGATTTCTGTGTTATTCTTCTTCTTACAAAAACACTTCGTAACCGGGTTAACTTCTGGTGGAACGAAGGGCTAGAAAGGCTGATTCTCTTTGAAAACAGACGTATTTCCAACTAATTATTTTCGGGCAATTTTTTCGCCGAAGAAAGTATTTCAATTTCGCAAAAAATTCAACTGGCTTCAGCTTTTCGTGCTGTATTTATTTTTGACGGCCTTGTTAGTGATTCCGGCAACTTTGTACTTTGCTCAGACGACAACCATTAATGAGGACCAATTCATGCCGCATGTTAAAGAACTATTAACGGCTCAAACAGCGCAAGAGGTCCAACAATTGTCTATCAAAGATGGCCGACTAGTCGATGCGGATCCACAAATTTTTGAAGAAACTGATCAAGGTGTTGCTGGCGTGAATTTGTCCGAAAAACAAGTCAATGAAAAGGACGTAAGTCTGAATTTCAAAGAGAAAAATTGGCAGATAAAAGAAAATATCGATGGCAAGTCTTATACCTATCAGATGAACTATTCGGCGCAGTTTTCGCCAGAGAAAATCTCTAATCAACAGGAGCTACGTACGGCCATTAATGAAGAGTTTGTGCGTAATAATCGCTCGTCACTGATATTGACGATGAGTGTGACAACCGGATTCTTGCTCTTTATGATGAATCTGCTGTTAGTGTTAGGTGCGGCTTTTTTCCTCTGGTTGACGAAGAAGAGCAGACTGTCATCAATTCAATCCTACTCAGAAAGTTTGGCGATGGTCTTAATGAGTATGGGTATCGGTTCACTTGTGGCTTTAGTGATTGGGCTGTTTCATTTTGATATCACCCTGCTGATTGGGATTCAGTCATTTGGGATGATTGGAATGTTATTTGCCAGCTACCTTAAAACGAGATTTAAAGAGGACGCAGCAATAGCTATGAAAGAATAAAAATAAGATAAAGACAAAAAGAGCTTCGGCTCTTTTTGTCTTTTAAAGGAAGATATCAGGCAACGTGAAGCTTTTAGTTTTCCATGATAAATATTTAATCGCACGTTCACAATATTTTTCAGTTTTTTTTAGTTTAATTGTTTGAAGAGTTTTCTTAGCAGAAAGCCAAGTAACATGAATCTATTATCTATTGGAATTTGGATAGATTATTAGCTCTTCTTTGTCGATATTCTTTTGAATGTTGCACGTGAAATCACTGTTATTAAAAAGTGCCATTAAATAGTCAGATTGATTTCTATAAAAGTTATAAAACTTTATAAATATAGGTGATCTGCGGATTGATTATTAAAAATAAACTGGAATTTAATTCATCTTCAATGCTTCTATTTGGAATAGAGGCTGTGCTTCTTTTTATTATTTAGTTGGTGATAATTTATCAGTGGATTCAGATGATTCTATGCTTATTTTACAAGTAGAAAAGGATTTTCATGAACAAATTACTAAGGGCTATTGCTTGAGTCGGTCAGGAGATGGTGGTAAGCTAAGTTTGTGAAAAAGTTCAATAAAATGAACTGAAAAAATGATTTGGAGGAAGAAGAAATGAAGAAACAATTTGGTTTAGCAGTGGCAAGTATTGCCGCCTTACTTTTATTAGGAGCATGCAGCAGCGACAATCCATCTAGCAGCGCATCTTCATCTGAAGCTGCTTCCTCAAGTAGCCTTGTTAGCACAGACAGTTCTTCTACAGCAGGCTCTTCAGCAGCAGTTGCAGGGGACTACAAGGATGGAGAATACCGTGTAGAGGCCAAAGATTTCGACGACAAAGGTTGGAAAGAATACGTGGTAGTTCGAATTGCTGACGGAAAAATTTCTGATGCTGAATATAATGCAGTCGACAAGGACGGCAAACTAAAAACTGATGATGCGGACTACAAGGAAAATATGAACGCAGCAAACAAGACGTATCCTGAAAAATACATGAAAGAATTAACCGACCAATTAGTTGAAAAACAAGAAACAGAAGACGTCGAAGCAGTTACAGGTGCGACGCATTCGTCAACTAACTTTGTTGCTTTAGCCAATGAAGCATTAAGCTTTGCAGTTAAAGGCGAAACAGGCACTCACGCTGTCGATTTAAGTGAATAATAGGAAAATAAGTAACATAGCTTCAAGGAGAACTTCTAGTAGAGTTCTCCTTGGAGTTTTTTTCTAACAAGATAAAAGCGAAGAGAAACAGGCTAGCTTGTTTTATTTATTTTTAGGAAAATCGCTGATAATATCAGGATTCATGCTATTAGAATGAGTAAATTTATGGTAAGATAATAAAAAAGTGTATAGAAAAAGGATGACATTTATGGAGAATAACCCAAATATCAAACGCAAGCATTTTCGATTTCCTGCGTATGACGATGAATCAGGAGTGAAATTAGAATCAGAAAATCGCCGTGTCTTATTTGGTAATGAAGAAGATTTTATTACAGCAGCTAAGTCTGGGGAAGCTGACGAACGTGGGGTCCGTCGCTCTCATAAAATGACGAATGAAAAACAAGGTCATTCTATTCAACAAAAAGAAGAATTGGCTAAGCACAAAGCGAATTTACCAGATTATAACAAACCTAGAAAAACCGAAATTACACCAACAGGGAAACAAAAATTGTTTGGTGAACAGCATAAACATGCAGCAAATTTAACGAAAAACAGAACATCGGAGCATCGATCAGAGCCGATGCGTGCATCAAAAAAAAATTATTCAGGGCGTTCTTACTTCGTCCCTAAATATATTCCCGCATCGATTATTCCAGATGAACCGACGGGGACAGTTCAAGAAGATGAGTTGTTACGTTCGATGAAAAAATCAGAGCAATCATTTCTGATGTTCGACACGGAACCAGCGGCGTTTCAAGAACGATCAGATGAAGATCCATCTGTAAAAAAATTCAATAAATCAGGGTCACCTGAAGTAAAAATCAATCGAAAAGAATACAAAAAAATGGACAAGCCAAAAGGTGGCGCTAAAAAAGGCCATAGCATTTTGGACCGTTCACTGACTGGTTTGATTGAAGAAGAAAGCACCGATTTAGGGAAGAATAGTTACTTTAAATAAATAGAAACTGAGGAATAGCGTATATGCTGATCCTCAGTTTTTTTGGTTTATTGTAAGTAGTAGGAAAAAATTTACTTGTCTAAAACTCAGTGCCGCACTAGCCATTTCTTTCATCAAAAAGTTTGCAGTCTGGTCGCAAGCAGCTCAACAAAGGGCGTTGATCTCATTGCTAAATCAGTTCAAACTAGCTGTAGGGGCTAGGGTCGGGTAAGGATGGTAAATTTTCAATTTCCCTTTTATCGACCTACGCAAACCATTCTACCTAGAAACTTGGTAAGTAGAATGCCAACACAGCTAGTAATTCATGATTCCCCTTTCGGGACTGCAGAACTTTTTGATTCCAGAAATACCTATTGCTAGATTGATTATTTATTATCTAGATTAAATAAAATAGAATTCACAGAGAAAAAGCCTGAAGAAAGCACACTATAAATACTTAGGCTGATTATCAAAAAGAAATCCAGATTGAATTTGATATATAGACTTAAGAATTGTATACTGCTAGAAATTCTGATTTTTTTACATAATATCGGTGAATGATTCTTTTGCAAGCTTGTCAGCTTTTTGATATTTTTTTGGGGAAATACCGTATCTTTTTTTGAACGACTTGTGGAAGTAGCTGAAGTCGTTGAAGCCGATTGAAGTGGCAATATCCATTATTTTTAAGTCTGTTGAGTCGAGTAAATAGATGGCTTTTTCTAAGCGTATTTGAACTAATTTTTCTGAGAATGTCGCATTTAATAGCTTCTTACAGAGCGATGAGAAATAGTTTGGATTGTAATTGAAATGGGCGGCAGCAGTTGGTAAGTCGATGGAATCACAGTTGGTGACCATATAACTTAAAATCGCTCCTGCTTGATTATTCGGCATCATATTGGAATCAAAGACTGATAAATAATGATAGTGTGTTTCGTGTAGTTGAGTAAGAAGGAGCATAAACGCTAGCAGCTGCGCAGTGGATCGTTCCTCCTCAAGTTTTAACAATTCTAGGGTTAGGGCCAGCTTATTTGACTCATTGTGTTTAAAAAACAGATAAAAATTTTGACTGCTGGTTGTAAAAAAATCAGTCAAAATCGGATATTTTATCAAATGGTCGATTAATTCTTTTCGGGTATAAATTTCTTCAAATAGATATAAATCAAATTCGAAAGCACCGTATAAAGGAACTGAAAATTCAAAATAAGTTTGTTCGTGAAGCAGTAGTAGGTCTGACTCTCTCATAATAAATGAGTCTTTGTCGTAGGGATGACAGACCATATTTTTTTGGTGATTCACCAAGACGACGATGGCTTGGTTGGTTTGAATCTTTAATTTGCTGTCTTGATAGATGAGCGTCAGAAAATTTGAAGAGAGTTCTTGGTATCTTTTCTTTTGTATGTAGTCGGTATTTATTAATTGAAACATCGGCTCCTCCTTCACAAATTCTGATTATATGCCATTTTTCATAGTATAATATTCAGAACTATTTTTTGTCAATGCATGTTAAATTGTTAACAAGGGAAGAAATAGATGGAGGGATAACAATGAAAAAATGGCAAAGTGTATTAGGGTTGTTTACTGTTTTAACAATGGTTTCAGGGTGTTCGTTACAAAGTGATGATGAAAAAGCGAAAGATAAAAGTTCACAAGGGGCGATTGAAGGGACCTATGAAGGAACAAGTGAAGGGTTTCATGGCGAAGTAAAAGCTTCGATTACAATGGATAAAGATGGAAAAATTTCAGATATTACTATTGATGCTGCAGGTGAAACACCTGATATCGGTGGCAAAGCTGCACCAAAATTGGCGAAACAAGTTGAAAAAAGTCAAAGTGTTAAAGTAGACACCATTTCAGGAGCAACAGCAACGAGTACAGCAACACTTGCAGCGATTTCTGCGGCGATTGAGAAATCGGGTGCCAAACTCAGTGACTACGAGGTCGCTGTCGAAAAAAATGGCGAAGATGAAACGCTTGAGGCGGATGTTGTCGTTGTCGGAACAGGTGGTGCTGGAACTGCGGCAGCCTTGACAGCAGCGCAAGCGGGTAAAAAAGTTGTCGTGATTGAGAAAAATGATTTTGTCGGCGGAAATACCAAACTTTCTTCAGGATTCTTTGCTGTGGAAACAGCGCTGCAAAAAGAGGCTGGGGTAAAAACTTCTGTCGATGAAGCGGTCAATCAGTTACTTGAGTTTAACGACTATTTATCGAATGGACCGTTGACGCGAGCGATTGTCGAGTCTTCCGCAGAAACAGTCGCTTGGTTACAAGAAGAAGGCATGGATATGTACCTTCAAAAAGAAACCACGCAGCTTTCTCATGGCGATGATGCATACAAATCACGCTCTTATCATAAATACACAGATAGCGAGAAAGGCTTCACCACTTTGTATGCAAAATTAGAAGAGCTCGGTGCGAAAGTGCTGATGAATACTTCTTTAACGGAGCTTCAGACTGAAGGCGATAAAGTGACAGGAATTGTTGCAGAGAAAGAAGATGGCGGCACGTTGACCGTCAATGCGAAAGCGAACATCATTTGTACAGGTGGTTTTGGTGCGGATACCGAAAAAGTTAACGAACTTATGGGCACAGCGCAAATGAGTTCGCTGGGTGTTCCAAATACCGGCGAAGGTTTATCTAGTATGGTTGACGCTGGGGCGACAGATATTGATGGCACGCCGCTGTTACATGCGGCACAGCTTGCTGAGGGCGAAGTCAAACAAGATAGCCAAGGTGAAAACTTGGCTGGCTATTCTTCAAGTAGCTTAACACAATTATTGATGTCGCCACTATTATGGGTGAATCCACAGGGCAGTCGTTTTGTTAATGAGGACGTTGTCTATGATACAGCTTATTGGGCAAACGCTGCATATGCAGCAGGTGGTAAATATTACATCGTTGTTGATGAAGCTACGCTGAAGGATTATACAAAAGGCACGGACATGATTCTTTCTTATAGTGGTCCTGGACCGAATACTGATAAAGCTGATTTCGTTGAATTAGCTAATGGTTCAGTAGAGGCTGGTACCGCATTTAAAGGGGATAGTTTAGAAGACTTAGCAAAAGAAACGGGCTTTAATGAAGCAACGTTGAAAGAAACAGTGGATCGTTACAATCAGTTGGTCAAAGGAAAAGAAGATACAGACTATAGAAAAGATTCAAAATCAATGAAATACGCTGTTTCTGAGGGACCTTACTACGCATTTGATTGTCGTGCAGTCTATCTAGGAACAGTCGGCGGTGTCAAGGTTAACGAGAAGTTAGAAGTCTTGAATGCTGATGAACAGACGATTGAGGGGTTGTATACCGGGGGAGCAAATGCCGGTGGTTATTACCAAGGAAAAGGCTATCCGCCGTATGAAGGATTAGCTTCAGGCTTCTCATGGACTTCAGGACGAATCGCTGGACAATCAGCTGTTGAATTTTTGAAATAAGGAATACTGAGTAAATAGGTAAGCGTTGAGATAGGTTGTGTTGAAATTAATGAATGACTAATTAAATGTCACTTATTTAAGTTTCATTTATGTTGAATACGTTATGCTGTCCTTAGCAAATGAATGGAGGGACAGCAGATGAGTATCAAATGGTTGAAAGATTTATTGAAAAAAGCACCCGTATCTCGAATTGACCCTTACGAAGTAGATAATGAATTTACCTTACTGAAGGATTTTCCAACTGGCGATAAAAAATAAATTGAAATAGATGAGTAAACAGAAATAGACACCTAATGTAGAAGAGCGCTGTGTGCTTTCTCTATGTTAGATGTCTTATTTTTCTGAATTGTTTTGATGACGCCAATAGATGATGAGGTTTTCAGTCCAATCCATGGCAATGCCAATCACAATGCCCAACATGACACCAAATAGCAGGTTGAAAAAGGCGAGACCGATCAAGATCCCGGCTATTAATCCTAGCCCTGTATATTTTCCATCTTGATATTCAGGTTCCACTTAATCCTCTCCTATGTTTGTCTTTGATATATTCTAAGAAGAGTATATCAAAAAATAGCAAGAGTCGCTTGACAATCCTGCGGTCCATCGGTATCATTTAGGAGTGTTGTTTTGCAGATGTGGTGGAATGGCAGACACGCACGCTTGAGGGGCGTGTGGGCGAAAGCTCGTGTGGGTTCAAATCCCATCATCTGCATAAAAAAGGTCGGATTAAAATCATAATTTGATGAAATGTACGGCCAATAGTTGGTGAGTGGGTAGAAAGGCTATTATAATAGTTTTTCTGCCCACTTTTTATGTAATTTGTGAATCTTGCGAGTGAGGAAAATTGAGAAGTAACTTCTATTAGAAAGTTGGGACACAACCATGGAAAACTTGAACATCAAACAAATCGGTCAGATACCAGCAAGAGTAACAGAAGCGGCGAACTGGTTTCATGAAAAATGGGAAATTCCAGCTGAAGCCTATTTGGAGAGTATGCAAACAGCGTTGAATAATCCTACAGGCATCCCTAAATGGTATGTTGTTTTGGATGAGAACGAACAGATTATTGCTGGGGCGGGTGTTATCGAGAATGACTTCCATGATCGCCTAGACTTGACGCCTAATCTCTGCGCATTATATGTGAATGAAGGCAATAGAGGGCAGAAGATTGCTGAGAAACTTTTGGCGTATATTTGTTCGGATATGAAACAACTTGGGCTTCATAAATTGTACTTAGTGACGGATCATAAAGGCCTGTATGAGAAATATGGCTGGTCTTATCTAACGATGGTTCAGGCTGAAGATGGCCCTATTCAAATGTACGCGATTAGTTTGGATGAATAGACGGGAATTGTTAAAGAATTAATAGAAAAAGGTAGTTGAAGAATCGGTAGTTGAAACGTGCTCCGAGAATTAATCGAATGGAAAAGTTGATTTTTTATAAAATGAGTCATAAAAAACTTTAAAAATCGTTGACTTGAGGTAAAATGGAAATTGACAGAAAATTGCCTCACTTTTGTTTCATCAAATGAATAAAGGGGCGTATTTCTGGTTTGTGCATTGATTTTTCCTTGTTACTGGAATAGGATAAGGAGAACAGAATCAGGGCAGACAGTTTGCAATCATTGAGAAGAGGGATACGAATGAAAAAATTTGAAAAATCAACCAAGCTAGACGGCGTCAGCTATGATGTTCGTGGTCCAGTATTAGAAGAGGCGGAACGGATGCAAGAAGAGGGTGTCAGTATTCTAAAATTGAATACAGGGAATCCGGCACTTTTTGGTTTTGAAGCCCCGAATGAAATTGTGCGTGACTTGATTATGAATGTCCGCGAATCTGAAGGATATTCAGATTCTAAAGGAGTCTTTTCAGCTAGAAAAGCAATTGAACAATATTGCCAATTAAAGAATTTTCCAAATGTCACAATTAATGATATTTATACCGGGAATGGGGTCAGTGAACTGATTACCATGTGTATGCAAGGGTTGTTGGATAATGGCGATGAAGTCCTTGTTCCGATGCCTGATTATCCTTTATGGACGGCAGCCGTGTCATTGGCGGGTGGTAAACCAGTGCATTATATTTGTGATGAAGAAGCCGAATGGTATCCTGATATTCAAGATATTAAAAGTAAAGTGACAAGCCGAACAAAAGCGATTATCGTGATTAATCCCAATAATCCGACCGGTGCTTTGTATCCCAAAGAGTTACTAGAGGAAATAGTTGAAGTAGCTCGCCAAAATGATTTAATTATTTATTCAGATGAAATTTATGACCGTTTAGTGATGGATGGATTGCAACACATTCCAATTGCAACATTAGCACCTGATCGTTTTGTTGTGACCTTAAATGGATTATCGAAGTCACATCGAGTGGCTGGCTTCCGTGTAGGCTGGATGGTGTTGAGTGGTGATAAATCACGAGTGAAAGGGTATATTCAAGGCTTAAACATGCTTTCGTCTATGCGTCTATGTTCTAATGTACTTTCCCAACAGATTATTCAGACGGCTTTAGGTGGCTATCAAAGTGTTGATAAATTACTTTTACCTGGTGGAAGAGTTTATGAGCAGCGAGAATTCATTTACAATGCGATTAATGATATTCCGGGATTATCAGCTGTGAAGCCAAAAGCTGCTTTCTATATATTCCCTAAAATTGATACCAAGCGTTTCAATATCAAAAATGATGAGCAGTTTGTTTTGGATTTCTTACATGAACATCAAGTTTTATTAGTTCATGGTGGAGGATTTAACTGGAATCAACCGGATCATTTCCGAATTGTTTATTTACCCAAATTAGAAGACTTGAAAATGACCGCTGAAAAGATGCGTGAATTCTTAGCGACTTACAAACAAAAATAAACGACAAAAGTTAGGGGAATAAACTCCTATAAAAAGATTGTTTTTCAGACGAAAAAATAACAACTAGTTTAATTCTAATGACTGATTAATCGTAAAAAACTGATTAGTCATTAGTAAAATACTAGTTGTTATTTTTTATTTCGTCACACGACATACTTTTTTACTAACAATCATTCGATTGGTGTATTTCGCGACCATATCATCTGTTGGGTTATGTACAGAAATAAGAAATGAGTATTCGTATTCTTTCTCAACGACTCCTTCATATTCCTCGTCTTCCCAGATGAAAAAGACAGTTTCTTGATTGTTCATTCAATTCACCTCGAAAAGATTAATGAAAAGCTGATAAATACGGGTAGAAATAGTGGTTCTTTCTTGAAGTTTATTATCTGATAAAGTAGAATACATTCATAATGCGAATTCGCATATTTTTAGGAAACGAGGGGGATTTATGGAAGGGTATTTAGATACTTTTGGAAATGTTTTAAAAGCAATCCGAAAGGAACGTAAACTCACGCAAAAAATGCTCTCACAGGATATTTGCTCCCAAAGTGTGCTAAGTCGAATTGAAAATGGCGAAGAGCTTCCAAATGTTTTAGTTATGCAACAACTTTGTCAAAGACTTGGCGTAACGATAGATCAAGTGATGTTATATAATTCAATTGGTGTTAAAGAAACTGAAGAACTTTTAGAGAAAATGGCGTATCATTTTCGGCAAAAAGATTACAAAAAATTAGAGGAATTATTGAAACGTCCAGGCCTAATCAATCAATTCTATTTGGATACAGATATTCAATTATATTTTTATTATTCCGGGAGCTGTGAATTTTTCTTACATGGCAATTGCGAAAAGGCTCTTTCGTTATTGAAACGTGGCTTGTCATACACTTTTAAGCTAGATAAAATGCATGTTTCTAAAGAAGAGGTTCAATTAATCAGTTGCATCGGAAAAGTCTATGGAGACATGGGGCATCTTGAAGAAGCGGAACAGTATTTGAAACGGAGTATTCATTTGTTTTATCGACTCCCAAATCAACGCGGGAACGCAGAATTAACCAAGATTTTTTATAATTATGCGAGCTTCTTAGACAAAAAAGAACAGTATACATTGGCTGATGAATTGGTTGATTGTGGGATTGAGTTGGCGCGTCGAAAAAATAGTTTCTACTATTTAGAAGAGTTATTTCAATTAAAGAGTAAATTATTGACGCAGAATGAGCGAAATTCAGAAGCCTTGATTTATCAGCAACTTTCTACTGAAGTGAGAAGAATTGCTACTTTTGGATAAAATGGTCTACACCATTCTTGACTTATTTGAAAAATAAGAGTAATTTAAAGGTAGAAAAATTGAAGGAGCGAGTAGAATGAAAACTTTTATCTATGCAGACAAATTCTTTATGAAGTCCGGTGTGAAGGGTCCAGGTTATTTGGAGATTACGGATGGTGTCTTTGGCGAGTATGTTTCTGAGCAGCCAGCTGGAGAAGCAACTGTGATTGATCAAAGTGGCCAATGGATTGCCCCTGGACTAGTCGATACACATATTCATGGGTACATGAATCATGATGTAATGGATAATGATGCTGAAGGTATTCAGGCGATGTCAGAAGGTTTATTGTCTTGTGGAGTGACTTCATTTTTACCAACAACCTTAACGTCAAGTAAAGAACGTTTGCGAGATGTGGCAGAAACAATCGGAAAGACCTACAAAGATGTGACAGGTGCTAAAATTCAAGGGATTTATTTTGAAGGACCTTTTTTCACAGAAGAGCATAAGGGTGCACAAAATCCTAGCTATTTTGGAGATCCTGATTTGGCGACGTTCCACGAATGGCAAGCAGCTTCTGGTGGATTGATTAAGAAAATTGCTTTGGCACCTGAACGTAAAGGAGTCAAGGAATTTGTTAAACAAGTGACTGATGAAGGTGTGGTAGTTTCTTTAGGGCATAGTAATGCAACTTTAGCTGAAGCTCAAGAAGCTGTCGAAGCTGGTGCCAGTGTTTTCGTCCATGCATTTAACGGTATGAGAGGTTTAAATCACCGCGAACCAGGTATGGTTGGTGCATTGATGAGCTTGCAGCATGTGTTCTCCGAATTAATTTGTGATGGGCATCATGTCCATAGAAATGCGGCAGAAATTCTGATGGAAAAAGCTGGCCATGATCATATTGCATTGATTACGGATTGTATGATGGCGGGTGGTATGCCTGATGGAGACTATAATTTAGGCGAATTCCCTGTAGTGGTCAAGGATGGAACGGCTCGTCTTGAAAGTGGTAATTTGGCAGGAAGCATCTTGAAATTGAAAGAAGCAATCAAAAACGTTGTTGACTGGGGGATTGCTACACCAGAACAAGCGGTTATGATGGCCACGTTGATTCCAGCTGTAAGTTGCCAGATTGATGACCAATGCGGTAGTATCACTCAAGGTCGCGCTGCCGATTTCATCGTATTAAATCCAGCTATGGAATTACAAGCAACTTATCTAGATGGTGCCGAACGTTATCACGTGTAAATAAAACGTAGGTCTGTTCGCATCTTACAATATTACTTGTTGTCACCTGTCAGTAGTGAGAAGACTGAATAGATGGTAACGAACTATAAAATGAAGAAGCTCTTCCCCTAAAATAGTCAACTATTTTGGAGGAAGGGCTTCTTCTGTTCTATAGAAAGAAACTTTCAATAGGAGCTTCGCTGAGTTCGTATGCGCAGAGTAGCTGGATAAACGGGCGTGGGTACACGCGAATATCGTCTAACACGAGGGAACGGGGTAAAAAATAGGTTTGTTGATGCTTTTCCCCTATATAATCGCCGTCAATGGTGCGCGCGAGTAATATGCCGCCTTCACTGAGCCAGCGTTCGTAACAATCAACTGATAAGGTTAATGGTGAGCGAAGGGCGGAGAGACTGCGCGTCAGTAAATAGTTTTGCTCTGGAATAAATAGTAACTCAGCCCATTCACTGGGTGCTTGCGTCTGTAACCAGTCGAGCACCTCTTCTAAGGAATCATGTTGTCGTTCTACAAACATTGAAAAACACCTACTTTACATTGGGAATGGTTACTGAAAAATCAATCGTGGAGTGTTGAGTCAGGCCTTTGGCATCTAGAGTCACTGCGCTAGGGAGTAAGTCTTTGCCTTGGTAGATAGGTGTGACACGATAACGAACCGTATCTCCTTCATTTAAGGCGTGGCGAATTTTTAATTCATAAAAATTCATATAAGGATCATTGACTGGATATTGATAGAGGGTGACTAAATTCTTTGGTTCATCGCCACTTCCTCCAAATTGCTTGGCAATTAGGTGACCTCTAGAGTGATCATACTTAGGACCAGAGATGAAGCCTGGTGGCCGAATATCTCGATTCGCGCTAGTCCCGGTATTGATCATTTCTTTTGTTAACAAGGCTTCTGCACCAGTCGGTCGCTGCTGTGAATCTAAAGGGAAATAGTCAATCCAACCAGTATCCGTCCATTTGAGTTCAGCTGCGGTAAAGTTGGCTGGACCATTTTCGGTAATCCCTGGATTATTGCCTACGGGTTGAAGGTCAGCTTCTGTCGGTAAAGCCGTATTTTTATTTTCAGTGACCGTACTAGAGGGGCTAGTAGCGGTGGGACCGGTAAATTTGTCTAGGTTAAGCCCAAACGCACCGGAGACTAAAACAATTAGTAGGGCAATTATTGAAGTAATGTTTTTTTTCTGTGATTTTTTATTCATGGGACACTCCTTTTGTGTTATCTGATCTAGTATACGCAAAAAAATGGCTTCTTAAAAGCATTTTAATCGGGAAGTGTTTATATTCCTATTTTGCTTGTGGTAAACTACTAATGAGAGGGAGGCTTCAGTAGAAATGGCATATATAGAAGTTATAGATGAATACAAACGATATCACATGGGAGATACGGTGATTGCTGCCAATGACGGGATTAATTTTGCTGTCGAAAAAGGCGAGGTGGCTGTTATTTTAGGCCCTAGTGGTGCTGGTAAATCGACTGTTTTAAATATATTGGGAGGCATGGATAGCTGCGATGAGGGGCAGGTAATCATCGATGGCACGGATATTGCTAATTTTGATGCAAAAAAATTAACGACTTATCGTCGCAATGATGTCGGCTTTGTGTTCCAATTTTATAATTTGGTTCCTAATTTAACTGCGAAAGAAAATGTAGAACTCGCGTCACAAATCGTTTCTGATGCATTGGATGCGGAAGAAGTGTTAAATTCAGTTGGCTTAGGACAACGAATGAATAATTTTCCAGCTCAATTATCAGGGGGCGAACAGCAACGGGTGACGATTGCTCGAGCTTTAGCAAAGCAACCTAAGTTATTACTTTGTGATGAGCCTACGGGAGCATTGGATTATGAGACCGGGAAACAGATTTTGAAAATTTTAGAGGATACGGCACGTAAAACGGGCACAACCGTAATTATCATTACCCACAACTCGCAGATTGCCCCGATGGCCGATCGCGTAATCCGAATTAATGATGCGAAGGTTCGCAGTGTTGTTGTGAATGAGCACCCTACACCCGTGTCAGAAATAGAATGGTAGGAAGAGGATTATGATGAAAAAAACAGCCATGTGGAAAACCAGTATCCGTGAGATATGGCAATCAAAAGCTCGCTTCTTCTCGATACTAGGAATTATATTCTTGGGCGTCGCTTTTTTTGTGGGGATTGGCGCTACTGGACCAGATATGATTCAAACCGGTGATCGTTATTTTCGCGAACATCAATTAGCGGATACAACAATGGTTTCAACTCTAGGCATTGTCGATAAAGATATCGAGCAGATAAAAGAGTTACCTGAGGTTCTGACAGCAACCCCACAGTATACAAAAGATGTGAATATTACAGAAAAGAATAGTGTTATCCGCTTCTTTGGTTTCAATCAGAAAAAGCCGGGACTTAATCAGTACATCGTTCAAAAAGGGCGGTTACCTGAAAAAAGTGGGGAAATTGCTTTAGATAGCCTAGCGCAAAGAAGAGGAAGTTATAAGCTTGGTGATTCGTTTACCTTAGAAGACAAAGATGATACAGAAGGTGTCTTCAAAAAAGATACCTATAAAATTGTCGGTTTTGTCAAATCGCCTGAGTATATCGAAAATGCTTCACGAGGCAACACGAATGTGGGGACTGGATCGATTGATTTTTTTGCAGTAATACCAGAAACAGATTTAGATTTAAGTACTTATAGTCGAGTCTTGATTCGCTATAAAAACACAGAAAAAATGACGGCCTATTCAAAAGAATATGAGGCACGTGTTAAAAAGAATGAAAAGGCGCTTAAGCAGCAGTTGAAAAACCGACCTAATGAGCGTTTAAAAGAAATTCAGACGGAAACAAAAGAGGAAATTGAAGAAGCCCAAGAAAAGATTGATACGGGCGAGAAAGCATTATCTGATGGCGAAAAGAAGCTAGCGGATTCAAGAAAAGAATTAGAAGAAGGCAAGAAAAAGCTAGCCGCTTCTCAAACAGAACTGAATCAAAAAATTGCCTCCGGACAAGCAACAATTGATGAAAATCAAGTGACTCTGGATGGCAATCAAGCAACCTTAAATCAACAAACAGAAACTTTGAAACAAAAGAAAGCTGAATTAGCAGCAGCTGAGCCTCAAATTGAGGAAGCAAAACAAACCTTAACTGATTTGACAACGCAACAAGCAGAGTTGCAACGAACAGCTGGTCAATTGGATAGCGCGTTGTCGACTTACCAAGTGATTGAGGGCTTATTAAAGCAAGTTGAGGCGGGTGCAGATGAGGAATTTACAGCGGCACTTGAGCAAGTCTTAGGTAGTTTATCTGGACTGCTGACTCAAATTGATGCCTCGCCCGAATTACAAGCAGCGGTTAATCAATTGTCTCAAACTATGAGTGAAGCTGACTTGGCTCGCGTTTTACAACAAGTAGAAGTCTCAAAGAACACCTTAGTTCAACAACAAAAAGAATTGACTGCGGGATTGCAACAAATCCAAACTGGCATCATAACAATTAACCAACAGGTTGAAGCTTATAACGCTGGACAAACGCAGATTTCCACGGGTGAGTTACAACTACAAATGGCTCAACTTCAATTGGACAATGGGCAGGACAAGCTGACTACGGCGCAGAAAGAATTGACGGCAGCCAAAAACGCTGGACAGACGCAAATTGACAGTGCGAAAAAGCAGTTGGACGAGGGTCAAAAGGCCTATGAAGAGGGTCTCAAAACTTTTGAAAAAGAGAAAAAAGAAAATCAGCCGAAACTGGATGATGCCAAGAAGAAAGTGAAAGATGCTGAAAAAAGAGTCGCAGACTTAAAGCCTGCTGAACTTATTTTTAGCAGTCGAAACGATAATCCTGGCTATACTGAGTATAAAGAAAATGCTAATCGAATTTCTTCTTTAGCGACCGTCTTTCCGATTATTTTCTTCTTAATTGCCGCTTTGGTTAGTTTGACGACAATGACTCGAATGGTTGAAGAAAAAAGAAGTGAGATTGGGACGTTTAAAGCGTTGGGATATAAAAATGGCGAGATTGCTCAGAAGTTTTTACTGTATTCATTCTCGGCTGGACTGACTGGTTCAATCGCAGGTTTAGCTTTAGGCTTCTATTTGTTCCCTTCGATTATTTTCAGTGCCTATGGTCAAATGTATAATTTAGACGGCTTTCAGACACCGTGGTATTGGTCCTATTCATTGATTGCGATTGCGGTGGCCCTACTTTGCACAGTAGGTACGGCTACTTTAGTGGTGCGTATTGACTTATTCAGTACCGCAGCGAACCTCTTGCGACCAAAAGCGCCTAAAGCGGGACAAAGAATTCTATTGGAGCGAGTGACGCCTGTATGGAAACGACTTAACTTTATCCAAAAAGTAACAATGCGGAACCTATTTCGTTACAAACAACGTATGTTGATGACTATTTTGGGAATTGCCGGTTGTATGTCGATGATTATTACCGGTTTTGGGATTCGTGATTCTGTCTCAGACGTGGTGAATGTTCAGTTCAATAAGCTGTGGCATTACCAGGCGATTGTAACGTTTAACGAAGATGCTTCGTCAGAAGAGACGAAAGACTATCAAGCAGCAATCGACAAATTAGATAATTTTCAAGATAGTCTATTGTTGAGTACCGAAACGTTGACACTTTCTGAAAGTGGAAAAACAAGCCAAGATGTGAGTGTTTATGTGCCAATGGAACCAGAAAATATTAGCAAGTTTGTCTTATTTAATGACCGTGAAACGGGTGAGAAATATTCTCTATCTGATGATGGTGTAATTATTAATGAGAAGCTTTCTAAGTTATTCGATCTGAAGGTGGGGGACACGATTGAATTAGCTAATAGTGATAAAAAGAAATTCAACGTGAAGATTTCGGCCATTGCGGAAAATTATACCGGACACTTTGCCTACATGACCCCAACTTATTATGAAAAAATCTTTAAAAAGAGCCCTGTCTACAATTCAGATATTCTCCTATTTACGAAAGATCTAGGGAAAGAGACAGAAAATTCGATGGCGCAAGAGCTGATGGATAATCCCAAAGTCATCAACGTTGCTTTCTTAACACAGTCGATTAATGCCTTAGATGATACAATTGGGAGTCTAAATATTGTTATTTGGGTATTGATTATTTCGGCGGGCATGCTAGCGTTTATTGTGCTATACAATTTAACGAACATTAATATTTCTGAGCGAATCCGCGAATTATCAACTATTAAAGTCTTAGGATTTTATGACAAGGAATTAATTATGTATGTCTACAGAGAGAATATTATTTTAACTGCTTTAGGGATTTTTGTCGGCTTGTTCCTTGGAAAATGGGAGCATGGCTACATTTTACAAACAGTAGAGGTGGATATGGTGATGTTCTCCCCAGAGATTCATTGGCTCAGCTATGTCTATTCTAGTCTGATTACGATTTTGTTTACCTTTATCGTAGGTGTCGTAATGTATTACAAGTTGAAAAAAGTTGATATGATTGAAGCACTAAAATCAAATGAATAATCTGAAATTTATAGGGTGGCTTCGGCAAGCAATTTCGTCGAAGCCACGATTTCTCTAGGTTTTTACTGAATGTCTTGGTAGAATAGAACTAGGACAGAGGGAGATGAGAAAATGGATGGGATTTCCTTGGAAACGATTTACTGGTATATCTTAATTGGTAGTGCAGTAATTGCTTTAGTCTTGGTTCTATTTGGGGACATCTTTGATTTTGATGGGCCAATTGATCCGATGCTTGTAGTACCCTGGTTTGCTTTTACTAGTTTATTTGGTTATTTAGGTGAAAAACTGACGAACCTCAATGGTGTACTTATTTTGGCGGTCAGTATTATTCTTGCTAGTGGTCTCGTTTTTCTTCTCAATTTTTATGTGCTGGTTCCCATGAGGAATGCAGAATCAACTATTTCAACCTCTGAGAAGGAATTGGAAGGTCGAATTGCAACTGTTGTAACGACGATCCCAATACAAGGGATGGGTGAAATTCAGATGAGAAGTGTGACAGGCTCGGTCAATCGGCCAGCAGCATTTTACACTGGACAAACGCAAGATGCTCATCAAGGATCAAGTGTCTTAGTTATTGAAGTGAAAGACCGGATTTGTTATGTAGTTCCTTATGAAGAAACGCTGACGCTTTAACAAAGTAAAGGAGAGATTAAAAAAATGGAGATACCAGTTATTGTTATACCAATCGCGATTGTTGCCTTCATCTTGTTGATGCTGTTGATTGTTTTTGTGTCAAAATATCAAACAGCGAAACCAGACGAAGCCTTAATTATTAGCGGAAGTTATTTAGGTTCAAAGAACGTTCATGCGGACGAAAGCAAGAACAAAATTAAAATAGTACGTGGTGGTGGGGCATTCGTATTGCCTGTATTCCAACGCTCAAATCGAATCAGTTTACTTTCAAGTAAGTTAGATGTATCAACACCAGAAGTATACACAGAACAAGGGGTTCCCGTGATGTGTGATGGAACATCTATCATCAAAATCGGCTCATCTGTTGAAGAAATTGCGACAGCAGCTGAACAGTTCTTAGGTAAAACACGTGAAGAGTTAGAAAATGAAGCACGCGAAGTATTAGAAGGTCATTTACGCTCGATTTTAGGATCAATGACTGTCGAAGAAATCTATCAAAACCGTGATAAGTTTAGTCAAAGTGTGCAAGAAGTTGCCTCTGTCGATTTAGCGAAAATGGGTTTGATTATCGTTTCATTTACAATTAAAGAAGTTCGCGATAAAAATGGCTACCTTGATTCATTAGGGAAACCAAGAATTGCCCAAGTTAAGCGTGATGCGAATATTGCTGAAGCGGAAGCTTTGAAAGAAACTCGAATTAAAAAAGCTCAAGCAGAAAAAGAATCTCAAGAAGCGGAATTGCAACGTCAAGCAGAAATCGCTGAATCTGTGAAAGATAAAGAATTAAAGCTTGCTAATTACAAAGAACAACAAGATATTGCCAAAGCGAAAGCCGATCAGGCCTATAATCTTGAAAGTGCGCGTGCACAACAAGAAGTTATCGCACAGGAAATGGAAGTTAAAGTCATTGAGCGTCAAAAACAAATTGAGCTAGAAGAAAAAGAAATTATCCGTCGTGAGAAACAATACGATTCTGAGGTTAAGAAAAAAGCCGATGCCGATCGTTATGCTAAAGAGCAAGAAGCTCAAGCACAAAAGGCTAAAGAAGTGGCTGAAGCCGAAGCGGATCGTTTCCGAGTAGAGTCATTAGCGGAAGCCGATGCTAGCCGGACACGTTTGGCGGGTCAAGCGGAAGCTGAATCTATTTTAGCTCGAGGCTCTGCGGAAGCTGAAGCAAAACAAAAAATTGCCGATGCCTTTAAAGAATACGGCGAAGCAGCTGTACTCAGCATGGTAATCGAAATGTTGCCTCAATTAATGAAAGAAGCAGCACAACCATTAGGCAATATCGATAAAATTTCGGTGGTGGATACTGGTTCAGGTGGCGAAAATTCGGGAGCGAATCGCATCTCAAATTATGCGACTAACTTGTTAGCCAGTACGCAAGAAACATTGAAAGAAACTACAGGCTTAGATGTCAAAGAACTCATCGAAAACTTTTCGAAAAAAGGAACAAACAGCTCAGTCAATCTTTATGAAACACCTAATAAAGACGAAGAATAAGCGTGGGGCCTGTGTAACAGTCAATAAATAATCAGTAAAGGTGCCAGAAAGCTTTTAATAATTAGCTTTCTGGCACCTTTTTTGGTAATAGTATTTATATGGGGTGTTTTGTCGGTTCTATCGCTTTTATTTGAGTAGCACACACTTAGATGAAAGCAAGTGTACATGAACAAATATAGAAGTGTATATAATAGATAAAGTGCTAATCTCAAATATAGAGAGTAGCCCAATTGAGAAAAATAGGTGAGTACAAATCTGTCACTGATTATTTGTAGCTAGTTTTCTGATGTTATTTCAAGTATAATTAGCACCATCAAATAACAGAAAGGGGATTTTTATGCGCATCGGACTTAGAACGGTTAAAACGGCCGTAAGCGCGGCTTTGGCAATGATTTTAGCGAATGCTTTGCAGTTACTGTATGCACCAGCGGCGGGAATTATTGCTGTTTTAAGTGTCACAAATTCTAAAAAGTCCTCTTTACAAACGGGGATTTATCGACTGCTATCATTGACACTGGCGACTGGACTGGCGTTCATTTGTTTTTCAATTTTAGGTTATCAACCGATTGCTTTCGGCTTTTTTTTATTGCTGTTTATTCCGTTAGCCGTTTTGTTTGGTTTGTCAGATGGGATTGTTGTGAGCTCTGTCTTAGTCACGCATTATCTAGTTGAGGAGTCTATGAGCTGGTCTCTGATAGCCAATGAATATCTACTCATGATGATTGGTGTCGGGCTGGCTTTATTGGCAAATTTATATATGCCAAATTCTGAAAATCGTTTGAAGGAAGACCAACAAATTATTGAAACGATGTTTCGAAAATTACTCACAGAAATGTCTTTATACTTAACCCAAGAAATCACGGAGCAAAAGCTAGTTGAAAACTGTCAAGGATTGTTGACTTTCATCCGAGAAGGGCAACTGCGTGCTCAAACCTATCAAGAAAATCAGTGGGTGGGTCGGGATGTCTATTATGGTTCTTATTTTGCCATGCGACGTTCACAGATTAGTGTCTTGAATGATATGATTCAAAGCTTAGATAGAATCGAGATTGTCGATATTCAGGTAGCAAAAATCGTCTCATTATTAGAGTACACTGCGGAAACCTTCGCTGAGGAAAATGACGGCAAAGAAATTTTGGAACGAATCTTTGAAGTGTATGAAGAATATAGGGAAATGCCTTTGCCTACCAGTCGTGAAGAGTTTGAAAATCGAGCAGAGCTATTTCAATTTTTGCAGTCTTTTAGAAGTTTTATTGAAATCAAAGCAGAATTTGCTCAGAAACTTACGCTTATCGATTAAGATACATACAATTAAGAAGGCAGGTAATACTGTTAGCCACAATAAAATAGATACAAAAGAAGAATGTCCCTTATTCTGTTCGTGTAACAGAGAAGAGACATTCTTCTTTATTATAATAATTAGTAGTGAATCGCGTTACTGAGCAGCCCAAGCTTTTTGCATATCATCCAGAATTTGGATGACGTCAATAGTCAAGTATAGGGATTTATTTGGCTTTGTTCCTTCGATGAAGGCGACCATATTTTGAATCTCATAATTCATGGCTTCTTGTGTATCACCAGACTCGATAAATTCTTTCGTACCATCATTATAGTAGATTTCGGCTTTGTCAGCACGAGGATATTCTGGAACCGTGATATAACCATTTTCAAAGGCAACGACGCCGAGTTTCGGCATTTTTGCTTGGAAAGTCAGGGTGATTGCTGCCATCTCATTTTTATTATTGCGCAGAATAGTCACAGATTGTTCATCCACTCCTGTTTCAAAAGGTAACACATTGGATGCGATGACAGATGGTTGAGCGTTTAAGAAGTAGCGAGCAAAGGAGACTGCATAGGTACCGATATCAAGTAAGGCGCCACCAGCTAAATCTGGGTTGAAAAAGCGATTTTTAGGATCAGGTTCTTTATAGCTACCAAAAGGAGCTTGGATCATTTTTAGTTTTCCAAGTTTTCCAGAATCAGCTATTTCACGCAATTGTTGATACAAAGGCATATTGAAGATGGTCATTGCTTCAGCTAAGATTAAGTTATTTTTTTCAGCTAATTGAACAGCTCGTGTTAATTCAGCTTGATTCATGGTGATGGCTTTTTCACATAATACGTGCTTGCCAGCTTCTAATGCCGGTAAGATATAGTCAATATGCTGACGATTGGGAACGGCAATATAAATGATATCGATAGTTGGGTCCGCTAGAAGTGCGTCATAGCTACCGTAAGATTTGGGAATTTGATAGTGCTTTGCAAATTCATCTGCTTTTTCTTGTGTTCTGGAAGCAACAGCAGTTAATTGACTTGATGAGTGATTAAAAGTTTGTGCAAATTGGTGGGCAATTTCTCCTAGACCCACAATTCCCCAATGATAAGTTTTCAAAATAATCGGCTCCTTTAAGAATATTTTTTTAATGACCAGAAAAATCAAATAAAAAGGTACCTATTTAGTATAGCAGAAAAATGGCTTCTTACACTTATTCACGACCTGAAAAAAGCTGGAGTATAGTTGAAGAGTATGGGTAAAAAGCAAGTAATTGAAGAGAAAAAGGGGAATAGTCATCAATTTTTATAAAAAAAAGGAAAATAAATTGAAAAAGGATGATTTTTCATCAATTGTTAAGTACAATACATTACGAGGAGGGATAACTATGCATCGTGTATATATTGATATTATTATCAGTGCAATTATTGAACAGTATGGAACAGAGGCTTATTTTTATCAAGAACAGTTGCAAATCGAAAAGGATTATTGGGAAGCCTGGAAAGTGGGGCAACGAACTTTTTCTTCTGAGATGATGCAAAAGGTTAAGAATTTATTTAGTGATTATGAATGGATGCTGATGAATAAAGTATTACGACAAACCGCCCTTTTTCCTGAAAAAAGAAATTTAGCAGTGGCTGAATATAAACGATTAAAAACGAAAATTGCTCAAAAATGGTTGCAAGCAAAAATAGGGGATGTCGAAATGATTCCCTTTCAAACTGAGGTCCAAAAAGAGCGAGGATTTATTAATTTGAAAGTCAGCATTCACTACGATGAGTGGGGCTATGATGATAGTGTCAGCTTCCGACTACCGGCGAATATCCAGAAACAAATTGAAGGATCACCTGTCGAATTATTGGAATGGGTCAATGAAAATTTGGAAGAAACTTATATTAAAAACGACCAAGGAAAATAACTTGAAGGGATACAAGTCGTGAGTGAGAACAAACAAATAGTTGCAGCAGTAGGGTTATTAATTATCTCGTTGTTCATTTTTTTTAAGGTGACGAATACGGATAATTCAGAAAAGACGCTAGATTCAACCATTGAACAGGCTCAATCGGCGTCAAAAACCAACCTACCGTCTAGCGAAAAAGGCACAACAGAATCTACAACAAGTACGACAAAAAAGCAAAAAAACAAAGAGACGAGTCAAACAACCGTAACCAAGCAGCAGGATACGGAAAAAACGAAGACTGCTGAATCAGAAACAACGGATACGACTGAACAGGTCGCTGAAAAAAAAGTAGCAAGTTTACTAGAACAGCCTGAAGAACAGTTCAAGGATCTTCCTAAGGTCTCGAAAAATGACTGGAATCTAGTCTTAGTCGGTCCCAATCATAAACTGAAAACAGAAATTCCTGATAGCCAATTAACGACGTTAGCGAATGGTTTTGAAGTGGATAAGCGAATCGCTAAAAGCTTCGAAGAGCTAGCTGCGGCTGCCGAAAAAGCTGGCTATCCGTTGGTGACTATCTCAGCCTTTCGTTCAGTTGCCTATCAAGAAGAAGTTTTTGAAGAGGGAGTCTCACAAAATATGAGTAGACTGGGGCTCTCTGAAGAAGCTGCTATTAAGGAAGCCAAGAAAACGATGACTGAGCCAGGCTTTAGTGAACACCATACGGGACTTGCTTTGGACGTGGTAGATGAATCGTGGAATAAAAATTATGTTGGCGGATTGCTTGATGCACGCTTTGGAGAACAGCCGGGTGCAAAATGGTTGGCCGAACATGCAGCTACTTATGGCTTTATTATCCGTTATCCTAAAAATCAAGAAAAAATTACCGCGATTACTTATGAACCGTGGCATATCCGCTATGTTGGCAAAGAAAATGCCGAATATATAGAGAAAAATAAATTAACACTAGAAGAATATCTCGATCGTTTACCGTAATTGTAGTGCACATGCGCATTTTACAATCGATTTACCTTCACTCATGTCACAGGCTTAGGAGCTAGAACAATTAAAACTAAACAAACACTCACTTCACCTAAAACACTTTTCGGCATATTCGCCGTCTGTATTATACTTGTCGTTTCATTTTTAAGTATTACAGGTAGATTTGATCAAAAGAAATCTACACCGACTGTGGAAACAACTGAAAAGAAAACGGAAAAGGTTAAGAAGGAAGCAAAAGAAGCAGCCGTTGCGGCAGATTTACCTAATATTTCAACGAGCGACTGGGCGTTAGTACTCGTTGGACCTGAGAATAAATTAACAACAGAAGTTAATGAAGAAAACTTGGTGGCTTTGTCTAATGGCTATGAAGTTGACAAACGGATTGCCGATAGTTACGAAAAGATGTCTGAAGCAGCGACAAAAGCGAATCACCCGTTGGTAATTATTTCAGCTTTTCGCTCAGTAGCGTATCAACAAACTGTTTTTGATCAGGAAGTCAATGTAATCATGTCTCGAGATGGGCTTGATGAAGAGGCAGCGATTGCGGAAACCAAAAAAACGGTGACTGAGCCAGGATATAGTGAACACCATACAGGCTTAGCAGTCGATGTTGTAGACGAATCGTGGTATAATAACTATCCCAAAGAAGTATTAGAAGAGGGCTTTGGGAAGCAACCTGGGGCACAATGGTTAGCTGAAAATGCACCTGAATTTGGCTTTATAGTCCGTTATCCTAAAGGGAAAGAAGCAATAACCAAGATTGATTATGAACCATGGCATTTAAGATATGTGGGGAAAGAAAGTGCGAAGTATATTACAGAAAATGACTTAACGCTGGAAGAATATCTTAAACTGTTCTAAGAATAGGAGTCGTATGAGCACACGAAAAAAATATAAAAAGAAAAAGCAAACGGTCGGCATTCCAAAGCTTTTGCTAGGATTGTTGTTAATTGGGGTAGCGTTTGTCTTTTCTTTGAAGAGTTTAACTGCACCATTAATTGAATCAGAGTCGCTAGATCAAACGGAGATAGTCACGATGAGTCATGAGGAATTTATTAACCGTCTGGTTCCCCATGCCCAAGAACTACAAGAGGGTTACGGTGTATTGCCAAGCATTATTATCGCACAAGCTATTCTTGAATCCAATTGGGGGCAAAGTTCATTAGCCAGTCAATACAATAATTTATTTGGTATGAAGTCATTTGGCAACGAGAAGAAAGTTAATTTGGAAACGCGAGAATATGTAAATGAAGAATGGATAGTCATTCAAGGTGATTTTAAGGTTTATGACTCATGGGAAGCTTCAATGGATGATCATACTATGCTATTCGTTAATGGCGTGACTTGGAATCCTCAACAATATGAAAAGGTGCTCTTGGCAGAAAATTACAAACAAGCAGCGAAGGCTTTACAAGAGGGTGGCTACGCAACAGATCCAAATTATGCCCACAAAGTTACGGAAGTAATCGAAACGTACAAGTTAGACCAGTACGATCGACGGTAAGAACGGACAATTTGTCTCACAAAGTGCCCGATTGAAAGGGGTCGAAAAAAATGGCAGAAAAATTTGTTCCAGAAATTACGACGGAGTTAAGAAAAGATATTGTACGCGTTCCTGAGGTTATACTACAAGCAAGTGGTATTCGTGTATTTGGCAAAAAAATTCGCTCAATTATCTTTACGACTGATATCGCGATTGTCTGTAATAACAATGCGAACGCAGTGATTGCTGTCTATCCTTTTACGCCGCATCCGGCCATCACGAAAGGAATTATCGAAGCCGCAAATATTCCAGTCTTTTCTGGAGTTGGCGGTGGCTTGACGCAAGGAACACGTTCAGCCTATATGAGTATGTTTGCCGAAGCGCAAGGCTCGATTGGCGTCGTCTTGAATGCGCCGACACCGATTGAAACGGTTCGACAAGTATGTGAAGTTGTAGATATTCCAGTGATCAGCACGGTCACTTCCATCTATACCCCGATTGATGAAAAGCTTGAGGCAGGCGTTTCAATCATCAATATCAGTGCAGGGAAGAAGACAGTGGAAACTGTGGCCTATTTCAGAGCAAAATATCCAGAATTACCGATTATTGCTACCGGAGGGCCTACCGATGAAGGTATTTTGGCCACAATCGAAGCTGGCGCCAATGCCATTACCTATACACCACCGAGTAATGGGCAGTTATTTAGCAAAAAAATGGAGAATTATCGTCAAAAAGAACAGAAAGAAACCGAATGATTTTTCTTTTTTTAGAAAAAATATTAAGATTTTTAAAAAGCAAGGGCTTACAAGCCTTGCTTTTTTTTGTAATTAAATAGATAATAGACCTATCTTTTTAAAAATGTTTCACTTATATATCGTCGAGATAAGGTCGACAGTCTCTACCCGACACCGTAAATGTTGGACTATAAGTAAAAAACGTGTTATTTGTGCACCTTTTTTGCTTACGCGAAAGAGGTTTTTTGCTTATTTTAAGCAGAGTCTGTAATAACGGACGGTTGAAAAACTATTTGTTATGCTGATTGCTTTATTTTTTCGATAACTAAATGGATAGGAGAGAATGAAATGAAAGAGCTAGTGGAGCGTATCAAAAAAGACGGACATATTTTGGGTGAAGGTGTCTTAAAAGTTGATAGCTTTGTCACACACCAAGTAGATCCTGTGTTGATGGAACAAATGGGGCAACGTTTTGCTGAAGTATTTAAAGATGCTGGAATTACCAAAGTTGTAACAATCGAAGCTTCAGGAATTGCACCAGCTGTTTTTGCAGCAAAGGAATTGAATGTTCCGATGATTTTTGCGCGAAAAGCTAAAAGTTTGACAATGGATGAGGAGCTATTGACATCCTCTGTATACTCTTTTACGAAACAAGTGACGAGCACTGTTTCGATTTCTAGAAAGTTTTTATCAAATGAAGACAAGGTCTTAATCGTTGACGACTTTTTAGCGAATGGTCAAGCAGCTAAAGGGTTAATCGAGCTCTGTCAACAGGCGGGAGCTGAAGTCGAAGGAATCGGGATTATCATTGAGAAATCATTCCAAGATGGTCGTCAATTGATTGAAGATATGGGCTTGAAGGTCGTATCATTAGCGCGAATTGCTTCATTAACAAATGGAGAAGTAGAATTTCTTGAGGGGGACGCATAGTTTGGAAAAGGAAACGCAGAACGGTAAAGCAGCCGTATTAGGATTACAGCATTTATTAGCTATGTATGCAGGAGCGGTTGCTGTACCGTTACTTATCGGTACAGGGTTAAACTTTAATGAGCAACAAATGACTTACTTAATTTCGATTGATATTTTTATGTGTGGGATTGCTACTTTGCTTCAATTAACAGTCAACAAATTCTTCGGAATTGGCTTGCCAGTTGTTCTAGGATGTGCAATTCAAGCAGTGGCTCCGCTGATTTTGATTGGTAATAATAGCGGAATCGGCGCCATTTATGGCTCGGTTATTGCTTCAGGTGTTTTTGTCGTATTAATCGCAGGGGTCTTTTCAAAGATTAAGAAATTATTCCCGCCATTGGTGACAGGGACGGTAATTACCGTTATTGGTCTAACATTAATTCCGGTAGCAGTTGAAAAAATGGGTGGCGGTTTAAAAACTGATCCAAGCTTTGGCGACCCTACGAATTTATTATTAGCGTTTGTGACAATTGGTCTAATTATTGGTATTCAAATTTTCGCTAAAGGTTTCATTCGTTCGATTGCTGTTTTGATTGGTTTAGTTGGTGGAACGGTGCTTGCAGCAGTCTTAGGTCAAGTTGATTTAGCAGCTATTGGTCATGCGCCAGT
Source organism: Candidatus Enterococcus huntleyi (assembly GCF_009933175.1). Taxonomy (GTDB): domain Bacteria; phylum Bacillota; class Bacilli; order Lactobacillales; family Enterococcaceae; genus Enterococcus_K; species Enterococcus_K huntleyi. The sequence continues at coordinate 46,691 of NZ_MAEJ01000009.1, read as the reverse complement.
CTTCCATGTACCTCAGCCTTTCTATTTTGGTATGCCAACCTTTGATGTTTGGTCAATTCTTTTGATGGTAATTATTTCAATCGTCAGCATGGTAGAGTCAACAGGTGTTTACTTCGCTTTAGGTGATATTACTGGAAAAAAAGTTGGCGAAGATGACTTGAAACGTGGCTATCGTGCAGAAGGTTTAGCAGTTGTTTTAGGCGGGATTTTCAATACCTTCCCTTATACAGGCTTCTCACAGAACGTTGGTTTAGTTCAATTATCTGGGATTAAAACTAGAAAACCCATTTACTTCACAGCCTTTTTCTTGATTGCTTTAGGACTTTTTCCTAAAGTTGGAGCCTTAGCTCAAATCATTCCTGAATCAGTTTTAGGAGGCGGCATGTTAGTGATGTTTGGTATGGTCGCTGTTCAAGGAATGCGGATGCTTTCAAAAGTTGATTTTAATAATGATAAGAATTTATTGATTATCGCTGTTTCGATTGGTTTTGGTCTAGGCTTTAACGTATTGCCAGGTCTATTCAGTCAAATGCCAGAAACGTTACAAATGTTTACTGGAAATGGAATCGTTATGAGTAGTTTAACGGCCATTGTACTGAACGTACTATTCAATGGATTGAAATCAGAAGAAGAAATTTAGTGTTTCTTAAAAAGAAGGAAGTTGCTTTGTCAACTTTCTTCTTTTTTATCCAGTCATAAACCGAACAATCGGTGAAAAACAGATGATAATATTCGAAAATTCTTTGACAGGGAAAACAAGCCTTGATAAAATGAAATCGAATAAAAGAGAGTGAGGCAGATCAATGACCGTTTTAGTAGCTGTAATTATGGGAAGCCAATCTGACTGGGAAACAATGAAGCACGCCTGTGCCAGTCTAGAAGAATTGGGGATTCCTTATGAAAAGAAAGTTGTTTCAGCTCATCGTACACCTGATTTGATGTTTAAATATGCTGAAGAAGCGCGAGGGCGTGGCCTTAAAGTAATTATTGCTGGGGCAGGAGGAGCAGCTCATTTACCAGGAATGGTCGCTGCCAAAACAACCTTGCCAGTAATCGGAGTTCCAGTTCAATCACGAACATTGAATGGCTTGGATTCGTTATTGTCGATTGTTCAAATGCCAGGAGGAATTCCTGTTGCAACAACAGCAATCGGAAAAGCTGGGGCAATTAATGCAGGTTTACTTGCGGCGCAGATGCTTTCCATGTATGATTTAGAGGTAGCGGAACGACTGGACGAAAAAAGAAAAGTCATGACGGAAACTGTAATGGAAAGTAGTGATCAACTTGGTTAAACCTTTATTACCTGGTTCGGTAATCGGGATTGTTGGCGGCGGTCAGTTAGGCCGTATGATGGCACAGAGTGCAAAAGAAATGGGTTTTCGAGTAGGAGTACTAGATCCGACTGAAGATTGCCCTGCTTCACAAGTCGCTGATTGGCAAATTGTGGCTGAATACGATGATAATTTTGCCCTTGAAGAAATGGCGAAACGTGTCGATGTAATTACGTATGAATTTGAGAATGTCAGTGTCGAAGCACTTAATACAATTTTGCCGATGACGTCGATTCCTCAAGGAACTGATTTATTAGCAATTACGCAAGATCGTTTAATGGAAAAATCATTTTTAGAATCGAATAATATTGTGATTGCCCCTTATGCAACGATTATTAGCCCAACGGATATTCAAGAAGAGATTGATAGTATCGGCTATCCGTGTGTCTTAAAGACCACGCGCGGCGGCTATGATGGTAAAGGTCAGTATGTCTTATACGGCATGCAAGACTTGGCGCCTTCTATGAATCTTTTGCGCGAAGGAACCTGTGTCCTAGAAGCTTGGATTCCTTATGAAAAAGAATTATCGGTGCTTGTTGCAGGTGATGGCGAAGGAGAATATACTGTTTTTCCGGTGGTGGAAAATCGCCATAGAGACAATATCCTTCACGAAACAATAGCTCCGGCTAATGTTTCTGCAGAAGTCATTGAAGAGGCTCAAAGAATTGCTAAAGTCATTGCTGAAGCGATTGGCTTAGCTGGAACTTTAGCAGTTGAGATGTTCTTAACAGAAAGTGGCAGCATTTATGTCAATGAGATGGCACCTAGACCGCATAATTCAGGACATTATACGATTGAAGCGTGTTCTATTAGCCAATTTGATGCTCACATTCGTGGGATTGCGGGTTGGCCATTACCAGAAATTCGTTTGTTAAGCGATGCTGTGATGGTTAACATTCTAGGGGATGAATTACTCAAGACCTATGACTTGACGATGGAAAAAGCCGCTTGGCAATTTCATTATTATGGGAAAGCAGAAGCTAAATCTGGGCGTAAAATGGGTCATATCACTATTTTAACTGAGAATATAGAAGAAACCTTAAAAGAAGTTAAACAAACAAATATTTGGGATTAAGAATAGGAGAAACTTTTTATGTTGGATCGTTATACAAGACCAGAGATGGGTCGAATTTGGACAGATCAAAATCGTTATCAAGCGTGGTTAGAAGTTGAAATTTTAGCTGATGAAGCTTGGGCAGAATTAGGGGAAATTCCTAAAGAGGATGCTAAAAAGATTCGCGAAAATGCTCGCTTTGATATTGACCGCATTTTAGAAATTGAAGAACAGACTCGACATGACGTTGTAGCATTTACTCGTTCTGTTTCTGAATCGTTAGGTGAAGAGCGGAAATGGGTTCATTATGGCTTAACAAGCACCGACGTAGTGGATACAGCATATGGCTATTTAATCAAACAGGCCAATGATATTTTACGTGAAGACTTACAACGTTTTACTGAAATCATCGGTGAAAAAGCTAAAGAACACAAACGGACTGTCATGATGGGCAGAACCCATGGTGTGCATGCAGAACCAACTACTTTTGGCTTAAAATTAGCTTTATGGTATTCAGAAATGAAACGCAACATTGAACGCTTTGAGCATGCAGCAAAAGGGGTTGAAGCCGGGAAAATTTCTGGTGCAGTAGGTACTTTTGCCAATATTCCGCCTTTTGTTGAAGCTTATGTCTGCGATAAGCTAGGGATTCGTGCGCAGGATATTTCTACCCAAGTCTTACCACGCGATTTACATGCTGAGTATTTTTCAGCAATGGCCTTGATTGCGACAAGTATCGAAAAATTTGCCACAGAAATCCGTGGTTTACAAAAATCCGAAACGCGAGAAGTCGAAGAGTTCTTCGCGAAAGGCCAAAAAGGATCTTCAGCGATGCCTCATAAACGTAATCCGATTGGTTCAGAAAATATGACGGGTCTAGCTCGTGTTGTCCGCGGACATATGATTACTGCCTATGAAGATGTTTCATTGTGGCATGAACGAGATATTTCTCATTCGTCAGCTGAACGTATTATCTTACCAGACACGACGATTCTCTTGAATTATATGTTAAACCGTTTTGGTAATATCGTGAAAAATCTGACAGTCTTCCCAGAGAATATGAAGCGTAACATGAACGCAACATTCGGCTTAATCTATAGCCAGCGTGTACTGTTGAAGTTGATTGATCATGGCATGTCTCGTGAAGAAGCTTATGATTTAGTGCAACCTAAAACAGCTTACGCTTGGGATAATCAAACAGCTTTCCGACCGTTGTTAGATGCAGATGAAAAAATTACCTCTGTGTTATCCAAAGAAGAGCTGGATGATGCCTTTGACTACAATTACCATCTAAAAAACGTTGAAACAATTTTTGAACGTGTTGGGTTAGGGGAATAAAACGTACGGGGTATTATCAGGGACTTGTAATCTGTTTCGTTGCGAATAATTCTGCTAATTAAAGCAGATGAGACAAATAATCAGGTAGTCTTGATAGAAGTGCTGAAGAGTGGCTTCTATCAAGACTATTTTTTTATTTGAATAAAGAGAGTGTAGCAAAACCAATTAGTGGTTTTGCTACACTCTCTTTTATGCATAATTAATTGATAAGCCGCTTGGTTGAATCAGGTTGTTTTTACGAAGGGCAGTTGTGAGCTCTTCGACAAATTTGAAATCATATTCATGTAGATTGTAAAAAACCTGAATGCGGTAATGATTTTTGAAAATATGTTGTTCATGTAATTGATGAATAATCAATTCATTATTTTTTTTATTAACGAATCGTAGGGTCCGTTTGCGACATTCAAAATGTCGATGAGTGGCCCGTTTTAATTTTCGAAAAGTATAGAAGCTAGCATGTTCGTTTAAGTGATGAACTGCTTCTAAAGCGAGTAAATCATTGTATAAACGGACTTGTTCTTCCGTATCAAGATCTGCTAAAAACTGCTGCACCATTGTCTGTAAACTCGTCATCCAAGTTTCCTCCTCTAGAGCCTTATCGCTATTTTTGGATAGGTAAAATAGGTTCATTACTTATACCCTATACTATAGCACTAGTTCATAAAAATGTAAACGCTTCTTAAATTGATTGGAATATCAGCGTTATATATTTTTAGCAAAACACGAACGTTAAGTTTTATTTATTCAATAAATGAACGGAAAATATTGACCCGAAAACAGATGATTGTTAAACTAAATACAAACATTAAGCTGAACGTTAGAGATAATTATTGTTTGTAACGTTCGAACAAGGGAGAGGTCAAGTAGTGGAAAAACAAGCGTTGCTCTATGAAGGAAAAGCTAAAAAACTTTATAAAACTGATGAAGAAGGTGTTCTTTGGGTAGAATATCTGAATCAAGCAACTGCTCTAAATGGTGTGAAAAAAGATCAAATCCAAGGAAAAGGCGAATTAAATAATCAAATCACTTCGGAAATTTTCGAAAAATTGAAAGAACGAGGGATTTCTAGCCATTTCATCAAAAAACTATCAAAAACCGAACAATTAGTTGAAGCAGTAACAATTATCCCCTTAGAAGTCGTCGTGCGAAATATCGCCGCAGGCAGCTTTTCTAAACGTTTAGATGTGCCTGAAGGACAACCCCTAAAATTTCCAATCATTGAGTTTTATTACAAAGAAGACCGCTTAGATGATCCACTAATCAATGAAGATCACATTCTCGCTTTAGAGATTGCCACAACTGAACAAATTCAAGAAATTAAAACCATCACTCGACAAATCAATCAAGCCTTAATTGACCTGTTCAAGGAATTATCAATCAAGCTAGTCGATTTTAAAGTCGAGTTTGGGCTAAATCAAGCAGGTCGGATTTTATTAGCTGACGAAATTTCACCGGATACTTGTCGTTTATGGGATGCTGAGACGAATGACCATTTGGACAAAGATATTTACCGTCGTGATTTAGGTGATATCGTGCCTGTCTATCAAGAAGTCTTGCGCCGTTTAGAAGAAATTTAGTCTAAACAGTAACGTCAGTCAGAGAGTTATCAATCGAAGAAAATAGTTACTTATTTAAATTAAAATAAAAAACAAACACAAGAAGGAGCTATCAACCATGTATTTTGTAAAAGTTTATGTAACCTATAAGGATTCAGTATTAGACCCACAAGGAGAAGCCGTGAAAGGTGCCGTGCATCGGATGGGCTATGCGGAGATTGAAGAGATTCGGATTGGCAAATACTTCGAAATTAAAGTGGCTAAATCAGAGCGACCAGTAGAAGAAATGATCGAAGAAGTGTGTGACAAATTGTTAGCGAACGTCAATATGGAAACGTATCGTTATGAAATCTCAACAACGGAGGAAGCCTAACATGAAATTTGCTGTCATTGTTTTTCCTGGATCAAACTGTGACATGGATATGTTATGGGCGGTCAAAGATATTATGGGCGCTGAGGCTGAATATGTTCGCCACGATGCGACTTCTCTAGAAGGCTTTGATGGCGTCTTGTTGCCTGGGGGCTTTTCTTATGGTGATTACCTACGTTGCGGTGCGATTGCTCGTTTTTCTAAAATTATGTCTGAAGTGATTCGTTTTGCTGACGAAGGCAAACCAGTCTTTGGGACATGCAATGGCTTCCAAGTTTTAACGGAAGCTGGCCTGTTACCTGGTGCGCTGAAACGAAATGATTCGCTACATTTTGTCTGTAAAACAGTGCCATTGAAAGTAGTCAATAACCAAACGAAATTTACCTCTGATTATGACGAAAATGAAGTCATTCAAATTCCTGTTGCGCACGGAGAAGGAAATTATTACTGTGATGAAGCAACCTTGCAAGAATTAAAAGATAATCAACAAATCGTCTTCACTTATGGCGAAAATATCAACGGCAGTCTGGAACAAATTGCCGGAATCACAAATAAAGCGGGCAATGTGCTAGGCATGATGCCTCACCCAGAACGCGCAATGGAAGAGCTATTAGGTTCTGCTGACGGCAAACGTTTCTTCTCTTCTATCCTAAAAAATTTCGGAAAGGTGACTGCAAACTAATGATGAAAGTGATGGAGCCAACACCACAAGAGATTAAAGAACAACGCATTTATGCGGAATGGGGATTAACGGATGAAGAATATCAGTTGATTTCTGAAAAAATACTTAAAAGAATGCCAAACTACACAGAAACTGGTTTATTTTCAGTCATGTGGAGTGAACATTGTTCATATAAAAATTCAAAACCAGTCTTACGGAAATTCCCAACGTCTGGCCCACAGGTGCTACAAGGACCTGGTGAAGGAGCCGGAATCGTTGATATTGGTGATGGTCAAGCGGTGGTTTTTAAAGCTGAAAGTCATAATCATCCTTCTGCTGTTGAGCCTTATGAAGGAGCTGCGACTGGGGTTGGCGGAATTATTCGCGATATTTTCAGTATGGGTGCGCGTCCGATTGCGATTTTGGACTCCCTACGTTTTGGTGAATTAGATAATGAACACACCAAATATTTATTAGAAGAAGTCGTTGCTGGGATTAGCGGCTACGGCAACTGTATCGGGATTCCAACGGTTGGTGGCGAAGTGGCTTTTGACGCTTGTTACGCCGGCAATCCGCTTGTTAATGCTATGTGTGTTGGAATTATTGACCATAAGGATATTCAAAAGGGCCAAGCCAAAGGTGTTGGTAACTCAATTATGTACGTTGGAGCGAAAACGGGACGCGATGGGATTCACGGTGCGACGTTTGCTTCAGAGGAATTCGTTGAAGGTGAAGAACAACAACGTTCAGCTGTTCAAGTTGGCGATCCGTTTATGGAAAAATTATTATTGGAAGCTTGTTTAGAATTAATTCTCGACCATTCAGATATTTTGGTCGGTATTCAAGATATGGGCGCTGCCGGACTGGTTTCTTCTAGCTCGGAGATGGCTTCTAAAGCTGGCTCTGGTTTGAAATTATACCTAGACGATGTGCCACAACGTGAAACAAATATGACGCCATATGAAATGATGTTGTCAGAATCACAAGAACGGATGTTAATCTGTGTCGAACAAGGACACGAAGCAGAAGTCGTGGCATTATTTGAAAAATACGATCTGGATGCTGTAACGATTGGTGAAGTAACAGATGATGGGTTATACCGTCTGTATCATCGTGGCGTTGAAGTGGCGAATTTACCAGTAGATGCCTTAGCAGAGGATGCACCTGTCTATACAAAAGAACGTAAAGAACCAGCGCGTATCAAAGAATTTGCGGCTCTAGCTGAGTTCGAACCTGTTATTGAAAGTGGCAGTGAAACGTTATTGGCGTTGTTACAACAGCCAACAATTGCGTCGAAGAAAATGATTTATGAAACGTATGATTCACAAGTTCGTACGAATACTGTCGTGAGACCTGGGAGCGATGCCGCTGTTTTACGGGTTCGTGGTACAGATAAAGCCTTAGCGATGACGACGGATTGTAATGCCCGTTACTTGTATTTGAATCCTGAGATTGGTGGCCAAATTGCGGTCGCAGAAGCTGCGCGTAATATTGTGGCTAGTGGCGGACGTCCGTTAGCGATTACTGATTGCTTAAACTATGGTTCACCTGATAAACCAGAAGGCTTCTGGGAATTATGGACTTCAGCAGATGGAATTTCGGAAGCTTGTCGCGTCTTAGATACACCAGTTATTTCTGGAAATGTTTCAATGTACAATGAAACAGATGGCAAAGCAATTTACCCAACACCAATGATTGGGATGGTTGGTTTAATTGATCATCTTGATGAGATTACGACACAAGAATTTAAAACAGCCGGGGATCTAATCTATGTAGTTGGCGAAACCTTCGCTGATTTTAATGGCTCAGAATTACAAAAAATGCAGTTAGGTCGTATCGAAGGACAATTGATGAACTTTGACTTGGCGACTGAAAAAGACAATCAAGCAGCGGTTCTAGCGGCAATTAAAGCCGGCTTAGTCAAGAGTGCGCATGATAGTGCCGAAGGTGGCCTGGGTGTGGCTTTAGCGGAATCAGCATTTACTAATAATTTAGGCATCGATGTGGCTGTCGACATGCCAGTAGCGCACTTATTCTCAGAAACACAGTCACGTTTTGTTGTCTCTGTTGCGCCTGAAAATAAAGCTGCTTTTGAAGAAATCATGGCTGAAAAAGCCGTCAAGGTTGGAACAGTCACAGCGACTGGTCAATTAACGATTGCGACAGCGGACGAAACGGTCTCTGTTGAAGTTTCACAGGCGAAACAGCTTTGGGAGGATGCCATCTCATGTCTTATGAAGTAAAAAGTTTAAATGAAGAATGCGGGATTTTCGGCGTCTGGGGTCATCCAGATGCCGCGCGAGTAACGTATTTTGGTTTGCATAGTTTGCAGCATCGTGGCCAAGAAGGAGCCGGAATTGTTGTCAATAAAGACGGTATACTCGATGGTTATCGCGGCTTAGGTTTACTTTCTGATGTGTTTAAAGATGAACGTCAGTTGAGTAAATTAGAAGGAAACGCAGCGATTGGTCATGTCCGTTATGCGACAGCTGGTAATGGGAGCGTGGATAATATCCAACCTTTCCTATTCAAATTCTACGACACTTCTGTGGGGCTTGCGCATAATGGGAATTTAACCAATGCGCGCACGCTACGTCGGGAATTAGAAAAAGATGGCGCGATTTTTCATTCGAATTCAGATACAGAAATTTTGATGCATCTGATTCGTCAGAGTAAAGAGGCAACCTTTATTGAGCAATTAAAAGAATCGTTGAATACAGTCAAAGGCGGCTTTGCTTATCTGTTAATGACGGAAGATGCGATGATTGCAGCGTTAGATCCAAATGGATTCCGTCCGTTATCGATTGGTCAAATGGTTAACGGCGCCTATGTTGTGGCTTCTGAAACCTGCGCACTTGAAGTAATTGGGGCAAAATTTGTCCGCGATGTGCAGCCGGGTGAGATGGTGATTATTAATGACGAAGGTGTGACAATCGAGGCGTATACAACAGATACACAGCCAGCGATTTGTTCGATGGAATATATCTATTTTGCACGACCTGACTCAAATATCGCCGGCGTGAATGTGCATACCGCACGAAAAAATATGGGGCGCCGTTTAGCTGAAGAGGCCGCTGTTGAAGCAGATATGGTCGTGGGTGTACCAAACTCATCGCTCTCAGCAGCCAGTGGTTACGCTGAAGCTAGCGGTATTCCTTACGAGATGGGCCTTGTCAAAAATCAATATGTCGCTCGGACGTTTATTCAACCAACCCAAGAATTGCGTGAGCAAGGGGTGCGTATGAAGCTTTCAGCGGTCCGTGGGGTGGTTGAAGGCAAAAAAGTCATCATGGTTGATGATTCAATCGTTCGCGGGACAACAAGTCGTCGGATTGTCCAGCTCTTAAAAGAAGCGGGCGCTAAAGAAGTTCATGTTCGGATTGCGGCACCGCCTTTGAAATATCCATGTTTTTATGGCATCGATATTCAAACGAGAAAAGAACTGATTGCGGCAAACCTTTCGATTGACGAAATTCGTGAAGCAATCGGTGCTGATTCGCTCAGCTTTTTAAGTGAAGAAGGCTTGATTCAATCGATTGGCTTAAAATTTGATGCGCCTTATTCAGGGTTATGTATGGCTTATTTTAATGGAGATTATCCAACGCCACTCTATGATTATGAAGAAAAATATCAAGCATCACTCAAAGAAAAGACATCCTTTTTTTAGGAATGAATAGGAGCGAAGAGATATGAAGAACGCATATGCTAAAGCGGGCGTTGATGTAGAAGCGGGCTATGAAGTAGTCGAGCGAATTAAAAAACACGTAAAACGGACTGAACGTATAGGCGTGATGGGTGCACTTGGTGGATTTGGTGGTTGTTTTGATTTAAGTACGGTAGATGTAGCCGAACCTGTTCTGATTTCGGGAACAGACGGGGTCGGTACAAAATTAATGGTCGCAATTCAGGAAAATAATCACGCAACTATCGGGATTGATTGCGTGGCGATGTGTGTCAACGATATCGTGGCACAAGGGGCAGAACCTTTATATTTCTTGGATTATATCGCGACAGGTAAAAATGTGCCGGCGCGCTTAGAAGAAGTGGTCGCAGGTGTGGCAGAAGGCTGCGTACAAGCGGGTGCTGCTTTAATCGGTGGCGAAACTGCTGAAATGCCTGGCATGTACGGCGAAGATGATTATGATTTAGCTGGCTTTGCAGTAGGGATTGCTGAGAAAAGTCAACTCGTGACAGGTGAGAAGATTCAAGCGGGAGACGTTCTGCTAGGTCTGCCTTCAAGTGGAATTCACTCGAATGGTTACTCATTAGTCCGTAAAATCTTTTTTGAAAAACAAGGCTTTACTGGTTCAACTTCATTGCCAGAGCTTGAGGATAAATTATTAGGGGAAGAATTATTAGTCCCTACGAAAATTTATGTCAATGCGTTACTGCCATTAGTCAAAAAAGAATTAGTGTCAGGGATTGCCCATATTACTGGTGGTGGCTTTATTGAAAATATTCCGCGTATGATCTCAGAGGAGCTCAGCGTTGAAATTGAAATCGGTAGCTGGCCAGTCTTGCCAATCTTTGAGGCTTTACAAACATATGGCAAGATTCCGGCAGCAGAAATGTACGAAATCTTTAACATGGGGATTGGCATGGTATTGGCTGTTGCACCTGATAAAGTGGCTGATGTCAAAGCAACCTTGGCAGAAAATGGCGAAGCTTGCTTTACGATTGGTTCAGTGACAGAAAAACAAGCACAGCCAGTTGTGCTAAAAGGAGTCTAGGTCATGAGAGCAGCGATCTTGGCATCTGGCAATGGCAGTAATTTTGAGGCGATCATCCAGGCAGTAGAACGACAAGAAATTGCGATGGAGGTCGCGCTAGTATTTTCCGATAAGTCGAATGCTTACGTGCTAGAGCGAGCGAAAAATCATCAGGTTGAAGCAGTCAGCTTTTCACCAAAAGATTTTTCGGAAAAATCTGTGTATGAAGCGGAATTACTTCATTTGCTAGAAGAATATCAAGTAGAATGGGTTATCTTAGCCGGCTACATGCGGATTATTGGCCCGTGTTTATTAGAAGCCTTTCCGCAACGAATAATTAATATTCATCCGTCTTTATTACCTAATTTTCCAGGATTACACGGCATTAAAGATGCTTTTACGGCAAAGGTACCACAGACTGGCGTGACCGTACATTATATCGATGCCGGCGTCGACACGGGACCCGTGATAGCTCAAGAAGCGGTCACAGTCGCAGAAGAGGACACCTTAGAAAGCCTAGAAGCTAAAATTCATCAGGTCGAGCATCGACTGTATCCAAAAGTACTTGCTGAAATTTCACATAATTATAAAGGGGCGTAAAATTAGCTATGAGAAGAGCATTAATTAGCGTATCAGATAAAACAGGAATCGTTGCATTTGCACAAGGGTTAATCGAACAAGGAATTGAAATTATCTCAACTGGCGGCACGAAAAAAACCCTTGATGAGGCGGGCGTTCCGACAATTTCGATTGACGAAGTGACTGGTTTTCCAGAAATGATGGATGGCCGTGTGAAAACCTTACATCCAAAAATTCATGGCGGACTCTTGGGGCGTCGCGACGTACCCGCCCACATGGCAGCGATGTCTGAACACGATATTTCACCGATTGATTTTGTTTGTGTAAATTTATATCCGTTTAAAGAAACCATTCTAAAACCAGATGTAACAGAAGCACAAGCTATTGAAAATATCGATATCGGTGGACCAAGCATGTTACGTTCAGCTGCTAAAAACTTTGCTTCTGTGACGGTTGTCGTTGATCCGAAAGATTATGAAGTTGTCTTGGCAGAACTGAAAAATGACGGTGAAACATCTAGCGAAACTCGTAAAAAATTAGCCGCTAAAGTCTTCCGCCATACAGCAGCTTATGATGCGTTGATTGCTAGTTATTTGACAGAATTAGTTGAAGAAAAAACGCCAGAAACAGTGACATTTACCTATGATTTGAAACAAACGTTACGTTATGGAGAAAACAGCCATCAAGAAGCAGCCTTCTATCAAGATGCTTTACCGCAAGCCTTCTCGATTGCGAGTGCTACACAATTGCACGGTAAAGAGCTTTCCTTTAATAATATCAAGGATGCCGATGCTGCGATTCGCATTATCCGTGAATTTACCGACCCAACAGCGGTTGCTTTGAAACACATGAATCCATGTGGCATTGGCACAGGCAAAACAATCTTTGATGCGTATAGTTCTGCTTATGATGCCGATCCAGTCTCAATCTTCGGTGGGATTATCGTTTTAAACAGAACCGTTGATTTAGCCACAGCTGAACTAATGCACAAACTATTTTTAGAAATTATTATTGCGCCAGCCTTTAGTGAAGAAGCCTTTGCTTTACTTTCAAGTAAGAAAAACCTGCGTCTATTAACCCTTGATTTTACCGCTCAAAATGAGCAAGCAAAACCAGAAACAGTTTCTGTGGTTGGGGGCTTATTGATTCAAGATCAAGACGTGATTGAAGAAGTCCCAGCTGAATGGAAAGTCGTTACAAAAAGACAACCGACTGAAGATGAATTAGCAGCTTTAGCTTTTGCTTGGAAAGCTGTTAAACATGTGAAATCAAACGCGATTGTTGTAGCCAACAGCCATCAAACGTTAGGAATCGGTGCTGGACAAATGAATCGTGTCGGTTCAGTGAAATTAGCTGTGGAACAAGCCGGTGAGAAAATCTCAGAAGCCGTTCTAGCTAGTGACGCCTATTTCCCAATGAGTGATTCAGTTGAATATGCAGCCAAGAATGGCATTAAAGCAATCGTTCAACCGGGCGGCAGTATCAAAGACCAAGAATCAATTGATATGGCAGATAAATATCAAATCGCGATGGTCTTTACCGATGTCCGTCATTTTAGACATTAATCAGAAGACAGAAATAGAATGTTTATAGAATAGTTAGGCGAGGTGAGTGGGGTGTTATTGAACCACTCACTTTTGCGCAATGGACTCTTTCAATTGGACAATTAGTTTAGAAGAGAATTTTAATGGTTTTTTCTTAAATTTTGATAAAGTGAAGTCAACCTAGGAGGTACACATGAAAAAAACAGTGTTAGTCATCGGTGGTGGGGGGCGCGAACATACGCTTGCCCAAAAATTTTTAAAAAGTCCGCTTGTTGAGCGCGTCTTTTGTGCACCGGGGAATGCCGGGATGAAAAAAGATGGGATCGAACTGGTTGCGATTAGCGAGCTGGATAATCAAGGGTTAGTCGATTTTGCCAAAGAAAATCAAGTGGACTGGACATTTGTCGGTCCAGAAATTCCGTTATTGAATGGCATCGTCAATGTATTTTCTGAAGCGGGGCTGAAAGCCTTTGGACCAACCAAAGAAGCGGCTTTAATTGAAGGCTCTAAGAATTTTGCCAAAGAAATTATGGTGACCTATCAGATTCCGACAGCCGACTATCAAACCTTTACGAAGTTTTCCGAAGCGGAAGCCTATGTGAAAGAAAAAGGCGTGCCAATTGTTATCAAAGCAGACGGTTTAGCTGCTGGTAAAGGCGTCGTCGTTGCTTTAACGATGACAGAAGCAATCGCAGCCTTGAAAGATATGTTGGAGGACAACAAGTTTGGCGAGAGCGGCGCACAAGTCGTGATTGAAGAATTTTTAGAAGGACAAGAATTTTCTTTATTGGCGTTTGTTCGTGGCGAGGAAGTCTATCCAATGGTCATCGCCCAAGACCACAAACGTGCTTATAATGACGATAAAGGTCCGAATACAGGCGGAATGGGCGCTTATTCTCCCGTGCCTCAAATTCCGCAAGCGATGGTCGATCAAGCAGTTAAAGAAATTTTAGTGCCCACTGCCAAAGGTTTAGTCAAAGAAGGCCGACCATTTACCGGTATCTTATATGCCGGCTTGATTGCTACAGAAGCAGGCGCAAAAGTTATCGAGTTTAACGCCCGCTTTGGCGATCCAGAAACACAGGTTGTCTTGCAACGTTTAAATAGTGATCTAGCTGAAATCATCGATGATTTACTAAATGATCGTGTGCCAACCATTGATTGGCAAGAGACAGGTTTTAGTCTGGGTGTAGTCGTGGCCGCGGATGGTTATCCTGGTGATTATCAAAAAGGCCAACTATTACCAGAAATCCCTGCGTTTGAAAATAGTCATGTGTATTACGCTGGAGTAGCAGAACAAGAAGGTAAGCTAGTGACAAATGGTGGACGCGTCTACCTAGTGGAAGCTGCAGGCGAAACTTTGAAAGAAGCTCAGGAGAAAGTCTATGGGATTCTTGATAACTTAGATACGACCGGCACATTTTACCGGACAGATATTGGTGATAAAGCGAGTAAATAGCATGTATTTATTCTGAGATTTCATTAACTAGGGAAAGAATAAAAAGTTAAAGTGTTAGAAATCCTTCAATAGGTTTTCTAGCACTTTTTATCTGTTTTAAATATCTATGGCACATTGTCAGTTTCTACTATATATAGATTCTATAGATGAACTTATCTACCGAATTTGTATGAATAATGACCAAACTACATTTTGAACGTACGCTTGTAAATAGGATATAGGTGTGCTAGTATCTAAATAGACCGTTGGTTTGTTTAAAGTGTTACTGATTAACTATCGATGTATTTAGGAGGTGTCTATTCGAGTGGTTAGAAATAAGTATCCTGAAAAGACGATTGAGAAAATAATAGAAGTTTCACAAAAGTTGTTCTTTGAAAAAGGCTATGATAATACAACGATGCAAGATATCGTGAATCAAGGATTGAGTAAAGGTGTTATTTATTATCATTTTAAGTCGAAGAAAGAAATTTTTGAAAAGATCATGTCGAGAATTGATACAACTGAACAAGATTTTACTCAAGTGATGAATGATAGTCAGCTATCGGGGCTTGAAAAGATTCAAAAGCTATTAGTGTTCACACTAAAAAATGAAAAAAAAATTGAGATGATGTGTTCGGCGAAATCTTTATTTATGGAGCCGAAGATATTTGGTGAAATTTATTTGATGAATATGATGTATCAAGTTCCGAATATTGAAAGATTGATAAATATCGGGATTGAAGATGGATCCATCCAATCTGAGTTTCCCAATGAACTTTCAGAATTAGTTGTTGAATTTTTTAGTATTTGGTTGGGACTGCAGGTGTATTTTATCGATATAGATAAGTTTCAAAAGAAATTGGCGTTTTATAAAAGCTTATTTGCTACTCAAGGAATGGATTTAATAGATACTAATCTTCAGGAGAAATTACAGGATTTTTATAAAAAAATAAAAACTCATTAAAAAGTATTAGTTGACTAATACTTTTTAATTTAAAGAAAATAGACTGGTAGTCTATTTGAAGAAGAGGAGACAATGATGAAGGAAATAGTAAGTGTCAGAAATGTTGCGAAAAGCTATGGAGATACAGAAATTATCAAAGATGCAACTTTTTCAATTGATGAAGGAATTATTTATACACTTTTAGGAAAAAATGGTTCAGGCAAAACAACTTTATTAAAAATGATTGCGGGTCTGAGTAAAAAAAGTTCAGGTGAGATTCAGTTTATGGGGCAGACTATTGAAGAAGCTTTTCCAACTTTATTGGGGCAACTTGGCTTTTCAATAGAGGAGCCTAAGTACTATGAACACTTGACTGGACAAGAAAATTTACTGCTTCATCTGACTTACATGGGAAATAGAAAGTCAGAAGAGGAAGTCAATCAAGTGTTGGATCAAGTGGGATTATTTTCAAAAAAGGATACCTGTCTAAAAGAGTATTCATTAGGGATGAAGCAACGTCTAGCGATTGCTCGTACAATTATTCATAATCCAAAGTTAGTTATTTTAGATGAACCATTTAATGGACTTGACCCAAAAGGTATCGATGATATTGGGCATTTGATAAGGCAACTAGCACAAAAAGAGCGGATGAGCTTTATTATTTCTAGTCATCTACTTCACCAAACACTAGAAATTTCCGATAAAGTCTTAATATTAAATGCTGGGACTATTGTTGTTGATGAGACATTGATGCAGCTCACAATGGACTATGGAGAACAATTGAGAGAAAAATTAATTTATTTAATGGAGGATGTCAAATGATGCTGAATATAATTAAGGCTGAAAATAAAAAAGTAAATATAGAGGCCTGCTTAAAAATGCTACCTATTTGTGTGGGGTTATTGCTTTTATTTATGTATTTTTTTGCGGGCATTTCTATAGCAAAACCGGAAGATGTAAAAAATCATTCTGAGCTTGGGACTTATCAGTTTATCTATCAAATGGGTACATTATTGGCGCTATGTATTTTTTCAGTAGTTTCTGCGATGATTAATAGCCGTCTGATTGTTGAAGAGTATACAACTGAAAAAAAGTATCTACTCTTTTCTTATCCAGTGAATAGAAAATCTCTGTTTTTAGTGAAAATACTTGTCAGTATGCTCGTAAGTATTAGCTTAACTCTGATCGGTGTAGGTAGCGCTTTTCTTCTCTTTTACTTTAGTGAGGGGTTCTTCTCCTTAATTTCTGATTCATTTAGTTTTCAGCTGGGCGTAAAATTAGTAACTAGCTTGTTGATTATTTCAGTTTTAGCGGCGATGATAGGGATTTTCTCGATGAGTATAGGTTTATATAAACGTTCGATTGCTATTACTATTAGTAGTGCAATTATTTTTTCAGCTGTTTTATCAAACATGCTTGTGTTGGACAATTTACTAGTTTCACTGATAAGTGTAGCTGTGATTTGTTGTATCGCAATCGTTGTAGTTAATTTTCAAGGAAATGAAATCCAACGAATGGAGGTGTGATAACAATGGCGAGGGAGTATATAGAAATGAGAGGAAAACGAGTGGTAAAAGAGAAAGTTACCATTGATGGGCATCAAAATGGTTGGTTTTTAGTTGGAAATCCACAAGTAAGAAAAATGGTTTTATTTTTACATGGGGGACCGGGTAGTCCGGAATTTCCGATTTTTGAAAACGAATTGTTAAGCGGATTTTTAGATGAAAAGTATGCAGTATGCTACTTGGATTTTCTTGGCTCAGGACTATCCTTCACTCAAAAAGAGGTGACTGAAGATATGTTGATCGAACAAGTCATACAAGTGGCTGCTTACTTAAAAGAAACTTATCAGCTGAAACAATTGGTGTTGATGGGGCACTCTTATGGAAGCTATATCGGTATAAAAGTTCTTCAGCTAAGACCAGCTGTATTTTCAGCATACTATGGTATTAGTCAAGTAATCGATGTTCGCTCATCAGAAGAAATTCTTTATCAAAAAATTTATCAGTTGACTGCCAAAGAACAGACAACCAAAATATTACAACAACTCACAAAGATGAGAAAAAAGAAAGATTTTCCCACGCAAAAATACGTTGGGAAGGTTAAGGGGAAGCTTGTCGAAAAGTATCATGGGGGTATGTTTTTTGATCCTGATCTTGAAGTGAAATTAATAACACGCTTATTTCTATTTCAAGGCTATACTTTTTTTGAAAAGTTAAATTATTTACGAGGATTAATTCATTCAAATCGCATGTTATTTCCAACACTACTGGAAGCCAATTTATTTGAAGGCTCTTTAAGCTTTGATATTCCTGTCTATTTTATTCATGGAGAGAAAGATTTACAGGTCTCGAAAGAGCTAGTCATCCATTTTTTTGACCGAATTACTTCTTCAAAGAAGGAATTAATTATTTTTTCTGAATCGGCTCATTTTCCACATTTAGAAGAAAAAGAAAAATTTATGAAGTTATTCTAGTTTAAATTTTAAGATAATTCACTATAGACTGGGGAGAAGCATGCTAACGAAAAAGAGAGTGAACATAAATACAACGATAACAATTTTTTCGCCAATAAAGCCTTTTCAAAGCAGATATGGTACACTATATTAGGTAGAAAGAAAATGGAGGGTTATCATGAAAAAAATTAAATTTGGATCAACTAATCAAGAAGTTTCATCAGTCATTTTAGGATGCATGCGCATGAACAATGCAGAGAATCCAGTGGAAGTTATTGAAACGGCTGCTGCGAACGGTATTAACTTTTTCGACCACGCTGATATTTATGGCGGTGGCGAATGTGAATCGATTTTTGGGAAAGCCTTAAAAGAAAGTTCTTTACGTCGTGAAGACTTGTTCTTACAAACAAAATGTGGGATTGTTCCAGGAAAGATGTTTGATTTTTCTAAAGAACACATCATTCAATCTGTCGAAGATAGCTTGACTCGATTAGGCGTTGAACAGGTCGATGCATTATTGTTACACCGTCCAGATACTTTAGTGGAACCGGAAGAAGTTGCGGCTGCTTTTGATCAATTAGAAACGCAAGGGAAAGTTAAATACTTTGGTGTGAGTAACCAAAATCCGATGCAAATTGAGTTGTTGAAAAAATCAGTTCGCCAACCACTTGTAGCGAATCAATTACAATTTGGTATTATGCATACGGGTATGATTAATCAAGGAATTCATGTCAATATGACAGATGCGGGCAGTGTCAATCACGATGGCGCGATTTTAGATTATTCTCGCTTACATGATATGACTATCCAAGCTTGGTCACCTTATCAATATGGCTTTTTCGAAGGTGTCTTTATTGGCAGCGAAAAATTCCCTGAGTTAAACAAAAAGTTAGAAGAGTTGGCTGCAAAATATCAAACAACCCCAACTGGCCTAGCTTCAGCATGGATCTTACGCCATCCAGCGAATATCCAAGTGATTGCTGGAACAATGAATCTTGGTCGTATTAAAGAAATTGCGGACGCTTCTGAGATTCAAATCAGTCGCGAAGACTGGTATGATATCTATCTAGCAGCAGGCAATATCTTACCTTAATAGATAGAAAACGACACATTGAAGAACGCTTAAAGTCTGTTGTAATTTCGATGGGTGAGGAATACTTCAATTAGTGAGTCTAAAGTGAGTGTTAGTGAAATAAATCCTTTAATTATGTAGATAGGAGAAATTATCTATATTTTTAGAGGATTTTTTACGTTTTTCCAGGTATGAGCGAACAATATATAGCCTTAGAATGAAATAATTCGGATAAATTGTCAAAACTTAACAAAAAAGACTTGATTTTATAGAATATCTGTTGTAAATTACAGATGGTGCCCTGAAAAGCATCTGACAAATAATTAATGTTCGTGTTTTACTGAAATGAACATCAGGAGGCAGTTCTTATGAAAGTTTTTGATTATGAAGATATCCAATTAATTCCTAACAAGTGTATTGTTAATAGCCGTTCAGAGTGTGATACTGAGGTTAAGTTGGGCAAGCATAGCTTTAAGATGCCAGTGGTGCCAGCCAATATGCAAACAATTATTGATGAAACGATTGCGGAATTCTTAGCTGAAAATGGCTATTTCTACATTATGCATCGCTTTGATGAAGCGGCTCGTATTCCATTTGTACAAAAAATGAAAGAACGTCAGTTGATTTCTTCTATCAGTGTTGGCGTCAAAGAAGCAGAATATTCATTCGTTGAGGAGTTAGCTAGCTTACAATTAGTGCCGGATTACATAACAATCGATATCGCGCATGGCCATGCTAATTCAGTGATTCAAATGATTCAACATATTAAAAAACATTTACCTGAAACGTTCGTGATCGCCGGTAATGTCGGTACACCTGAAGCGGTGCGTGAGTTAGAAAACGCTGGTGCGGATGCAACGAAAGTTGGGATTGGACCTGGTAAAGTCTGTATCACAAAAATTAAAACTGGTTTCGGTACTGGGGGCTGGCAATTGGCTGCTTTACGTTGGTGTGCTAAAGCTGCTCGCAAACCGTTAATCGCTGATGGCGGGATTCGTACCCATGGCGATATTGCAAAATCAGTTCGTTTTGGTGCGACAATGGTCATGATCGGTTCATTATTTGCTGGCCATGAAGAATCACCTGGTGAAACAAAAGTCGAAGATGGCGTAATGTACAAAGAATATTTCGGGAGTGCGTCAGAATTCCAAAAAGGTGAAAAGAAAAACGTTGAAGGTAAGAAAATTTGGTTACAATACAAAGGCTCATTAAAGGATACTTTAACTGAGATGCAACAAGATTTGCAGTCTGCGATTTCTTACTCTGGTGGCCGTGATCTTGAGGCTATTCGCAAAGTAGATTATGTGATTGTTAAGAACTCGATCTTTAATGGCGATACAATCTAAATTACAGAACGATTTTAACAGTTTATTATAAGCGGAAGACTAGTCGAGGACTTGGACTAGTTTTCCGCTTTCGACTTATGGTATACTAAATGAAATGAGAAATGAAGGAGGAAACGAAAATGGCGAGCATGCAAAAAATAACAAACAAGCTAGCAGTTGAAATGTTTTATATAATTTTTTGCCATGCAATTGGTTTTACTTTTGCTACCCAAGGGACAAGTCTGTCAATTTTTAGCAAAAATAAAATAAATCGATGACCATTTCAAAGTTTCTATTCTTAGTAGATAGCTGAAATAATAACAAGAGGTCACGTATTATTGTGGCCTCTTGTTTTTTTCTTTGGAAAGGTCCAAGGAGAGAAAATAAATGTTTATTCAATTAAATCAGGTAACAAAAAATTATGGCGGGGTACCCGTTTTAGATAATGTTTCATTAGAAATTTATGCTGGACGAAAAATTGGTCTGATTGGCGCGAATGGTTCGGGAAAGTCAACGCTTTTAAAAATTATGGTGGGACTTGAAGGAGCTGATTTTGGGCAAGTCAGTCGACGAAAGAAATTGGCGATGGCTTATGTGCAGCAGCTTCCAGAAGAAACCGAGCAATCAGTTTTTGCTTATTTACTGGATAGTTTTCCTGAAATACAAGCGGTCAGAAACTCTTTACATTATTTTGAAGACCTCTTTTCAAGTGGGCAAGAGGTCACCGAAAAACTGTTGGCGCAATATGGTCAAGTACAGGAAAAATATGAAGAAATTGGTGGTTATACATTAGAAGATCGAATAGAAACCATGCTTAGAGGCATGAATTTTCAACATAAGAGAAATACAGCGTTGGCGGCACTCAGCGGTGGACAAAAGGTTCTTGTAGAGATGATTCGAATCTTATTAACGGAGGCCGATGTCTATTTGCTAGATGAACCGACTAATCACTTGGATAGACAGGCGATGAGTTGGTTGGAGAGTTTTATTCGCAGTAGCAAAAAAACGTTTGTGATTGTCTCGCATGATCGCTATTTTTTAGATGAAGTAGTTCAAGAAATTGTTGAACTGGAAGAAGGGCAAGTCACAGTTTTCCGTGGCAATTATAGCTTTTATAAGAAAGAGAAAAAGTTACAAGAGGAAAAATTGGCGAAGGATTATGCCTTACAGCAAAAGGAAATACAAAAGATGAAGTTGGCGATTCGCCGGTATCGACAGTGGGGAAATGAATCAGACAACGAGAAGTTCTTCAAAAAAGCTAAAGAGCTGGAGCATCGTTTAGAAAAAATTCAGCAGCTTAGAAAACCGCAGACTGATCAGCGAGTGATTCGAGCAGAACTTGTTAATAGTCAACGTTCGGGTAAAGAAGTCGTGACAGTAGAAGGACTTTGGAAATTCTATGGGGAACAAGCCTTGTTTGAAGAAGCGGATTGTCAGATTCGCTGGCAAGATATTATCAGTTTAGAAGGCGGCAATGGTTCTGGGAAAACGACATTTTTACGAATGTTATTGGAACAAGAACAACCAGATGAAGGCGTCATTCGTTTAGGACCGTCTGTCTCGATTGGCTATTTACCGCAAACGATTGTCTATGAAAATCCTCAACAACGTCTGCTAGAGTATTTCAAAGAAGTTGAAGGAACAGAAGAAATGCTACGACGAACGCTGGCTAAGTACAGTTTTTATGGTGAGGATGTCTTCAAACGCTTAAAAGATTTGTCTGGAGGAGAACGAATTCGCTTAGAGCTGGCCAAACTAATGCAGCAATCGTTTAATTTCCTACTGTTAGATGAGCCGACCAATCATTTGGACATAGGCAGTCGGGAAGAAATTGAACAAATCATTCAAAAATTTACTGGCACGATATTACTTGTCTCTCATGATCGTTATTTTGTTCAAAAGATTGCAAAAAAAAGACTGAAGATCGAAAATAAGCAGTTCGTGATAGCTGATGTAGTTGAACAGTTGCATGAATGAGTTATTAAATGAATACTAATCAAGCAACAGCCCTACGAAATAGTTCGCTATTTTGTGAGGCTGTTTTTTGCGTTTATCTTCTACTATATAGATTTATTTTCAGTTAGATGGCGTGATAGAGGAAATTATAAAAAAAGTAAAACTTAAAAAAATTTACTTTACCTGTCGTAGTAATCATGGTACACTCATTACAACGACAGACGTAGTAAAAAAGGAGGGGCAAAATGATTTCCAGTGATGGCATTCGAGGCTACAATGACACGATTCTTTTGTCCATCTTAAATGAAGGAGATTCCTATGGATATGCAATTTCAAAAAGGATTCGTGAGGTTTCTAATGAACAATATGTCATTAAAGAAACCACTTTATATTCAGCATTTTCACGATTAGAGAAGAATGGCTACATCGAATCATTTCCTGGCGCAGTTACGCACGGGAAAAAGCGGACGTATTACCGGATAACCGAAGCAGGAAAAAATTATTTGACTGAAAAAAAGGAAGAGTGGCTGTTGACGAAAGACGTCATGGACAGATTCATATAGGAGGGAAAGAAAATGGATACAATCAAAACTTATCTGGATGGACTGTTCTTAGCGATTCCAGAAACGATAGAAAGTCGCCAATTAAAAACTGATTTGTTAGCTAATATGGAAGATCGCTATTTAGAATTAGTAGAAGAAGGTAAAAGTGAGAACGAGGCGGTCGGAACAACGATTTCTGAGTTTGGCTCAATCGATGAATTGTTGGCAGAGCTACATGTCGAGGATGAAGACTTAGAGCGAGAAGAACCGTTCTTTGGCGGAGAAGCGATTGGCGTAGATGAAGCGCAGCATTATTTAGCACGAAGACGGAGTGCAGCTTTGATGATTGCTCTTGGTGTCGGTCTGATTATTGTAGGTGTGGGGGTTCTTATACTGGCTAGCATGCTGTATTTAGATGTAGTTGGTGTCTTATTCTTATTTCTTTTTATTGCTATTGCTGTGGGATTATTTATTACAGGCGGTGTGACGTTTAGCAAAATTAATAAAGAGCTCGATGATCGCTATATTGCACCAGAGACTGCGAATTTTGTTAGTCATGAAAAAGAGCAATATCAACGCTCATTTGTCTTATGTCTTGTCTTAGGAATTGGTCTATGTATTTTCTCAGTGGCCCCTCCAATCGCATTTGGATCTATTGATCCTTATCATGACAATTTTGGGGCAGCCTGCATGTTTTTCATGCTTGGACTGGGTGTTTTATTAATTGTTTATGGTGGTATTAATCAAGGTGGCTTCACTAAATTTCTAGCAGAACGGATCTTTATTGCTGATGAAGATGAAATGGGGCCTCGAGCAAAAAAGCATAAAAACTACTCACCAACGTTTACAATTATTGCAGGGATTTATTGGCCTGTTATAACGATTATCTTCTTTATCTGGGGATTTTCTGGTTGGATGGGTGGTTGGGCCACAAGCTGGCTGATTTATATCTTCTCAGGTGCTATTTTTAACGTGATCAAGAATGCTTTCGGTGTTAGAGAGTAATCAAAATAAAATGGGTCGT
The DNA here is from genome assembly GCF_009933175.1 of Candidatus Enterococcus huntleyi. GTDB lineage: Bacteria > Bacillota > Bacilli > Lactobacillales > Enterococcaceae > Enterococcus_K > Enterococcus_K huntleyi. Next base: position 22,794 of record NZ_MAEJ01000009.1, on the reverse strand, counting down.
TTTGTCGCTTTACTATAAATTCATGAGTTCTTTGTCAAAAATAGGCAAAGGACTTTTTTATTTGGTTAATCATGGTAAAATATGAGTAATAGAAAAAATAGCAGGAAAGTGGGACGTGACTTGAAAAAAATAAATGTTTTATCGGTCTTTGGTACAAGGCCTGAAGCAATCAAAATGGCGCCGTTAGTAAAAGCACTGCACAGTGACGCTCGCTTTAACGCAAAAATAGCCGTAACGGCTCAACATAGAGAAATGCTTGATCAAGTATTGACTGTTTTTGAATTAGTGCCTGAGTATGATTTAAATATTATGAAAAATGGTCAAACGTTGACGGATATCACTAGTCGCGTATTGACTGAGCTGAAACCTGTCTTGGAAACGGAAAAACCAGATATTGTCTTAGTGCATGGCGATACAACCACCGCTTATGCGGCTACAAATGCCGCCTTTTATCAACAAATTGCAGTGGGGCATGTGGAAGCCGGCTTACGAACATGGAATAAGTGGTCCCCATTTCCCGAAGAGATGAATCGCCAATTGATTGATGTCTTGAGCGATTTGTATTTTGCGCCGACAACCACTAGTAAAGAAAACTTATTGAAGGAAAATCATCCTGAAGAAGCAATCTTTATTACTGGGAATACGGCGATTGATGCGATGAAATACACGGTATCGCAAACTTATACGCATCCTGAATTGCCTAAAGCAATCGATCATAAAAAGCTGATTTTAGTGACGATGCACCGCCGAGAAAATCTTGGGGAAGCGATGCGGGCAGTTTTTCGTAGTATCCGCCGAATTGTTGAAGAGAATCAGGAGGTAGAAGTGATTTTCCCGATGCACAAAAATCCTCAAGTACGTAAAGAAGCCCAAGCGATTTTAGGTGACTTAGCGAGTGTTCATTTGATTGAACCATTAGATGTCGTCGATTTCCACAATTTTGCAGCCCGTAGCTACTTAATATTAACTGACTCGGGTGGGGTTCAAGAAGAAGCGCCGTCATTAGGTGTGCCAGTACTTGTCTTGCGCGATACGACCGAGCGACCAGAAGGGGTGACAGCGGGGACGTTAAAAATGATTGGCACAGATGAAGCAGTTGTTTATGAAGAAACCACCAAATTGCTGGATCCAATCGCTCATGAAAAAATGGCTAAAGCGGCTAATCCTTATGGCGATGGGCAAGCGAGTCAACGCATTTTGGACGCGATTGCTTATTATTTTGATAAAGAACAACCACGGCCAGAAACGTTTCAGTGAAATAAATAGACTGTCTATTAATGCCGAACAAACATAATCGAATAGGACCTGTCACTTGGCGCACCAGTCTAAAAACTAGTTTGTCGGTGGCAGGTCCTATTTGATTTATATGAAGAGGTGAATAATTTGTTTAATGAACGGACCCACGAAATATTACAGACATACTTTTCCGTAAAGGGAAGTAGACCAGGGTCACGATTAACATCGTGATGCAGACATTAATCAAAGTGGCGGGTAATTTCGCTAAAGCTCCTGTGAAGGCGACCGAAAGATCAGCACCTGCTAGTACATTCATGACGGTATTTTTCAGTTGCGTCATGACTATTTTTGCCAGACCGGTTCCTGCGCCAATCACCAATAATTGCCAAATCGCTGAGGGATTCTTTTTAAATAGAAGAAACAATAAATAAGCGACGCCACCGACTAGTAAACTTTCCACTAAGAAATAAGGCGCTTCGGTGATATACCCATTTAAGCTATCAAAAAGAGCAAAACCGATGCCGGAAGCTAAAGCGCCTTTGTAACCAATGAGGAGAACCGCCAACAGTAAAACCGCGTTACCAAGATGCACGAAGGCACCGGGAAAAGGGATTCTGATCGTTGTGCCGACCATTGTGAGGGCAGCGAATAAGGCGACTTGAACGATACTTTGGAGTGATATTTTTTTATTCATACGTGGCTCCTTTCCCATTCATCCGATTTTCTGCGTGATTATAAGCACCGTGCCAGACATGGCCCAGATAGGGATTAATCTTTATTCCTTGTTTAATGGCAGCTGCTACAAAGGCTTTGGCCAAGGTAACTGATTTTTCTACAGAATAACCTTTTGCTAAGCCAGCCGTAATGGCAGCTGCAAAGGTACAGCCCGCGCCATGATTGTAATCGGTTGGAATCAATTCATTTTCAAGAATTGTGAATTGTTGTCCGTCATAATAGACATCAACGGCTTTGTCTAACCCTAGACGATGACCACCTTTTACGACCACATGCTGAGGGCCTAATAGAGCAATCTTTTTCGCAGCTTGTTTCATCTGTTCGATAGAAGTTAAGTCACCTAATTCAGATAAAATACCCGCTTCAACTAAGTTTGGTGTGGTAATCGTTGCTTTAGGTAAAAGGAGACGCTTCATCGCCGCCACATTTTCTGGTTGCAATAATTCGCTGGTTCCTTTGCAAGCAATGACTGGATCAATCACGATGTTGTCCATTTGAAAGTCGTCAATTACTTTGCGGGTGGCTTCGATGGCATCAACAGTTCCTAACATCCCCGTTTTTATTGCATCTAATTTGCCGCCAGCAAAAATGGTTTTCAATTGTTTTTCGACTAACTCAGGTGCGATTGGCGTGACGGTGTGGGACCAATTTTCTGCAGGATCCATAGTGACAATACTTGTGACAGCTGAAAAGCCGAACGTCCCATATTCTTGAAATGTTTTTAAATCCGCTTGAAGCCCAGCGCCTCCGCTAGAATCTGAGCCGGCCACGGTTACTATTTTTTTAATCATATGTGTGCCTCCATCCATAAATTTATCAGTAAACTTAGTATACGCGAGTCTTGATTTGACAAAAACAGCCAATTGGCTTATTTTTAACTCATCCAATTTTAAAATTAAAAGGAGTGGAATCACTCATGTGGGATAGAATACGGAAAAATGAGCAAGCCGACAAAGCGGCGTACATACAGATTATGGAACAGATTACGGAGCGAATAAAAAAAGGCGTTCTCAACGGAGGGGAGCAGTTACCGTCAGAACGCAAATTGGCTGACTTATTTGGCGTCAATCGTTCAACAGTGGTTCGCTCTTTAGAAGAGTTGACTAGCTTAGGCGTTTTGGTACGAAAACAAGGCAGCGGCACCTTTGTGAATGAAGAGAAATGGGGCGTTTATGCAGAACCGCGCATTGATTGGCGCAACTATCTTTCTCAAAACCTTCTATTTAAAGATGATTCATTCGTCAATGAATTTACTGAACGTAAAAAGCAAAAGCAACTGATCGATGTTTTTTCAGGAGAATTGCCAACTGCACTGATTCCATCTTTCGAGTTTCCGACGTTTTCATGGAGTGAAATTCTTTCGGAGGAGACGAAGCAAGATGAGCTAGGTTATCTGCCATTACGCATAGCGATTGGTCAATTAATCTCAGAAATTTATGAACAGTCTGTGAGTCCGCGAGAAACGTTAATCACAGCTGGTGGGCAGCAAGGAATGTTCCTCATTTTACAGACGATGTTATCAGCCGGCGAAGCGGTAGCTGTGGAAGATCCGTCCTTCTTTTATCAATTGCCGATGTTTCAAGCAGCTGGAGTCAGACTTTATGGTGTGCCGATGGATGAAGAGGGCATTCAAATCGAAGCATTAGAGGAAATGATTTTGGCAAAAAAAATTAAAATGGTGATGGTCAATCCTAACTTTCAAAATCCGACAGGGATTGTCATGAGTTTAGATAGAAGGAAAGCATTGATTGCACTCTGTCGAAATTATCAAATACCCATCGTGGAAGATGACGTTTTTGCGGAACTTTCCTATAATAAGCCAACGTTACCAACTTTGAAAAAACTTGATCCAGATAATGTGCTATACATAGGTTCATTTTCTAAAATTTTAGGTAATACAACGCGGATTGGCTGGGTCTGCGCACCAAGTCATGTGCTGGATTCATTGGTACAAGCTCGAAAAACAATGGATTTTTCAGTCAGCATTATTCCGCAAGTATTAGCATACTGGGCCTTGTCAGATGAAAGTTATCCCGATAAACTAAAACAATTAGGTGTGAAATTGCAACAGCAAGCGCAGCATTTTCAAGAATGGCTCGACGGACAAACTTTTTGGCAAGGTCAAGCACCTCAAGGCGGCTATTATTCTTGGTTGACTTGGCAAGGCAAATCGCTAACTAAACCACTAGCTAAACAAATGCTCCAACTCGGTATAGCCGCAGGACCCGCTTATCTGTATGGCAGTAAAGAAAATGGCCTACGGATTAACGTCAGTCGAATTCACCAACAAAATTTTAAACAATTTACTGAAAAAATGGATGAGCTAGAGCAGCTATTGAAAGATGAGTGAGAGGGACTGATTTATAAATTTTACAGGAAAGTTTCGGTATTTGTGAAAAAAAGTTTAGGTATGCTTTGACTTTTAAAATGTTATCGATTATAGTATTTATGAAAAGAATAATTGTTAGGTGAGGCTCCTATATGGACACAAGCTACTGCCGCGAAAAGATCGAGAGATTTTTAGTTGGTCGAACAGGGATGATCGTGAAGGTTATCCATAATGTAGCTGATAGCAAATGCTATCTACGCCCTATAGTGCTAAAGCTCAACGATGGACATGAATGTTTATTTTACGCGTGCTCATTAGTTGAGCACGCGTTTTTTGCCAGTTCCACTTACCAAGTTTCGCAGTAGTGGAATGGTATGCGTAGGACAATAAAGAAAATGTCCCATTTTCATTCCTTACCCGTCCCTAGCGCCAGACTCGTGTATACAAAAGACGGAGCTGCAAGATCTATTAGCACCTGCCACTCTAGTAAAAGGGCTAAACGTATTACAGTAATGCGTAGGGCAATCCCGAAAAATGGAACATTTTTCCACCACTTTAAGCCCTTAGCTGCCAGACTCGTTTCTGAAGAAATATAAAGTCGTGAGTTCTATTAGTACTTGTTGCTCTAGCGAAAAGCAATTAGGAAAATCGCTAAACACAGCGCGATAATAATGAAGTAGCATTATTTTACTATCAACAAGTTACCATTAGCAAAACTAGATGTGTAATCTAGGATAGTAAATTGAGCAATTCAAATCATTATTACCTATAGTCGCAGCCAGAAATTAGTCCCAATCCACCACCCTAACACTTATAATTTTCAAAAACAAAACCCAAAAACAGAAAGGATGAGAAACAGATGGATCACCCCAGTCCCCAGAGGGAAAAATTAAATAGCTGCTAGAGGGACCATTATGTCAAAGTCCTTCTAGCGGAAGTAGGAGGATTTTGACATGATGAATAAAAAAAGTAGCGGAATGAATGTAATGAGAAAGGATCAAGAGCTAAAAAAGTTGGCTCAATTATCGCAACGAGAATTATTAATGGAATTGCGGACTTCACTGAAAGGTTTGTCTGAAGAGGATGCTAGAGAACGGTTGGAGGAATTTGGACCTAATGAAGTTAGCGCACAACGCCCGACGCCAGCTGTTTTATTATTTTTAGGAGGCTTTAAAGACCCCTTTGTCTATGTGCTCGCTTTACTGATGATTATTTCATTCTTGACCCATGATTTAGAAGCAACCATTGTGATGGGAACGATGATTATGGCGAGTGTGCTGATTACTTTTGTTCAGGAGTATCGTTCTCAAAAAGCTAGTTTAGCTTTAAAGGAGTTAATCGAAAATACCTGCCAAGTCACGCGAAATGGAACAAATAAGGAAATTCCGATGGAAGCAGTTGTTCCTGGAGATTTAATTACGTTGGCAACCGGGGACATGATTCCGGCTGATGCTGTCTTGATTTGGACAAAGGATTTATTTGTTAATCAATCATCGCTCACAGGAGAAGCGATGCCGGTTGAGAAATTTGTGGATGCGGGGATTGATCAGAAAAAGGATGATATTTCAGCGATTGATTTACAAGATCTAGTCTTCATGGGCACGGATGTTTTAAGTGGCCAAGGCCAAGCGATTATCTTGAAAACAGGGGCGCAGACTTTCTTTGGTGACATTGCTAAGAATGCGACGACTCAACGTGGGAAAACGGCCTTTGATACTGGTTTAACCCAGGTAAGCAAGCTTTTGTTACGAATGATTTTTGTCTTATTTCCAGTGGTGCTTGTCATTAATGGGTTGACTAAAGGCGATTGGCCGAATGCTTTCTTTTTCGCCATCGCCGTGGCTGTGGGTTTAACGCCCGAGATGTTGCCGATGATTGTGACTAGTAATTTGGCAAAAGGGGCGATGAGTCTAGCGAAGCATAAAGTTATCGTCAAAGAGTTGCCATCCATTCAAAATTTAGGCAGTATGGATGTCTTATGTACAGATAAAACTGGGACGATTACCGAAGATAAAGTGGTCTTGGTGAAGCATCTGAGTCCATTGGGTGAAGAGAATCAGCAAGTCCTAGATTTGGCCTATTTGAATTCACACTATCAAACGGGTTGGAAAAATTTAATGGATGTTGCGGTGATTTCCTACTATAATATGGAACAAAGAACGGCACAATTTTCTAGCCTTAAAAAAATAGATGAAATTCCATTTGATTTCTCGCGCCGTCGATTAACAGTTGTCATGGAAGCAGATGGTCATCAAATGATGATCACTAAAGGGGCAATTGAAGAAATGGCAACTGTCTGTCAATTTGCTGAAATAGACGGTGAAGTTGTTCCTTTGACTGACGAGCTACGGCAAAAAATGAATCAACTGAATCATCAAATGAATGAGCAAGGAATGCGCGTGATTGCAGTTGCTATGAAGAAAGATGCTCATCGTGAGGCTGTCTATACGGTGGAAGATGAGTCTGAGATGATTCTTGTCGGATATATGGGCTTTCTTGATCCAGCGAAAAAATCTGCCAAAACAGCAATCGATTCACTGCATGCACATGGTGTAAATGTCAAAGTTTTGACAGGGGACAATGAAGTAGTGGCAAAAAAAGTCTGTGGCGATGTTGGGATTGAAGTCGCTCAAGTTGTTTTAGGTCCTCAAGTTGAAATTTATACAGATGAGCAGCTGCAAGAAGTAGTTGAACAGACCAATCTATTTGCTAAATTGACACCAATGCAAAAATCTAGAATTATTGCGGCGCTTCAAGCAAATGGTCATACAGTCGGCTTTATGGGCGATGGGATTAATGATGCACCTGCTTTGAGAAAAGCTGATGTTGGCATTTCTGTCGATACGGCCGCTGATATCACCAAAGATGCCAGCTCGATTATTCTTCTCGAAAAAAGTTTGCATGTGCTAGAAGAGGGTGTATTGGAAGGTCGGAAAGTTTTCAGCAATATGATGAAGTACATTAAGATTACCATCAGCTCAAATTTTGGAAATGTTTTTTCTATCTTAGTAGCCAGTGCTTTTCTGCCATTCTTGCCAATGCTTTCTATCCAGCTGCTTGTCCAAAATTTGATTTATGATTTGGCTCAATTGACAATGCCGTGGGATAAAGTGGATGAAGAAGAGTTAGTGAAGCCAGTTAAATGGGAGACGAAGAAATTACTCAAGTTTACCGTCTTCATTGGACCCGTCAGCAGTATTTTCGATATAATGACGTTTCTTGTCATGTGGTTTGTCTTCTCAGCCAATACAGTTGAGCAACAAGGGCTGTTTCAAACAGGCTGGTTTGTTGTAGGGTTGCTCACTCAAACGTTTGTTGTCCAAGTTGTTCGGACACGGAGAATTCCGTTTATTCAAAGTCGCCCATCATGGCCCGTGTTCTTATCTAGTCTAGCTGTTATTGTTGCGGGGCTACTCATCGTCTTGACGCCAGTACGCCAATTCTTTGATTTTGTTTCTTTACCTACGACTTATTGGTTTTGGATGCTCCTTTTGGTTGTGCTGTACTTAATTTCCGTGCAAGGAGCTAAGAAAATTTATATTCACTTAACAAATGAGTGGATTTAGTCAAATAATAAAAAAACTTTTGTAACAGGGGATCAAGTTTTGAGACTCTGTTACTTTTTTTGTAGTGAAAATAAAAAAATAAATAATGCTTGTCATTTTTTTGAGCGGATTTTCACATTGTCCAGTAAAACGCTTCATTTTTTATGAAAGTATAACAATGCTGAATTATCAATATACCTGTATTATTTTTCTGATAAAATTATTCAAAGAATAAAATAAAACCTGTGAATCGCTTTCGTTATTTGTGAGTACCTTCACTAATATTGTCATTGCTTGGATTACTGCTGAAATATTTATTTTCAAATCTCGGGCATATTATTTGTGTTTATTTTGGATAAATGATAATTTATAAATGTAGCCGGGAGAATTATGATACAGTTTGAGTATCTGTTTCAACCGCAAAGGAAAAAAAGTTCTATTATAGAGAGGAATGTGTGACAAAATGGCAGAGAAACAAAAACCACTTGATTTCAACCTACTATTAGACGAAATCAACGCAGAATTTCCAACATATCAAGCACTTGATATTGATGGGAACGTAGTAAATCCTGAGTTAGTACCAGATTTATCAGATGAGGAATTAGTTGAACTAATGACTCGCATGGTTTGGTCACGAGTACTTGACCAACGTTCAACAGCTTTGAACCGTCAAGGACGTCTAGGCTTCTTCGCACCAACAGCTGGACAAGAAGCAAGTCAACTAGCAAGTCAATTTGCTATGGAAAAAGAAGATTACTTATTACCAGGGTATCGTGATGTGCCTCAATTAGTACAACATGGCTTACCTTTAACAGAAGCTTTCCTATGGTCACGTGGTCATGCTGCAGGGAACTATTATGCAGAAGATTTAAAAGCGTTGCCACCACAAATCATTATCGGTGCACAGTACATCCAAGCAGCAGGTGTTGCTTTAGGTATGAAGAAACGTAACAAGAAAAATGTTGTGTTTACTTATACAGGTGATGGTGGTTCATCGCAAGGTGATTTTTATGAAGCAATCAACTTTGCCGGAGCTTACAAAGCAAATGGCGTATTCTTTATTCAAAATAATGGTTTCGCGATTTCAACACCGCGTGAAAAACAAACAGCTGCTAAAACATTAGCACAAAAAGCTGTGTCAGCTGGGATTCCAGGGATCCAAGTTGATGGTATGGATCCATTAGCAGTTTATACAGTTTCTAAAAAAGCACGTGAATGGGCAGCAAATGGTAATGGCCCTGTCTTAATTGAAACATTAACTTATCGTTATGGTCCACATACACTTTCAGGGGATGATCCAACTCGTTACCGTTCGAAAGATATGGATAACGAATGGCAACAAAAAGATCCATTAGTTCGTTTCCGTAAATACTTGGAAGCAAAAGGACTATGGTCTGAAGAAAAAGAAGAAGCAGTTATTGAACAAACTAAAGAAGAAATTAAAACAGCAATTGCCGAAGCTGACCGTGTACCTAAACAAAAAGTTTCAGATTTCTTGAAAAATATGTTTGAAGTACAACCACAAGCGATTAAAGAGCAAATTGCATTCTATGAAGCGAAGGAGTCGAAATAATCATGGCACAAAAAACAATGATTCAGGCTATCACTGATGCCTTAGCTCTTGAATTAGAGAACGATGAAAACGTCCTAATCTTTGGTGAAGACGTTGGTAAAAACGGTGGGGTATTCCGTGCAACAGAAGGTTTACAAGAAAAATTTGGGGAAGATCGTGTATTCGATACACCTTTAGCAGAATCAGGAATCGGTGGATTGGCTTTTGGTTTAGCACTAGAAGGCTACCGTCCAGTTCCAGAAATCCAATTCTTTGGATTCGTATTTGAAGTAATGGATGAAGTTGTTGGACAAATGGCTCGTACACGTTACCGTATGGGTGGCACTAGAAACATGCCAATCACTATCCGTTCACCATTTGGTGGTGGGGTGCATACACCAGAACTTCACTCAGATAACTTAGAAGGCTTGATGGCTCAATCACCAGGTTTACGTGTGGTTATTCCTTCAAACCCATATGATGCAAAAGGTTTATTAATTTCTTCTATTAGAAGTAACGATCCAGTGGTCTTCTTAGAGCACATGAAATTGTATCGTTCTTTCCGTGAGGAAGTGCCAGATGAAGCATATGAAGTGCCTTTAGATAAAGCAGCTGTGACTCGTGAAGGAACAGACGTTTCTATCATCACTTATGGTGCAATGGTTCGTGAAGCTGTCAAAGCAGCTGATAACTTAGCGAAAGAAAATATCTCAGCTGAAATTATCGACTTACGTACAGTCGCTCCTTTAGATATTGAAACAATTATCAAATCAGTTGAAAAAACAGGCCGCGTAGTTGTGGTTCAAGAAGCACAAAAACAAGCAGGTGTCGGCGCTCAAGTAGTTTCTGAAATCTCTGAACGCGCAGTACTTTCGTTAGAAGCACCAATTGGCCGCGTGTCAGCTCCTGATACAGTCTTCCCATTTGGTCAAGCAGAAAATACTTGGTTACCAAATGCTTCTGATATCGAAGCAAAAGCGAAAGAAATTGCAACATTCTAAGGATTAATTTAAGAAGGGAAGAAAAACGATGCCATTTCAATTTAAATTACCAGATATTGGTGAAGGAATCGCGGAAGGCGAGATCGTCAAATGGTTTGTACAACCAGGCGACACCATCAATGAAGATGATACATTATTAGAAGTTCAAAACGATAAATCAGTAGAAGAAATTCCTTCTCCTGTAACCGGAACAGTTAAATCAATCGTGGTTCCAGAAGGGACAGTCGCTAATGTTGGCGACGTCCTAGTCGAAATCGACGCACCTGGACATGAAGGAAACGATGCAGCACCTACAGCAGAAGCACCAGCTGCGCCTGCTGCTCCAACTGAAGCCGCAGCTCCAGCCGCTCCTGCAGCAGGTGGCGGAGGCGTCTTCCAATTCAAATTACCAGATATTGGTGAAGGAATTGCTGAAGGTGAAATCGTTAAATGGTTTGTTAAAGCCGGCGATACAATTAACGAAGATGATACATTATTAGAAGTACAAAACGATAAATCAGTGGAAGAAATTCCATCTCCTGTGACTGGGACTGTTAAAACAATCGTTGTTCCAGAAGGGACAGTCGCAAATGTTGGCGATGTCTTAGTGGAAATCGATGCACCTGGTCACAATGATGCAGCCGTTGCACCAGCAGCACCTGCAACTGACGCAGCGCCAGCTCCAACAGCTGCAGCTCCTGTAGCAAGTGGAAATACTGGAGTTGTTGCCGCAGCAGATCCAAACAAACGTGTTTTAGCAATGCCTTCAGTCCGTCAATATGCACGTGAAAAAGACGTTGATATTACACAAGTAGCACCTACTGGAAACGGTGGCCGTGTGGTCAAAGCTGATATCGATAGCTTCTTAGCCGGTGGTGGTCAAGCACCAGCCGCAGCAGCTACAAATGAAGCTGCACCAGCAACAACTACAACAACTAATGAAGCGCCAGCAGCAGCACCAGCTCCTGCAAAAGCCTTCAAATCTAACCTTGGCGAATTAGAAACACGTGAAGCAATGACACCAACGCGTAAAGCAATTGCTAAAGCGATGGTTAATAGCAAGCACACTGCACCTCATGTTACATTACATGATGATGTTGAAGTTTCTAAACTTTGGGATCACCGTAAGAAATTTAAAGATGTTGCCGCTGAAAATGGCACAAAATTAACGTTCTTACCATATGTTGTTAAAGCTTTAACAGCAACAGTTCAAAAATTCCCAATCTTGAATGCTTCAATCGATGATAAAGCACAAGAGATTGTCTACAAAAACTACTTTAATATTGGTATTGCAACAGATACGGATCATGGTTTATATGTACCAAATATTAAAGATGCAAATACGAAGAGTATGTTTACAATTGCTGATGAAATTAATGAAAAAGCAGCGCAAGCAATTGAAGGTAAATTATCTGCTCAAGATATGCGCGATGGCTCAATCACAATCAGTAATATCGGTTCTGTCGGTGGTGGTTGGTTCACACCAGTCATTAACTACCCTGAAGTAGCTATTTTAGGTGTCGGTACGATTGCACAACAACCAGTTGTTAATGCAGAGGGTGAAATTGTTGTTGGTCGCGTGATGAAACTTTCATTAAGCTTCGACCATCGTATCGTTGATGGCGCAACTGCCCAAAAAGCAATGAACAACATTAAACGTCTTTTAGCAGACCCAGAATTATTATTGATGGAAGGATGATTGACAAATGGTAGTAGGAGATTTCGCCATTGAATTAGATACAGTAGTAATTGGTGCGGGACCTGGCGGCTATGTAGCTGCCATCCGCGCGGCTGAAATGGGCCAAAAAGTAGCGGTTATTGAACGTGAATATATCGGCGGCGTTTGTTTAAACGTTGGTTGTATTCCTTCAAAAGCCTTAATTTCAGCAGGCCATCATTACCAAGAATCATTAGACTCTACATTATTTGGTGTAACTGCCAAAGGTGTTGAACTTGATTTTACAAAAACACAAGAGTGGAAAGATACAAAAGTTGTACCAAAATTAACTTCAGGTGTCAGCATGTTACTGAAAAAACACAAAATTGAAGTGATTGAAGGGGAAGCTTTCTTCGTTGATGAAAATACATTACGTGTCATCCATCCGGATTCAGCACAAACGTATTCATTCAACAATGCGATTGTTGCAACAGGTTCTCGTCCGATTGAAATCCCAGGATTCAAATTTGGTGGACGTGTACTTGATTCAACAGGCGGCTTAAACTTGAAAGAAGTACCGAAGAAATTTGTTATTATCGGTGGCGGTGTTATTGGCGCTGAACTAGGGGGCGCGTATGCGAACCTTGGTGCTGAAGTAACTATTTTAGAAGGTAGTCCATCAATTTTACCAACGTATGAAAAAGACATGGTTAAACTTGTCTTAGATGATTTCAAGAAGAAAAACGTAACTGTCGTAACTTCTGCGATGGCTAAAGAAGCTGTCGACAATGGAGATAGCGTAACAGTTAAATATGAAGTAAACGGCAAAGAAGAATCTGTCGAAGCGGATTATGTGATGGTGACTGTTGGTCGTCGTCCAAATACAGACGATTTAGGTTTAGAACAAGCAGGCGTTGAAGTTGGCGAACGTGGCTTGATTCCAGTCGATAACCAAGGACGTACAAACGTTAAAAATATTTTTGCGATTGGTGATATCGTACCTGGTGCTGCTTTAGCACATAAAGCAAGCTACGAAGCGAAGATTGCGGCAGAAGCAATTTCTGGCAAGAAAGTCGCAGTTGACTACAAAGCTATGCCAGCTGTAGCCTTTACTGATCCTGAATTAGCAAGTGTTGGGATGACTATTGCTGAAGCTAAAGAAGCTGGACTTGAAGCGAAAGCCTTCAAATTCCCATTCGGTGGGAACGGCCGTGCGATTTCATTAGGTAAAACAGAAGGATTCTTGCGCTTAGTAACAACGGTTGGCGACAACGTTGTAATTGGTGCGCAAATCGGTGGCGTTGGTGCCAGCGACATGATCTCTGAATTATCTCTAGCAATTGAATCTGGCATGAATGCTGAAGATATTGCGTTAACAATTCACCCTCATCCATCTCTTGGAGAAATTACTATGGATGCTTCTGAATTGGCATTAGGTTTGCCAATTCACATTTAATAGCATTATTTTGTCACACAAGAAAAGCCGAGCCGCCATGCTCGGCTTTTTGTTGTGGGCTCAAGAATAGTACCGCTTTTTTTATGTATGAAACTATGTGTCGCATCCGGGATTCCTTTCATCAAAAAAGTTCGCAGTCTGGTCGCAAGCAGCTCAACAAAGTGCGTTGATCTCATTGCTAAATCAGTTCAAACTAGCTGTAAAAAACAGGAGCAACAGCCAGTAATTCATGATTCCCCTCTAGGGACTGCAGAATTTTTTAATTACAGGAATCCCTACTGCTAGATGTGCTAGCTATTATTTTTACTAATATAAAACAGCTAATAGATAACTTCTTCGGACATGTCTATGAGTCTAATAATAAGAAATCTGTATTGCATTTTATGTACAAACTAAGCATTTTTGTTACTAGCAATTCTGATTTCGTCATGAGACGCTGTTTTTACCGATGTAGGAATGTTTAGAAACATAATAAAATATAAAGAGTACATATCGAATTCAACGTGTAAGTATATTGAGAGTATTAGGAGCTGTATTAAAATTTAGCATTCTAACTAATTTGCTGATTGCAGAGTAAAATGAAGTAGAAAATCAATGTTTTTCTACTGAGTAAGTTTGGCCGTGTTTTGCTTTTAAAAGGTAATGAACTTTTCAGGATAGCTCTACGCATCCGGAAACTTGGTTAGCAGAACTGGCAGAATCAGCTACATAGAATAGAACTATTTGTGGTAAAGTATAGGTAAATTAATCAGTGGATGGTGCTTGGTAGAATAGTTTAGTGTAGAAAAGGAGCTGACTGTGGATGTACTTAATTAGTGAACTCTCTAAAATGACAAAAATCTCTAAAAGAATGTTGCGTTATTATGAAAAATTGGGCTTGTTTACTCCTTATGAAGTAGATGAACGAACAAATTATAGATATTATTCAGATAATGATATTTTAAAATTAGAAAAAATTTCATTTTTAAGAAATTTAGGTTTTAGTTTTCCTGAAGTAAAACAATTACTGGCTTATCCAGAAAATGAATTAATTGTTGAAATAAGAAATAAGCAAGAATTTTTGAAGCGTGAAATTAAAGACCGAGAGAACGAGATAACTAAAGCAGATATTTATATTGAAAATATGCAGGCTGTAAAGAATGAACAAAATCATTTTTTTAAAATAAAAAACTTGGCACCAACGTCAGTTATCACTTATAAAAATAAGGTTAGAAATTATCAGGATGAGGATGAATTGTGGCTCACGTTAAACAATTTTATCGAAGAAAATAAAATTGAAATCAATCATACGAATCGTTTTTCAATTGTTGAGCGGAATAAGAAAGAGATAGAGGTTTGTGTCGAGGTCTTACCTAAAAATGCGCTAGAATTGATTCCTACAACAGAGACTATCAAAATGAAACATCTGACTAACACAAATCTGATTGCGTGTAAAAGTGTCTATGGCAGTTTAGATAATATTGAGGAAGCATATTGTGATTTTTTGCGTTGGTTACAGAATAATGAACGCTACAGCATGACTGGGAAGAGCAGGCATGTCTATGAATTAGGTCCTCATAATGAAACGAATACAGATAATTATGTGGTAGAGTTGCAGTTTGAGATTACTGCTTGACCTTGACATAATGTCACACCTTAAAATAGAAACTGACCATGTAGATGGTGACTATTTTGAAGAGGATGGGTGTGGGATTGAAAGAGAAAATTGAAATTAAAAATCTGTCAGAGCATAATATTCAAAACGTTTCTTTGACTGTTGAGAAGAGAAAATTAACAGTCTTTACAGGTGTTTCGGGGTCGGGTAAGTCGACGCTTGTTTTTGATGCGATTGGAACAGAGGCGCAAAGGCAAATGAATGAAACCTATCCGACATTTATTAGAGCTAAGCTTCCTCAAAAAGCACGACCTAAAGTAGATGCGATTGACAACTTAACACCGGTTGTAATTATAGATCAAACTTCTTTAGGGGGAAATGTTCGTTCAACGGTAGGTACAATTAGTGACCTGTATACGAGTTTAAGATTATTGTACGCTCGGATTGGCTTTCCTTTATTAGAAAGTGCATCGTGCTTCTCATTTAATGATCCTAAAGGAATGTGTCGTACCTGCTCTGGTCTTGGAAACATCACAGATATAGATATGGACTTATTGTTAGATAAAAGGAAGTCTTTAAATGAGGGGGCAATTTTAGACTCATCGTATGCTATTGGTTCATGGTACTGGAAAGTATATGTGGAATCAGGTCTGTTTGATAACAATAAGAGGATTGATCAATACACGAATGAAGAATATAATTTATTACTTTATGGATCAACTGAAAAAGTAGGGGACAGGAAACATCCTAAGGTTGAAGGTTTATATAATAAATTTTCAAAGTCCTATCTTAATAGAGACGTATCACAATTAAGTAAAAGCACACAAGAAAAAAGCAAAAAAATTCTTTCAACTGTAGAATGCCCCGCATGTAAAGGCATGCGTTTAAACGAGGCAGCAATAGCTTCTAAAATTTTAGATTACTCGATAGCTGATATGGCGAGCATGGAAATCTCAGAACTCCATGAAGTGATTTCTTCTATTAAAAATAATAATGTTTCTTCCTTAATTAGTGACTTATCTGGCCAGTTGCAAAAGTTGATTGACATTGGGTTGCCTTACATTAGTTTAAATCGACAGACCTCAACGTTATCAGGTGGAGAGGCGCAAAGAGTGAAACTAGTGAAGCATTTAGGTAGTACATTAACGGATATGACCTATATATTTGATGAACCGAGTACAGGTATGCATCCGCGAGATGTCAGTAAGATTAATAAGCTACTACTGGAGCTTAGAGACAAAGGCAACACGATACTTGTCATAGAGCACGATAAAGATGTGATCTCAATCGCTGATGAAATTATTGATGTGGGTCCAAAAGCAGGACGATTTGGCGGTCAAATAGTTTTTCAGGGAAGTTATGAAGCACTACTCGAATCAGGAACGCTTACTGGTGATTTTATGAAGCAAGTTGTGGGGATTAAAAAAAATGTTAGGAAAGCAAACGGGGTGCTTCCAATAGTTGATGCAGCGACGCATAATTTGAAACACTTAAGTGTCAATATCCCACTAGGGATTTTGGTCGCTGTTACTGGTGTAGCTGGCTCTGGGAAAAGCTCATTGATTACGGATTGTCTATACAATGCAAATCAAGATAAAATAAGTAGAATTGATCAGAAGCCAATAACAGCATCAAGTCGATCTACAGCAGCAACATTTCTGAATTTTTTTGATCCGATACGTAAACTATTTGCTGATGAAACAAAACAGGATCCTGCCTTATTCAGTTTTAATTCTAAAGGTGCCTGTGAAATCTGTGGTGGAAAAGGTGTGATAGTGACCGAACTTGTTTTTATGGATCCAGTAATCACTACTTGTGAAACTTGTAAAGGCTCTCGTTATAGCAGCGAAGCGATCAAGCATCAAGTAAAAGGACACAGTATTGTAGATGTATTGAATCTAACTGTGGATGAGGCTCTACACTTTTTTGAGAATCAAAAAATAATTAGCAAGTTAGAGACACTGAAAGAGGTTGGACTAAACTATCTTTCTCTAGGGCAACCATTAAGTACATTATCTGGTGGTGAGCGTCAAAGAGTAAAGTTAGCTCAAAAAATTAAGCAGAAAAATAGCGTAATTATTTTAGATGAACCGACAACGGGTCTGCATTTATCAGATGTACGTAAACTAATGAAGCTATTGAACAAACTAGTCGATAATGGAAATTCAATTATTGTGATTGAGCATAATTTAGAGGTAGTTAAACAAGCGGATTGGATTATTGACATAGGACCAGATGGCGGTAAATTTGGTGGTCATCTAGTTTTTGAAGGGGTACCTTATGACATGTTTGAAAATGCCCAAACAATCACGGCAGAATGCTTGAGAAGGAGTGTTCAGGAAGAGAATAAATATCTCTATTGATAAGAGATAATAGGAGCTAATATCTGAGCGAAAAAGTCGATTTATCAACTGAGCACGGAAAAATCACAAGTAAACTATTCCTTGAGTAGTTAAGGATAAGCAACCTGCTGAATTTATTTGTACAGTAGGTTGTCTATTTTAGTTACCTGGTTTTAGATGAGATAGAGCAGAAATGGTATAAGGTGAAGTTGTTTTTTTAGATATGGATAGTATGAATAGCTAAGTATACTGATTGGGGAACTAAATATTCCTGTGTGAACGAGTTTGGCAGCTAGGGACGGATAAGGAATGAAAATGTTCCATTTTCTTTTATTGTCCTACGAATACCATTCTTGCTAGATGGATTTCCAACTATAGTGTTGAGCAGCTAAGAGCATCTAAATGAGGTGAATTGTTCCAATTCACAAGATTGCTCTACGAATGCCATTCGATTAATGGACTTATATTAGAATTGCAGATACTAATAGAGCTTGCAACTATATCTTCTGTATAAACGAGTCTGGCGCTAAGGGCGCAGAGCGGTGGAAAAATGTACCATTTTTCGGAATTGCCCTACGCATACCATTCTGCTACTGCGAAACTTGGTTAGCAGAACTGGCAACTGGCAATAACAAATCAATTATTCTATTTATTTTACATAGAGTCGTTTGCTTGATAGTTTCTGCTTTTTTCAAAGTTGTGGCTAGTTGCGCTGTTTTCGCGTTTTTTAAAAGATCTGTAATTAGCAAAAAGCCACTGAACAATGGATTTTTCTTTTAAAAGTAGCATTTTCACGTCGATATTTTCCCTGAAAGGTGCGCAACTAGCCACAAGTTTGCTGGTTTACTACCTATTAGATGATAGGGTTGGAAATTATAAGAGCTATAAACGTTGCAAACTCAGGATTCTACGGACGATCTTTATAAAAAACATCTGAGTTAAATTCACGTTTTGCTGGAAATTGCGGTTTTTCGCGTTTTTTCAAAGTTGTGGCTAGTTGCGGTGTTTTTCCATAATTTAGCAAAGTCCAAAAAATCAGAAAACCTTTACCTAGTGAGTTTTGCCCTCTAAACTAGCATTTTTACCTCGATATTTCCCCGAAATGATACGCAACTAGCCACAAGTCTTTAAAAAGTAGGTGATTTACAGTCCTTTATCGCTATTTTTCTTATTTTAAATAACGGATTAAGGTTTCCAAAAACAGACAACGGTGATAATAATGATTAATAGGTTTGCCTAGCTTATTAGAGATTATTCATTCAGTTAGTAGCCTAAATGATTGGCTGATTGACGAGTGAAATCTGAGGTACTCTCGAGACATTTTTTATTTATTTTACCTCCGCGACTTAATGCGCTAATTTTCTACCATTTAAAATACTCGCTCAACTTATTTAGTGAATTTCTCTAACAACATGGTTAAGTTATTTGATAGAAACAGCTGGCTTCCAATATGTTACAATGAGAAGGAAGAAATAGCTAGAAGAGGAGCATTAAAAATGTCAGATTATCAGTACCCAATAGACTTAGATTGGACCACAGATGAAATGGTGGTTGTGATGAATATGTGGTCGGATTTAGAGGCGGCTAATGAGCAAGGAATTTCAGTTGAAGCATTCATGCAAACTTATAAGCGATTTAAAGAAGTGGTGAAGAGTATCGGAGAAGAGAAACGCTTAGGTAAAGAGTTTGAAAAAGTTTCTGGCTATTCGTTGTACCGAACAGTTCAAGAGGCCAAAAATTTAAAATCTGGACGCTTAAAGATGAAAGGGTGAGCTTAATGGACCAACAAATCCAAGAAATTAAACAGTGGCTCTATCAGGCTGGCGATAAAATTAAATCTAGTCTAAGTGCAGAGCTTTCAATTGACGAAAAGAGTAGTCGGACGGATCTAGTTACCAATATGGATCGCGAAATCCAGAATTTTTTAATCGATAAAGTCCACCAGAATTATCCAGAAGCTAAAATTTTAGCTGAAGAAAATGGCTATAATGAACTAACATCCATGAGTGGAGAAGTTTTTGTAATTGACCCTATTGATGGAACTTTAAACTTTGTTTTAGAAAAAGAAAACTTTTGTATTATGGTTGGATTGTATGAAGAAGGGCGTTCTAAATTAGGCTTCATCTATAATGTCATGCAAGATGAATTATACTGGGGAGGACGTGGATATGGCGTCTTTTGTAATGAGAAACAGCTTGAGCGGCCTGAAGACAAGGCTTTGACAGAGGGGCTGATTGGCATGAATGCCCATATGTATCTGCATAATCATTATCAAGCCCAAGCAATCGGCAAACGGAGCATGGGTGTGCGTATGAGTGGTTGCGCTGGGATTGAGTTGATTGCTGTTATAAAAGGGGCAAGAGTTGCTTATCTAACAAATTTGAGTCCATGGGATTATGCGGCTGGTTGTGCGATTTTAGATGCTTTTGATTTTCGCTATAGTCGTATAGACGGACAATCGTTATCGTTCAATGGAAGAGAACATTTCGTGGCGGGTACACCAAAAGCCTACAGTCAAATGATAGGAATGCTATAATTTGATGAGAAAATTCTTTGGTTAATCAAAAAAATAGCTCTTTTTTCACAAAAATATTGCTAAATTTAAGATTTTCTGCAATTTTGAAAACTTTTTACTATATTTCATGAAAGAATTTTGTTATAATAAACAGTCGAGTCAAATGCCTTGTCACATTCGGGAAGAAAAAAGGAGTTAATTTACATTGAAATATAGAGATGATATCCGTAACGTAGCAATTATTGCCCACGTCGATCATGGAAAAACAACCTTGGTAGATGAATTATTAAAACAGTCTGATACATTAGATGGTCATACACAATTACAAGAACGTGCAATGGACTCAAATGCAATCGAAAAAGAACGTGGAATTACGATCTTAGCCAAAAATACTGCGGTTGATTATAAAACAACCCGTATTAATATCATGGATACACCAGGACACGCGGACTTCGGTGGTGAAGTTGAACGTATCATGAAAATGGTTGATGGGGTTCTTTTAGTCGTAGATGCTTACGAAGGAACAATGCCACAAACACGTTTTGTATTGAAAAAAGCCTTAGAACAACATCTTACACCGATTGTTGTTGTAAATAAAATTGACAAACCATCAGCACGTCCAGAACACGTAGTTGATGAAGTTTTAGAATTATTCATCGAATTAGGAGCAGATGACGATCAATTAGATTTCCCAGTTATCTATGCTTCAGCTTTGAATGGAACATCAAGTTTATCTGATAATCCAGATGACCAACAAGCAAGTATGGCACCTGTCTTTGATACAATTCTTGAACACATTCCAGCGCCTGTTGATAACAGTGACGAGCCTTTGCAATTCCAAGTCTCTTTACTTGATTACAATGATTACGTTGGACGTATCGGAATTGGCCGGATCTTTAGAGGATCTGTTAAAGTTGGCGATAACGTTGCACTAATGAAATTAGATGGCACAGTTAAAAAATTCCGTGTCACTAAATTGTTCGGTTTCTTTGGTTTAAAACGTTTAGAAATCCAAGAAGCTAAAGCTGGTGATTTGATTGCCGTATCTGGTATGGAAGATATCTTCGTTGGGGAAACAGTTACACCGTTTGACCACCAAGATGCATTACCAATTCTGCATATTGACGAACCTACTTTACAAATGACTTTCTTAGTAAATAATTCACCATTTGCTGGTCGCGAAGGAAAATTTGTTACAGCTCGTAAAATCGAAGAACGTTTAATGGCAGAATTGCAAACAGACGTTTCTCTTAATATCGAACCAACAGATTCACCTGATGCTTGGACTGTTTCTGGTCGTGGGGAACTTCATTTATCTATCCTGATTGAAAACATGCGTCGTGAAGGCTTTGAATTACAAGTATCACGTCCTGAAGTAATTGAACGTATGATCGAAGGCGTTAAATGTGAACCGTTTGAACGTGTTCAAATTGACACACCTGAAGAATATATGGGTAGTGTAATCGAGTCATTAAGCCTACGTAAAGGTGAAATGCAAGATATGATCCATACAGGAAATGGTCAAATTCGTTTGATTTTCTTAGCACCTGCTCGTGGATTAATCGGTTATACAACTGAATTCTTATCTATGACTCGTGGTTACGGCATTATGCACCACACATTTGATCAATATCTACCAATGATTAAAGGTCAAATCGGCGGACGTCATCAAGGTGCGTTGGTATCAATCGATACTGGTAAAGCGACTACTTACTCAATCATGAGTATTGAAGAACGTGGAACAGTCTTTGTAGAACCAACAACTGATGTTTACGAAGGTATGATTATCGGTGAAAACAATCGTGACAACGATTTAACCGTTAATATTACTAAAGCTAAACAAATGACTAACGTGCGTTCTGCTAATAAAGACCAAACGTCAGTAATTAAAAAACCGAAAAAATTAACTTTAGAAGAATCATTAGAATTCTTGAATGATGATGAATATTGTGAAGTAACACCAGAAAGCATCCGTTTACGTAAACAAATTCTGAATAAGAGTGAACGTGAAAAATCTTCTAAAAAGAAAAAAGTAGTTGAATAAAATCAGCTAATACTGTTTAGTATAGAATCAAGAATGGAGAGTAGGGGAAATCCTGCTCTCTTTTTTTATATTAAAGAAAGTATAACTATTGTGCGTGCTAAAAAGCGATCTTGTGAACTGGAACAGTTCACAAAATTGCTCAACGCCTACCATCCCACTAGTGTACTTATAAAAGTGGGACTGGCAGCTAGGAGCTTTTAAATGAAACAAACTGTCCCAGTTTACAAGATTGCTCAACGCCTACCATCCTGCTACTGTGAAACTTGGTAATCAGGACTGGCAGCTAAGAGCTTTTAAACGAAGCAAACTGTTTCAGTTTACGAGATTACTCTACGCCTGCCATCCTGCTACTGTGAAACTTGGTAAGCAGGACTGACAGCTAAGAGCTTTCAAATGAAGTGAACTGTTCCAGTTCACATGATCGCTCAACGCCTACCATCCCACTAGTGTACTTATATAAGTGGAACTGGCAGCTAGGAGCTTTTAAATGAAGCAAACTGTTCCAGTTTACAAGATTGCTCAACGCCTACCATCCTGCTACTGTAAAACTTGGTAAGCAGGACTGGCAGCTAAGAGCTTTCAAATGAAGTGAACTGTTCCAGTTCACATGATAGCTCAACGCCTACCATCCTGCTACTGTGAAACTTGGTAAGCAGGACTGGCAATAACAAATCGCTTTTTTTAATTTTTCATAATGTGTTGATAATTAGAGATTTTGGGATTTTTTCCCACTAGTGTCTATTCGCACAGTTTTCGAGATTTTTAGAAGAGTGGCAAATGACAAGAATTGGTGTGCACCCCGTCAATAG
>NZ_MAEJ01000008.1 GCF_009933175.1 Candidatus Enterococcus huntleyi | reverse complement strand
GTCCGCGATTCTAACCAATTTTCTGGGAATTGAAAGTTTTTGTCTGTTAAACCAAGTAATTTTTTAGTATGATAGTCCATGAGAGATATCCTCCTTGATGATTGTTTTGTGGTGACTCAATTCTATCAATTTGGCTATCTCTCTTTCTATTTATTTGCTTACAAAAATAGTGTTGGGAGAAGATTCGAAAATCTTCCACCAACACTAAATATTATAGAACCTTTTTTTTGTACGGCGTTGGGATGTACTGATAGAAATAAGAATGTATTAAAATTTGGGATTTTACGATAAATTTTAAGTAAAGTGTAGTATACTACGTCTAAAGAAAGTCAGGTGTTAATTATGCCAAGCATCAAACCTGTTTCAGTTTTAAAAAATTATCAGGCAGTTCTTAGTGAAGTCACTGTAGGCAATCCCGTTTATCTTACAGAAAATGGACATAGTAAGTATGCAATCGTTGATCTGAACGAATACGAAGGAATTCAGGCGAGCATGAAACTCCTTAGCGAATTAGCCGAAGCTGAACAGGAAGTCGCTGATGGTGCTACTTTAGTTTCCCAGGAAGATATTACTATAGAATTTGGTTTAACTTAATGGTTTATAAAAACATTGTACCTACATCTATTGGATTGGACGTATGATATTGAACAAAGAGGTAGCGAACGTGCTCCTCTTTGTATTTACTATAGCTATCTGACACTTCCTAGCGAAATGGGAAATGCCAAGTAGCTTTTTTGTCTTGTTGCTTGTCGTATAGGTATAGAAATCGGATTTTATATAGAATTTATCTATAAAAATAATCGCTAAAAGAGTAAAATAAGAATAGCTCAATCGATGACCGTCTCAGGATATTTGATTACATAGTAGGTAGCTTTATGACAAAAATATTTATTTTTATTTAAGTGAAAGCATAGTTCTTTCATTCTCTTCTTAAGTTCGCTATAATTAAGGTCAATATTAGTCAAGGGAATGAAGCGAATGAGTAATCATAATACGTCAGATTTGATTGAAGCATATCTAAAGAGCATTCTTGAAAATAGTGAAATGATTGAGATTCGACGTGCCGAAATGGCGGATCTATTCAATTGTGTTCCTTCACAAATCAATTATGTGATTAATACCCGTTTCACCATTCAACGTGGCTATACAGTTGAAAGTAAGCGTGGCGGAGGTGGCTACATCCGAATTGTTAAAGTTCAGTTATCGGATAAACGTCAGCTTTTAGAACGAATTAATCAGCTCTTTGATCATGAATTAAGTGAGAAAAACGCGTTGGCTATTATCCAAAAAATGTATGAGGATGAGATTATTACGCGAAATGAAGGGAATTTAATGCTTAGTGCGATTTCTAAAAACGTGTTAGGTATATCAACAAAAGAAAATGTCTTGCGTGCTCAAATATTGAGAGCATTTTTAGAACGTTTGAGTTATGAAGAAAGGAAGTGAGCGCTTTGAACGAACTATTTACAGAACGTGCACGCGTAGTATTAACTATTGCACAAGAAGAAGCGAAATTTTTTAAACATCAATCAGTTGGATCAGAGCACTTATTAGTTGCTCTATTATTAGAAAACCAGGGAATAGCTGGAAAAACATTGCGTCAAATGGGCTTAAATGTCCAAGATGTGAGAGAAGAGATTGAGCATTTGATTGGCTATGGCACGATCAAATCTTACCCACAAGGGATATATTTACCTTATTCGCCGAGAGCTAAACAGATTTTTGCTTATGCGGCAGATGAAGCGAAACGCTTTGGTGTGCCAGCAATTGGCACTGAACATCTATTACTCGGTTTATTGCGTGATGACGAGATTTTGGCGTCGCGGATTGTCATGAATTTAGGGATGGATTTATCTAAAATGCGCCAATTATTAAAACGCAAGATGGGCGTGACTGAATCCAAGGGAAATCCTGGCAACCGTCGTAAAACTAATCAAAAGAACCAGGCAACGCAAGGGACACCAACCTTGGATTCGTTGGCTCGTGATTTAACAAAACTTGCACGAGATGGCAAACTGGACCCAGTGGTTGGCAGAAGTGCGGAAGTGAAACGCTTGATTCAAATATTGAGTCGTCGAACGAAGAATAATCCTGTCTTAGTGGGAGAACCAGGTGTTGGTAAAACAGCGATTGCTGAAGGTCTTGCGCAACGGATTATTGCTCAAGAAGTACCCGAAGAAATGCAGAAGAAACGATTGATGATGCTGGATATGGGCGCATTGGTAGCTGGCACGAAATATCGTGGTGAGTTTGAAGATCGCATGAAGAAAGTCATCGAAGAAATCTATCAAGATGGCGAAATCATTTTATTCATTGATGAATTGCATACCTTGATTGGTGCTGGTGGCGCGGAAGGTGCGATTGACGCGTCGAACATCTTGAAACCGGCCTTGGCTCGTGGTGAATTGCAAACAATCGGTGCGACAACATTGGATGAATATCAGAAATATATCGAAAAAGATTCTGCTTTGGAACGTCGTTTTGCCCGTATTCAAGTGGATGAACCGACACCAGATGAAGCAGAAGAAATTCTTATGGGTCTTAGAAGTCGCTACGAAGAACATCATCATGTTGAGATTACAGATGGCGCTTTACGTGCGGCAGTGCAATTATCTGTGCGTTATATTAATTCTCGCCAATTGCCAGATAAAGCGATTGATTTGATGGACGAGTCTGCGGCGAAAGTTCGTTTGGATAAAGCAGATGAACCGACTGAAACTATGAAATTGAGACAAGAAATGCTTGTTTTATCTTCAGAAAAAGAAGCAGCGATTCGCAAACAGGACTTTGAAACAGCTGCCCAAATTCGCAAAAAAGAAAAACGCCTTGAAAAAAAATTGGAAGCTTTAGTCTACGTTGAAGCGAAAAATGAAACGGGCTATGCTAATCAAGTGACTGAAGAAGATGTGGCGACCGTGGTTTCTCAGTGGACAGGTGTGCCGCTAAAACAATTAGAGAAGAAAGAAAGCAAGCGATTATTAGAACTTGAAGCGACACTCCATAATCGTGTAGTTGGTCAAGAAGAAGCCGTGCAAGCTGTTTCTAGAGCGATTCGCCGAGCAAGAAGTGGCCTGAAAGATCCACAACGGCCGATTGGCTCCTTCATGTTCTTAGGACCAACAGGTGTCGGTAAGACAGAACTTGCTAAAGCTTTGGCAGAAGCTATGTTTGGTAGCGAAGATTCCTTGGTTCGTGTCGATATGTCCGAGTTTATGGAGAAATATAGTACTAGTCGTTTGATTGGTTCGCCTCCCGGTTATGTTGGCTATGACGAAGGCGGTCAGTTGACTGAAAAAATTCGTCAAAAACCGTATTCTGTTATTTTGTTGGATGAAGTGGAAAAAGCCCATCCGGATGTCTTCAATATCTTGTTACAAGTCTTGGATGATGGTCATTTAACAGATGCCAAAGGGCGTAAAGTTGATTTTAGAAATACGATTTTGATTATGACGTCTAATATCGGAGCAACTGAGATTCGTGAAGAGAAGAATGTCGGCTTTAATGTTAAGGATCTGACAAAAGATCATAAGGCGATGCAAAAACGTATTTTAGAAGAGTTGAAGAAAGCTTTCCGACCAGAATTCTTAAACCGAATCGATGAAACGGTTGTCTTCCATTCGTTGAGTAAGGATGAGATTCATTCGATCGTTAAGATTATGAGTCAGGCTGTTGTGAAACGATTGGCCGAGCAAGATGTAAAAGTTAAGATTACTGGTGCTGCGATTGATGTTATTAGTAAAGTTGGCTTTGATCCAGAGTATGGCGCAAGACCGATTCGTCGTGCGCTGCAAAAAGAAGTTGAAGATCGTTTGAGTGAATCTTTGCTTTCTGGTCAAATTCATTTCGGAGATAGCGTGACAATTGGCGCAACAAAGGGTAAAATAACTGTGTCGGTAAAAAATAAAAAAGAAGTCGAAGATACGCTACAACCAGTCTAAGCAAAAGAGGGTTAGACAAACGAATTTGCCACACTCATTTTGCAGTAGGCAAACCAAAAATAAGTAAATACGGGCAGCGGTGCATGGGCTGTCCCACGAGGTTAGGATTTCTCTAGCTTTTTGGGGTCTATCCATTCATTCGCTGCTTTTTTGAATGGAAAAAAATAGCAAAGTGTTGAATGGCGGAGAATGATAGAGGATTTCTTTTGTAGCCGATAAAGGGAAATGACGAAAAATTAATAAGAGGAGAAAGTGTATGATTGAACTAGTGGCAACCGCGGAATCTGTCGCGCAGGCACAAGCAGTTTTAACTGCAGGGGTTGATACAGTATATATTGGTGAAGAGCGATTTGGCTTGCGTTTACCGTATTCATTTTCGCGCGAGGAACAAAAAGCGTTGGTGGACTTTGCTCATCAATTGGGGAAAAAGGTCAATGTTGCAGTGAATGGCATTATGCATCCGGAAAAAATGAAGGATATTCCTGAATATTTGGCGTTCTTGAAGGAGATTCAAGTGGATGAGATTACGGTTGGTGATCCGGGGGTCATCTACACGATGAAGAAAAATGAGGCACTGCAAATTCCTTATATTTATGATGCAGAAACGATGGTGACAAGCTCGCGTCAGATTAATTTTTGGGCGAAAAAAGGCGCGATTGGCGCGGTTCTTGCGAGAGAAGTGCCTTTTGAGGAAATGCAGGCAATGTCGGATAATTTGTTAGTCCCGGCTGAAGTTTTAGTCTATGGGGCAACCTGTATCCATCAATCGAAACGACCTTTATTGCAAAATTATTATAATTATACGGAATTACCAGAGTCAACTGGGAAAAGTCGTGGGCTCTTTTTATCTGAGCCGAAAAAAGAGGATACGCATTATTCAATCTATGAGGATAGTCATGGGACGCATATTTTTGCGAATAATGATGTGAATCTGATGGTGGAATTGGCGAAGCTTGAAGAGGAAAATTATACTCGTTGGAAGCTTGATGGCTTGTTCACAACGGGCGATGCATTTCTTTCGATTGTCGAATTATTTGTTGAAGCAAAAGAGCAGCTAGAAAAGGGTCAATGGACAGATGAAGTAGCGGAAACTTTGACGCAAAAGGTGCAAGTATTACATCCAGAAAATCGGGGATTAGATGAAGGATTCTTCCATTTGGACCCAGACAAAATTAAATAAGGGAGTACAATGATGGCAACAACACGTAAATTAAAGCGTCCGGAAGTCTTGGCTCCGGCGGGAACTTTAGAAAAATTAAAAACAGCGATTCATTATGGCGCAGATGCGGTATATATTGGCGGGAATGCCTATGGATTAAGAAGTCGAGCAGGGAATTTTAGCTATGAAGAGATGGCTGAAGGCGTAGCTTTTGCTAAGGAACATAACGCAAAAGTCTATGTCGCAGCGAATATGGTGACTCATGAAGGCAATCAAGAAGGGGCTGGCGAGTTTTTCAGAGAATTACGCGATGTCGGCATTTCTGCAGTGATTGTCTCTGATCCAACGTTGATTGAGATTTGTGCGACGGAAGCACCAGGCTTACCGATTCACTTATCGACACAGGCTTCTGCAACGAATTTTGAAACGTTGGAATTCTGGAAAGAGGAAGGCTTGGAACGCGTGGTCTTGGCGCGAGAAGTTTCAATGGAAGAGGTTGCTGAGATTCGTAAGCATACCGATGTTGAGATTGAAGCCTTTATTCATGGCGCGATGTGTATTTCTTATTCAGGCCGTTGTACCTTATCGAACCATATGTCGATGCGCGATGCGAACCGTGGCGGTTGTTCACAGTCTTGCCGCTGGAAATATGATTTATTTGATATGCCGTTTGCTGGCGAAAGAGATAGCTTGGTAGCGAAAGGCAAAGTGCCGGAAGAGTTTTCTATGAGTGCTGTGGATATGTCGATGATTGAACATATTCCAGAATTAATCGAAAATGGTGTGGACAGTTTTAAAATTGAAGGTCGGATGAAATCTATCCACTATGTATCAACAGTTTCCAATGTCTATAAAGCAGCTGTGGATAGTTATATGGAAGATCCTGAAAATTACGTCTGCAAACAAGAATGGGTGGATGAGCTGTGGAAAGTCGCGCAACGTGAGCTGGCGACTGGTTTTTATTACCGCACACCGACAGAAGAGGAGCAATTATTTGGCCCTCGTCGTAAAATACCTGTGTATAAGTTTGTTGGCGAAGTGATGGCTTATGATGAAGAAACGAAAGTAGCAACTATTCGTCAAAGAAATCATTTTTCTGTGGGGGATGAAATTGAATTTTACGGACCTGGCTTCACTCATTTCTCTCAATCGGTGAAGGTTATGTATAACGAAGACGGTGAATCAATCGATCGGGCACCTAATCCAATGATGATTTTGACAATGCCTGTGGAACAACCAGTGAGTCCTGGTGATATGATTCGTAAGAAAAAAGAAGATTAAACAAGCAGAACAAGCGAGAAAATCCTAGGGAAGTCTAGAGAAATTTCCCTGTTAATGTTCTCTATCGATGTCTGTCTCTGTGGATAACCATAGGGCAGGCATTTATTGCGGGTAACTATAAGAAAATAATGAGAATTTGACGGATAAACTTGTGGATAACTGCTGGAATGACGAGTGCTTGTGGAAATCTTTTTAAGGGACTCATTTTGAATGATAAATGAAGCTGATAAAGTGATTGAAAGAGAGAAGGCTGTTACAATTGAAAAAGGGCAATAAATGATTGTTATGCCGGACCATTAGAAGGAGGGAATTGGAATGAAAAAATACGATTACCTAGTGATTGGCGGCGGGAGTGGCGGTATTGCTTCTGCGAATCGTGCGGGAATGCATGGAGCAAAGGTCTTATTAATAGAAGGTAATGAATTAGGTGGCACCTGTGTGAATGTCGGTTGTGTGCCGAAAAAAGTTATGTGGCAAGCAAGTAGTATGCTGGAAATGATCCACAGAGATGCGGCGAGTTACGGGATTGATGCGTCTGTGGAAAACTTTAATTTTACAGAGCTTGTGGAAAAGCGAGAAGCCTACATCGAATTTTTACATGGTGCCTACCAACGTGGACTAGATAGTAACAAGGTTGAAGTGGTGAAAGGCTATGCCACATTTAAAGATGCTCAGACGGTGGAAGTCAATGGCGAGTTATACACAGCGCCTAAAATTTTACTGGCGACCGGTGGACAACCTTCGACAATGCATATTCCTGGTGGCGAATTAGCGTTAGATTCCAATGATTTTTTTGCTTTAACTGAGCAGCCGAAAAAAGTCGTGATGTTAGGGGCTGGCTACATTGCCGCTGAGATTAGCGGTGTGATGCATGGTTTAGGGACAGAAGTGCATTGGGCTTACCGAAAAGAGCGGCCACTACGAACATTTGATAAGATGTTGACGGATAATTTGGTGGAAATGTATCAGGAAGCTGGCATGCATTTGTATGCCAATTCGACTGCTAAAGAATTGGTCAAAGAAGCGGATGGTCAGGTGACAGTTCACTTTGAAAATGGTCAATCGATTACAGCGGATAAAGTCTTTTTTGCTGGTGGACGTGTGCCGAATACTAGCAAATTAGGCTTGGAAAATACAGGCGTGAAATTATCAGACAAGGACTTTGTTGAAGTCGATAAATTCCAAAATACGAACGTCGAAGGTATCTATGCGATTGGCGATGTGATTGGAAAAATTGATTTAACACCGGTAGCGATTGCGGCTGGGCGTCGTTTGTCAGAACGACTATTTAATGGTAAAACAGACGAACATTTGGACTATAATTTGGTACCAACAGTGGTCTTTACCCATCCACCGATTGCGACGATTGGCTTAACTGAAGATCAGGCGATTGAGCAATATGGAACGGATCAGATTAAGGTTTATCGTTCACGCTTTACACCGATGTACTTTGCCTTAAGTGAGTATCGTCAAAAATGTGAGATGAAACTTATCTGTCTCGGCGAAGAAGAAAAAATCATTGGACTTCATGGAATTGGTCAAGGGGTTGATGAAATGTTACAAGGGTTTGCGGTCGCAATCAAGATGGGCGCAACCAAAAAAGATTTCGACAATACGGTAGCCATCCATCCAACGGGTGCTGAAGAATTTGTTACAATGCGCTAAGCGCTAGATAAATGAATAAACACTCCGCAGAAAAAGAAGGAATTCTTTTTCTGCGGAGTGTTTTTGTGTTGTTTTAGAGAGAGATAAACGGTGTTCCAGAAGTAGTTTCTTCTTATCTACTGGTGCTGTTCACTGAAGCTGACCACTTCTGGAACAACCTCGGATCACAGTTCATTTAGTCTCATCTTGTAATAATCCATTCGTTTCTGATCAATCTCTAAAGCTACTTTTTCTTCATCTGAAAGGTCTCTCAAAAATTGAATAAAAGAAGTGGTTAAAGTGGTCATATCTAAATAGGATAGACGGTACTTTTGATCTTGAATGAGTAAATAAGCTTTATGGATTTTTCCTTTGAGCAGGTAGTCTTCTAACAGATCATTTCCTGAGTGAAGATTACGATGTTCATCTTCTATTTGCCCAAGGTTAATTTGGCTTCTATTCAAATTTAAAGTGGTGGCAATCGCGCCGCCAGCTGCTTCACCAATCAATTTGAATTGTCGCATCAAGTAATCTGCTAAGGTCCGGGTAAGGAATGAAAATGTTCCATTTTCTATTATGGCCCTACGCATACCATTCCTCTAGGTGTTCCTGTACAAGTGGAACTGGCATCCTCTAGGGACAACGTCGTCAGTCCTTTCTCACCGAGTAATTGCATATTTTAGTATAGCTTTTTCCGGTAAGACTTGTCATCAGACCTCAGACTGAGCGCTTATCGATTGCTTAAGTCGACGTAGTCTCTTTCGACGCAGACACTTTCATAGGCAGGACGAATAATCTTGTTAACATTAATCAGCTCTTCCATGCGATGGGCGCTCCAGCCGACGATTCTTGCGACAGCGAACATCGGTGTGTATAATTCTTCTGGCAAATCTAGCATGCTGTAGACAAAGCCGCTATAAAAATCGACATTGGCACTGACGCCTTTATAGATTTTTCGTTCTTCGGCGATGACTTCGGGCGCGATTTGTTCGACTAATGAGTAGAGTTTGAATTCTTCTTCGCGGCCTTTATCTTTGGCTAAATCTTCGACAAAGCCCTTGAATATATCGGCTCTAGGATCGGAGATTGAATAGACAGCGTGACCCATGCCGTAAATCAAGCCTTTTTTATCGAAGGCTTCTTTTCTGAGAAGCTTCACGAGATAGTCTCTAATCTGCGCTTCGTCAGTCATATCAGTCAGTGTTTCTTTGAGGTTTTTCATCATTTCAGTGACTTTAATATTCGCCCCACCATGTTTTGGTCCTTTGAGTGAGCCTAATGCGGCTGCAATCGCCGAGTAGGTATCTGTACCTGAAGAGGTGACGACGTGTGTTGTAAAGGTTGAGTTATTTCCGCCGCCGTGTTCCATATGTAAAACAAGCGCCATATCTAAGACTTTTGCTTCCATTGGGGTATAAGATTTTGTCGAGCGAAGCATGTGTAAGATATTTTCTGCGGTAGAAAGATCAGCCTGTGGATAATGGATGTACATACTATTATCGTTGCCATAATGATTATAGGCGTGGTAGGCGTATACGACGAGCATCGGAAAGACGCTAATCAACATCAAGGATTGATTGAGGACATTCGGTAACGAGACATCATCGGCGTTTGTATCATAGGATGCTAGTGTCAAAACGCAGCGAGCCAGCGTGTTCATAATGTCTTTTGAGGGAGCCTTCATGATGATATCGCGGACAAAGTTTGTCGGTAAAGTTTGTTTTTTTGTCAGAATTTTTTTGAAATCAGCTAGTTCAGCAGCTGAGGGAAGTTGACCGAAAAGAAGCAAATAGCTGACCTCCTCATAGCCGAGTCGCTCATCTTGTAAAAAGCCTTGAACTAATTGTTTAATATCAATGCCACGATATTGCAAGACGCCTTCGCAGGGAACGAGCTGACCATTTTCTAATCGTTGAGAATGGATCATGGATATATTTGTTAAGCCAGCCATTACGCCTTTTCCGTTAACATCACGGAGCCCTTGCTTGACTTCATAAGTGGTATAAAGAGAGCTATCTATCTTATCTTCTTGTAAACAGTAGTTGGCCAAATGGATAATTTCGGGAGTCGTGTGAAAAATATCTGTCATATTAGAAAACCTCCATTTAATTTTAATGTAAATTACATAATATTCTCATTTTATAGGTTAAAAATGATTTTGTCCAGCGCTTTTGATTTATTTTTAGGAGGGTTGTGACTTGATATAACAGGGTTTAAAAAGAAAACTTGTTATTAAATGGAACTGAATTTGGACTGAAGTAGGTCTAACTAATTGTGTGCCAGAGTATTTAGACTTTTCATAAGGGCAAAAAAAAGCACCTAACAATTAGCCGCTTTTAGCGATAGTTGTCAGGTGCTGTTTGATAATGCTTAAGGTTGATTAATTAGTGCGCGTTAAAATATTTTTAGTAATGGTAGCTAAGATTACTTTTGTTTGCTGTTCATTCTCAGGCAATGAATCAATCGCTGTTAAGGCTTTTTTAGTGTAGATCTCAGCTAATTCTTGGGCTTTTTCGACGCCGTGTAGCTGATGGACAAGCGCAAAGACTTGCTGCGTATCGTCTTCTGTCATCGCTTCTCTTTTTTCGAGGTAAGGTAACAGTGACTGCTTATCTTCTTGCAATGCATAAAGTAGAGGCAGCGAATAGATTCCTTGGCGAACGTCTTCTAACACGGGTTTACCGATTTCTTGGCTGTCTTGCGTATAGTCGAGAATATCATCGATAATCTGAAAAGCAATTCCGATATTTAGTCCGATGTCGCCACATTTTTTAGCAAACCGTTGATTCATACCACTTTCGTAAGCACCAATCGAGCAGCTTAGGGCAAAAAGTTCAGCGGTTTTACCAGAAATATTCTCAATATACTGTGTTACGGTCCCATCAAATTGATAGCGACTTTCCATCTGGCCTAACTCACCACTGAGAATTTTTTCCATGCTCCGTGAATTGAGTTGTAGGCTTTTTAAGGAACCTGAATAGTCGGCTAACAGTTTGAAACAACACACGAGCAAATAATCGCCGGCATAGACCGCGACGTCATTGCCAAATGTCGAACGAACGGTGGGAAGTCCACGGCGTAAGTCAGCATCGTCCACGACATCATCGTGTAAGAGTGTTGCGGTATGCAGCATCTCGATAGAGGCAGCAAGGGCCATAGCTTTTTGCCGATCTTGTTGCGGACCAAATTGTGAGAAGAGTAGCTGATAGGCAGGGCGTAACATTTTCCCACCTGAATGAATCATTTCAAGTACGGCTTTTTCAACCGCTTTGTTTTTTAAATTTATCGACTTTTCCATCAAATTCAAGGTTGTTGCTAACTCTTTTGAAATGGATGGATAAGGTTTCCATAGAGGATGAAGTTTCATAGCGGACTCCTTGTGTACAACAATTATTTTTTCGAATCAAGCTGGCTCCATTTGTGTCGACTATTTTTTTCATAGTCTAACTGGAATCTTCGTAGTGTTTGAACATGTGTCAGTAAGTAGTTGGCAGCAATCCCAATGGCGATGCCAGAGAGTAAGCCTATAACTGATAAAATGGGTAGGTAGAGCATGACGGCCCATGATTGGGCAATCCAAGAGGCAGTGACTAGTTGTCCGACGTTATGCATAAAGCCACCTGTTGCGCTGATACCAATAATACTGACGCGTTTAGGGCCGAGCTGTTTGACGAGTAGCATCCCAAAATAACTGAGTAAGGCACCACTCATACTATATAAGAAGGTAGATAAGGTTCCACCTAACAGGGTCGTTAAAATCAGGCGCATCCAAACTAATAAGAAGCTATCCTTTTTCGGCATAGTAAAAATTGCGATAATCGTAATTAAGTTTGCTAGGCCTAGCTTGGCACCAGGGGCAAAAGCAAAGGGATAGGGAATCATATTCTCAATTAAGCCGATAACGACTCCTTGTGCAACGAGCAGCGAGATAAAAATATTTCTTTGTAATCGGCTCATAATATACAGCAGTCTTAATAAATTAGACTACCCTCATCACTCCCATCTGAACTTTGGACTTCAAGGACTAGCTTATGAGGCAGGCAGACGCGCGTTTCACCATTTTTTTTGGCCCATCCTTGACGTACACAAATTTGGTCGCCGCAATCTGCTTCTTTAATCCGAATCATGCCGTCACTGACTTCGATAACATTGTAATCGCCATGTTCATCTTCATAAGTGTAGGTGTAAGATTCTTGGCCTTCAATCAAATCAAAGGTTTTAATTTCTTCACCGTCGACACGAAGCACCGCTTGCTTAGTGACAGAGGGTTCTGTGTCTGACTCTTGTTGGAGAGCAAAAACCACTAAGGGGGCAAACGAAACGAGAATGAGTCCAGTAATAATGACGATATCCCAAGGTTTTAGGCGGCTTTTTTTGATAAATTCACGCCAATTCATTCGCGTTGCTCCTTTCCGTACGATCAATTTTAAAGACTGTCCTAATTTTATCATAAGAAGAAAAGAAAGTCCTAGGGTTCACCTAGAACTTTCCTTGATTGAAAGGTTATTTTTGTCCGTAAAGAGATTTGGTCGTCCCGTACCACCATTTACCTAGAGTACGTTGAATCCATGGGATTACCCAACGGTCTAAACCAACCGCGCGTCCAGAACCGTTCATTAGAGCAAAGGCCACAAAGATGAACCAAATGTTTACCCAATAGAACATACCAGACATACAGAAAGTGATGACCAAGACAATTGTTGTTGCACTTGATAACCAAGTGAACAAACCAGCAATTAAAGCTAAAGCTAAAGCAATTTCAAAGAAAACCATGAATTTTTGGAAGAACATAGCAACATCATTATTTGGCATAATGAATTGCATAACTTTGGTGAACCAATCTGGTGATTTTTCAATCACGACCATTGGTTGTTCGCCATAAGCATAGCTTAAACCGAAGTGGGCTGTTTGAGCAACAGCTTCACCAGCTCCAGAAGTAGCAGCATCAGCGGCACCAGACGCAGCACTAGCAGCATCAGTCGCAGTCGAAGCTGCTTCAGAAGCACCAGATGCAGCATCAGCTACATTATATTCCCAAGTCCAAGGGAAGACGCTGTCGCCTTTGAACCAAGAGCCATCACCAAACCATGTACTTGGCTTGAATAATTCACCTTCACCAATAATTTTCTTACCAGATTCAACGAGCCAAACAAGTCCGTAGAAGACGCGTAATGGCACACTCCATAGAACATTTCCGTAACGAGAAGAATGGCCTCGGGCAACATTCCGGTCGTCTTTAATATGGAAGAATTCATGCATGATATATTGGAACATATAGTAACCAGAACGAATATCAAAGAAATATTTCAAGTTAACAATGTGTTTCATCACGATAGCTAAGAAACCACTTAAATGAATTTTATCAAATAAGTTCGCTACGCCCCATTTAGAGCCGATAGAAACCATGAAACCTTGATAGTTACTCTTAAATTTGTGTTTGTCTCCTCCTTTAATAGAAGAAACAATATTCGCTGCAGCTGTATGAGCTGTTTGCTCAGCGGCTTGAACGATTTGTGGTGTTGGTGTATTAGGTGTTTCTTCGTAATACACTAAGTCACCGATAACATAAATGTTTTTGTCTTCATACCCTTTAGCTTGCATGTATTCATTAGCAACTAAACGTTGACCACGAGCTGCTTCTAATCCGAAGTCAGCTGCATCAGAAGTTGCTTTAACTCCGGCAGTCCAAATCAATGTATGAGTTGGAACAGTTGAACCATCTTTTAATTTGATGTGATCAGGAGCCACTTCAACGATTGGTGAATTTACTAATAAAGTAACATTCTTTTGTTTCAAGTAACGTTCTGCTTTAGCAGCGTCGTTACGAGTCAACATGTTTAGAATTGTTGGCACAGCTTCAACGACCATTAAAGTGAATTCGCTAGGATCTAATTTGTTGTCTTTTGCTAAACGATCTTTCCAATCGATTAGTTCACCGATCATTTCGATACCAGTAAATCCTGAACCACAGACAACGAAAGTCAACATCGCTTTGCGAACTTCTGCATCAGGTTCAATCGCTGCCTTAGCAACTGTTTCTTCGATGTGCTCGCGAATTTTCAGTGCATCTTCGAATGACCATAATGTGAAGCCATTCTCTTTGACGCCAGGTGTACCGAAGTCGTTCGGTTCGCCACCCATACCTAAAATTACGTGATCAAATGGATACTGACCATTCTTCGTGTTCACGACTTTGTTCTCTTTATCTATGCCAATCACAGTGTCCGTAACAAGATTCACGTTTTTCTGACGTGAGAATAAGTGCTGTAAATCATACTGGATAGCAGTCGGCTCAACACGTCCACCTGCAATCTCATGTAATTCAGTCATCATAGT
Source organism: Candidatus Enterococcus huntleyi (assembly GCF_009933175.1). Taxonomy (GTDB): domain Bacteria; phylum Bacillota; class Bacilli; order Lactobacillales; family Enterococcaceae; genus Enterococcus_K; species Enterococcus_K huntleyi. Next base: position 179,727 of record NZ_MAEJ01000008.1, on the reverse strand, counting down.
GTGATAAGAGTGACGATCAATTAAGGTAATTTGAACATCACTGTTTTTTTTCAGTTTCTTTGCCAAGAATTTCGTAGCTGAAACGCCGGCATACCCTGCACCTACAACGACAATATTTTGCTTTGTCATTGAAAATCCGCTCCTTAATAATAAAATAGATAATTAATACACAATCTATTACATTATATAGAGGTTAAGGGGATTTGTCTAATCGTTACGCTCGTTTTTTAACGAAAAATAGGCAATTATTAATTCTTACTCAGAAAACCGCAAAATTTGTGAAATTTTTATCATAAATGATTGACTTCTTAAATAGAATGACTAAAATGTATAGTGTATCACAAACCATTTTTGTGAAAAACAAAGGAAAAGGTGGAAAAAAGTAATGAAATCAAGAAAATTTGTGACAGGCTTCGCTATGTTGGCATTATCTGTATTAGTTTTAGGCGCATGTAGCTCAGATGACAAGAAGAGTGATTCATCTAGCGAATCAACTGCTGCATCTTCTGCAGTAAGTTCAGATAGCTCTGCTACAGCAGAATCTTCAGAAGCAAAAGTTGTTGCTGGTGGACCTCTACAAGATGGTACCTATAAATTAGAAGAAAAAAATTATTCAAATGATTACCGTGCTGTATTTAGCATCACTGTAAAAGATGGTAAAATCACGAAATCTGAATATGATAACATCAACAAAGACGGCAAATCTAAACAAGAAGATGCTGACTACAATGACATGATGAAATCAAAAGCTGGTACGAACCCAGAAGAATTTATTCCTAAATTCAACGAAGCGTTAGAAGCGGCACAAAGCCCAGCAAACATTGAAGTTGTAACTGGTGCGACTCATTCATTTGAATCATTCCAAAACTATGCACAACAATTAATTCAAGCAGCTCAAGCTGGCAACACTGAAACAATCGAAATCGACAATGGTGCGGAATTGAAAGATGGTACGTATACATTAGAAGAAAAGAACTACTCAAACGATTACCGTGCTAAATTTGTGATGACTGTTGAAGGCGGAAAAGTAACTAAATCTGAATACGACAACATCAACAAAGACGGCAAATCAAAACAAGAAGATGCTGACTACAACAAAATGATGGATGAAAAAGCTGGCAACAGCCCAGAAAAATTCATTCCAGAATTAAACGACAACTTTGTTAAAGCAATGAATGGTGAAGAACCTTCTCCAGCGAACATTGAAGTTGTAACTGGTGCGACTCACAGCTCACATTCATTCATTATCTACGCTGAACAATTAGTAAATGCTGCTGAAAAAGGCGACACTACTGCAATTGAAGTAGATAACATTGTAACTGAATAATCAATTATCTGATTGATGAAATTTTAAAAATCTGTGGCAAAACTTCGGTTTGTCGCAGATTTTTTTTGCCATTATTGAGCCTATCAAGCTTCGATAATTCTGAGGCTGTTTGCCTGATTTTTAGGTCAATAGTTTATGGTTCCGATGAAGGGATAGTTGGTTTTGCTCATTATTTTAGTAAGAAAACTTTGTGAAGTCTTGTTGGGTCTAAGGAGCTTTAGAAAAAAAGACTAAAAATTAGAAAAGAGCTAAGTTTGTGAAAAAACAATTATGATGGCAAGTGAAGTGCTTTTCAAGGAGCTAAAAACGCGCTATTATATAGAAGTTGTATGGATTTACTTTTGAAAAGAGGGAAATTATGAAGAAAAAACAAGCAATTTATTTGTTATTCGCTGCTGTAGCTGTGTTTTTGTTGGCCGCATGTAGTCAAGATAAAAAAGCAGAGGCACCGAAAATTAATAGCGATCCTTATTCAGAGGAGCAGTTCTTATTAGGGACTTATGTCCGCATTCGTGTCTACGATGATGGCAAGGAAAGTGCACTAGAGCCAGCGTTCAAGCGAGTTAAAGAGTTGGGCGATAAAATTACCATCAACCAAAAAGGCTCAGAGATTGATGAAATTAATGCCCAGGCTGGAATTAAGCCGGTCAAAGTGACGGATGATATGTATGGTTTATTAAAGCAAGCCTATGACTACAGTGAAGAATCAAATGCTGGTTTTAACATGACAATTGGGGCGATTACGCAATTGTGGCGGATTGGCTTTGATGATGCTAGAAAGCCTGAGCAGTCTGAAATCGATGAAGGTTTGAAACATATTGACTACCATAAAGTGAAGTTTGATGATAAAAATCAGACTGTTTATCTGGAAGAAAAAGGCATGATTATCGATTTGGGTGCGATTGCTAAAGGATATATCACGGATGAAGTAGTTAAAGTTTTGAAGAAACAAGGTGTGACGACGGCAATTATTGATTTAGGTGGGAATGTTTACGTCTTAGGTCATAGTCCTCGGGGCACAGATGAACCGTGGAATGTTGGGATTCAAGATCCGAATTCTGCTAGAGGTTCAGTTTTGGGGAGTATCAAAGAAACCAATAAGACATTGGTAACTTCAGGGATTTATGAACGTTATTTAGAAGTGGATGGCAAGAAATACCATCATATTTTTGATTCAAAAACGGGCTATCCGTATGAAAATGACGTGGCAAGTGTGACAGTTATTACCGATAAATCAATTGATGGCGATGGTTTAACGACGGTTATTTTCGATAAAGGGGTCAAAGCGGGTCTGGATTATATCGAAAAAGAAACCGATAAAGGCACCAATGCTATTTTTGTGACTAAAGAAGGCAAAGTTTATGTGACGGATGCCATTAAAGATGAGTTTAAATTAGATGAGGATTCAGATTATACCATGGGCGACCGTAGTGAATTGAAATAAAGGGTCAGAAAAGTGGGGGAGAAAATGTCAGTCAAGGTGTTTTTAGAGGTTGTTGAAATACGAACAAAGGTGGCCAGTGTCTTTCCATTTATTATCGGATTGCTTTTTTCAATGACTTATTTTAAGCAAGTTCATTGGGGGTATACGGTTCTATTTTTTATTGGCATGCTTATTTTTGATTTAGCAACGACGGCGATTAATAATTATATGGATTATCAAAAAGCCCACTCGGATGTCTATAAATACGAAGAAAATGTGATTGGCCGTGAAAAAATTTCGCCAACATTGGTTCGTAATATGATTTTAGGCATGATATTCTTCGTGTTATGTCTGGGGTTATTGCTGACTTATTTTACTGGTTGGCTGTTACTGATAATGGGAGGCGTGTGCTGTTTCATTGGGATTTTCTACACGTTTGGTCCGGTACCGTTATCGAGAATGCCACTGGGGGAAATTTTTAGTGGCGTGACGATGGGGTTAGGCATCTTTGCTATGACGGTCTACTTGAATACGGCAAATAAACAAATCTTTTATCTGGATGTTGATTTTGGATCAGGTTTGTTTGCTTTAGAGGGTAGCATTTGGGCAGTTTTGGCTGTTTTCGTCGCTTCTTTACCGTTAATTTTTACGATTGCCAATATCATGCTAGCTAATAATCTACGTGACTTGGATCGCGATATTGAAAATCGTCGATACACCTTAGTCTATTATATCGGGCGGCCGCAAGGAATCGTCTTATTTCAAGGCTTGATGTATGGCTGTTATTTGATTATGTTAATCGGGCTATTAGTTGGCTTGTATGAATGGCCAATACTGATTACTTTCTTGACTTTACCGAAAATCCATAAGAATCTGACTGAGTACAAGGAAGTCTTACCTCAACCTAGTAGCTTTGGTTATGCAATTAAGAATATGGTTCTGTTTAATGGCAGCTATGTATTGGGACTAGTCTTCACGTTTATCTGGCAGAAGCTAGCTTAAATTATCTGAGATAGTTCGTAAGACAAGTACAGCGGATGAGTAGAAAAATTTAGAATAGAATAAGAGAGAAACGGTACCCAATTAGTTGATAATAGGGTACCGTTTTTCTGGTTTATAATCCTTCGATAATCATGATTTGATCGCTTGCCATCTAGGGAAATCACTTTTGCGTAAATAAATTTTGAAAAGGAGTTTATTTAATCTCTTTCAGACTGATTTCACCAGAGGAGAGCACGAATGGCTCTGATCCGACTTGGACGACCAGCTCACCTAGCTCAGTTATTGAGGTGGCGATGCCAGTGTGGGTCTGATTTTTTTGAACGAAGGTGACCGTTTTTCCTAAGACAAAGGATTTCTCGCGATAGATTGCTAAGTAATCGCTGGTGTCTAAATGATCCAAGTGATAGAAGAAACGTTGCCAAATTTTGGTGATTAATTCATTTCGAGTGAGTGTTGCTTGACCGTTAGGGAAGAGGGAAGAAGCTTTCTCTTGTAGCTCAGCCGGAAAATTTTCTTGTGGTAGCGAAAAATTCAAGCCAATCCCAATAATAATATGAGCGATGTTACCACTTTCCATATCGCTAATTGCCTCGGAAAGAATGCCACAAATTTTCTTGCCATTGAGATAGATATCGTTGACCCATTTGATTTCGGTTGTGACGCCGACTAAAGAGTCGATGGCTTCGGAGACGGCGACAGCTGCTAGGACCGTGTATTGTGGGAGCTCTTCAAAAGAACGATTTGGACTTAATAAGAGACTCATATAGATACCGCGGCCTTTTTCTGCATAAAAGGGCCGACCGAAACGGCCTTTTGGCTGTTCTTGCATATCGGCGACAAAGAGTTTGGGTCCGATTTGACCGTCGATAGCGGCATGTTTGGCGACTTTCATCGTTGAATCGGAAGTTGGAGAAACTTCGACTGCCATTTCCGGTAGTTGTTGGGTGATGTCTTCTTTTGAGAGAACATCAGAAGGCAGATAACGATAACCAATCGCTTGATGTTCAAATTGATAGCCACTTTTTTCCAGCTCTTTGATAGCTTTCCAAATAGCAGTCCGAGAGACGCCTAATTCTTGGGCAATTTTTTCGCCACTTAAAGCGGCCGATGTATTTTTTAATAGAGCTAAGACACGCATTTTCGTAGACATTGGTTGCTCCTCATTTCAGTTATTATCTTTAGTGTAGCAAAATTAACCGGATTAATCAGCAAAGAATACATCTTTAGGCGGATTATTTTCTGCTGAAATTTAGTATAATAAAAGTATAAACAAAGCAGAACTAGCTGAAAGAGGAGCGATGAAAAATGGATAAAAAACAATATGTCTGTGAAAAGTGTGGCTGTATGCATTATGTGTCTGATCAGTTTCAGGCAACAGGTGGGAATTTCGCCAAAATCTTTGATGTTCAAAACAAGAAATTTATCACAGTGAGCTGTAAACAATGTGGCTTTACTGAATTGTATCAAAGCCAAACAAGTGATGGTTGGAATGTTTTAGACTTCTTGATGGGTGGTTAATTTTTAAGGAGACTAGCCAAGCTTCACTCGGTCTGATATCTGTTATTAGTAAGCTTCTACAAATTGATAGGTTACCCCTATACTGGACAATGCGATATAAAAAGTCTGGTATGGGGGTATTTATTTATGCTTTTTTAATAGGGTCAGTTCTCCTAATTTAAGTAAATTAGTGGAAGGGTATGCGTAGGAAGGGACGATAGAGAAAATGGGAGATGTCCATTCTAGTTGCTGGAATATATAACACATTTGAAGTGAGGTTTGAATTAAAAAATCTAGATTATCTACTGAAAGAAAAGTAAAAACATTGTCTCATAAATTTTCTTATAATTTTTGAGGAAAACGTGCCTTTTGTATTTTTTGAGAAATAATAAATTGAAAGTCCCAAATTAGACCCGAAAAATTTAAGTATACCAAATTTTTGGAATAACCTTCCTATTACGCGTCAAAATTCTTCAAAAGCTAAATTGGCAAAATATTAAGTATACTTAATATTTTCCATTTCTCCGATTTAAGAATCAGTTATTACATAAGTTAAGAAACGTTTTGTAAAGTAAGACTATCGAAAGAGAAAATAACAAGGATTGAACTTATTCTAGCGTTAAATAATGGGACAAAAAAAAGCCAACGTAAAAATAAACGAATTTGTTTATTTTACGTTGGCTTCTATTTTTTAGACTAATAATAGTTGATCATCTTTTAATTCTGCGCCACTGTTTTTATGGAAGAGTTCCATTAACTGAGGTACGGTTAATTCATTTTTTTCGGCGCCGGCGATGTCGACGACAATTTGTCCTTGATGGAGCATGATCAGGCGATTGCCGTAACGAATCGCATCTTCCATGTCGTGGGTCACCATGAAGGCAGTTAGTTTTTGCTCAGTAATTAATTTTTCTGTCAGAGACATCACAGTTAAGGAAGTCTTCGGATCGAGCGCCGCAGTGTGTTCATCTAAGAGAATTAGTTCAGGTCGTTGCAACGTTGCCATCAGTAAGGTGATAGCTTGTCGTTGGCCGCCTGATAGTAAGCCGATTTCTGCCTGCAAGCGATTTTCTAATCCGAGGTTTAAATGAGCTAGTTGTTCTTTAAAGAAGGCACGGTCTTTCTTTTGCACACCGCTACGAAAGCCGCGTTTTTGGCCGCGTAACATAGCTAACGCTAAATTTTCCTCAACGGTTAAACGCACGGCAGTCCCCATTCGTGGATCCTGGAAGACTCGGCTAATATCTTTTGAACGCTTGGTCACTGATTTCTTCGTGATATCGTTCCCATGTAGGCAAATCTTGCCTGTGGTTGTTGGGATGGTGCCAGCGATACTGTTTAACAAAGTCGATTTACCGGCGCCATTTCCACCGATAATAGTCACAAATTCACCGGCTTCAATCGTCAAATCAATGCCTTTTAAGACGTGATTTTCATTAACGGTATTGGCTTCAAAAATTTGATGTAAGTTTTCAATCGTTAAAACGGCAGTCATTTTCCAGTCCCTCCTTTAGTCATTGGACGCTTTGTTGATAGCTTGCTACGAATTTGCGGTAAAGATAGACAAACGACCAGTACCAGTGCGGAAGCTAGTTTTGAGTAATCGGATGGAATGTTTAGCTCGAAGACCAAAGCAAGAATAAAACGATAAATAATGGCACCTAAAACAATAGTCGCTAAACGAATCGGTAACGGTTTGTTGCGGAACAGCACTTCGGCGATGATAATCGAAGCCAGGCCAATCACGATTGTACCAATCCCCGAGTTGACATCAGCATAACCATTATTTTGCGCCAGCAGGGCACCGGCCAAAGAAATACAGCCATTTGAAATCATATAACCAATCATTTTCATATTATCGGTATTGATTCCGTTGGCTTCACTCATTTCTAAATTATCCCCAGTGGAACGAATGGCCAGACCCAACTCCGTTCTGAAGAAGAGCACTAGGAGAATAATCACGACTAGAACCACCAACGCACCGGCGATGATGACCGTGTTGGTTTTCGTTAAACCTAGAGGAGTTAACCAAGAGAAAAAGGTGTCTTGACCAATCAAAGTTAGGTTGGGTGCATTCATGACGCGGCTGGTAATCGAATATAAACCAGTCATCGTGATAATTCCAGCCAATAGCGCAGGAATTTTTAATTTGGTATGAAGAATTCCGGAAACAAGCCCAGCTACTACGCCACCTAAAAATCCTAGCAGACTGGCTAAAATAGGGGATAAACCTTGCGTGATACTGATTGCGGCAATCCCCGCACCCAGCGGAAAACTACCCTCCGTCGTCAAATCGGCAATGTCTAGAATACGGTACGTGAGAAATACACCGATGGCTAATAACGACCACAACAGTCCTTGGGAGGTCGATGAGATGAAAATTGTTAATAAATTACTCATAAAAGTGTCTCTTCCTTTCAAATAGAAAATAGTGGGGTCAAAGAGTGGGTCGCTGAACCCCACTACTCTTGGTGCACTCTGCTATATACAGAGAAAAATTATTCAGGCGCTTTGATGCTATCAGGATCAATTCCTAGAGCTTCAGCCATTTCTTTGTTGACGATTAATTTGTATTCATTCGCAGACTCAACAGGTAATGAAGCAGGCTCAGCTTTGCCATCTAAAATTTTAGCAGCCATTGCGCCAGTTTGTTTGCCTAGTAAATGGTAGTCAATTCCGAAGGTTGCTAGACCGCCGTCATCAATTTGTTCAACAGATCCGGCAACGACAGGCGTTTTAGTTTCTTTTGCGACTTCGCCAATCACAGGTGCAGCACTGGCGAAGGTGTTGTCAGTGGGTACGTAGATACCGTCAACGTCTTTGGCTAAACTGATTGTTACCTGTTGTACGTCATTTGTTGAATTAGCAGTCAAGACTTTCACGGCTACGCCAGCTTTTTTCAAAGCTTTTTCAGCTAAATCAGCTTGGATTTTCGAATTTGTTTCACCGTTGTTGTACATAATTCCGATGGTTTTCGCCTCAGGAACGATGCTTAATAGTAACTGGATTTGTTTGTCGATAGGCACCATATCGGTTGTTCCCGTCACATTTCCACCAGGTTCTTCGTTTGATTTAACTAATTTTGCATCGGCTAAATCAGTCACCGCTGTTACGGCAATCGGAATTTCTGTCGTTTCATTTAATAAAGATTGAGCGGCCGGTGTCGCAATCGCCAACAGTAAATTTGGTTTTTCTTTGACTAATTTTTCACTCATACTCTTCAAGTTATCTTGATTATTTTGCGCGTTTTGGTAATTAATCGTTAAATTATCGCCCTCTTTGTAGCCATTTTCAGCTAAGCCTTCTTTAAATCCTTCATAAGAAGCATCCAACGAACCGTGTTTGACTAACTGTAAAACACCAATCGTTTTACTGCCATCGGTTTCAGCTGCTTGCTCTTTTCCTGAGCCACATGCTCCTAATACTAATAATGAAATAATTCCTAATCCTGCTAATACTTTCTTTTTCATCCCAAATTCCTCCTAATTTTCTGAAAATAAAAAATCCATTCAGACAATATGCCTAAATGGATTGAAAAGGTCGAAAACAATCGTTCTCTGCTCACCACTTAGTATTGTCTACGTGGCTTTTTTTGCAGATGCAAATTCTCTAGCCATTATAGATACAAACTTACGTTGTCTGTTTGTATCCACAATGATGAATACAAACTTATCTAAAATAGCTAAAGTAAAGATTATTCAGTTGTGTAGTATCTAAATGAGTCATAAGAACCCCTCCAACAATTGAATTGTTCTTAGTATAAATGAAAATTAAATGAGTTGTCAATGAAAAGTTTGTGAATTTTCAGAATATTCGTTGTTTTTTGTTAAATAAAATAACCATCGTCCTTTGACAAGGCGAATTATCAAAGCATTTGGCTTGAATTTATTTTTTATTCGTTGTATCCTGCTGACAATTTTCTAAAGTCAGTCGCAATTCGCAATTAACTCTGTCTTCAGCTTTCTATAGTATTTAGCTAGAAACTCAAAATCGGCGACTTGTGGCTAGCCGTGGCGGTTTTAGGCATTTTAAGAGAACAGCTTGATACATTGGCTAGGGCCAGGTACGGAAGAAAAATGTCCCATTTCCTCTATATCGGCCTACGCATACCATTCTGCTACTCTGAAACTAGGCAAGTAGAACTGGCAATCCCTTGCCTAGTGGATTCTTCCTTAAAATCGGTCATTCCAATACTGATTTTCACCTCGAAAAATGTCGTCTAGCCACAAGTGAGTGAACAAAGGTGTTTTATGACACTTGAAAAGGATCTCTATGCAACTGAAAAAAGATTTCTACTCACCCAATAGAATGAAAACCTACTATAGAATATCCTTCAAAAGGTGTTGACTTTTCAGCTGAAAGAGTGTAATATATGAAGTTGCAAAAACTATCTGACACGATAATCAAAGCAGGAACGAAATATTGTCCGTTCCGGTTTAAATAGGGAAACAAAAGTAGAAGCTCAAGAAAATACTTTTCAAGAGAACGTTCTATTTTTGGTTTTTTTTTGCCTAAAAGCCGCAAAAAATGCTTATTGTTACTCAATTTTAATATTTGTAATTAATTTGTAACAAAAAGACTCGGATAGCATTTTGAAGACTTATTAGAGGAGTGAAGAACTTGGCTGGACACGTAGTAAAATACGGAAAACACCGTGAGCGTAGAAGCTTCGCGCGAATCAGTGAAGTGTTGGAATTACCAAACCTGATTGAAATTCAAACAGACTCTTATCAATGGTTCCTTGATGAAGGACTTAGAGAAATGTTTGAAGACATTTTACCCATTGATGATTTTAACGGAAACTTATCATTAGAATTTGTTGATTATGAATTAAAAGAACCTAAGTACACAGTTGAAGAAGCTCGTGCACATGATGCGAACTATTCAGCACCTTTACACGTGACGTTACGTTTAACGAATCGTGAAACAGGCGAGATCAAGTCTCAAGAAGTTTTCTTCGGCGATTTCCCACTAATGACTGAGATGGGCACCTTTATCATCAACGGAGCAGAACGTGTTATCGTTTCTCAGTTGGTTCGTTCTCCAGGTGTTTATTTCCATGGAAAAGTTGATAAAAACGGTAAAGAAGGCTTTGGTTCGACTGTCATCCCTAACCGTGGTGCATGGTTAGAAATGGAAACAGATGCTAAAGATATCTCTTATGTCCGCATTGACCGTACGCGTAAAATTCCTTTAACTGTATTAGTTCGGGCGCTAGGATTTGGCTCAGATGATACAATTTTTGAAATCTTTGGTGAGAGCGAAAGCTTACGTAACACCATCGAAAAAGATTTACACAAAAATGCCAGTGATTCACGTACTGAAGAAGGTTTGAAAGATGTATACGAACGTCTACGTCCAGGCGAACCTAAAACAGCAGACAGCTCTCGTAGCTTGCTGAATGCGCGTTTCTTCGATCCAAAACGTTATGACCTTGCAAATGTTGGTCGTTACAAAGTTAATAAAAAATTAGACTTAAAAACACGTCTTTTAAACTTAACTTTAGCTGAAACTTTAGTTGATCCAGAAACAGGCGAAATTCTTGTCGAAAAAGGCACAGTTTTAACGCATCAAGTGATGGCAACTTTAGGCGAGCATATCGATAATGGCTTAAACTCAGTAACTTACTATCCTTCAGAGGATGGGGTTGTGACTGAGCCGATGACTGTTCAAGTAGTCAAAGTCTTTTCACCAAAAGATCCTGAACGTGAAGTCAATGTTATCGGTAATGGCTATCCTGAATCAGCGATTCGCACAGTTCGTCCGGCTGACGTTGTAGCTTCTATGAGTTATTTCTTAAACTTAATGGAAGGTATCGGCAATGTGGATGATATCGATCACTTAGGTAATCGTCGTATCCGTTCAGTTGGTGAGCTTTTACAAAATCAATTCCGTATCGGTTTAGCTCGTATGGAACGTGTGGTTCGTGAAAGAATGTCAATTCAAGATACAGAAACATTGACACCACAACAATTGATTAATATTCGTCCAGTTGTCGCAAGTATCAAAGAATTCTTTGGTTCTTCTCAGTTGTCACAGTTCATGGATCAAACGAACCCATTGGGTGAGTTGACGCATAAACGTCGTCTATCAGCCTTAGGGCCTGGTGGTTTGACACGTGACCGTGCTGGTTATGAAGTTCGAGATGTACATTACTCGCATTATGGTCGTATGTGTCCGATTGAAACGCCTGAAGGCCCGAATATCGGATTGATCAATAGTTTGTCTAGCTATGCCAAAGTGAACAAATTTGGCTTTATCGAAACGCCGTATCGTCGTGTTGACCGTGAAACAGGTCGCGTAACAGATACCATCGATTATTTAACAGCTGACATCGAAGATCACTATATCGTAGCGCAAGCGAACTCATTATTAAATGAAGACGGTAGCTTTGCTGAAGAAGTTGTTATGGCTCGTTCGCAAAGTGAAAACTTAGAAATCTCAATCGATAAAGTCGATTATATGGACGTTTCTCCAAAACAAGTAGTAGCAGTCGCGACCGCTTGTATCCCGTTCTTAGAAAACGATGACTCCAACCGTGCCTTGATGGGTGCCAACATGCAGCGTCAGGCAGTACCGTTGATTCAACCACGTTCTCCTTGGGTAGGTACTGGTATGGAATACAAATCAGCCCATGACTCAGGAGCTGCATTATTATGTAAGCATGATGGGGTTGTTGAATTTGTTGATGCATCTGAAGTCCGCGTTCGTCGTGACAATGGTGCCCTAGACAAATATTCAGTAACTAAATTCCGTCGTTCAAACTCAGGAACAAGTTATAACCAACGTCCAATCGTTCACTTAGGTGAAAAAGTTGAAGTAGGCGATACTTTAGCAGATGGTCCTTCAATGGAAGAAGGCGAAATGGCTTTAGGCCAAAACGTCTTGGTCGGTTTCATGACTTGGGAAGGGTATAACTATGAAGATGCGATTATCATGAGCCGTCGTCTTGTGAAAGATGATGTCTATACTTCTATTCATATTGAAGAATACGAATCAGAAGCTCGTGATACAAAATTAGGCCCTGAAGAAATTACTCGTGAAATTCCAAACGTCGGTGAAGATGCCTTGAAAGACTTAGATGAAATGGGGATTATCCGCATTGGTGCTGAAGTCAAAGATGGCGATCTATTAGTCGGTAAAGTGACGCCTAAAGGTGTGACTGAACTTTCTGCTGAAGAACGTTTATTACATGCAATCTTCGGTGAAAAAGCGCGTGAAGTACGTGATACATCTCTACGTGTTCCTCACGGTGGTGGCGGAATCGTGCACGATGTCAAAATCTTTACTCGTGAAGCTGGCGATGAATTATCACCAGGTGTGAATATGTTAGTGCGTGTCTATATCGTGCAAAAACGTAAAATTCACGAAGGCGATAAAATGGCCGGACGTCACGGAAACAAAGGGGTTGTCTCTCGGATTATGCCGGAAGAGGACATGCCTTTCTTACCAGACGGTACACCAATCGATATCATGTTGAATCCTCTAGGGGTACCATCACGTATGAATATCGGACAAGTACTAGAATTACACTTAGGGATGGCTGCTCGTCAGTTAGGCATCCACGTTGCGACACCAGTTTTCGATGGCGCGACCGATGAAGATGTCTGGGAAACTGTTCGTGAAGCTGGTATGGCTAGAGATGCGAAAACAGTCCTTTATGATGGCCGTACAGGGGAACCATTTGATGGTCGTATCTCTGTAGGTGTTATGTATATGATCAAATTAGCCCACATGGTTGATGATAAATTACATGCTCGTTCAATTGGACCTTACTCATTAGTAACGCAACAACCATTGGGTGGTAAAGCTCAATTTGGTGGACAACGTTTTGGGGAAATGGAAGTATGGGCACTGGAAGCTTATGGTGCTGCGTATACTTTACAAGAAATCTTAACGTACAAATCAGATGACGTAGTCGGTCGTGTGAAAACATACGAAGCAATCGTCAAAGGCGAACCAATTCCAAAACCTGGCGTACCGGAATCATTCCGCGTATTAGTCAAAGAATTACAATCACTTGGATTAGACATGCGTGTCCTAGATATCGAAGAAAAAGAAATTGAACTTCGTGACATGGATGACGATGATGATGATTTGATTACTGTTGACGCATTAACTAAATTTGCGGAACAACAAAATGCCAAAGAATTAGAGAAACAAGCTGCTGCTAAACTTCAAGAAGAACAAGAAACGGCTGTTCAAAAATTTGAAACGGCAGAGGACACATTAGACTAAATCAGTCTTATATCTGTATCTTTATCTGACAAGGCGGCAGAGCCGTCTTGCAGATTGCCACGAAATTGAAATGGAGGGAACCCCGTTTGATCGATGTAAATAAATTCGAGAGTATGCAAATAGGTTTGGCTTCTCCCGAAAAAATCAGAAGCTGGTCTTATGGTGAAGTAAAAAAACCTGAGACGATTAATTATCGTACCTTAAAACCTGAACGCGAAGGGTTGTTCTGTGAACGTATTTTTGGTCCTACAAAAGACTGGGAATGTGCCTGCGGAAAATATAAACGGATTCGTTATAAAGGAATCGTTTGTGACCGTTGTGGGGTTGAAGTCACACGTTCAAAAGTTCGTCGTGAACGGATGGGCCACATTGAATTAGCAGCACCAGTTTCTCATATCTGGTATTTTAAAGGAATTCCTTCTCGGATGGGTCTTGTCTTAGACATGAGTCCTCGTGCCTTAGAAGAAATCATTTATTTTGCTTCCTATGTAGTTATTGAACCAGGTGATACTAGTTTAGAGAAAAAACAATTATTAACTGAACGTGAATACCGTGATAAACGTGACCAATATGGGCAAGAATTTCATGCTGCAATGGGAGCTGAAGCCATCAAACAATTGCTAGACAATGTTGATTTAGACGGCGAAGTAATCACTCTTAAAGAAGAATTGAAATCTGCGCAAGGTCAAAAACGGACACGTGCAATTCGTCGTTTAGACATTTTAGAAGCTTTCCGTGCTTCTGGTAATGAACCAAGCTGGATGGTGATGGACGTTATTCCCGTTATCCCGCCAGATTTACGTCCAATGGTTCAATTAGAAGGTGGTCGTTTTGCGACAAGTGATTTAAATGACTTGTATCGTCGAGTGATTAACCGTAACAACCGTTTGAAACGTCTATTAGACTTGAATGCACCAAACATCATTGTTCAAAATGAAAAACGGATGCTTCAAGAAGCCGTTGATGCCTTGATTGATAATGGTCGTCGTGGCCGTCCAGTAACTGGACCAGGTAACCGTCCATTGAAATCTCTTTCTCATATGCTTAAAGGGAAACAAGGTCGTTTCCGTCAAAACTTACTAGGTAAACGTGTCGATTATTCTGGTCGTTCGGTTATCGTTGTAGGACCTAACTTACAAATGTATCAATGTGGATTGCCAAAAGAAATGGCAATTGAATTATTCAAACCATTTGTGATGCGTGAACTTGTTCAACGTGAACTAGCTTCAAATATCAAAAACGCTAAACGTAAGATTGAGCGTCAAGAAGATGAAGTTTGGGATGTCTTAGAAGACGTTATCCGTGAACATCCAGTGCTATTGAACCGGGCACCTACATTGCATAGATTAGGGATCCAAGCCTTTGAACCAGTCTTAGTTGAAGGTCGTGCGATTCGTTTGCATCCACTTGTGTGTGAAGCCTACAATGCCGATTTCGATGGAGACCAAATGGCTGTCCATGTTCCTTTAAATGAAGAAGCCCAAGCAGAAGCACGTATGCTAATGTTAGCGGCACAAAACATCTTGAATCCAAAAGATGGTAAGCCAGTTGTTACCCCTTCTCAGGATATGGTCTTGGGGAACTACTACTTAACGATGGAAGAAGATGGTCGTGAAGGCGAAGGCATGATCTTCCGGGATATGAACGAAGCGGTTATCGCTTGGCGTAATGGCTATGTCCATTTACATTCACGTATCGGAGTAGCGCCAAATGCTTTAGGCGACAAACCATTCACTGAATGGCAAAAAGAACGCATGATGATTACCACAGTTGGTAAGATTATCTTTAATGAAATCATGCCACCAGAATTCCCTTATCTGAATGAACCAACGGATTATAACTTAACCGTTCAAACACCAGATAAATACTTTGTTGAAGCAGGAGCAGATATTCCTAGCATCATCAAAGAACGTGAATTAGTCTTACCATTTAAGAAGAAAAACTTAGGAAATATCATTGCGGAAGTCTTCAAGCGTTTCAAAATTACTGAAACCTCTAAGATGCTTGACCGTATGAAGGATCTTGGGTATAAACATTCAACAATGGCTGGGATTACTGTTGGGATTGCCGATATCATGGTTCTTCATGAAAAACAAGAAATCATTGATGCAGCCCACAAACAAGTTGATACAATTACGAAGCAATTCCGTCGTGGATTGATTACCGATGATGAACGTTATGAACGTGTAATCGCCGTCTGGAATGCTGCCAAAGATGATATTCAACAACGCTTAATGGAAAGTTTGGATGCGAAAAATCCAATCTTCATGATGTCTGATTCAGGAGCCCGTGGTAACATCTCCAACTTTACTCAGCTTGCTGGGATGCGTGGACTGATGGCCGCTCCGAATGGTCAAATCATGGAATTGCCGATCATCTCTAACTTCCGTGAAGGTTTATCTGTCTTAGAAATGTTTATCTCGACTCACGGGGCTCGTAAAGGGATGACCGATACCGCCTTGAAGACAGCCGATTCAGGTTACTTGACTCGTCGTTTAGTTGACGTAGCACAAGATGTTATCATTCGTGAAGACGATTGTGGCACGGACCGTGGTTTAGAAATTAAAGCCATCCGTGAAGGTAACGAAATCATCGAATCATTAGAAGAACGTTTGATTGGCCGTTATACACGTAAAACAGTCCGTCGTCCAGAAACTAATGAAGTGATTATCGAAGCTGATCAATTAATCTCAGAAGATATCGCTCGTCAAATCGTTGATGCAGGTGTTGAGACTGTGACTATCCGTTCAGTCTTCACATGTAATACGAAACACGGCGTATGTAAACATTGTTATGGTCGTAACTTGGCGACTGGTTCTGACGTTGAGGTTGGGGAAGCAGTTGGTACAATTGCCGCTCAATCAATCGGTGAACCCGGAACTCAGTTAACCATGCGTACCTTCCATACCGGGGGGGTTGCCGGTGATGATATCACTCAAGGGCTTCCTCGTGTCCAAGAAATTTTTGAAGCACGTAATCCGAAAGGGCAAGCAGTTATCACAGAAGTAACCGGTGAAGTCATCGATATTTCTGAAGAATCTGCAACACGTGTGAAAGAAGTTACGATTAAAGGGAAAACAGATACACGTACGTATACTGTTCCTTATACAGCGCGTATGAAAGTAGCTGAAGGTGATTACATCCATCGTGGTGCACCATTAACAGAAGGATCAATCGAACCAAAACAATTGTTGCAAGTTCGTGATGTCTTATCTGTTGAAAACTACTTACTCCGTGAAGTACAACGTGTTTACCGTATGCAAGGGGTAGAAATTGGCGATAAACATATCGAAGTAATGGTTCGTCAAATGTTACGCAAAGTCCGCGTGATGGATCCAGGTGATACAGATATCTTACCAGGTACATTACTAGATATTGCTGAATTTAAAGACCGTAACTACGATACATTAGTTGCTGGTGGTGTCCCTGCGACATCTCGCCCAGTCTTACTTGGTATCACTAAAGCATCATTAGAAACAAACAGCTTCTTGTCAGCTGCTTCATTCCAGGAAACAACACGTGTCTTAACAGATGCTGCGATTCGTGGGAAGAAAGATCCACTTCTAGGCTTGAAGGAAAATGTTATCATCGGGAAAATTATTCCGGCTGGTACGGGTATGGCTCGTTACCGTAACATGGAACCAAAAGAAGCAAGTGTGGCAAGTGAAAATGTCTACAGCATTTCTGACATCGAAGCACAAATGGCTGCAGAAGATGCGCTAAAAAATCAATAGACTAAAATAAAACACTTGAGTGAAACGGATTGATGCCGTTCGCTCAAGTGTTTTTTTGCGGTTGTTTGATTTTTAGAAGGAGCCTAAGTAAAGGTACCTGTTTCAATGATTTCCCATTTCTTGTTCTTTGAGTAGTGTAAAAGCATGTTGTAGTCTGTATTTTCTTCCTCAGGATTTCGTGAGCCTGATTCTTTGGCTGTTGTAAAATCGACAGAGATGACTAAGTATTCTTCTAGTAATGCTGGATATTCTTTATCATTCATTGAGGCATAGACGGCTAGTTCTTTTTCTGAATAGGCTTCAGAGAAAGAGATTTTTTTGACTTTAGTCACGGTCGTATCTTCTGCAAAGTAAGTCTTTACTTCCTCTAACGCAGCATTGACCTCTTTTTCACTAAAATGAGCAGATGGCTCCGTTTGGGTATCTAACTCACTCATTTTATTTGAGCAGCCTGCAACTATAAGGACAGTTAAAACGGTCATTGTTAAACCGATTATTTTTTTTAGCATAATTTCACTCCTTGTTTTTCGATTGGTCTATCTTATGTATAGAAAAGCATAGTTTTTTGTTAACCAAACCCGTGATTGCCTACCTGCTACTAGTAAAAATAAACTTCTCTTTCTTCTTCAGATCAACTATAATTCCTCCTCCCGTTTTTATTACTACTGTATTTTTATTATATAAGTTGGCTATCCGGAAGTCTTAGTTAGATAAAGAATATTATGGAAATTTAAAAATTAAAGAGGGATAAAGAGGGAATGGAGCCGCCTGTTTGGTCTCAGTCAGAGGCAGCCGACTATTGAAAATGGAACGGTAATGAAGCATTGTTAAGCGTTTAAGAAATAGTAGGGGAGTGCTCTTGGCTTCAGGTGAATAGAGTTGAATAAAGGCACGAGTCTTCATGGATTTTATCTATGAAGGCTCGTATTTTTACAAAAAAATGATCAGTTCCTTCTATATAAATAGTAAAAACAGCAGAAGTGAATAAAACTTATTTATTGAATGGAGACATTTAGGTAAGAAAAATAAAATAAATCAAAAATAAGTGGTAAGTAAAATTAGAAAAGAAAGAAAAAGCAGTCATGAAAATAAATTTATTTTTTCAAGAAAAAGGCTTGCTATCTAGGTTTTTCTGTAATATAATCATAAAGGTGCTGTTTGTGTGAGCGAACAGACACTGGTGGGGCTCGAAAGAAAACTGCCGGCTAAGAAACGAGAGGTTGCGACACGCCCGGACGCTTTGCCACGAACGAGCGTGACGGAAAATTTTCGTGGAGCTATGTCTACTTTTCAAAATAGGCGAAGGAGGGAATAAGATGGCAAAACAAAAAATTCGTATCCGTTTAAAAGCGTATGAACACCGTATTTTAGACCAATCAGCGGATAAAATTGTAGAAACTGCAAAAAGAACTGGAGCTAGTGTATCTGGTCCAATTCCATTACCAACAGAACGTAGTCTTTACACTGTTATTCGTGCGACTCATAAATACAAAGATTCACGCGAACAATTCGAAATGCGTACACACAAACGTCTGATTGACATTGTGAACCCAACACCAAAAACAGTTGATGCTTTAATGAAGCTTGACTTACCATCTGGTGTGAACATTGAAATTAAACTATAATCAAAAAAATTAAGTTGGAGGTGTACTCATGACCAAAGGAATCTTAGGGAAAAAAGTGGGAATGACACAAATCTTCACTGAATCTGGCGAACTAATCCCAGTTACAGTTGTTGAAGCTACGCCAAACGTAGTTCTACAAGTGAAAACAATGGAAACTGATGGCTACGAAGCTATTCAAGTTGGTTACCAAGACAAACGTGAAGTTTTATCAAACAAACCTGCGAAAGGTCATGTTTCAAAAGCAAACACGGCTCCTAAGCGCTTCATTAGAGAATTCAAAAATGTTGAGCTAGGAGAATACGAAGTAGGAAAAGAAATCGCTGTTGATGTTTTCCAAGCAGGTGACATTATTGATGTTACAGGTACTACAAAAGGTAAAGGATTCCAAGGGGTTATCAAACGTCACGGCCAAAGCCGCGGACCAATGTCTCATGGTTCTCGTTACCATCGTCGTCCTGGGTCAATGGGTCCAGTTGCACCTAACCGTGTATTTAAAAATAAAAAACTTGCTGGCCGTATGGGTGGCAATCGCGTAACAATCCAAAACTTGGAAATCGTTCGCGTAGACGCTGAAAGAAACGTTATCCTTATTAAAGGAAATGTTCCTGGATCGAAAAAATCATTAATTACTATTAAATCAGCTGTGAAAGCTAAATAATTAGTACAGGAAAGGAGGAACTAAGGAATGCCGAATATCGCATTATTTAAACAAGATGGAACCCAAAACGGTGAAATCACTTTAAACGAAGAAATCTTCGGAATCGAACCTAATGAAAATGTTGTCTTTGATGCAATCATCATGCAACGTGCTTCATTAAGACAAGGAACGCACAAAGTTAAAAACCGTAGTGCAGTCCGTGGCGGTGGTCGTAAACCATGGCGCCAAAAAGGAACTGGTCGTGCTCGTCAAGGATCAATCCGCTCACCACAATGGCGTGGAGGTGGAGTTGTCTTTGGACCAACACCACGTTCTTACAGCTACAAGCTTCCTAAAAAAGTTCGTCGTTTAGCAATGAAATCTGTTTTATCAGAAAAAGTTGCTTCAAATAAATTGGTTGCTGTTGATGCATTAAGCTTCGAAGCACCAAAAACGAAAGAATTTAAAGAAGTTCTTGCTAAATTATCTATTGACTCTAAGGTGTTAGTAGTAATTGAAACAGAAAATGATTTTGCAGCTTTATCTGCACGTAATCTTGAGAAAGTTTCAGTTGTTACTGCTGACAATGTAAGTGTTCTAGACGTTGTATCTAATGACAAAGTGTTAGCAACACAAACTGCTCTTACTCAGATTGAGGAGGTGCTTGCATAATGAACTTACTAGACGTAATTAAACGCCCTGTGATCACTGAAAAATCTATGCTTGCTATGGATGAAAAGAAATTCACTTTCGAAGTGGACACTCGCGCAAACAAAACTTTAGTAAAACAAGCTGTTGAAGCGGCTTTTGATGTGAAAGTTAAAAACGTGAACATCATTAACGTGCGTCCTAAATTTAAACGCATGGGCAAATATGCAGGATATACAAAAAAACGTCGCAAAGCAGTTGTGACATTAACAGAAGATTCTAAAGCAATCGAAATTTTCGATGCTGAATAAGCATTTTTAAAAGAAACAATAAAGTAGGAGGGAATAAGACGTGGCGATTAAAAAGTACAAACCTACCACAAATGGCCGTCGTAACATGACTGGTTCTGATTTTGCTGAAATCACAACTTCAACACCAGAAAAAACTTTGTTACAGCCGATGAAAAATCATGCCGGTCGTAACAACAACGGTCGCATCACTGTTCGTCATCAAGGTGGCGGTCACAAGCGCCAATACCGTGTCATTGACTTTAAACGTAATAAAGACAATGTACCAGCATTGGTTAAAACTATCGAATACGATCCAAACCGTTCAGCTAACATTGCGTTAGTTCATTACGAGGATGGAATTAAAGCATATATCATTGCACCTAAAGGATTAGAAGTGGGCATGCGCCTTGTTTCTGGACCAGATGCAGATATTAAAATTGGGAATGCCTTACCATTGGAAAATATTCCAGTTGGTACTGTTGTTCACAACATTGAAATGAAACCTGGTAAAGGTGGACAATTAATCCGTTCAGCTGGAACAAGTGCTCAAGTACTTGGTAAAGAAGGCAAATACGTATTAATCCGCTTAAACTCTGGCGAAGTACGCATGATCTTGGCAACTTGCCGTGCAACAATTGGTTCTGTTGGTAACGAACAACATGAATTAATTAACATTGGTAAAGCCGGTCGTTCTCGTTGGATGCGTAAACGTCCAACTGTACGTGGTAGCGTAATGAACCCTAACGATCACCCACACGGTGGTGGTGAAGGTAAAGCGCCAATCGGACGCCCATCACCAGTATCACCTTGGGGTCAACCAGCTATTGGCTTCAAAACTCGTAACAAAAAAGCTAAATCAGACAAACTTATCGTTCGTCGTAGAACTAAATAATTTGATTAACAGAGTGTTACACAATTTGAGAGGAGGTTCACCATGGGTCGTAGTTTAAAGAAAGGACCTTTCGCTGATGAGCATTTAATGAAAAAAGTTGAAGCTCAACAAGGTGCCGAAAAGAAAAAAGTTATTAAAACTTGGTCTCGTCGTTCTACAGTTTTCCCTAGTTTTGTTGGATTTACAATCGCAGTTTACGATGGACGTAAACATGTACCAGTATACATTCAAGAAGACATGGTAGGACACAAATTAGGTGAATTTGCACCAACTAGAACTTATCGTGGCCATGCTGCAGACGATAAGAAAACTAGACGCTAATTTTTGAGGGGAGGATAAATACAAATGGCAGAACAAATTACATCAGCTAAAGCAACTGCAAAAACAGTTCGCACTTCACCTCGTAAAGCCCGTTTAGTAATCGATCTTATCAGAGGTAAAAGCATTGCAGATGCAATTTCAATTTTGAAATTCACACCAAACAAATCTGCTGGAATCATCGAAAAAGTGTTGATGTCAGCAGTTGCTAATGCAGAAAATAACTTTGACTTAGATGTTGAAAACTTGGTAGTATCTGAAGCCTTTGTTAACGAAGGACCAACTATGAAACGGTTCCGTCCACGTGCTAAAGGATCAGCTTCACCAATCAACAAACGTACAAGTCATATTACAGTAGTCGTATCAGAAAAATAAGGAGGGACATTCAGTGGGGCAAAAAGTACATCCAATTGGAATGCGTGTAGGAATCATCCGCGATTGGGATGCAAAATGGTATGCTGAAAAAGAGTATGCTGAATTTTTACACGAAGATTTAAGAATCCGTAAATTTATCTCGACTAGGCTTGCTGATGCTGCTGTGTCTACAATTGAAATCGAACGCGCTGCAAATCGTGTGAATATTTCAATCCACACAGCTAAACCAGGTATGGTAATTGGTAAAGGCGGATCTGAAGTCGAAAACCTAAGAAAAGAATTAAACAAATTAACTGGTAAAAGAATTCACATCAACATTGTTGAAATCAAAAAACCAGATTTAGATGCAAAATTAGTGGGCGAAGGAATTGCACGTCAATTAGAAAACCGTGTTGCTTTCCGTCGTGCACAAAAACAAGCCATCCAACGCACAATGCGTTCTGGCGCTAAAGGAATCAAAACTCAAGTATCAGGCCGTTTAAACGGAGCGGATATTGCGCGTTCAGAAGGGTATTCTGAAGGAACAGTTCCATTGCACACTTTGCGTGCTGATATTGATTACGCTTGGGAAGAAGCAGATACAACATACGGAAAACTAGGAGTTAAAGTGTGGATTTATCGTGGAGAAATTCTTCCAACTAAAAAGAACACTGAGAAAGGAGGGAAATAAACATGTTAGTACCTAAACGTGTAAAACACCGTCGTGAATTCCGCGGAAAAATGCGTGGTGAAGCGAAAGGCGGAAAAGAAATCGCTTTTGGTGAATTCGGCTTACAAGCTGTTGAATCACATTGGATTACAAACCGTCAGATCGAAGCTTCTCGTATTGCTATGACTCGTTACATGAAACGTGGCGGGAAAGTATGGATTAAAATTTTCCCTCATAAATCATATACATCTAAAGCGATCGGCGTTCGTATGGGTAAAGGGAAAGGCGCTCCTGAAGGATGGGTTGCACCAGTAAAACGTGGAAAAATCATGTTTGAAATTGCAGGCGTACCTGAAGAAGTAGCTCGCGAAGCATTACGTCTCGCTTCTCACAAATTACCTATCAAAACGAAAATCGTAAAACGTGAGGAAATGGGTGGTGAATCGAATGAAGGTTAAAGAAATCAGAGAATTAACCACTGCCGAAATGCTAGACCAAGAGAAACAATTAAAAGAAGAATTGTTTAATCTAAGATTCCAACTAGCTACAGGTCAATTAGAAAACACTGCACGTATTAAACAAGTACGTCAATCGATTGCACGCATCAAAACAGTATTGCGTGAACAAGCTAACTAATAGTGGAAGGAGGCCATTCATCGTATGACTGAAGAAAGAAATCAACGTAAAGTTTACCAAGGTCGAGTTATTTCTGACAAAATGGATAAAACCATCACTGTTTCAATCGAAACTAAGAAGAATCACCCAATCTACGGTAAACGTATGAAATATTCTAAGAAATACAAAGCTCATGACGAAAACAACACAGCAAAAGTTGGCGATATCGTGAGAATTATGGAAACTCGTCCATTATCAGCTACAAAACGTTTCCGTTTACTAGAAGTAGTGGAAGAAGCAGTTATTATCTAATAAAACGAGATTTTCCTATATAGATTGAGACTTCAAAATCTGAAAGGAGGATACACATCGTGATCCAACAAGAAAGCCGTTTAAGAGTCGCTGATAATTCTGGCGCGCGCGAAATTTTAACGATCAAAGTCCTTGGTGGTTCTGGTCGTAAAACTGCTAATATTGGTGACGTGATTGTTGCTACTGTCAAACAAGCAACGCCAGGTGGGGTTGTTAAAAAAGGTGAAGTAGTAAAAGCCGTTATCGTTCGTACTAAATCAGGCGCTCGTCGTACTGATGGTTCTTACATTAAATTTGATGAAAATGCTGCTGTAATTATCCGTGATGATAAAAGCCCTCGTGGAACACGTATCTTTGGCCCAGTTGCACGTGAATTACGTGAAAACAACTTCATGAAGATCGTTTCTCTAGCACCAGAGGTTTTATAATCGTGAGTCACTTATCAAAGGAGGTGCGCAACAATAATGTTTGTTAAAAAAGGCGATAAAGTTAAAGTAATTACTGGTAAAGACAAGAATAAAGAAGGCGAAGTATTAGCTGTCTTCCCTAAACAAAATAAAGTCACAGTACAAGGTGTTAACATTGCTAAAAAACACCAAAAACCTTCACAATCAGCTCCTCAAGGAGGAATTGTTGAGTTTGAAGCTCCACTTGATGCTTCGAACGTAATGGTGATTGATCCATCAACAGGTGAAGCAACTCGTATCGGATACAAAGTCGTTGACGGTGTGAAAGTTCGAGTTTCTAAGAAATCTGGAGCCGTTATTACAGCTCCTACAAAAAAAGAAGATAAATAATTATTTGAGGAAGGAGGGGCTTATTGAATGAACCGCCTGAAAGAAAAATATCTTAAAGAAGTAACTCCATCATTGATGGAAAAATTCAACTACAGTTCTATTATGCAAACTCCTAAAGTTGATAAAATTGTCATCAACATGGGTGTTGGTGATGCGGTATCAAACGCAAAAAA
The DNA here is from genome assembly GCF_009933175.1 of Candidatus Enterococcus huntleyi. Classification (GTDB taxonomy): domain Bacteria; phylum Bacillota; class Bacilli; order Lactobacillales; family Enterococcaceae; genus Enterococcus_K; species Enterococcus_K huntleyi. The sequence continues at coordinate 155,175 of NZ_MAEJ01000008.1, read as the reverse complement.
CTTAGACAAAGCTGTTGAGGAATTAGCAATTATCACTGGTCAAAAACCAATGATTACAAAAGCTAAGAAATCAATCGCTGGCTTCCGTTTACGTGAAGGAATGCCAATTGGTGCGAAAGTAACTCTACGCGGCGAAAGAATGTACGAATTTTTAGATAAATTAGTATCAGTATCTTTACCACGTGTGCGTGACTTCCACGGAGTAAGTAAAAAAGCCTTTGATGGTCGTGGTAACTATACTTTAGGGATTAAAGAACAATTGATCTTCCCTGAAGTTGATTACGATTTAGTAGATAAAGTACGCGGTATGGACATCGTTATTGTTACAACTGCTAACACAGATGAAGAATCTCGTGAGTTGTTAGGACAATTAGGTATGCCATTCCAAAAATAAAAAAAGGAGGCGAACTACGTGGCTAAAAAATCAATGATTGCTAAAAACAAACGCCCTGCGAAACATTCAACACAAGCTTACACTCGTTGCGAACGTTGCGGACGTCCACATTCAGTTTATCGTAAATTTCATCTCTGCCGTATTTGCTTCCGCGAACTTGCCTATAAAGGACAAATTCCCGGCGTGAAGAAAGCTAGCTGGTAAACAAGTAAACTTGCATAAAGGAGGTAAACAGTTCAATGGTCATGACAGATCCAATTGCAGATTTTTTAACTCGCATTCGTAATGCTAACATGGTTAAACATGAAGTATTAGAAGTGCCTGCATCAAAAATCAAACGTGATATCGCTGAAATCTTGAAACGTGAAGGTTTTATCCGCGATGTAGAATATATCGAAGATGACAAACAAGGTGTGATCCGTGTTTTCTTAAAATATGGAAAAAACAACGAGCGTGTTATCACGAACTTAAAACGTATCTCTAAACCAGGCTTACGTGCTTACGTAAAAGCTGACGAAGTACCAAAAGTACTTAATGGTTTAGGTATTGCAATCATCTCAACTTCTGAAGGTGTTATCACTGATAAAGAAGCGAGAGCTAAAAACACTGGTGGCGAAGTAGTCGCTTACGTTTGGTAATCTAAAAGAATACACAAGGAGGTGTCTCTAAGTGAGCCGTATTGGTAATAAAATTATTGTCATCCCTGCTGGCGTGACAATTACTCAAGATGGAAACGATGTTACAGTTAAAGGACCTAAAGGCGAATTATCACGTACTTTCTCTTCTGATATTAAAATCAATATCGAAGGAAATGAAGTGACATTCACTCGTCCAAACGACAGTAAAGAAATGAAAACAATTCACGGAACAACTCGTGCAAACTTCAACAACATGGTTGTTGGTGTTAGCGAAGGTTTCGAAAAAGCTTTAGAATTAATTGGGGTTGGGTACCGTGCACAATTACAAGGAACAAAACTTGTATTGAGCGTTGGTTATTCTCATCCAGTTGAAATCGTGCCACCTGCTGGAGTGACAATTGAAGTTCCTTCAAACACTCAAGTAATCGTTAAAGGCGCAAACAAAGAACATGTTGGCGAATTAGCTGCGAATATTCGTATCGTTCGTCCACCAGAACCTTATAAAGGTAAAGGTATCCGTTATGTTGGCGAATACGTACGTCGTAAAGAAGGTAAAACTGGTAAATAATAGTAATTCATATGAATTGCTATTCGCAGCCTAAGGGCTAGCAAAAATAAAGAGGTGACAATTGTGATTACAAAACCAGATAAAAATAAAACACGTCAAAAGAGACATCGTCGTGTGCGTAACAAAATCTCTGGTACTGCTGAGTGCCCACGCTTAAACATTTTCCGTTCAAACAAAAACATCTACGCTCAAGTTATTGATGACGTAGCGGGTGTGACGCTAGCAAGTGCCTCTGCCTTAGATAAAGAAGTATCAGGCGAATCAAAAACAGAAGTCGCTACAGCAGTTGGGAAACTAGTTGCTGAACGTGCCGCTGAAAAAGGCATCAAAAAAGTAGTCTTTGACCGTGGTGGATACCTTTACCATGGCCGCGTTGCAGCTTTAGCTGAAGCAGCTCGTGAAAATGGACTTGAATTTTAGGAGAAGGAGGAACACCATTCATGGTTTATATTGATCCAAAACATTTGGAATTAGAAGACCGCGTTGTTGCAATCAACCGTGTAACAAAAGTTGTTAAAGGTGGACGTCGTCTACGTTTTGCTGCTTTAGTTGTTGTGGGAGATAAAAACGGACATGTTGGTTTCGGAACTGGTAAAGCTCAAGAAGTACCTGAAGCTATCCGTAAAGCGATTGAAGACGCGAAGAAAAACTTGGTAGAAGTACCAATGGTTGGTTCTACAATCCCTCACGAAGTAATCGGTGTATTCGGTGGCGGACGCATCCTTATGAAACCTGCTGTTGAAGGTTCTGGAGTTGCTGCTGGTGGACCAGTTCGTGCCGTATTGGAATTAGCTGGAGTTGCGGATATCACATCTAAATCTCTAGGTTCAAACACACCAATTAACGTTGTGCGTGCGACTGTAGAAGGTTTAACTCAATTGAAACGTGTTGAAGAAGTTGCAGAACTTCGCGGCAAATCAGTTGAAGAAATTATCGGTTAAGGAGGACAAAAATAATGGCTGAATTAAAAGTAACTTTAAAACGCAGTGTTATCGGACGTCCTCAAAACCAACGCGATACTGTTAAAGCGTTAGGTTTGAACAAAGTAAATAGTACAGTTATTAAACCTGCTAATGATGCAATCAAAGGCATGGTTAACACTGTTTCTCATTTAGTGGACGTTGAAGAAGTCTAAAAAAGATGTATTTAGATTGTTTAAGGAGGTGCCAAACCTATGAAACTTCATGAATTAAAACCTGCTGAAGGGTCTCGCAAAGTACGCAATCGTGTAGGTCGCGGAACATCTTCTGGTAATGGGAAAACTGCCGGACGTGGTCAAAAAGGACAAAAAGCTCGTTCAGGTGGTGGCGTACGTTTAGGATTTGAAGGGGGACAAACTCCTTTATTCCGTCGTTTGCCAAAACGTGGATTTACTAACGTAAACCGCAAAGACTATGCTGTTATCAACTTAGACGTGTTAAACCGTTTTGAAGATGGTGCAGAAGTAAGCCCAGTTGCTTTGATCGAAGCTGGAATCGTTAAAAATGAAAAAGCTGGAATTAAAGTGCTTGCTAACGGCGAATTGACTACTAAGAAATTAACTGTTAAAGCCGCTAAATTCTCTAAAGCAGCGCAAGAAGCTATTGAAGCTGCCGGTGGTTCAATCGAGGTGATTTAATGTTTAAGCTATTAAAAGATTCTTTTAAAGTAAAAGACATTAGGTCAAAAATTCTTTTTACCGTATTTGTTCTGTTTGCTTTCCGCTTAGGTGCACATGTAACTGTGCCCGGTGTGGATGCAAACAGCTTGAAAAGCTTAAGCGACTTGCCTTTCTTTAACATGATGAATTTGGTGAGTGGGAGTGCTATGCAGAACTTCTCGATCTTCTCGATGGGGGTTTCACCATACATTACCGCGTCAATCGTGATTCAATTGTTACAGATGGACATCGTTCCTAAATTTGTGGAATGGTCGAAACAAGGGGAAGTTGGTCGTAAAAAATTAAATCAAGCAACTCGTTACTTAACACTAGTCTTGGCGTTTGTTCAGTCTATTGGGGTAACAGCTGGATTTAATACTTACGCACAATTAGGCTTCGTCAAAACACCTAACATTCAAACTTATGTAAGCATCGGGTTAATCTTGACTGCTGGAACTATGTTTGTGACTTGGTTAGGTGAACAAATTACTGAAAAAGGAATTGGTAATGGAGTATCAATGATTATCTTTGCCGGGATCATTTCTCGTTTACCTGATGGAATCAAAGAAGTTTATGAAGATTACTTTGTAAATATTGACTCATCAGAAATCTGGAAATCAGCGATCTTTGTTGCTATTTTAGTCATTGCCATTCTGATTATTGTAACGCTTGTGACGTATGTCCAACAAGCAGAACGTAAAATTCCTATTCAATACACAAAACGCGTTGCTGGAGCACCAACTAGTAGTTATTTACCGTTAAAAGTTAATGCTGCTGGAGTTATTCCAGTAATTTTTGCCAGCTCATTTATCGCAACTCCTAACGCAGTGCTACAGGCACTTAGTGGGAAGTTTGAAGGAGCGGCTTGGTATGATGTAGTGACACAAATATTTAGTTATAACACATTGCCTGGTGCAACGATTTATACTATTTTAATTGTCGCGTTTACGTTCTTTTATGCTTTTGTACAGGTTAACCCAGAGAAGCTTTCTGAGAACTTACAGAAGCAAGGAAGTTATATTCCAAGTGTTCGTCCAGGTAAAGGGACTGAAGAGTATGTCTCTAGTCTATTGATGCGTTTAAGTACAGTTGGTGCTGTATTCTTAGGCCTCGTTGCTTTAGTTCCAATCGCTGCTCAGATGATTTGGGATTTACCGCAATCGATTGGTTTAGGTGGGACTAGCTTACTGATTGTCATCGGTGTTGCACTAGAAACTGCAAAACAGTTAGATGGCTTAATGTTAAAACGTAAGTATGTTGGATTTATTGATTAAGTAAGAAAGTGTGTTGAGGATTTTCCTCAGCACCGTTCTCACAATTCATTAGGAGGGTACAGCAATGAACCTCATTTTAATGGGGCTACCTGGTGCAGGAAAAGGAACGCAAGCAGAGAAAATTATCGATGCTTACGGCATTCCTCATATTTCTACGGGCGACATGTTCCGTGCAGCTATGAAGAATGAAACAGCTCTTGGCCTGGAAGCAAAATCATATATAGACAAAGGGGCTTTAGTTCCCGATGAAGTAACAAATGGAATCGTGAAAGAGCGTTTAGCTGAACCGGATACAGAGAAAGGCTTCTTATTAGATGGCTTCCCTCGTACCTTGGAACAAGCTGAAGCACTGGCTGCGATGCTATCAGACTTGAACAAAAAAATTGATGCAGTCATCGACATCCACGTAGCTGAAGAAGTATTGATCGAGCGTTTAGCCGGTCGATTCATCTGCCGCAGCTGTGGCGCAACATACCACAAAATTTTCAACCCGACAACGGTTGAAGGTACATGTGATCGTTGTGGAGGACATGAGTTCTATCAAAGAGAAGATGATAAACCAGAGACGGTTAAAAATCGTTTAGCTATCAATATCAAAAATAGCGAACCTATCCTAGCTTATTACAAAGAGCAAGGATTGCTACAAAGTATTGATGGTGATCGTGAGATTGATGATGTATTCGTTGATGTGAAAAAAATCATTGAAGGATAGTTAATTATCAATTGCCCATAGCCGACTTGCATAATGCAGTTTTTCTTGCCAAGTTTAACAAAATATGATAAAATATGTCAGTCCGACTTCTAGAGTGGTCATCATTCTAGTGGATCATTTTGAGAATTTCGAGGTGGGAACTGCAGTTTCCGCCATTTTATCGTGTGAAAATGCGAAACAAGTACAAGGAGGTACTGTGCGTGGCAAAAGAAGATATGATTGAAGTCGAAGGTACAGTCGTCGAAACTTTGCCGAATGCAATGTTTAAAGTTGAATTAGAGAACGGACACCAAGTTCTTGCTACTGTTTCTGGAAAAATCCGAATGCATTATATTCGTATCTTACCAGGTGACAAAGTAACGGTTGAATTATCACCGTATGATCTTAACCGTGGCCGGATCACTTATCGCTTTAAATAATTGTACTCCGTAAAACCACAGGAGGTATTATCATGAAAGTAAGACCATCAGTAAAACCAATGTGTGAGCATTGTAAAGTAATTCGTCGTAATGGACGCGTTATGGTGATTTGTCCAGCAAATCCAAAACATAAACAACGTCAAGGATAATTGGAGGTGTAACAGATATGGCTCGTATTGCAGGAGTAGATATTCCTCGTGATAAACGTGTAGTGATTTCCCTTACTTATATTTATGGTATTGGTAACACTACTGCAAAGAAAGTTCTAAAAAATGCCGGAGTTTCAGAAGAAGTTCGCGTTCGTGATTTAACGAATGAACAAACTGATGCTATCCGTGCTGAAATTGACAGCTTGAAAGTTGAAGGGGATCTTCGTCGTGAAGTGAACTTAAACATCAAACGTCTTATGGAAATCGGTTCTTACCGTGGCATTCGTCATCGTCGTGGGTTACCAGTTCGTGGACAAAACACGAAAAATAATGCACGCACTCGTAAAGGTCCAGCTCGTACTGTAGCAGGCAAGAAAAAATAAATCTTAAGTGAAGGAGGTAAAAACTTCATGGTAGCAAAAAAAGTGAATCGTAAACGCCGTGTAAAAAAGAATATAGAAGTTGGGATTGCACATATCCATTCTACATTTAACAACACAATCATCATGATCACTGATACTCACGGAAATGCTTTAGCGTGGTCATCAGCTGGTTCATTAGGATTTAAAGGAAGCAAGAAATCAACTCCTTTTGCCGCTCAAATGGCAGCAGAAACTGCTACTAAGGCAGCAATGGAACACGGATTAAAAACTGTTGAAGTAACAGTTAAGGGACCTGGTTCTGGACGTGAAGCAGCAATTCGTTCATTACAAGCAACAGGTTTAGAAGTGACTGCAATTCGTGACGTGACTCCAGTTCCTCATAATGGTGCCCGCCCTCCAAAACGCCGTCGTGTTTAATGAGTGCAGCTCATTTTGAGTTTGAATTAAAAAACGTCATTGAACAAGACACTTTTCGTTTTGAAAGGGGTAAAGATAAGAATGATTGAATTCGAAAAACCAAGAATCGCAAAAATTGATGAAGAGAAAGATTATGGCAAGTTCATCGTTGAACCTCTTGAAAGAGGGTATGGGACTACTTTAGGTAATTCCCTACGTCGTATTTTATTATCTTCTTTGCCAGGTGCTGCCATCACTAATATTCAAATCGATGGTGTGCTACATGAATTCTCTACCATCAAAGGTGTGAGAGAAGACGTCACACAAATCATCTTGAACATTAAAGGCCTAGCGCTTAAAATGTATGGTCAAGAAGAAAAAACCCTTGAAATCGATATTACTGGACCCGCTACAGTTACTGCCGGCGATATTATCGTTGATAGTGATGTAGAAATCCTCAATAAAGATTTATATATCTGTAGTGTTTCTGAAGGAGCTACTTTCCATGCTCGCTTAACAGTGAGACCTGGTCGTGGTTACGTTCAAGCAGATGAAAACAAAAAAGAAGATATGCCTATCGGTGTTCTTCCAGTTGATTCTATCTACACACCAGTACGTCGTGTGAACTACCAAGTAGAAAATACACGTGTCGGTCGTCGTGATGATTTCGACAAATTAACGATGGAAATATGGACTGATGGCTCAATTGAACCATTAGAAGCAATGAGTTTAGCTGCAAAAATCATGACTGAACATTTAGACATCTTTGTTAACCTAACTGATGAAGCACGTAATGCTGAAATCATGGTTGAAAAAGAAGAAACACAAAAAGAAAAAATGTTAGAAATGACAATTGAAGAATTAGACTTATCTGTTCGTTCATACAACTGTCTAAAACGTGCAGGAATCAATACTGTACAAGAACTTACAAATAAATCTGAACCTGAAATGATCAAAGTACGTAACTTAGGCCGTAAATCACTTGAAGAAGTGAAGGCTAAATTACATGATCTAGGTCTTGGATTACGTAAAGAAGATTAAAACCTTTTACGAAGGAGGGAAACCAACGTGAGTTATCGTAAACTAGGACGCACATCTAGCCAACGTAAAGCGATGTTGCGTGATTTAACAACTGATTTATTAATTAACGAACGTATCGTAACGACTGAAGCTCGTGCTAAAGAAGTTCGCTCTACTGCCGAAAAAATGATTACATTAGGTAAGCGTGGAGATCTTCATGCACGTCGTCAAGCAGCTGCTTTCGTTCGTAACGAAGTTGCAAGTGTACGCGAAGAAAACGAAGAAATCGTGATTGAATCAGCTTTACAAAAGCTATTCAATGATATCGCACCTCGCTATGCAGAACGCCAAGGTGGCTATACTCGTATCTTGAAAACAGAACCAAGACGCGGAGACGGCGCACCAATGGTAATCTTAGAACTTGTCTAAAATCACACTAATCCATCACTTTATAGATGATTCTTTTAGAGTGTTATGATGTTGGAGTTATTACTCCGAGTCTAGCTCAGCGCTGCTCTCCAAATCTTTTGATTTGGAGAGTATGCACTCATCATAAAGTGTTTTTTTGTACACAAAAATAACTGTCTTGACAGTGTTGTTTTGTGAACACAAAAGCATTTTATTTGTTACGCAGTAAATATAATTGAAAATTAGGGCTTTTTTTGATAATGTTAGTAAGAATGTTAAAAAGAATGAGGAGTAATCATGGAGCCAATTATTGAATTAAAGAATATCACTTATAAATATCAACCTGATGATCTACGTCCGGCGTTGCAAGATGTTTCTTTTTCGATTAATAAGGGAGAATGGATTGCGATTATCGGCCATAATGGATCAGGGAAGTCGACGTTAGCTAAAACAATCAATGGCCTATTGATGCCTGATACAGGGTCTGTAACAGTTGGCAACCAATCTTTGAGCGAAGAAACGGTTTGGTCTATTCGTAAAATGGTTGGAATGGTTTTTCAAAATCCTGATAATCAATTTGTTGGATCAACTGTTGAAGATGATGTGGCTTTTGGACTGGAAAATCAGGGAATTCCTCGTGAAGAGATGATCGAGCGAGTAAAAATCGCTTTAGAGGGCGTTCGTATGAGCGAGTTTACTAAGAAAGAGCCAGCTCGCCTATCAGGTGGTCAGAAACAACGTGTCGCAATCGCTGGAGTTGTAGCGTTGCGCCCAGATATTATTATCTTGGATGAAGCGACGAGTATGCTAGATCCAGAAGGTCGAGCAGAGGTTATCTCGACGATTCAAAAGATTAAAGAAGAAAGCAATTTAACGGTTATTTCAATTACGCATGATATTGACGAAGCAGCTAATGCCAATCGTATTCTTGTGATGCGTCAAGGCGAGTTAGTCAGTGAAGGAACCCCAGAGGAGATTTTTTCGGCAGGTCCTGAATTGATTGAGCTAGGATTGGATTTGCCGTTTCCTGAGAAGCTGAAGGCGGCTCTAAAAGATCGTGGCATTCAAGTGCCTAGTGAGTATTTGACTGAGGAAGGGATGGTGGATTGGTTATGGACATCCGTTTTGAAAAAGTAGACTTTACCTATCAACCGAATACTCCTTTTGAACAGCGTGCTCTGTTTGATATTAATTTGACTATCAAAGAAGGCTCATATACAGCGTTAGTGGGCCATACAGGTAGTGGGAAATCGACGTTACTTCAACATCTGAATGCGTTGGTTAAACCAACGAGCGGCATGGTTGAGATTGGTGATCGAAAAATTGTTCCTGAGACAGATAATAAAAACTTGAAACCTATACGCAAAAAAGTCGGTATTGTTTTTCAATTTCCTGAAGCGCAGCTTTTTGAAGAAACAGTGGCCAAAGACATTGCTTTTGGACCGAAGAATTTCGGTGTGAGCGAGGAAGAATCACGCAAACTGGCAGAGAAGATGTTGCAACAGGTAGGACTTGATGAAAGCTATCTAGAACGCTCGCCATTTGAGCTATCTGGTGGGCAAATGCGCCGAGTTGCGATTGCTGGAGTCTTGGCTATGGAACCTGAGATATTGGTCTTAGACGAGCCGACAGCCGGCTTAGATCCACAGGGACGCAAAGAGATGATGGAAATGTTCTTGGAGCTGCATGAAAAAGCTGGGATTACGATTGTTTTAGTCACTCATTTAATGGATGATGTCGCAAACTATGCTGATTATGTGTATGTTTTAGAAAAAGGCCAGGTCGTCAAAGGTGGCGCGCCTAAGGAAATTTTTCAAGAGCTGAACTGGTTGAAAGAAAAGCAGTTAGGTGTGCCAACCGCGACTGAATTTGCGGAGCGATTAGTGGCCAAAGGGGTTTCTTTTGGCACCCTTCCGCTAACTGCCGATGAATTAGCCGATAAGCTTGTTTCTTTGTCAGGAGGATCTGCTCATGATGAATAAACTGATTTTAGGGAGATATATCCCAGGCGATTCGTTTGTACACAAAATGGATTCACGGGCGAAATTGGTTGCTAGCTTTTACTTTATCGGCATTATCTTCATGGCGAATAATTGGCAAACTTACTTACTAATAGCGGCTTTTACGCTATTTGCTGTCTTATTATCAAAAGTGGATTTGAAGTTCTTTATTCGCGGTGTCCGCCCCCTAATCTGGCTAATTCTCTTCACGGTTGCGTTACAGATTTTCTTTACCCGTGGAGGAACGGTTTATTGGGAGTGGGGAGTTCTGAGTGTGACTGAATTCGGATTGACAAACGGAATTTTCATCTTCTGTCGTTTTGTCTTAATCATCTTTATGTCGACATTATTAACCTTAACAACGCCGCCATTAGAACTATCTGATGCGATTGAATATCTACTGCGTCCTTTAAAAGTGGTTCATTTTCCTGTCCACGAAGTGTCACTGATGCTATCGATTGCTTTACGTTTTGTGCCAACTTTGATGGATGAAACGGAAAAGATTATGAATGCTCAACGCGCACGAGGAGTTGATTTTGGGGAAGGTAACCTCGTTCAAAAGATGAAAGCTGTGGTTCCTTTACTCATTCCGCTGTTTGTTAGTAGTTTTAACCGAGCAGAAGAATTAGCGACAGCCATGGAAGCACGTGGCTACCAAGGTGGCGAAGGCCGCACGAAGTATCGTGTACTACATTGGCACAATCGAGATACGTTAGCAATTATTGGCTTTATCTTGCTGACAGTAGGACTAGTCTTTTTGAGAAGTTAGTAAATAATGATTATTTCATAAGGGAGTGGATGAAAACTCGTCCTCTCCCTTATTCTATGCCAATTTTATTAACTAAAACAGGTGGCGTAGGCCGATAAGAAGAAATAGGTTGGCTATCAAAAAAAAGTAGTTAGTTTAAAGTGGAGAATGAGATTGAGGAGGCAAGTATGGTTCGATATAAAGCGATAATAGCATATGACGGTACAAATTTTAATGGGTTCCAGCGACAACCTAATGGTCGAACGGTGCAAGAAGAGATTGAGAAGACGTTGAAAAAGATGGCGAATGGTCAGACGATTCAAATTTTTGGTTCTGGTCGAACGGACGCCGGGGTTCATGCGATGGGACAGGTTATTCATTTTGATTATCCTGAGGAACGGCCGTTGGAACGGATGCGTTTTGGCTTAGATACGCAGACGCCGGAGGATATTGCGGTGAAGGCTGTCGAGATAGTGCCAGAAGAGTTTCATGCGCGCTACCTTGTGACAGAAAAAACTTATCAGTTTCGTGTGGATATTGGGAAGCCTCGTAGTCCGTTTCGTCGATTTTATGCGAGCTATTTTCCCTATCCAATTGATACGGAAAAAATTCGTCGTGCCTTACCTGATTTACTGGGAACCCATGATTTTACGGCGTTTTGTGCAGCGGGTAGTCCGATTGAAGATAAGGTGCGAACGATTTATGAAGCGAGCTTGGCTGTCAATGAAGTGGGCGATGAATTGGTATTTACTTTTCGTGGGGATGGTTTTTTGTATAAAATGATTCGCATCTTGGTAGGTACTCTGCTAAAAATTGGCAATGGTCGGATGCCAGAAGATTGCTTGCCTGAAATTATTGCATCTAAGGATCGAAATTTGGCTGGACCAACCGCACATCCAGAAGGTTTATATTTAGTAGAAGTGAAGTACGAGTAGGATAATCATCCTAGGTATCAAGCTGACTGTCGTATCTTTTTAATGAAAGAAGTGCGGATTATCTCCTGATGAGAAAAGAAAAACCGTGAAATACAGAAATGGCCTTTTTGAGCCTGATTCTGCATTCACGGTTTTTTCTTTTGGTTAATTTGTCTACTGTTTGTTGCTAACTACTCGACTGGTTCTACTGATTGATCATGACCCAGTGTTTGTTTAGTGGCAGTTAGCTCTTTCTTATTGAGCCAATAGCGATAAGCAATGAAGAGCGCGAGGCAGCCAACAAATAATAGCGCTCCTGGTAGGAAACCAGCAGGGAGATAGCTTAACTTGATTGTATGGGTACCTTTGGGAACTTTTAAGCTGACAAAGGCATCTTTAAAATCAGTTATATCAACCTTTTTACCATCGATTGACGCGTGCCAACCCTTATCGTAAGGAATCGTAGTGACGAGCGTTTGCTCGCTTTCTGTGGTGACTTTACCAGTGGCTGTGCGGCCGTTCACGGTAAAATCAACGCCGTTTTGTTTGATTGTATCGATAGCTGCTTGATAAGCTAAGGTATCTAGCCCGACAACTTTAGGCTCGATGAAGCCGACTTCTGACGTACCATAGAAACTGGCGGTAAATTCAAAGGTCGTTTCATTCTCGTAATACCCTAGATCGTAGTATTGACCAGTAATATTAATCTGTGATTTCTGACTTCGACCATTGACTGTAATCGTCGCTGTGGAGCTTTCTAATTGATTAAAATTTGTCGGGAATAGGCTCAAGTAAGCTTGCGTATTCGCTGGAACTGTCACATTCCAGGTGACATCTTTAGAGATATTTGGTTTTTCTTCCTTGTAAGTGACCGAATTGCCATTTTGACTAATCAAGGTATTCTTATGGTCAATTACTACTGTTGGATAAAATTCATAATAAGTCTGTTGCAACTGACTGAGACCATTAAGCAGGTTTGTTTGGCTGGTAAGATTGTCTGTTGCGGGTTGTTCAATTTTTTGTATCGTATTAGGGGCTAGGAAGCCTAAAGGTAACGCATTTCTATTTTCATACAGACGATAAGTACCTGATTGCTTGATTTGAGTGAAGCCATAGTCGCTGATTTCATTCTTAGAGATCAAGTATTTCATGCCTAAAAAGCTGTCCATAGCGAGTGTATTATTCGGGTATCGTAAGTTTAAATTGGTTCCTCGTGAGCGATATCCTAGTGTATTCAGATAAGTTGAAGAGTGACGATTTCGGATTGAAGAGAACATACCAATGCCATTGTAGCCATAATTGAAGCTATCATTAACTGACACACCGTCGAGATTTTCTAAACGATAGAAGGTCTCATTCTTTTGTTTCGTGGTATCTACTAACTTTTTAATGTCTGGATAAGGCTGCGTATATAAACTGCGTGAAGCGTAATTCCAGTCGTCAAGAATCCCTTGAACCATTCCACTCGTATTGACCATAGCTTCAGCACTCATTAAGACTAATAACAAAATAGCTAAGCGTTTCTTGGGGAAAGAACCCAGCTGATAATAACCAATAGCTAGAAGGTAAAGCACCAAGAAGACGATGGTTAAAATAAAGGAAGTGGTAGTGACATACTCGTAGTTCTCTCCACCTTTTGAGCCCCAAGCGACGCAGAAAGCACCGATTAAGACGAAGATGATGGCACTCAGCTTTCCTAAGTCTTGCTGCTTAAATTGTTCCCAACCATAACCGGCTAGAAAAACAACTAGAAAAGAGAAAAGAAAGGCATAGCGGAATAAGAACATATTCGGCGCATGCATACCGTGCCAGAAAAGATTCAAAGGAACCAAGTAGAAGCTGGCAATTAAAAGAGCGAATAAGCTAGCAAAACCAACTTTTTCCTTCCACGGAATTTGTTTCGAAAGAAAATAGAGTAGGCAAAAGACTAAGGGAATTAATCCGACATAAATAAAGGGAATAGAACCGTATTTCGTCGTATCATAGACGCCAACCATATTCTTTATGAGAATATCCCAAAGACCGGTTGCTTCCGTTTTTAACTTAGTAATTTCACTTAGTTTTTCACCATTCTCACGCAAATCAATCAAGGCTGGCAGAATAATAATCATCGAAGCACCGCCGGCTAATAGAGAAGTGATACCGTATTGAACTGCGGAACCTTTGTATTTGTGCCAATGAGTCAATAAGCGAACGCAGAAGTACAAGAATGAAAAAACACCTACCATGAAGCCCATATAGAAGCTGGATAAAAAGAGCATTAAATAGGAAACAAATAGAACAGTTGGCTTCTTTAAATCCATGACGCGATGAATACCCAAAATGATCAAAGGTAAGTAAACAAACGCATCAATCCACATGATAATCTCCGAATGGGCGATGGCAAAAGAAGAGAGGGCATAGGCGACTGCCAAAGCCACATGATTCCAGCGCGGGAGCTTAAATGTTTGTTTGGCTAAGAACCAGAAAGCAAGCCCACTACTGGCGACTTTTAACAAGGTTAGGACATACAGTGCATCTGGCATCCATTGATTAGGAAAGAAGAAGACAATTCCTGTGAAAAATCCGCCGAGGTAATAAGATACCAACGAAAGATAATTCAAGCCTAAGGAGCCGTTCCAGGTATAAAAAATACTCTGATCGCCAGACAACATATTCTTAAAACTGGCGTGGAAATTCGAAAATTGTGAGAATGCGTCGCTGGCTAGAATGCTCCGACTGCTTCCGGGATAAATCCCAATACTCAGATAAATCAAGGCTAAAATAAAAAATGGGATAAAGAAACTAGCGAGCATGTATGTACGATTAGCTTTTAAAAAACGTTTTATTGTTGTCATAAGAACCTCTCCGAATCTTCTAAAATGATTGATTTTAGTTTACCATATCTTAATAGGAAAACCTCCAATTTTTGGAAAAATTTACAAAAAAGCCTATCAAATTAAGGATTACAAGTGTCTTTTTATTCTGATAATAAATATCAGATAATAAAAAATATTGATGGAATATTGACATTTTTACGAATAAAAGGTATCTTTAAAAAATAACAGCGCATATTTATTTACTTATTGGACTAAATCTAATGAGTGCACATAGGAGTATCATAAACGGTATGTACCGGAATTATGCATTGTGGTCAGTGTATAATTCAGCGAGAATTGGGTATCTAGAAATAGATTACTCAGTTCTCGTTTTTGTTTTCTAATTGAGAATAAGAAAAGAACATCCTCAATAGGGCAATTCAAAAGAAGCACAATTCAGGAGAGTAAATCACGAGAACAAACCTAGGCAGATGAATCGTCAGAATGGTTTTCGGAATAATACCAAAAGGAGTACAACTATTGCTAGAGCTATAGAATCTTTTGTTTGGCTGAAACCAAGTGACGCATCCGGGATTCCTTCCATCGAAAAAGTTCGCAGTCTGGTCGCAAGCAGCTCAACAAAGGGCGTTGATCTCATTGCTAGATTAGTTCTTAACCCGCTGTAAATACTGTGGTCAACAGCGGGTAGTTCATAATCTCCCTCTAGGGACTTCAGAATTTTCCAATTGCAGGAATCCCGGATGCGGCAAAGTCTCTGAATAAATACAAGGTATTAAAAAGCGCCAGAAAGTTTAACATACAGCTTTCTAACGCTTAGAACAGTTATATTTTTTTAATAAATGTTGTACAAAATAAAGCTCTGAGTACAAGAACAACAAAAAAACCGTTCGATTGAACGGTTCGAAAACATTTCATTAATCAATATTAAACGCGCTCAACTTTTCCTGATTTCAAAGCACGAGCTGACACCCAAACTTTTTTAGGTGTTCCGTCGATCATCACACGAACTTTTTGTAGGTTCGGTTTAACAGTACGTTTAGTAGCGTTCATCGCATGAGAACGATTGTTTCCGCTTGATGTTTTACGACCTGTAAAGTAACAAACTTTAGCCATTTTTAATTTCCTCCTTTGCCTTGATGTTGGAGCAATAATTTTCAGCTCATACTAAAATAATTTAACATAATGTACAAGTATTTACAAGAGAATTTTTTCAAAGACGATTGACATTAAGAGGCAAAAATTGTAAATTAGACAAAGTTATTGCGACAATAGCCATTTTTCGGCTAATAATTCGAGGTAAGTGAGGGATCGTCCTTTTATTTACCGGTTGCCTATGATAGAATATTGTAGTAGAAAATGGGTTAATAGACTCGTTAAGGAGGGTCATTTCAATGGCTGTAAAAATTAAAACGTCAGCTGGTACGATCGAAATAACGAATGAAGTGATTGCGACTGTCGTTGGCGGCGCAACTACTGATGTGTTTGGAATCGTTGGTATGGCAAGCAAAAATCAAATTAAAGACAATATTACTGAAATTTTACGTAGAGAAAATTACGCGCGTGGCGTCGTAGTGCGTCAAGAAGAAAACGGCATCGCAGTGGATGTCTATACGATTGTCAGCTATGGCACGAAGATTTCTGAAGTATCTCGCAATGTGCAAGAGAAAGTGAAGTACAATTTAGAAACTTTACTTGGTGTTGCGGCTAACTCAGTCAATGTGTTTGTTCAAGGTGTACGCGTACTGCCAGACTAGGCAGAAGACTTGCTGAAAAACAGCGAGTGGATCTGAAGGAGGATTATTTAGGTGAATGTAACAGAAATCAGTGCAAGTCAGTTCCAAGAGATGGTGCAGGCTGGTGCGAATCGTTTGCAAACAAATGCAGAGTATGTCAATTCTTTGAATGTTTTCCCTGTGCCAGATGGTGATACAGGTACAAATATGAATTTATCCATGACAAGTGGTGCGAAAGCTGTAGTGGATTCTGCTTCAGATAAGGTTGGCGAGTTAGCGACTGTCTTATCAAAAGGACTTTTAATGGGCGCTCGAGGAAATTCAGGCGTAATTCTTTCACAATTATTCCGTGGATTTTCAAAACAAATCCCAACGGTTGTCACATTGAACGCACAAGACTTAGCAGCTGCGTTTACACGTGGGGTAGAGACAGCTTACAAAGCAGTCATGAAACCAGTTGAAGGAACTATTTTAACAGTGGCTCGTGAAGCAGCTAAAGCGGGTGAAAAAAAGGCGAAAGAAACCGACGATTGTGTGGAAGTTATGACGTCTGTTGTGATGGGTGCGAAGCGTGCTTTAGCGAAAACACCTGATCTTTTACCTGTGCTGAAGGAAGTTGGCGTAGTCGATAGTGGCGGTCAAGGCTTATTATTCATCTATGAAGGATTTTTGAGTGTACTGAATGGTGAGTTCCAATTAGAAACAGTTTTTGAACCTTCACCAGCTGAAATGGATGATATGGTCAATGCTGAACATCATCGTAGTGTGCAAGGTCATATGGCGACAGAAGATATTACTTTTGGCTATTGTACAGAGATTATGGTGAAAATTGGCGAAGGTCCAACAGTGGATAGTGAGTTTGATTATGAAGAATTCCGTAACTATTTAGATAAACTTGGCGACTCTTTATTGGTCGTGAATGATGATGAGATTATTAAAGTTCACGTACATACGGAGCATCCAGGTGAGATCATGAATTATGGTCAAAAATTTGGTTCTCTTGTGAAAATCAAGGTGGATAATATGCGCCTACAGCATGAGACAATTCTAGAGCATGATAGTGGTCAAGCGAAGCCAGTGGCTAAGAAACCACGGACACCTTATGGAATTATTGCGATTGCAGCCGGCGAAGGTGTGCAAGAATTATTCCGTAGTTTAGGTGCTAGCTATGTGATTAGTGGCGGCCAAACGATGAATCCAAGTACGGAGGATATCCTAAAAGCGATTGAAGAAGTCAATGCTGATCAAGTAATTATCTTACCTAATAACAAGAACATTTTCATGGCGGCTGATCAAGCAGCGGAAGTGGCTGAATTGCCAGTGGCTGTGGTCCCATCGAAAACTATCTCTCAAGGGATGACGGCGATGTTGGCCTTTAATGATCAAGCGTCGTTGGAAGATAACAAAGAAGGCATGAAAGAAATGCTTGAAAGTGTCGTGAGTGGGCAAGTGACTCATGCGATTCGTAATACCTCAATTGATGGGGTAACGATTACCGAAGGCGACTTCTTAGGCATGATTGATGGCAAGATTGTTATTTCAAATCCCGATTGTTTCGCGACTTCATTTGCTACATTAGAGCAGATGATTAACGAAGACACTGAGATTGTGACGATTATTACCGGTGAAGAGGGGACAACGGCTGAGGCTGAGAAATTAGGAGCGGCCTTGACTGAAAAATATGAAGATTTAGAGTTGGAAATCCATCAAGGAGACCAACCTGTCTATCCTTATCTATTCTCTGCTGAATAAGGCGAATCAACTAGGTAGATATCTAGAAGTATCGACTAACAGCGACAGGTAAGAAAGAAATTTCAGTAATATAAGTAATTGAGACAAAACATAGATAGGTACACCATGGGTAGCTGGGATGTAAATCGTTTACTGATTTATGTTCTGGCTACTTTTCAAAGTGTTTTAAAAGAGATTAGGAAAGAGAGGAGGCGAGCATTCATGAGTAGCACAGGCATAAAGGACCCGGTGACGGTCTTGGCAGGTGTGGGCGAGAAACGGGCGAGTAAGCTGGCTGAATTAGGCATTCAAACGGTTGAAGATTTGTTGACGTATTATCCTTTTCGTTATGAGGATATCCAGGAAAAAAATCTACTGGAAATTCAAGATCAGGAAAAGGTGACCTTGAAGGGCTTGGTCGTTTCTGACCCGGTGGTGAGTCGTTACGGGTATAAGAAAAGTCGACTACAGTTTCGCATGATGCAAGAGCACGCGGTGTTTAACGTCTCCTTTTTTAATCAGCCTTATTTGAAAGATAAGATTGTTTTGTCAGAAGAGATTGCTGTGTATGGCAAATGGGATGCGAAACGAAAGGCGCTAACGGGAATGAAGATTCTCGGTAGTCAAGCGACGGAAGATTTTGCCCCAATCTATCATGTCAGTAAATCTGTTCGGCAGACAACCTTGATTGAATTAATTAAAGCAGCTTTTACAGGCTACTTCCAACAATTGGAAGAGAATCTTCCAGAAGAATTACTAGAGAAATATCGGTTAATGGGGCGCAAGCAAGCAGTCTTCGCTATGCATTTTCCGAAAGATCAAGAGGAGAGTCGGCAAGCGAAGCGCCGAGTGATTTTTGAAGAGTTCTTTCTTTTTCAAATGCAGATTCAAGGGTTAAAGCGCGCAGAAAAATCAGAGGCACAGGGATTATCTGTTCTGTATGATGTCGAGCGAGTGAAGCAATTTACACAGGCGTTGCCTTTTGAATTGACGGCTGCTCAAAAGCGCGTGACCAATGAGATTTGTCGCGATTTGCGCAGTAAAAAGCATATGCAGCGTCTATTACAAGGGGATGTTGGGAGCGGAAAAACAGTGGTGGCGGCGATTGCTTTATATGCGACGGCGACGGCGGGCTTTCAAGGGGCGCTAATGGTGCCCACCGAAATTTTGGCGCAGCAGCATTTGGAAAGTCTAAATCAGTTATTTGATCCGCTTGAAATTCAGACAGCTTTACTGACAGGTTCCACCAAAGCGAAAGAGCGCCGCGAAATTCTGGCTCGACTAGCGAGTGGTGAAATTGATGTGGTGATTGGGACGCATGCTTTAATTCAAGAGAATGTGGTGTTTCACCAACTGGGCTTGGTCATTACCGATGAACAGCATCGATTTGGCGTCAATCAACGGAAGATTTTACGCGAAAAAGGGCTTAAACCAGATGTACTTTTCATGACAGCTACGCCAATTCCTCGGACTTTAGCGATTACGGCTTATGGTGAAATGGATGTTTCGGTGATTGATGAGATGCCGGCTGGTCGAATTCCTGTTGAGACTCGTTGGATACGGCCACCACAGCTGGATAGTATTCTCGAGTGGGTTAGAAAAGAGCTGGCGTTGAGCCATCAAGTCTATGTCATCTGTCCATTAATTGAAGAGTCAGAGGCGCTGGATGTCAAAAATGCGACAGAGATTTATGAACATATGCAGCAAGTCTACTCGCCGGAGTATCAGGTGGGATTGTTGCATGGTAAAATGAAAAATACCGAAAAAGATCATATTATGGAAGCATTCAAAGAGCGTGAATTGCAGATTCTAGTCTCAACGACGGTGATTGAGGTGGGTGTGAATGTGCCAAATGCGACGGTTATGTTGATTATGGATGCTGATCGTTTTGGCTTAGCCCAATTGCATCAGCTGCGTGGTCGTGTGGGGCGTGGCGCGGAGGCTTCTTATTGTATTCTGGTGGCTAATCCCAAGAATGAAATGGGTGCCGAGCGGATGAAAATCATGACGGAGACAACGAATGGTTTCCTCTTGAGTGAAAAAGATTTAGAATTGAGGGGACCAGGGGAAGTATTTGGTTCCAGACAATCAGGAATTCCCCAATTTATAGTCGGCGACTTAGTGACGGATGGAAATATTTTAGAAGTCGCAAGAGAAGAGGCACATAAAATTTGGAAAATTCCTCACTGGCAAACAGAGGAGGCCTACCAGGGGCTGAGTCAAGCAATCAAAATAGAAGATCCAGAAGGACGTTATTTTGACTAAAAGTTATGGTATACTGGTGCTGATTTGAGAGGAGCGAACAGGAAATGAGAATTGCAGTAGATGCGATGGGTGGCGACAATGCCCCGAAAGCAATCGTTGAAGGCGTGATGTTAGCGCAACAGGATTTTCCAGAAATTGAGTTTATCTTATATGGAAAAGAAGCAGAAATTAGAAAATATGTTACAAATGAAAAAAATCTAACAATCGTGCATACGGATGAAAAAATAGCGAGTGATGACGAGCCGGTGAAAGCCATCCGTCGTAAAAAAACAGCGTCGATGGTCTTGGCTGCACAAGCGGTTAAAACAGGCGAAGCGGATGCGATTTTTTCAGCCGGGAATACAGGCGCATTATTAGCAGCTGGCTTATTCATCGTTGGCCGAATTAAAAATATTGAACGACCAGGACTTATGTCGACCATGCCTGTGATGGGACAGCCAGATGGTGGCTTTGATATGCTAGATTTAGGGGCGAATGCTGATAATAAACCAGAACATTTGGTTCAGTATGCGGTCTTGGGTTCATTTTATGCCCAAAAAGTTCGCAAAATTACTAAACCTCGTGTTGGTTTGTTGAATAATGGAACTGAAGAGACTAAGGGTAGCGAATTAACGAAGAAAGCCTTCGAATTGTTACAAGCAGAAGAAAGTATTAATTTTATTGGAAATGTCGAAGCGCGGGATTTATTAAGTGGTGTAGCAGATGTTGTGGTAACGGATGGCTTCACTGGGAATGCTGTCTTGAAATCAATTGAAGGCACGGCGATGAGCATGATGAGTTTATTGAAATCGTCTATTCTGGAAGAAGGCTTCAAAGGGAAAATGGGCGCTTTGCTATTAAAAAATGCTTTACGTGGCATGAAGAATGAGATGGATTATTCGAAGCATGGCGGCGCGGTCTTATTTGGCTTAAAAGCACCGGTAGTCAAAACGCATGGTGCGACAGGTCCGGATGCAGTGCGTTATACGATTCGTCAGATTCACACAATGCTAGAAACGAAAGTTGTTGACCAATTAGTCGCTCATTTTGAAGAAGTCGATAAAAAAGCGGCTCTTGAGGCAGCGGCAACAACGACAGCGACAGAGGTAGCTAGTACAACGAGTGGAGACGCAGCGGAATAAGCAGTCTCAGGATGATCTTGAAAGATTCGATGATTCAGAACTATTAATAGAAGAAAAAGAATAAAATATACGCAACCAGGCAAGTCATAGAAGTGAGCGGATTCGGCAAAAAGAGCCTTTAGAAATCAAAATGACATTATTCTGTAACAATTTTGAAAAAATACTGGACAAATGAGCGGATTCTGAGTAAAATGTACTATGGCTTTGTTATTAACAGAGGGTTGTCAAAAGCAGTGGAGGTGAATGCAATTGACTCGTGAAGTAGTTTTTACTAAAGTAGCGAATATTATCTCGAACCATTTTGATATTGATGCAGACAAGGTAAATGATCAACTAAGTATTAAAGATGATTTGAACGCTGATTCGATCAGCATTATGGAATTTGTTTTAGAACTTGAAGATGAATTTGGGACTGAAATCTCAGATGAAGACGCTGAAAAGATTGAAACTGTTGGTGGCGCAGTAGAATATATACTTTCTCACCAAGGGTAATAAAAAATAACGGTTTATTAGAAAAATCTAATGAATCGTTGTTTTTTTTTATCCTACGTTAAATTATAATAGATTTTTCTGACAATTTGGGTCATTTTAGGCGAAATAATCTTGCATTCTCGTATTGATTTCTATATAATTGTTAAGAAACTATTATATTATGTTAAGAGAAAGATTTGTATCCATTGAAAAACAGCGTGCGTTCGATCTTTTTTCATATATAAAAAACAAACTTCAATGAAGGGTAAAAGAGAGAGGGGTATTCGATTGTCAAATGATAATCAATTATTAGACGTACAAAACCTGCATACTGGTTTCCGGATTAAAGATGATTTTTATGACGCAGTAGACGATGTGTCTTTTGTCCTCGAAAAAAATGAAATTCTAGCTATTGTGGGTGAGTCAGGCTGTGGGAAAAGTACCTTGGCCACTACAATTATGGGCTTGCATGATCCAATTCATACAAAAATTACTGGAGAAATCTTATACAATGATTTGAACTTATCGAATTTAAATGAGACATTGTACAATAAGATTCGCGGTAATGATATTGGTATGATTTTTCAGGATCCATTATCGGCCTTAAATCCCCTAATGAGAATTGAAGATCAGATCAAAGAGGGTCTTTCTTACCATACAAAAATGAACGACCAAGAACGCCAAACGCGTGCGATTGAATTATTAAATCAAGTAGGTATTCTAAATCCAGAGCGTGTGGGACGTCAATTCCCTCATGAATTATCTGGTGGGATGCGCCAACGGGTGATTATCGCGATTGCGATTGCTTGTAAGCCGCCGATTGTCATTGCTGACGAACCAACAACGGCATTAGATGTAACGATCCAAGCGCAAATCTTGGATTTGTTGAAAGATTTACAAAAAGAAACGGAAGCCGGCATTATCTTGATTACCCATGACTTAGGGGTTGTAGCTGAGATGGCTGACCGCGTAGCCGTGATGTATGCGGGTCAATTTGTGGAAGTTGCTTCTGTAGAAGAACTATTCGCGAATCCAAAACATCCTTATACGCGTTCATTATTGAACTCGATTCCTCAAGAAGATAATCATGATAGTGAACTGCATGTGATTGAAGGGGTTGTTCCTTCATTGAAAAACATGGTGCGCACAGGTTGTCGTTTTTCACCACGTATTCCGTGGATTGCTGAAAGCGAGCATGAAGAAAATCCTAGTTTGCATGAAGTGGCACCTGATCATTTAGTTCGTTGTACTTGTTATAAGCATTTCCATTTTAGAGACGAAGAAGGAGAAGTGTAAATGTCAGAACTTATTCAAATTAAAGACCTTAATGTACACTATCCAATTCGTAGCGGCTTCTTTAACCGCGTGACTGACTATGTGTACGCAGTAGATGGTGTTAATTTTACAATCGAAAAAGGGAAAACTTACGGCCTAGTTGGTGAATCTGGCTCAGGAAAATCGACGACCGGAAAAGCGATTGTCGGTTTAGAGAAAGTGACCTCTGGTGAGATTATCTATGAAGGAAAAAATATAACTAAGAGTAGTAACCGTAAGAAAATCAACTACAACAAAGATGTCCAAATGATCTTCCAAGATGCGATGTCTAGTTTGAATCCGAAAAAACGGGTCATTGATATTATTGCTGAACCGATTCGTAACTTTGAACGCTTGAGTGATCAAGAAGAGAAGAAAAAAGTCAAAGGCTTGTTAGATATTGTTGGGATGCCAGAGGATGCCTTATACAAGTATCCCCATGAATTCTCAGGTGGACAACGTCAGCGTTTAGGTGTCGCCCGTGCGGTGGCAACAAGTCCTAAATTGATTGTGGCAGATGAGCCTGTTTCAGCGTTGGATTTATCTGTGCAAGCACAGGTTTTAAACTTCATGAAACAAATTCAAGAAGAGTACGGCTTAAGTTATTTATTTATTTCCCATGACTTAGGGGTAGTTAAACACATGTGTGATACGATTGCTATTATGACCAAGGGCCGTTTTGTTGAAATTGGCTCACGTGAAGATATTTATACAGATCCACAACACATCTATACGAAACGTTTATTATCAGCTATTCCAAAAATTGATGTGGCAAACCGCGAAGCGCATAAAGAGAACCGCCGTCGTGTTGAAGCGGAATACAACCAAAAACAAACTGAATTTTACGACGCAAATGGCCGCGTCTATGATTTGCACAAAATCAATGAGACTCATCAGGTTGCGCTGAAAGATGGGGGGACAAACTAATGTGGAAAACAATTTTTAGACGCATACTTTTGATGATTCCCCAACTGATAATTCTTAGTATGTTGGTGTTTATCTTAGCAAAAGCGATGCCTGGGGATCCATTTTCAGGATTAGTGACGCCGAATACAGATCCAAACAGAATTGCTGAGTTACGTGAGCAAGCTGGTTTGAATGATCCGTGGCCGCAACAATATGTTCGTTGGATTGGCAATGCTTTCCAAGGGGACTTCGGGATTAGTTACATTAAGAAAATGCCTGTTGGAAATGTTATTGCAGGGACAGCGGCCAATACTATTTGGTTAGCTATTTTAACCTTCCTGTTAACGTATTTAATTGCAATACCTTTAGGAATGTTATCAGGACGTTATCAAAACTCGATTTTAGATAGAATCGTTGGTGTCTACAACTATATTAGTTTCGCGATGCCACCTTTCGTTTTAGCTTTATTGGTTTTATGGGCTTTTGGTTACCAACTACAGTGGTTCCCAACGAGTGGGTCAGGAACTATTGGACTTGAGCCAGGGACAATCAGCTATTATATTGATAAGCTGCAGTTTATTATTCTGCCGGCAATCACGCAGGCCTTGTTATCGACTGCGGTGATTATCCAATATCTACGAACCGAAGTCATTGACTCTAAGTCACAAGATTACGTTCGGACAGCGCGCTCTAAAGGGGTGCCAATCAACAAAATCTATTCCCGTCATATTTTCAGAAATGCTTCATTACCTGTTGCCTCAATCTTAGGCTATGAAATCACTAACCTTGTTGGAGGAGCGATTTACATTGAAACCATCTTTGGTTATCCAGGTATGGGTCGCTTGTTTATCGATTCGATTAGTGGACGAGATTATAGTGTTATTACGGCACTCGTGTTACTTCTAGGAATCGCAACATTAGTGGGAACCTTGCTCTCAGATATTATTATGAGTATTGTTGATCCACGAATCAGAATCCAGTAGGTGGAAAGGAAGATAATGTTTCAATGAAAAAAAATGACGAAAAAGAGAAACAATTAGAAAGCCTTCCGCCAATGGGCTTTCAAGTAATTGTACGAGAATTCTTAAAAGATAAAGTGGCGATTGCTTCTTTAATCATTGTCATCATCTGCTTGTTAGTAGCCTTTGTCGGCTCGTTATTTATTGACCAAGTAAGCTTGATGAAAGTGGATATTTTAAATAAATATGCCAATCCTTCAGATTTGCACTGGCTTGGAACCGATGTTTCAGGGAAAGACGTGTTTGGCCAGCTGATCGTGGGGGCAAGAAATTCTATTTTAATTGGTTTTAGTATTACGATCATTACATCGATTATCGGGGTAAGTTTTGGTATCATCTCTGGTTACTACGGTGGCGTGATTGATAATATTTTAATGCGCTTTGTTGATTTCGTGATGGTTTTACCGACGCAAATGCTGATTATCGTATTTGTGACGATCATTCCTAAATACACGATCTTCAATTTCGTGGCAATCATGAGTGCCTTTTATTGGGTCGGAAAAGCCCGTCTTTTCCGTAGTAAGACCTTGTCAGAGGGACGTCGTGATTATGTGAGTGCCTCTAAGACTCTAGGAACAAGTAGCTTTAAGATTATGTTCCGTGAGATTATGCCGAACTTAAGCACGCTGATTATTACGAACTTGACGATTAACTTCGCGGCAAACATTGGGATTGAAACGGGGCTAAGTTTCTTAGGCTTCGGGTTACCACCAAATGTCCCAAGTTTGGGTACACTGATTAGTTTTGCTAGAACATCTGATGTTTTAGCTAACAAAACATGGGTTTGGTTACCTGCATCATTATTTATTTTAATAATGATGTTAAGTATAAACTACATTGGACAAGCGTTAGGTCGTTCGTCTGATGCGAAACAAAGATTAGGATAATATAGATTAGGGAGGAACAAGGATGAAGAAGAAGATTATAGGATTTCTAACAGTTGCAACAGCCGTAACATTATTGGCTGCTTGTGGCGGAGGTGGTAGTAAAACATCATCTAGTGACACAAAGGATGGCGGAGCTGACAAAGTAGAAACTGCGAAGTTCCCGAAAACACAGAACACGAAAGCTAAGGCATTAGAAGGCGAAACATTAAACGTAGCACTTCCTTTTGATGATCAAATTCAAGGTGTTTGGTCGTATGCATTGTATGAAGATGCGTATGATGGTACATTATTAGAAATTGCGGATGACAGCTTATTCTTAACGGATAACGAATTCAAATATACGAATGGTGGATTAGCAGACGTAGAATTTGACCGTGAAAAAAATACAGCAACTGTTACTTTACGTAAAGATTTAAAATGGTCTGATGGCGAAGCTTTAACAGCGGATGACGTAGTTTTCGCTTATGAAGTAGTTGCTCATAAAGATTACACAGGTGTTCGTTACGATGAAAAATTACAAAACATCGTCGGCATCGAAGATTACCATGCAGGTAAAGCAGATACAATCTCAGGAATCAAAAAAGTGGATGATACAACTGTAGAAATCACTTACAAAGAATTAAACCCTGCGATCCAATATGGTAGTGGCTTACTATCATACGCTATGCCTAAACATTATTTAAGTGATGTTCCAGTGAAAAAATTACAAGAGTCTGACAAAATCCGTAAGAACCCTGTAACAACTGGTCCATTCTACATCAGTAATGTAAAAGTTGGGGAAAGTGTTGAATACACGAAAAACCCTTACTACTATGGTAACAAACCACAAGTAGATAAAATTGTTGCAACAGTTGTTCCAACTACAACTGTCGTTGATGAATTGAAAAACAAAAAATATGATATCGCGTTAGACATGCCTACTGATACGTATGATTCATATGCTGATATCGATGGCTACACTAACTTAGGCCGTGAAGAGCTTTACTACTCTTACATTGGTTTCAAATTAGGTAAATTCGATGCTGCTAAAGGTGAAAACGTAATGGATCCTAATGCAAAAATGGGTAACGTAAAAGTTCGTCAAGCGATGGCTTATGCAGTTGACTCAGAACAATTAGGTGAAAAAGTTTACTCTGGTTTACGTGTCTTCGCTAACTCTGTAATCGTTCCTGCATCTGGTGATGTGTACGATGCTGATTTAGAAGGTTACAAATTTGATGAAGCGAAAGCTAAATCTCTATTAGAAGAAGCTGGCTACAAAGATACAAATGATGATGGATTTGTAGAAGATCCAGATGGTAAAGAATTCGTTGTTAACTTTGCAGCAATGGCTGGTGGCGAAAGCTCTCAAACAGTTGCTGACTTCATGAAACAAAGCTGGGAAAATATCGGTATCAAGGTTGAGTATACAACTGGCCGTTTAATCGACTTTAACTCATTCTATGACAAGATTTTAGGCGATACTGATGATGTTGATGTTTACGCTGCTGCATGGGGCGTTGGAACAGATCCAAACCCAAGCGAATCATTTGGACGTAAAGCTCAATACAACATGATGCGTTACAACTCTGAGAAGATGGATGAAGTCCTAGGACGCATCGCTTCAGCAGATGCCTTTGATGAAGCTAAAAACAAAGCTGCTTACAAAGATTTCCAAGCATTAGTAAAAGAAGAAGTGCCTGCATTCCCATTAAACTATAACTACCGTATTATCTTAGTTAATGACCGTGTAAGCTACTTCGACTACGACTACCATGCTGACACAACTAACCGTTGGGCAGATGTAGCTGTATCTGAAAAAGACAGAAAATAATTAATAAACTAGACTTGGTGAACGTAATGTTCACCAAGTTTTTTGTATTTTGATGAGTATAAACATTGCGTGTGCGAGGAACTGTGGCGCATCCGGAATTCCTTCCATCAAACAGTTTGCCGTCTGGTCGCAAGCAGCTCAACAAAGGGCGTTGATCTCATTGCTAAACTTGTTTCGATAAAATGGAAAACGGACTTGATGGACGAAATATCAGTGGATTTTTTGTGTTTAAAGGTTTATGACTATTTCGTGTGCGAGGAACTGTGGCGCATCCGGAATTCCTTCCATCAAACAGTTTGCAGTCTGGTCGCAAGCAGCTCAACAAAAAACGTTGATCTCATTGCTAAATCAGTTCAAACCAGCTGTAAGGGCTAGGGTCGGGTAAGGATGCGAAATTTTCAATTTCCCTTTTATCGACCTACGCATACCGTTCTACAACTTGGAAACTTGGTAAGTAGAACTGACACAACAGCTGGTAATTCATAATTTCCCTTAAGGGACTGCAGAACTTTTTGATTGCAGGAATACCTACTGCTAGATTGTCTAGCTATTATTTTGTTTCGATAAATGAAAAGATGGAAAAAAGACCAGATGATAAATATCTTAATTCGAATATCATGAAGAGTTTACATAGTTACTGATGTACATGCTGGACAACTTTTTTTATTATTCTTCTAGCAAAATTGTTTGGTAATTGGAAGATTCTTACTTGTGGATTTTTGTGACTTAGATAAGGGGTTTTAAGTTTTTTGCATAAAAAAAAGCAGTTCATCCGAATAGATGAATTGTCTTTTTTTATTATTGTTGGATAAAGTTCTCAAACTATAGTTCCGCTATTTTCTTGAAATAAGTATCCAAGTCTTCTGGATTTTTACTAATTGGTGTTTTGATTAATTCAGGGGTTTCTTTGTAGGCTAGTTGTGTTTGTGTATTTGGTTCACAGTAAATTGTTTTAATCTTGGATGGTAATTTTCTGTTCTGAAGGTAGGTAGTTTCGGTGGATAGTTTATTTAATTCGTCATCACTTTTGATTGCTCTCCTTTTTATTTAGTAGGAGCAGCTTCTCTCCATATGATTATTTTGTTGAACTGTCTTTCTCTTCTGCCTTTTTTTCTTCTGCTTTCTTTTTATCCAATTTTCTAATCTTAAAGTGTAAATAAAAATCCAAAAGAGACATCCCGAAAAAGAAAATAAAATAGATTATCTGAATAATTAACTCATAGGTAGTTGAAGGCGTGGTGAAAATTGATGCTAACGTTAAAAGCGCAAAAATAAGGAATATTGCAGATATCCAGAGTAACATTCTTGATGAAGCTTCTGTTATCTTGAAGAATACGTCCCACATGATTGTTGTTCTCCTTTTCTTGAAGTTGGAGGGAATATTATTCATTCCCTATTCATAGTAGCTATTTCAGTGCTTTAGCGTAGGTTTCTTAGACTGGCTGTGTGTAACGTAACAGAGAATAGTTGGGCTGTCTGTATAAATATGTAAACGTATTCCAAATTTAATGAATCTGATAATTAGTGGATGGATTAACTGATTTATTATGAGGATTTTACGGTGCTTGTGCTGAGGATTGTCGATATTTATGAGTAAGTTGAGAAATAGATGATTTCGTGGGTTGCTGGATAATTTTCCAACTTGTTGGCGTATTCTAGTTAGAGGGAGGCGAGGGTGGATTTATAGGTGAGGATAGACATTTTTTGTATAATTTAGTCGCAGGGCTGAGTGAAAGTTTAAGAAAAATTTAGAGTTGGAGAGCAGTTTGGATTCTTTTTGTAGCAAGCATTTCAAAAATCGGAAAAAACCAGTATAATAGGGAAGTATTGTAAATATAATTAAGGGAATGTTGTCGAATGGATATACAGCTAATCAAAGAATTGAAGGAACGATATGCAATTACTTTTACTGATGTCGATCTACTAGAACAAGCGTTTACCCATTCATCCTATGTGAATGAGCATCGGAATTTACACTTATCTGATAATGAACGATTAGAATTTTTGGGAGATGCCGTATTGGAATTATTAGTTTCCCAATATTTGTATCGCGAGTACCCAAGTCTGCCAGAGGGTAAGCTGACAAAGATGCGTGCAGCGATTGTGCGTGAGGATACATTGGCGATTTTTGCTAAGGAATGTCAGTTTGATCAATATATTCGTCTAGGTAGAGGGGAAGAAAATTCTGGTGGCAGAAAGCGTTCGGCGTTGTTGTGCGATTTATTTGAGGCCTTCTTAGGGGCTTTGTATCTCGACCAAGGGACCGAAACGGTGCTTGAGTTTATTAAGAAAGTCATTTTTCCAAAAGTGGCGGCTGGTGCTTTTTCACATGAGATGGATCATAAAACGAAGTTACAAGAAGTGTTACAAAAGTCGGGCGATGTCTTGATTGATTATCGATTACTGAAAGAAGAAGGCCCGGCACACGAACGTATTTTTTGGATAGAAGTTTATGTTGAAGGCAAATTGATTGGTACAGGGCAAGGAAAATCAAAAAAATTAGCTGAGCAAAATGCCGCAGAGAATGCGTTGAAAGATTTGCAAGGATAAGTGAAGGGAGCATGAGTCTTTCGTGTATTTAAAACGACTTGAAATCGCTGGCTTCAAATCATTTGCTGATCGAACGGTGATTGATTATGAAAACAGTGTGACAGCAGTTGTCGGACCGAATGGTAGTGGCAAAAGTAATATCACAGAAGCGGTTCGTTGGGTGTTGGGAGAACAGTCTGCCAAAAGCTTGCGTGGCGGAAAAATGCCGGATATTATTTTTGCAGGTTCCGATTCTCGTAAACAACTGAATATTGCAGAAGTGACGGTAATTTTGGATAATAGCGATCATTATTTACCGTTGGACTTTAATGAAATTAGTGTAACGCGTCGCTATAATCGAAATGGCGATAGTGATTTTTTTATTAATAAACAGGCGTGTCGATTGAAGGATATTCAAGATTTATTTATGGATTCTGGGTTAGGTAAGGAATCATTTTCAATTATTTCCCAAGGGAAGGTTGAAGCGATTTTTAGTAGTAAACCTGAGGATCGCCGAGGAATCTTTGAAGAAGCGGCCGGGGTTTTGAAATACAAACAACGGAAGAAAAAAGCGGAGCAGAAGTTATTTGAAACTGAGGATAATCTGAGTCGTGTCCAAGACATCATTTATGAATTAGAAGATCAGTTAACTCCTTTGGCGGCCCAGAGCGAGGCGGCGAAGGAGTTTTTACGCCTAAAAGAAAGCTTGACTGAAGCGGATATTAATTTGACGGTGAGTGAGATTCAAACAGCTAAAGTGGCTTGGGAAGAGCAAAATCAGCAGCTGACAGCATTGAATGAACAGCTACTACAATTAAATAATGGCATTCGTCAGTCAGAACAGACACTGGTTTCTCTGAGAGGGAAACGTGGCGAGATGGATGAATGGACAGAAAATGCTCAACAACAATTACTTCATTTAACTGAGGCCTTAAAACAGGCTGAGGGGCAAAAAGAAGTCATGGTTGAGCGCTCAAAACATACCTTGCAGAGTTCCAAAGAGTATCAGGAAAACTTGCAGGAAACAACAGAGAAAATCCGACAATTAGAAGCGGCGATGCTTGCTTTAGAGGAAGAGAAGAGCGCAAAAAACGCAGAGGTTCTTGAGATTGAGCAGGCGATTGCGCAAAATGAAGTTGAGTTGGTTAAGTACCAAAAAACCTCTAAGGAATTGTTGGAAGAGCTGCGTGGACAATATGTAGAATTGATGCAGGAGCAGGCGAGTACAGGCAATGAATTGAAGCATTTAGAGCGCCAATATCAGCAGGAATCATCAAAGAATCAGCAGGCGTTGACGAAGTATGAGGAGTTGGCTGCGCGTAATAATCAGCTGGAAGAGAAGAAACAGACGATTGCTGAGAGTTATGAAGCATTGCAGGCGAAATTGGTGCAACAGCGGGCTGATTATGTCCAGCGTCAGCAGCAATTGAAGTCAGGCCAGCAAAACTTGGCGCAAGAGCAGCAGGTGATGTATCAGCTGATGAGTCGGGTGCAACAAGTGCGTGCTCGGCAAAAGAGTTTGCAAGAGATTCAAGAAAACTATTCTGGCTTCTATCAAGGCGTTCGAATGGTCTTGAAACAGAAAGAAACGTTATCTGGGATTGTGGGCGCAGTGGCGGAATTAATCGAAGTTCCTGGTGAGTACACCTTGGCGATTGAAACGGCCTTGGGCGGATCTGCGCAACATGTGATTGTTGAGACCGAGAAAGATGCGCGTCAAGGGATTACCTATCTGAAACAGCAACATGGTGGACGGGCAACTTTCCTGCCATTGACGACGATTAAACCGCGTCAAATGGCTGTGAGTACCTTGCAAAAGGCCAATAAAATTCCTGGGTTCTTAGGAATCGCGAGTCAATTGATCGAGTTTCCAGAGAAGATTTCAACAATTGTTGAAAATCTGTTGGGCACGATTATTATTGCGAAGGATCTGACGAGTGCCAACCAAATTGCTCAAAGTATCCAGTATCAGTGTCGTGTGGTGTCTCTGGAAGGGGACGTCATGAATGCGGGTGGTTCGATGACTGGTGGGGCGAATAAACGCGGCAATCAAGGGAGCTTATTTGCTCAGTCACAGGAACTGCAGGAGTTAACGACGCAATATGCTGAGTTAGATCAAGAGCAGCAGGCCCGTGAAAAGAGTGTTCGTCGGTTAGAACAAGAAGTGGCGAAGCTTTCTGAACAGGTCGAAAAGATTCGTGAAGAAGGGGAAACGACCCGCTTTAAAGAGCAAGAGGTGGCGAACCAATTACAGAATATCACGGCGGATCTAGAACGGATTCAAAAGGAACAGCAAATCTTTAGCTATGAAACCAAGGAGCTACAAGAATTTATTGAAGCTTATGAAGCGCAAAAAGTGGGCTTAGAAACGCACCAAGCAGAGTTGCAGGCACAGTTGGCTGCGATTGATCAGGAAATGACGTCAATCAGCCAAGAGAGCGATTTAATGGAAGAAAAACGCCAACAATTGACACAAGAGGACGCGCGTTTGACCGCTAGTTTGGCTGTCGCAAAAGAGCAATTAGTCAGCATTCAACAGCAACTACAGGGCGCCGATGACCAATTGGCGGAAGCAGTGGATAAAAAAGAAAGCTTGGCTCGCCAACTGGATGCGTTGACCAATGATGTTTCAGATCATGAAGTGACGGAAGAGTCGTTGGCAATTCGGGTGGCTGAGTTGCAAGAGAAGCGTGATCAAATCAGCGAAGAGATTACGGCTAGAAAAGCGCAACGTACAGAGGTTCAGGCGCAGGTGAATGCATTAGATCAGCAGCTGGCTGAACACAATCGCCAGCAAAAACAAATGCTGTCTGACCAAACGAAAATTGAAGTACAAAAGAATCGTGCAGAGATGAAGCTGGATTCGGGCTTAAACTATTTGCAAGAAGAATATAGTCTAACCTTTGAAGCTGCGGCGGAACAAGCCGAAGAGGTGGAGGCAATCGAAGAGACGAAGCAGGAAGTCAATCGATTGAAACGCAACATCGATCGCTTGGGACCGGTCAACCTGAATGCGATTGAGCAATATGAACAGGTCAATGAGCGGTATGAATTTTTAGTTGCCCAGCGAGATGATTTATTGTCAGCTAAAGAGCAATTATTCGAGACGATGACGGAGATGGATCAAGAGGTTAAGATACGGTTTAGTGAAGTCTTTGAAGCGATTCGGGCGAAATTTCAGACGGTCTTCCCGAATATGTTTGGTGGCGGACGGGCGGAGTTGGTCTTAACGAATCCTGAAGATTTATTAAACACAGGGATTGAGATTGAAGCTCAACCACCAGGCAAAAAATTACAAAGCTTGAGTTTACTGTCTGGGGGCGAACGAGCATTGACGGCGATTGCCTTGTTGTTCTCAATTATCCAAGTTCGACCGGTACCATTCTGTATTTTGGATGAGGTGGAAGCCGCCTTGGATGATGCCAATGTGGCACGCTTTGGCCATTACTTGAGCCAATTTCAAAATGATACACAGTTTATCGTGGTGACTCACCGAAAAGGGACGATGGAAGCAGCAAACGTCTTGTATGGGGTAACGATGCAAGAATCGGGTGTTTCGAAGATTGTCTCAGTGCGCTTAGAAGAAGTCACAGAAGGCGGCAAGATTATCAGCGCCTAGACCCTAGAGGCCAGTGTAAAGAGTACAGATGGGGATTACGCAGTGTTCGCTATAGCGAGGCTGACAAAATCCTTGTAATAGTTGGGAAGGGGGATGTTCAGAATGATTAAGATGATTGCGATAGATTTAGATGGAACGTTACTGAATGATCAGAAGCAAATTTCTGAAAGAAACAAGCAGGTACTAGCGAAAGCCAAGGCTGCCGGAGTCAAAATTGTGATTTGTACGGGACGCCCATTAAAAGCCATCGAAGGGTTCTTGAACGAATTAAATTTGTTGGAACCGGGAGATTATAGTATTACGTTTAACGGCGGCTTAGTTCAAAAGAATGACACAGGTGAGATTATGGAACAGACAGTGATGGAGCCGTCTGATGTTCAAAAATTGCATCAGTTGGCGCTGGATTTGGATATTCCTTTGGATGTCTTATCAGAAGGCTTGGTCTTGCAATTACCGACTTCACCGGCGAACAAGTCTATCTATAGTCAATTAAATAAATTATTGGATTTCAAAGCGAGCACACTTGCTGAGATTGATGGTTCGGCGATTTATAATAAAGTAGTGGTGGCATTGGATCAAGTGATGTTAGATGCGAAAATTGCTGAAATTCCGGCCGCATATTATGAGGACTATGAAGTAATTAAAACGCGTAGTAACCTCTTAGAGTTTATGCCTAAGGGAATTACAAAAGGCTACGGAATTTCGCTGTTGGCGAAGGATTTAGGGATTGAACGCGAAGAAATTATGGGTATTGGCGATGAAGAAAATGACCTGCCGATGATTGAATATGTTGGTATGGGTGTGGCGATGGCGAATGCTGTTGAAAAGGTTCACGCAGCGGCTGATTATGTGACTGCGTCTAATCAAGAAGATGGGGTTGCTCAGGCGATTGAACAATTTGTTTTAAATTAAAAGGAGGGATTCCATGGGATTTTTTGATAAGATCAAGAAAGCTTTTACCGGTGAAGAACAAGTACCGGAAGAAGTGGTTGAAGTCCAAGAGAAATACGACAAAGGCTTAGAAAAAACGCGGAAAACATTTGGCGAACGTATGAATGAGTTGTTTGCTAATTTCCGGAGTGTCGATGAGGATTTCTTTGAAGAGCTTGAAGAAACCTTGATTGGCGCCGATGTGGGCTTCGATACCGCAATAAAAATCACTGAATCATTGCGCCAAGAAGTTAAACTGCGTAATGCTAAGAAACCGGCTGAGGTTCAAAATGCGATTATCGAAAAGTTGGTTGATTTGTATGAAGCAGAGGGCATTAACGAGATCAATGAGATTAATTTGCAAGAAGATGGCGTGACAGTTATTCTATTCGTCGGGGTTAATGGCGTTGGGAAAACGACGAGTATTGGCAAATTAGCGCATCAATACCGAGAAGAAGGTAAAAAAGTTTTGATGGCAGCGGCTGATACGTTTCGGGCTGGTGCGATTGATCAGTTGGTTGTCTGGGGCGAACGCGCGGGCGTAGAAGTTGTCCGTGGCAAAGCCGGCGGCGATCCGGCGGCGGTTGTCTTCGATGCGGTGGCTCGTGCCAAAGCAGAAGGCGCCGATGTCTTATTGGTAGATACGGCAGGCCGTTTGCAAAATAAAGTCAATCTGATGAATGAGTTAGAAAAAATTAAGCGGGTCATTCAACGAGAAATTCCGGAAGCACCACATGAAGTCTTGTTGGTACTTGATGCGACGACTGGACAAAACGCTATGGTTCAGGCAAAACAATTTAAAGAAACCACTGATGTGACTGGGCTTGTCCTTTCAAAATTGGACGGCACGGCTAAAGGTGGGATTGTGCTAGCAATCCGTAATGAGTTGCATTTGCCAGTCAAATTAGTTGGCTTAGGTGAAGGCATCGATGATTTAGAAGTCTTTGAACCGAATGACTTTGTGGTCGGTTTATTCAAAGGGTTGCTGAAAGAAGAATAAATGAGTGTCACGTGAGGAACTTCTACGTGATTTACTAAATAAGAAAACTTAGGAAGTGGCTGAAATCTGTTGGGCTGTAATTGGCAGATTTCGGTCGCTTTTTTGTGATTATTTTTGGTAATGACAAGGGATCGAAATAAACTTGAAGAGTTGGCTGTTTAGGAAAGAAAATGATTTCTTTTGTCTATTTCATTAGATATAGTGGTATCATCTAATCATAGTGAAAAAATTTAAGCGAATAGAGAATTAGAAATCTGTCATTTAGCGAGACAATTTCAAAGGTTTTCTTTTGACTTTCCTATATAATAATGGGTAGTAGAAGTAGAAAGGTGTAAGAACTATGCAAATGAAAGAATTCATGCGTCGGGATGCTGTCCGACCATTTTTGAAAAAGGCTCGCTTTGGGTTAGAGCGAGAAAGTCAACGTGTGACCTTAACGGGAGAGTTGGCTAGTACAGACCATCCAAATGTCTTAGGTAATCGAGCTTTCCATCCCTACATCCAAACGGATTTTAGTGAGACACAGGTGGAGATGATTACACCGGTGGCTGATAGTGCCAAAGAAATGCTCCGTTTCCTTGAAGCAATCCAAGATGTAACGATGCGCTCATTGGACGATGGGGAAATGTTGTGGCCGTTAAGTATGCCACCTGCTTTACCTGAAAAAGAAGAAGATATTATCATTGCTAAATTAGATAAGTTTGAGGATGTGCTCTATCGACGTTACCTAGCCAAAGAATATGGCAAACGTAAACAGATGGTCAGTGGCATTCATTTTAACTTTGAATTTGCGGAAGACTTGGTCAAGCAATTATTTAATCAACAATCAGAAATCTCTTCATTAGAAGAGTTTAAAACGGAAATCTATATGAAGGTTTCACGTAACTTTTTACGTTATCGTTGGTTGATTACTTATTTGTATGGAGCGTCACCATTAAGTGAAGCACGCTATTTTGAAGATGAGCCGCAGCCAGATGAGCCAGTCCGTAGTATCCGTAGCAGTAAATATGGCTACACGAATCATGACAATGTGAAGGTTTCTTATGCGTCGTTAGCGACTTATGTGGACAATATTGCTGAGATGGTTGAGACAGGCAAATTATCGGAAGAAAAAGAATTTTATGCACCACTGCGTTTACGTGGCGGCAAAAAGATGTCAGAATTGGCTGAGTATGGGATTCGTTATATCGAGTTGCGTAGTATTGATGTCAATCCGTTTGAACGGGTGGGAATTAGTGATGAACAGGTCCAATTTTTGCATATTTTCTTACTTTATTTGTTATGGACAGAGGAAAAGCATGAGGCTGACGAATGGGTCGCTATTGGTGATTTGTTAAATAATCAAGTAGCTTTGGAAAATCCTTTGGAACAGACGGAGCTTTTAGAAGAAGGCGAAGCGTTATTTGCTGATATCCTGGCGATGTTAGATGAACTGGCATTGACAGAGGAAAAAGAGTTAGTTCTTACGTTGAAAGAACGCCTAACGCAGCCTGAGCAGACGTTATCTGGACAAATATTAAACAAAATTCAAGAAGCGAGTCAAAAGGAGTTAGCTGTTGACTTAGGCATGGCTTATTATCATGAGGCCCACGAACGTCCTTATCAATTAGCAGGCTATCGAGGAATGGAATTGTCGACGCAAATTTTACTATTTGATGCGATTCAAAAAGGTATTTCAGTGACGGTTTTAGATGAGATGGATCAATTCTTAAAATTACAGCACAAAGGCCATGTCGAGTACGTCAAAAATGCCAATATGACTAGCAAGGATTCCTATATCGTACCATTGATGATGGAAAACAAGACGGTGACCAAGAAAATCCTAGCAGAAGCTGGCTTCCGAGTACCGCAGGGCGAAGAATATACGCAAATTAGTGAAGCGAAACGAGCGTATGCTCAATTTGCTCAGACAGCATTTGTTGTCAAACCAAAATCAACCAATTACGGGCTAGGAATATCGATTTTTAAAGAAGGAGCTTCACAGGAAGACTATGAGAAAGCCTTAGAGATTGCTTTTTCAGAGGATACCGAAATCTTGATTGAAGAATTCTTCCCGGGAACTGAGTATCGTTTCTTCGTAATCGATGGTCAGGTTCAAGCGATATTATTACGAGTACCGGCCAATGTTGTTGGCGACGGCGCGCGGACGATTGCTGAATTAGTTGCTGAAAAGAATCAGGATCCTTTACGAGGCTCACATCACAGAGCACCGTTAGAATTGATTCAACTGGGTGAGATTGAAAAACTGATGCTTAAAGAGCAAGGTTTAACCATCGATTCAATTCCTAAAAAAGCTCAAGTAGTCTATCTGAGAGAAAATTCAAATGTCAGCACCGGTGGCGATTCTATCGATGTGACCGACCAATTCACGGACGCCTATAAGAAAATCGCGGCAGACGCGGTGACTGCATTAGGCGCTAAAATCAGTGGCATCGACTTGATTATTCCAGATCATAGCGTGGATCCAGCAACAGATAGTAAAGCTTACGGGATTATTGAGGCGAATTTTAATCCGGCGATGCATATGCACGTCTATCCTTACCAAGGGAAAGAACGCCGCTTGACGCTGAAAGTTTTACAGCTGTTGTATCCGGAAGTAGTGAAATAAAAAATAGAATAGAACTATAAATGGCTTCGCGCATCTGATTAGTTGCGTGAAGCCTTTTTTCGTTAAAGAGATTATATCTATTGTAAGTACAATGAATAAGTTGGTTGAAATGTGAAGAACTCTTGGATGAAAGAGGATGCGTAGGCTAAACAGTACTTATCGTTAGCAGTTTTTGTTCCTTCATGGATGCTAGTTGTTTTGCCGAAGAAAAGAAGGTTCAGTAATTTACACGCATAGTTAAAATTTTAGCAAATGAGACGGTTAATTTACTAGGATATATAACACATCTGAAGTTAGGTTTGAATTCGAAAATCTAAATTACCTACTGAAAAATAGGAAAAATATCGTCTCCAAAATTTTCTTGTGATTTTTAAGGAAAAAGTAGCTTTTGTGTTTTTTTGAAGAAAAATAAATTGAACACCCAAAATTAGAACCGAAAATATTAAGTATACCAAATTTATTGAATAACCTTGCTAGTAAGCGTCAAAATTCTTCAAAAGTTAAATAGGCAAAACATTAAGTATACCAAATTTTTCCACATTTTTTCGATTTAAGAGAGAGTTAACTCTTGAGTTAAGAAATGCTTGGCAAATAAGATTATTGCAAGAGAAAATAACAATGGCTGAAGGTATTTTAACGTTAAAAAATGAGGACAATCAATTTGTTTTATTATGCTAACAATTTTGTGCCTAAAAGAAACTATATTTAGGCACATTGAAATCTTTGTATCGCCTGTTGTGATAGTGTTTATAGGTTGGTCATAAGTATGTCAAGACGGCGAAAGATTGGACTAAGAATTTAGTCATTCTGATAGAGGAAGTATAAACACAAAAGACTAGGTTACCTATCAAGTCTACGATAGGGAACCTAGTCTCTTTGTGTATTTAGCATTCACTTATTCAAAGGCTGGAATGCTGATTGTTTGTTTGGTTTCTTCGACTTCTAAGCCGGTTTTTTGTTCCCACCATTGACGTAACTCTTTTTCATAGGTTTTAGGGAAGGTGTCTACAATTTCCGATAATTTTTTACCAGCTAAGGTAGCATAAGAGTAATTCATCGCCAAATTGTATTTTAGTTCACTGAGTAAGCTGTAGTACTGAAACATCATGTAATGCATATCCTCTTCATCTTCAGTCGCCAAGACTTTTGGTGCACGGTCTAACATGAAACCAAAGCTGTGCATCATAAAGACAATCCCGTCTAAATGTTTGGGGTCAATCGTCTCAACGTCCTTCAATAGATCAATGTGGCCATCCAATACGCGTAACAATTCTTCTTTTAACTGTGTGTAACCCACCATAAAATCGTCTCCTAATGAAATAATTTATGCCAAAAACCCTGTTTTTCTTCGGGTTCTTTTGCCTCTGTCGGTGTATTTTTTGGTGCTGCATATTTTTCTTCAATATCAATGACTGCCTCATTAAGCGCCTCTTTTGCGGCAAGTAATAGGCCTAAGCTTTCGGGTTCGTTGGTCACGAAATCATTGATTACGGTAAATTTCATGTTATTTTTTGTGGCTAATTGGATATAAGTTGTTTGGAGCTGTGCTGAGATTGATCCGTTTAAAAGGACCGTCAACTCAGGGTATTTTTTGAATTCCTGTACCAAACGTGTTTGATTTTCTTTCTTTCTCATCTCGGCAACGGTCATACTCAGGGCACAGCGTTCACGAAATGTCCCCATGTATTTATGCTGTTCATCTGGATTTACCAAAGGACTGCCATAGCGGCCGCGGTCTAAGTGACTTTGTAACTGGTCGTCTGACATATTTTTAACCTCCTGAATCTGTTTTCATTACTTATCTCTAGTATAGCACACTCCTGAATGAGTATTGAGTTGAAAAAAACATTGATTTTCTTCAAAATTTCACATAAACTATAGTAAGAATGAAAATCATTCTCAATTAGAATGTAATGGAGCGTACTTATGAAAAGGTTAGGTCTTTTTCTACTACTTGTATTATTAATGGGTATCTCGTTATTTGTTGGAGTGAAGGACCTCACAATCACAGACTTATTTGCAGGAAGTGTACAACAACAGTTAGTCTTTTTTGCAACGAGGATTCCCCGCACGATTAGTCTGTTATTGGCGGGCAGTACGCTGAGTGTCTGCGGCTTAATCATGCAACATTTAACACAAAATAAATTTGTTTCACCGACAACCGCGGGGACTATGGATAGTGCGCGACTAGGGATTCTAGTAGTCATGCTCTTTTTGCCAAATGCGCCGCTATCGATCCGCTCGTTTGTCGCTTTTCTATTTGCCTTTCTCGGAACGATGGTTTTTCTTGGCTTAACCAAATTATTACCAGCTAGAAATCAGTTAATGTTACCGCTGATTGGCGTGATGTTTGGCAATATTGTTGGCTCAATCGCAACCTTTTTTGCCTATCAGTTCCAGCTGGTTCAGAATATGTCTTCTTGGCTACAGGGGAATTTTTCAGTTGTGATGAAAGGGAGCTATGAGTTATTATACCTGACAATCCCGTTATTTATCGTGATCTATTTATTTGCTTATCAATTCACAATTGTCGGGTTTGGCGAGGATTTGGCCACCAATCTTGGCGTGAATTATCGCTGGATGCAGATTTTTGGCGTTGGCTTAGTTGCGTTAGCTAGTGCGGTGGTCTTAATTATGGTGGGTAGCATTCCGTTTTTAGGCGTGATTATTCCTAATCTAGTTTCGCTAATCTATGGCGATAATATAAAGAATACTTTACCGATTACGGCGATAGCTGGCAGTATTTTCTTATTAATTTGTGACATTATTGCCCGCGTTGTGATTGCCCCTTATGAAGTCCCGGTCAGCGTAGTGGTGGGCGTCTTAGGCAGTATTTTATTTGTCATTCTATTAACTAGGAGGGCAAAGTCATGAAAAAATTGATTCAATCAACTGTCGGCAAATTAGTTCTTATAGCGATTATCGGCCTGATATTTTGTGGAGTCTATCTGACTTACAATACCTATGGGAACTTCGCATTTGCTTGGCAGATTAGAGGGAAGAAATTGCTGGCGTTCATACTGGTTGCGATTGCGACTGGCTTTTCTACGGTGAGTTTTCAAACCTTGACTCAGAATCATTTCCTAACACCAAATATTCTCGGGCTAGATTCATTGTATGTCTTAATTCAGACCGGCTTGTTTTTTGTCTTTGGTGGTGTCACGATGCTGTCTCAACAAAGTTTGGGACTCTTCCTTACGACCATTGGCTTAATGGTGGTAGCTAGTCTGTTTCTAGCAAAATTCATGCTGGGCAAAAGTCAAAATGATTTATTCCTGTTATTAATGATTGGCCTGATTTTAGGCACGCTCTTTAGTAGCGGCAGTACATTTCTACAAGTCTTAATGGATCCGAATGAATATGACTTATTACAAGGAAAGCTCTTTGCCAGTTTTGGTAATGTCGATAGTCAGTATCTGATTTGGGCTGCGGCGATTATTTTGGGAATTTCGGCTGTCTTGTTCAGTTTGAGTCGGACGTTGGATGTGCTTCACTTAGGTCGGGAACAAGCAATTAACTTAGGAATCAATCTGCCTCGATTACAGATTTTATTGCTAGTATTAGTGAGCGGCTTGACTGGAACAGCCACTGCATTAGTGGGGCCAGTCACGTTTCTAGGCTTTATTATCGCCAATATTAGTTATCAATATATGGGCACGTATAAACATCGAACACTCTTTGTGACGGCGGTTTTATTAGGGATTGTCTTTCTGATTGGCGGGCAGTTCTTAGTCGAGCAAGTCTTTCATTTGAACACAACCTTGAGTGTAATTATCGAATTTGTTGGTGGGATTTATTTTGTTGGAAAGCTGATTTATGAAAGGAAGCGTCAAGCATGATTGATATAAAAAATGTCTCCAAACGGTATGGTGACAAGCTGGTTGTTTCAGAAATCAAATTGCCCATTACTGAAAATAAATTAACGGCTTTTATTGGCCCTAATGGCGCTGGGAAAAGTACGTTGCTTTCCATGATGAGTCGTTTAATTTCTAAGGATATCGGAGAAATCTATCTCGATCATAATGAAGTTAAAGCATGGAAATCCAATGAGTTATCAAAGAAATTATCTATTTTGAAACAAAGTAATGGCACAAATGTAAAAATAACGGTTAGAGAGCTGGTTAATTTTGGACGTTTTCCTTATAGTAAAGGACGTTTAACCAAAACGGATCATCGGATTGTCGAAGAAGCGTTGCAAAATTTAGGCTTAGTGGAAATGGCTGATCAAATGATCGATACCTTATCGGGTGGTCAATTACAGCGCGCCTATATTGCGATGGTCTTGGCACAGGATACGGATTATATACTGCTCGATGAACCATTAAATAACTTAGATATGAACTACGCAGTCCAAATGATGCAAACGTT
Organism: Candidatus Enterococcus huntleyi; assembly: GCF_009933175.1. GTDB lineage: Bacteria > Bacillota > Bacilli > Lactobacillales > Enterococcaceae > Enterococcus_K > Enterococcus_K huntleyi. Next base: position 112,380 of record NZ_MAEJ01000008.1, on the reverse strand, counting down.
ACGCCGTTTAGTCGAAGAATTAGGCAAGACAATCATCATTGTGTTGCATGATATTAATTTCGCCGCAAGCTATGCCGATGAAATTGTCGCTATGAAGGATGGCAAATTATTCGCCCATGGCACAACGGACGAAGTGATCCAAAGTGAAGTCCTAAATAAACTATATGGCATGAATATCCGTATATGTGAGATTGAAGGCAAACGATTCTGTATGTATTTCCAATAAGGAAAGACAAATAATTTGAACAAAGGGAGAACGAAAAATGAAAAAGAAATTATTGGCAGGCCTAGCAGTCGCTGCCTTGAGTATGGTATTAGTCGCATGTGGCAATGGAGATAAAGGAAAAACCGCCGCATCTGGTTCAGAAGCAGCAAGCTCAGAAAGCGCGCAAAGTTCTAGCGAAGCAACACCGAAAACGATTGAAGTGGAAGATAGCAACGGCAAAGTAACTGTGCCGACGAATCCTAAAAAAGTCGTAGTTTTTGACAATGGTTCATTAGATACAATTGATGCATTAGGTGCCGGCGATGCAGTCGTTGGGGCAGCGGTGGATAATTTACCTACTTACCTAGACAAATACACATCTGTTGAATCAGCGGGTGGCCTTAAAGAACCTGATTTGGAAAAAATTAATCAATTACAACCAGATTTAATCATCATTTCTGGTCGTCAACGTGATTTCATGGAAGATTTATCGAAAATTGCGCCAACGCTATTCTTAGCTGTCGATAACGAAAATACATGGGCATCTATTCAACAGAATGTCACTACTTTAGGGAAAATCTTCGGCAAAGAAACTGAAGCAGCGGATGCTTTAGCAAGCTTAGATAAAGAAATCGCAGCAACGAAAGAAAAAGCTGAAGCAAGTGGCAGTAAAGCTCTAGTTGTCTTAGCAAATGAAGGTCAATTATCAGCTTATGGTCAAGGCTCACGCTTTGGTATCGTGCATGATACTTTTGGTTTTGCGCAAGCGGATGATCAAATTGAAGCATCAACACACGGTCAAAGTGTTTCATTTGAATATGTCTTAGAAAAAAATCCAGATATCTTGTTCGTTGTTGATAGAACTAAAGCAGTCGGTGGCGATGATAGCCAAAACAACCTAACAGATAACGAGTTGGTTAAACAAACGACGGCTGGTAAAAATGATAAAGTCATTCAATTATCACCAGACACTTGGTATTTAAGCGGTGGCGGACTAGAATCTGTTCATTTAATGTTAGAAGATGTGAATAACGCATTTTAATAGAGTATTTGAATAAAAGTCTGTGGTAGAAGGAACTTCTAGCGCAACGTTTATTCACGGAAAAGAGTGGTAGCGTAAAAGCTGCCACTCTTTTTATAGATAAAATGTCTTTCTGAGAGTCAATCAAGAGGCGGAAAAATTCCTGTTTGAACTTTCTGCGTGGGTTCTGTATAGTAGAGAGAAACAGTCAGAAGGGTCGGTGAAGGTTATGGAATTAGTCAAAAATGTGAATCTTATTTTTGCTCGAAATCAACGTTTGACGACGGAGCGCTTAATTTTGCGTCCAGTGACTTTAGCGGATGTCGAGGATATGTACGCGTATGGAAAAGATGAAGAAACAACTAAATTTGTTTTTCCAACGCATCAAAATAAAGAAGAGACCGCGATCAGTATTGCGAACTATTTTATGGCGGCGCCTTTTGGTAAATATGGCATCGAATTAAAAGAGACGCAGCAAATGGTTGGAACGATTGATTTGCGGGTAGATGAAGGAAGTAATAGCGGTGAGCTTGGCTACACGCTAAATAGAGATTATTGGGGACGAGGGATTGTTCCAGAGGCCGCTCGCGAGTTGATGCGATTTGGCTTTGATGAGCTGGGACTGACACGAATCTATGCGACGCATGATGAAGATAATCCAAATTCGGGTCGAGTGATGCAGAAAATTGGCTTAACCAAGGAAGGTCGGATTCCAGCTGCACGTAAACTACGTGGAAAAATCGTAACAGACATCCAATATGGCGTGACTAAGGAAGAATGGCTGAAACAATCAGCGAGCAGGTAAGCAAATAGTAGTAGAGAAACGGTTCGATCGGATTTTTATTTTATAGGAACAAAGTATTTTTTAGAAGAAGGCAGGTGTAGGCATGGGTCGATTGGCGATTATCAGTGATTTGCATGTGGACATTAATCACTTTACAGAAAAAGAGCTGCAGCAATTATTTACTATCCTGATGGAGCAAGAGGTGACGCATCTGCATCTGGCTGGTGATACGGCTAATCGTCTGAAGACTTGTCAGGCAGTGCTGGATTTTTTTAATCATAAAGGCTTAGCTACAAGTTTTATCTTCGGCAATCATGAGCTGGCGGATGTGACCGGTGAGGCGATGATGGCCCATTATCCTAATGTTCATTTTCTAAATGAGCGCTTCATTCCTCTAAATGAAAAGAAAGTCTTACTAGGATTTAACGGCTGGTATGATTATAGTTATTCGACAACGAATACTGAAAAAGAGAGTCTTCGCTTAAAAAATTTATACTGGTATGATCGTTTTATTCAACGGGAATTTTCTGATCCAGAGGTTAATCGCTTGGGGTTGCAGCGTTTAGAAAAAATCTTAGTGGAGTTAGAAGAGAAAGGGCTCGAGGTTGTCTTAGCCACTCATTTCGTTCCTAAGCGCGAATTTATTGTCTATCAGACTGGTAAATATCAGCGCTGGAATCAGCTGAATGCGTTTCTGGGTTCGGAAGCATTAGGAGAACTAATTGATCGCTTTGCCAATGTTCAGCAGGTGGTCTTTGGCCATACGCATCGGAAATTTGAAGAGCAACAGATTGGCAATACGCTCTATAGTTGTCGACCGTTGGGCTACTTTTATGAATGGCAGCTGACGCGCGACTTTATCCGAGAAAATCAGCTGATGGAGACTTTCCAGATGGCGAAAATCAGAAGTGTTTTGAAAGCTAATCAAGCAGCTTTTGATCAGTATAAAGAACAACATTTAAAGAATGAGTTTCAATCAGCCATGACGCTGATTGACTATTAGGAGGGAAATAGAATGGAACGTTGTGGCTGGGCTGAAAAGCATGAATTAGAAACAGTTTATCACGATAATCAATGGGGTGTGCCGGAACATAATGACCAACAATTATTTAAAATGTTGATGTTAGAAGCCAATCAAGCAGGGCTAAGTTGGCTGACTATTTTGAAAAAAGAAGCACAATTTGATGAGGCGTACGATCAGTGGGATTATCGTATAATTGCTACATATGATGACAAAAAAATTGAAGAGCTGTTGAATAATCCAGGGATTATCCGTAATTCGCTGAAAATCAAAGCAGCCATCAATAATGCCCAAAAATTTATGGCAATCCAAGAAGAATTTGGGAGTTTTGATACCTATATTTGGTCATTTGTGAATCATCAGCCGATTATCAATCACTGGCAGGAATTGAGCGAAGTGCCGCCATCGACAGAGTTATCCGACAAGATTAGTAAAGACTTAAAGAAACGTGGCTTCAAATTTTTAGGTAGTACGACGATTTATGCCTACATGCAATCGATTGGACTAGTTAATGATCATATCGAGTCTTGCTTTAGGAAAAAACTCTGCCAATAATTTGTCGGATACATTAGTGGATGCCCAAGTAGGTGTATCCACTAATGTAGGATTTGAACCTGTGAGAAAATCGACTACAAATGAACGATTTGTATTTACTAGGTAATACCTAGGTAATTTACCTACATAGCTAAATCAAAAAGAAACCATGATGGATGGAAAAATCAAAGAAGTTCTGATAACCTAAAGAGGAGAATATCATTGGTAGAATAGGCTTGCTTAGATTCTAGGCAGCTATTTTGCTAGATGCTTAGTTTCTTTTCTAGGTTCTTTTAGTAAACACAATTTATACTGTGAACAGGAGATGAAGCATAGATGAACTTAGGCGAAAGGTTACAGGAAAAGAGAAAGCAAGCTAACTTGACCCAACAAGAATTAGCCCAACAATTAAATGTATCTAGACAAACGATTTCTAATTGGGAGGTAGGGCGTAGTTATCCTGATATAGAAAGTTTGGTTCTCTTGAGTGAACTGTTTTCAATCTCCCTAGATGTGTTACTAAAAGGGGATGTTAAAGTGATTACAAGTTTGAAGAAAAGAAGTGTGTTAAGTAGTTTATTTTTAATTTTTATTGGTGGATTGGTGTTGGCAGACGCGATTTGTTTAGTAGTCGATTTTAGTTTGACCGGCAAACCCTCATGGTCCTTGATTGTGTTATGTGCTTCTGTATGTGCTGGTAGCAGTTTTGCGATTGCTTGTTATTCTGGAAAAGAGCGATTGTTGAAAACGATGTTAGGGGTTACCTTCCTAGTTTGGCCACTATTATTAACCATTCAGTATGCGCTGCCGACGAGTGAAAGCTGGTTTTGGAATGACGGACTGATTATTACCCTCATCAGTCTAGCAGGAAGCTGGCTGATGATCAGCTTATGGCGCTATACGAGAATTAGTATTTGGCTGTTAAGTATACTCACCATGATTATTTCTTTGGGCTTAAACTATTATACGATGGAACCTATAGGTGGATCATTGATTACGATGGAATTCATCGTCTTTAATTTATCGCAAATCACGTTAGTCCTGATCTGTCTAATCATTTTTATCTTCAAATTGGATAAAGGAACCGTGGATGCATGGTTGTTTAGAAAAATACGGAATTACGCGAAGTAAGCAAGAATCGATAGTAAGAGAGAACAGCGCACAGGCTATTTATAAAATAGAATGTGCGTTGTTTTGTATTCTAGAGGTTGACGCTGAAGTGCGCTAAAAAGATATGTGTCATCGGGATAATCCGCGAGACGATTATCGGAATATGCTATAATTTAGGTGAATGAACGACCGATAAATTCGAGGAGGAAACAGCATGAAAAACTATCTGCTTACGTTTGTTGCATCCAGCATAAGTGTCCTATTCTTCTACTTTTTGGGTTTTGAGAGCCTCATTATGTTTTTTGGCCTAGCCACTCTGATCTTAGGGATTCTATTATCTGGTACTGCTGTATCTGGCGACCGAATGCGTGCAAATTCTCAACACGAAGCTGGTTTTTCGAAGCACTATTACTTCTATTTTATTGTTGTTTCAATCCCGTATCTGGTCACGCTGATTTTTCTCAAACTGATCTAATGACTAGAGTGAAGCATCAGAATAAGAGGAACAAAAGAAGAGTAAAAAAGTTAAATAGACAATGTAAACGTCAGATTTAAGAACCAAATTTTGGCGAAATAAATACTGACGAAAAACACTATTCTTACCGATAGGATGGTGTTTTTCACTGTCTAGGCACACCATAGTGACTGGATTTGTGGCAACTATAGTTTCCTTTTATTTCTGGTCGAACAACTGAGCAAACTATTTGCGTGGAAGTAGAAAATATCTATTCTTTTTCTAGTATTCTCCTTTTTATCAGGTAGAATAAAGGTACGGCGAACTGAAAAAAGGCTAGATGATTGAAGATAAGGTTGCAGTAGATGATTCGCCTAAGAGGAGTGAGCGGAACGATTTATTGTGCCGTATTCAGTAAATCTAGCTAGTGAAACAAAGAAAAAAATGAAATGAAAAAGGTGGGTGATTCCATGGTTCCAATATATATATGTGAAGATGATCAACGGATTCGCGAGTTTGTTCAACAATCAATCGAGTCTTATTGTATGATTCAAGATTATGATTTTCAGGTGGTGCTGGCTTCGGCTTTTCCGGAAGAAATTATTCAACAAGCGAAGGAAACCAAGCAGCGAGGGATTTATTTTTTGGATGTCGATTTGAAGCAAGTACTTAATGGCTTTGACTTAGGGGTACGCATTCGGGAGATTGATCCGCGGGGATTTATCGTATACATAACAACGCATGATGAATTATTGCAAGAAACATTTCGTCATCGCCTAGAGGTCATGGATTATATTGTGAAGGATGACAATGCGGTGATTGTACAGCGGATTCATGAATGTTTGGATCATATTCATGGTCAAAATAACGAGCTAACGGTCAGTGAAGAAGCTTATTTTAAGGTAAAAGTCTTTGGCCGAGTGACGCATATTCCTATTAAGGAGATCTTATTTTTCGAGACGAGTAGTAAAAAGCATGTGGTGAGTGTCCATACGGAAGAGGAAATGATGGAGTTTTCCGGAAATTTGAATGAAGTAGCCGAGCAATTGCCCGAGTCATTTGTACGGGTTCATCGGTCATTTATCGCGAATCTGGACAAGATGAAAGCTTTTAATGCGAAGGATAACGAGATTACTTTTGAGAATGGCGAGAGTTGCTTTGTCTCTCGTGGCATGAAAGCTACCGTTAAGGAGTACCGCTAATGGCCAGTGAGCTACTCTATTTTATGATTACCCATCAAAGAGTTTTTCAATTCATCGGTGTTTTTCTAGCCCATTTCATGCAGGTGGTGCTACTGAGTTTTTTACTCAACCAGAAAAAGAAGCTTAGCTATAATGTACTCGTCGCAGCACTTGTGACGGCTATTTTTATGGCAATCGCAACGGCACCAGTGATTATTCAACTCTTAGGTGTCTTTGGTTGGAATTCGTTGATTATGATTCTGACGGCCGGGGTCTATCTGATGTATTTTCGTAGTGTCCAAAAGCGTCAGGTGAAGCTGTTTTTATTGGCGTTTACGTTTACCTATGCCAGCTATTATCTGTCAGATTTTATACTCAGCTATCTATTTATCACGCTGCTCGCCCGTGGACCCTACATTGGCTATGTTTTTATTATCCCCAATCTATTGACCGCTCTGCCGATGAGTTTATTCTATCTAATGTGTAAGAAAATCAAGTTAAATGAACTCTTTGCTAAAATTATGCAGTTTAAGCTAATTGTTTGGACTATTTTCGCAAGCTTACTGATTATTACCGGGGCGATTAATTATCTGGTGAACAGTACCATGGTCGCATTTAGTGAACTGTTCACGACCGGCGATGTTGCGCTACTGGATCAAAATATTAATGAGAGTCTCGTGGTCTTCTTTATTGCTTGTAGCGTGACGGTCAGCTTGGTTTGGTTCTCTACCTATTTATTTATGCACATGGAAAAAGTTCGTCAGCAAGAAAACGAGCTGATTCAGCAGCAATTATACATACAAAAGTTGGAAAACTTACAATCCGAGATGAAAACTTTCCGTCATGACTATAAGAATGTGATCTCTAGTATTTATTTGCAGTCAAAAGAAGGCGATGTTTCATCCATTCAGACCTATCTATCCAGCACCATGAATCTGTTGGATGAGCAGGTGGGCTCAGGCATCATGCTAAGCAGCCAGCTGGTGAATTTGAAGGTAGCGGAGGTCAAAAGTCTTTTGCTAGTCAAGATCATGGCTCTCGAAGAGGAAAAAATTGCCTATACTCTTCAGATTCCTTATGTGATTGAGAAGATTGCGATGAGTACCAACGATTTTACCCGCTGCCTAGGGATTTTACTTGATAATGCCTTAGAAGAAGTCCGTAATCAGAAGCAGGGGACGGTTCACATTCAGCTGACCAATGAGTCCGGCGAACTGCACGTAGTGGTGAAGAATTCGCTGGTTGAAAAACCGTTGCTGCAAAAGATTTGGCAAGAAGGGTACTCGACAAAAGGGGCCAATCGTGGGCTTGGCTTGAGTAGCTATCAACGGATTTTGGCTCGCTACGAAGCGGCGTTTAAACAGACCTTGATTGAAGAGCATGAATTTATTCAACTATTTAAGATTGGAGGGAAATTGAATGACTGAATTGCTAGATAATTTGCAATTATTTTTTATTGACTATTATATGGTTACTGAGTTCATCTTTTGCTGGGTGTCCTATATCGTCCTAGTAGCTACGATTCAGTTACTCACTCGCGAGAAAATAACCCCTTGGAGGATGGTCATTGCTGCCTTTTTCTTGGAAGTTATCTCATTTGGTGGGAGCATCTATGTGACCTCGTTTAGTATCGCCGGCCTATCTGGCATGGTTATCAATAATCTGTTATACATCCTGGATATTGCGGTTGTTGTCGTGGCTTTTAAAACCTATCGCAAGAAAAATTATACCCTAGTTGTGTTGGCAGCCATGATCAGTTACATCATTTATATCGGCAGTAGTTACTTATTACTATGGATTTTTTATAGTGTCGTCGACTTATCAAGTTATTTCTTTTTGGCCTCTTGTGTTTATTCCGCAGTCACGCCGTTCTTGACTTTAGGGATTTACTTTATTCTAAAACGAGTGAATGCGGTGGATAAAGTGGTAAAAATTTCCCACTATAAAGCGACCAGTTACCTGTTGATTTTGGTGATTGTGGTGAATATCAGTGTCTTTGCTCACATCGTCGCCTTGTTTGTCCAAGCGATTAATGAAGCAGTTCTCGTGAATTCGTTTGATCCGATACACAAGTATACTAACGAAATGGTCTTGATTCTTTTTGCGGACATCAGTTTTACCATAGTCCTCATCTGGTTCTCTTCCTATTTATTTATGAATATGGAAAAAGTTGAGCGACAAAAAAATGAACTGATTCAGCAACAACTCTATATCCAAAAATTGGAGAACCTGCAGGTGGAGATGAAAAATCTGCGTCATGATTACAAGAATATTATTTCTAGTATCTATTTGCAGGCCAAAGAAGGCGATATTTCCTCGATTCAAGACTACTTATCGTCGACGATGAATCATCTGGATGAGCAGATTGGCTCGAGTATCATGTTGAGTAGCCAGCTAGCCAATCTAAAGGTGATGGAATTAAAAAGCTTACTATTAGTCAAGCTGATGGAGCTGGAGACAGAGAATATTCGCTATGCAATCGAGATTCCTTACCCGATTGACTCAGTCAAGATTAGTATCAGTGATTTTAATCGTTGCCTAGGGATTTTGATTGATAATGCCAAAGAGGAAGTTGCCAAGCAGCAATAAGGCAGCCTCAGTATTTTACTACTAAATGAAGCAAATGAACTGAATGTGTTGGTCAAGAACTCGTTAGTAGAAAAGCCATTATTGCAAAAAATCTGGGAAGAAGGCTATTCAACCAAAGGCACGAATCGCGGATTGGGCTTAAGTAGTTATCAGAATATTTTAAATCGTTATGAATTTGTCTTGAAACAAACGTCGATTCAAAATGATGAATTTATCCAAGCATTCAGTATTGTCGAATAAGAAATAAATGTGCGACACAGCACCTCGTAGACCAAACACTAACTAATAAGGACTGTTTTTTGACCGAAAGGGATAGAAACGGTCTTTTTTATTTGTGGCAAGGTATAGTAAATATAGAAAGAAAAGAGTCGCTAGCTAAGGACTTCAAAATAGTTCGAAAAAGCTCTTTTCTTAGATAGCTATCGTCAATTTTTTTAAAGGTGCGTGTGTGATATGAACATTCTTATATTTGCAGTGACTCTCAGTATCCTCTATCGGGAAGTCGCCTATCCAATTATCAAGTTTAAGTATTTTTTGCTTATTCTAGGAGCTGGCATCCTGTGCTTGTTTGCCTATTATCAACTGATAGTTGCCCTATTAATTAGTGGCGTGGCGTTTATTTTGTTTCTAAATCAACTCTTTTATCATCAAAGTAAACCGCAACAATACGCCATTATCACGAGTATCTCACTCTACTTAGTGGAGTTTACACTAGTCTACATTTTACGGGCGTTTGGTATGGTGATTCCCTTGAGATTTGAACAATTGATTTACAGCTTTTTCATTGAGTTTCATCTATTTTACTTATTCTATGCGACTCTCTATTTCCAAAATAAGGTGCAGTTTAGGAATGAAAAATAACCGTTTGGGACAATCAGTCAAAATTACACGAGCCAGATGCTATAGTTTTTATAGAAAAACTACTAGGTAATTACTATAGTTTTAGAAAACTACTGTGGGGTGAAATCATGATTGAAGTGAAACATTTAACAAAAGATTATGGGAAAGTAATTGGGGCAAATGATGTGAATTTGGTTGCTAGACCAGGAGAAATTACGATTCTTTTGGGGGGCAATGGCGCGGGTAAATCAACAACGATCAAAAGTATCATTGGTTTATTAAAGTTTAAAGGCGAAATCACGATTTGTGGACAGCCGAATTTGAGCGTTGAAGCCAAACGTAACTTTGGCTACATTCCAGAAACACCCGTTTTATATGATTTGTTAACGATTAAGGAACACATCGATTTTATTGGTAACTCATATGGGATTCCTGATTATGAAGCAAAAGCGGATAAGTATTTGGCTCTCTTCAAAATTAAAGACAAGAAAACGACGATTGCCAAAGAATTATCGAAAGGGATGCGTCAAAAATTATCAATGACGTTGGCCTTGATGGTCGAGCCAAAAGCCTTACTAGTCGATGAGCCGATGATGGGCTTAGACCCAAATAGTATCCAAGATACCTTGACTATTATGCAATTATTGAAGAAACAAGGCACTAGTATTTTGATGAGTACGCACATTATTGATATGGTTGACGATATTTGGGACCATGCCTACATCATGAAAAAAGGCCAAGTCTTAGCCGATGTTATGCGTCATGAATTAACGGATAAATCACTAAAAGAATTGTTCTTCGAATTAAATGAAGACGAAGAGAGCAGCCAGCTGTTGTCAGAAGAGTTGACTGGCATGAAGGAAGGTGTTTCTAGTGAAGCAACTTATTAACTTATACTTTACCAAAAAGAAAGCAAAAATTCGGAGTATGTTTGCCAAACCAACTTCGGCAATTATTACCTTACTTGTTATTGCAATAATGGCTGTCGGCCTATTCCCACTATTTAAAGGAACATCTAATCCGCCTTTAGATGAGGTTAGCGTGCTAGTAATCGGGATTGTTTCCTTAGTGCTTATGTTATTTATGTTTGCTACATTTATGCTACAACGCAAACAAGCACTATTCTTTGAAGAAGATTCATACTACTTATTTATCGGTCCCTATACAGATAAACAAATACTGGGTTACACGCTAATCGACGCGGCATTTCAAAGTGTCATGTGTGCGCTAGTCATCACCTTGCTCATTTTCATGGGAACAATCCAGCTGTTTACCATGCCATTAGGGTACATATTAAATCTCTTTGTAACCAATACCTTAGCGTATTTTCTATTGATTGTCTTCACGCAATATCTGTATTTGAAGGATTTAATCTCAGGTAAGAAAAGTAAGATTAGACTCTATCTGGTCGGCGCTGTTGTATTGGCAATTGTTGGTTTTGTGGCCTATAATGCCGTTCAAAATGGGTTACAAATGGATGATGCGATACGTGGCTTTGTCTACCAAAAAGAATTCTATTATGTGCCGTTCATTGGCTGGGCCAAGAGTGCCTTTGATACACTGAATGGCAATATTTTAGGCATCCTGATTCCTTATGCACTATTCTCAGTCTTCAGTATTCTATTTTCTATCCTAACGGTTCGGGCAAAAGGCGACTTTTACGAGCAAGCGATGGTCGATGCGCTGGACTATACGGAATACTACAAACGGGCGATGGCTGGTAAAACAGAAGAAGCCAATCAAAAAGTTGTCGACTCTAGCGTGAATTATAAGCCCTATGCCGGTGCGATTCTCTCGAAAAACATTCTTGTCCTGAAGAAAACGAGAAAATTCTTTAAAACCAATGATTTCTTCAGTATCGCGATGGTTATTGGGATGGGCGCGCTGATTGCCAACAAGAATTTTATGGTTTATGTCGGCTTCGCGGTCTGCTATTTGATCATGAATGTCGGTGAGTCAGCTTTAGAAGAAGATTTGAAAAATAATTATATCTACTTGATTCCTGATTCAGCCATCAAAAAAATGTTTTATGCCTTACTGATTCCAGTCTGTAAAACCTTACTGATGAGTGTCTTAATGATGTTACCAGCCCTTTTCTTAGTCAATCCAAGCACCAAGGATTTTATTGTTGGTTTGGTAGTTGTCATGTCCTTCGTCTTTGTTTTATTCGCCGGCAATGTCCTATCGCTACGCGTGATGAAGACAAGAAGCAATCAGATGATCAATTCAACACTCAGAATGGTGGTCACGGCAGTTATTTTAGCACCAAGTGTCGGGCTAATTTATCTATTATACAAAATAAATAGCGACATCTTAGGCGCAATCAACGTCTTTATCCCTGTAATGCTGTTCTTCAACCTCGGTTTATCAGGCGCGATCCTCTACGCCTGTTCATCAATGATGAATGGCAATGCACTGCAAGCCGATTAAGCTGTTAATAAAAAATGGCGACTTAAAAACTAGTTGCTGAGTTGAGAAAAACACAAGGAATTCAGTTCAACGAATTTCTTGTGTTTTCTACGTTCAGTGTGACTGGTTGGCTGTCGGGATAGACAAATTTACTCAGTCAGAAGTGTCAGTTTTTCCCAATCGCAGCCGAAACTAAAGTTACTATAGGTAATATTTACAGCAAAGATTGGAAAAATGACAAGCTGGACACTTATAAAAATCTAGGAAGAAAGAAGGCAATCGAAATGCACCCTTATAAATTACTTATGCTGGTCCTCGCCCTTTACCTAATCGTTGGTCTAGTGGTTATTGTGCCCGTTAATGTCATTCCGAAAACCCTCCTACATGGATTGCAAAAAATCATTTTTTCGCTTATCAGGAAATCTGTGTAGTTTGCTTAATTTGTAATAAATAATAGGGCTGAATCTATTCTTTACAATTGCTTGTACAGAAAAATAAAGAAGAATAAATAAGATATATGGAGGTATACTAATGGTAAAGAAACAATTCAGTGCTATCGGGTTTGGCTTAGCGCTCATTATGATTCTGGGACAACTGGTGGGACCAATTCTCGAAAGTTCCTTTCCGACAATTTTTTCAGGTGTAATTGGGACTATGGTAGCAAGTTATATAGGTATCTACGTATTTGGGGTAGGTCTGTTACTAGTTATAACAAGAAAGATGACTAAAGCAAAGATCAACGAAAAAAATACAATTTCAATCAAAAAGTTAATTCTACTATTCATATTTGGTTACGGGACCTCTAGTTTTGTTACACTAGCTTATAATTATCTGTTCAAACTATTAGGGGCAAATGATGGGAATGCCGTCGGTGCGGCCGTTGTTCAGATGGATTTGGTCCAAAATTTATTAGTCGTTGTCTGTATAGGCCCAATCCTAGAAGAATTACTCTATAGGGGGCTGTTATACAAATTGATCGCACCAATTGGGAAATATCAATACATTGTATTTAGTAGTGTAGCATTTGGCCTATTCCATGGGAATATCAGCCAAATTATTTATGCGAGTATTCTAGGAGCAATTCTAGGTTATATAATGTGGGAAACTAAAAACATTATGTATACTATTCTATTTCATATTCTGAATAATTTTATTGGCGGATTTCTACCGTTAGTACTAGGCGATGGAAAATTAGGCTATATTGTTATTTACTCGCTAATGGCTATTTCGATTGCTGCGACTGTACTGATGGTCCTATTCGTATTAAAAAAAGGGGCAGTAAGAAAAACAATCATGCAAATGAAAAAGGTGTCGTTCAAACCCTTGTTTATAAATTTTGGTACGCTGACCTATATTATTATATGTAGTTTGTTAGCTATCGCCACTATTGCTATGCAGTTACTTGTATAGATTATCTGGTGCAATGAGGCTCGTTCGCTGTTCGTAAATTTGATTTTGATATTAGGTATATATGCAAGAAGAGGACAGCACAGGCTATCCTCTTTTTGTATGTATATTTTTATAAACCTAGATGGTAAAAATAATCTTGACGTTCCGATAATATACGCGTTACTCGTATATTATTACCGATTATTTTGTAAAAAATAACATAATTGTTAACTATAGCACATCGATAACCAGTTTTACCACCAATTTTTAGATCTAACGGGGCACCTGTATGTGGTAAAAATTGTAACTGCTCTATGCGCTTATAAATTTTGTTTATAGTATGTGTGATATTGATTTCATATACACCAATCTTAGTCATATACCTGCCGATTTCTGCGATATCATAAGCAATTTTTCTAGATAAGATTAAATTTATAATAGGTCACGCACGCGTTCTTTTAATTGTTCTAAGGTTATCCCACCATTGCGTTCGATTGATTTCTCACCTTCTTCTAATTCTGAAAGTAAGCGGCGACGTGCATCTTCAAATTCTTTTGTCGTGGTAGTACGTGTTTGCGGTGGATTTTCCACTGCTAAACAACTCCTTTTGACGACTATACCATTAATTCTATTGATTTTCGAGTGCTATCTATTTTTGGGTAAAAATTTAATTATTTGCTGTAATGGAAGTGACCACCTTTTGATGCAATTGATTTAATTAAAAAATGAAAAAAAGACCCAGCCTTTTTCTATTAGGCTGGGTCAATTATTATTTTACAAAGAAAAAAATAATTACGAAATACGAAATAACTACTAATGCTAGGATAAAAGCTAGGATAATCCTTGATTTCGGTGAAAGAGTTTTTTTCTTTTGTTCAGTTCCTTCTACAGTTTGTCTATACTCATTGAAGACAGTGAGTATAGACAAATTTAGTAGAGCGAGTATTATTGCGAGTGTTGAGATAACTATCTGAAGATCAAGCCCTAGTGAACCTCCAAAACTAAAGATAACACTCATAGTAATAGCAATGACACTGATTCCTTGGCAAGCACGTGTAATCCGTTCATTAGCTTTCTTCAATTTTTCTTCTGCTTCAATTTTTTCAATCATTTTTCTATCTCCTTTTAATAAATTGTCTAAGGAAAGATCATAAATATCACTCAATAGAATAACGCTCGTAATATCAGGTAAACTTTTTGAGTTTTCCCAACTTGAAATTGTTTGTCTAGATACATGAATCTTTTCAGCAATTTCTTCCTGTGTATAATTTAATTTTTTTCTTTGTTGTTGTAATTGAGCACCAATATTCATGTCGTCCTCCTTGATTCTAGATTAATTTATTAATAGGATTTCCTCTATCAAAGATACTTTACATCGAGCTTTTTTTCAATGTGAAAATTCCTTTACATGAGGGATATTAGATTGTTAAAGTGGAATTTTTGCTGAACAATAAGAGTGAATATGTGAAATGTGGTGGGTAATCTCAGTGGGTAAAATCTAGGTAAATACCCACTGAGATGGACTTGATTAGTGATAGTTTAATTATAGAAAGACACGCAAAAAAGAGCTTGGTCTGCTGCAACTATACAGAAGACTAGTTCTCTTTTCGTTGGGCTACATAAAAATTCAGGAAAACAGCCATTGCTTAGGAAATCCAGACTAAAAGGAATCCGATAAGATCACTAAGTGTCTGACGAAGTTTCTTTTGTCCGTAGGTTCTATGCTTTTTTTGTTTCATGGTATTTCCTCCAAACATTTTTAAGTAATAGGTGCGAAAAATTATGTAAGTTGGTTCATTCATTGCAGCTAAGCAATTTTGTCAAAAGTGTTTGCAAGTAGCGTTTATGAAAGATAGCTTGTCACTTATGATTATCTATATCATTATTATACAAAGCGCTTCACCAAAATATATCAGTCGCAAGATGTACTTTCAGCATAAAAGAACTAACAATTTTGAAAGACGAGTAGATAAAATGGGTGGGTAATGCTAGGTGGGTAATAATGTGTGTACCTAGGTAATTGATAAAGTGTGATAGTTCGAGATCATCAAATCAATTATTTTTTATTCCCCATGAAAATCTGCTATGGTACACTGTAAGAAATACGCTAAAAGTCTTTGACATTCTGTTAAAGACAACGGATTTTGGCTGATAAAGGGCGCAATATTCTCTAGTATTGAGTTTAGGAGGCGGACATGGATATTTCAAACAAACTGAAAAATAATCGAAAAAAATCTGGGTATACACAAGAACAGATTTCTCGAAAACTGCATGTTTCTAGACAAACTATTTCTAATTGGGAGACAGGTAAGAGTGTGCCAGATATCTATAGTTTGATTGAGTTAAGTAGTATTTATGACGTTTCTTTAGATTACTTAATCAAGGAGGATGTAATAATCATGAATGCGGTAAAAAAAGAGGAAAAAGAGAAAAAAATGATCAATAGAGGATTATTTTTAGGCGGAATCGGGTTGATCTGCTGCCTAATCAGCCTACTGATCACACATAAAGCAGCTGGGGGGGTTCTGATTGGGCTTGGCTTCAGTCTAATCATGCTTTCTATGGTCTTAGTAGTAGTCATCAAAGTATTACATAAAGTCTATAAGTAAATAATCGCGTGAAATTCTCATCAAATTTGATAGAGAGTTCACGCGATTATTTATTTTGGTAAAATTATGCTCTCTTTTTGATGAAGCTAACGAATTTTAGGATGCCTAAAATGATAAAATAGAGTACCGAAAGACCAGCGAAAAATTCAAAGAAATAGATCATAAAGACCAAATTGAGACCAAATTTTATGAATAAAGCCCATAGAATGAAGGCAATAAATAGTTTGGTTCGTAATCTAAGTTTTCGATGGATCAGCCACCAAGTAAAATCATCGGTGGGTTGCTTGGTGCGTTGATATTCATCAAGTATTTTTTTCATTTTTCCACCTCAATCAATTTATGTGACGGTGCTACGTAATCTTTATATTAACCACCTGAATTTCGCTGAAATAAAGAGGCTAAGTCTATGTATTCCTATTTTTTGTTATCGTTAAAGACGAGTTTAATGCCAATTGCAGCAATAATTAATGATAGTGTACTAAAACGGATGGCATTGACAATGCCAGTTGAATCCACGTCAGTTGAATCAGAGAAAATCAGTTTTGGTAAAATTAATAAGATAAATAAGGACACTAAAATAAATACTACACCATATTTCTTCATAAAGTCACACCTTTACACTCAAATTTTGTTGATAGGTTAAATTTATCATGTTATTCAATATATGTCTGTAAAAATAATGAAAAAGGCCTTAAAAACTGCAGGTCACAAGATGTGGCAGTCAAAAATACCGATACGATCAAAATGTTTCAGAATCGCGCATGTAAAAATGGAAATGATATGCTTCAATGAAGGTAATCAAGGTAATCGAGGAGGGTGCTTATGGAATTTAGCGAGATGATAAAAGGAAAAAGAAAAGAATTGGGCTTAACACAGGAAGAGTTAGCGGAAAAATTATCTGTTAGTCGCTCAGCGGTCTCAAATTGGGAAATCGGCCGAAATTACCCTGATATTCAAACGTTGATTATTTTATCAAAAACGTTTGGAGTCTCCATCGATGATCTTTTAGATGAAGATAAAAAAATTGTTGAGGCCATTGAATTTGATAGCGTAACAAAGCGGAATTGGAAAAGGATCATTATTGTTGCCCTCGTGGCACTGACTATGACTACTTTTTCAACAATTTATTTAATGGTGAACAGACAACCGAGTATTCATTTTGTAAAAGAAAACCAGCCAGCGGACCAATTATCAGAGTCCAAAATTTTGCCTTTCGAGAAAGAGGAAATAAAGGAAGTCTATATGGAAGGCCAACAACTTATGATTGTAGTAGATGCATCGGACCAAATTGTAGGCTACATGGTTGATGGTTCAGGTGATGAATTGACGGTTAGCTTAAGTAAAGAGAAGAGGGCAGAATCGAAAAAAAGTTTTCTATTTGATGGGCGCATCAAAATTGACCTATCGGATTATTCTGGTATCAAAAATATAAGGGTGAACCATCAGTAAGCTTCGAAGAGTCACTGGTCAAATAATAGAACAAGCGAAGCCTTTTCTTCATGTGGAAGGCTTCGCTTTTATGTGGACTTAGATTGAAAAAAATCAATTGCTGATAGATTATTTACTTCTTATCTTGATAATGTTCATAAGCTGTAATCCAATCTTCTGGTGTCATTTTTTCCATCAGCTCACCGATGAGAGCATAGGGAATCGTTTTTGGATTAGTAAAACGAATACAGCTTTTTCCCATATTCAATTTGGTAGGCATCTGTTGTTTGTAGGATTCTTCGAACCAAGCAAGCAGTGGACGATTGCCCATAATCCCCATGTGATAGACGGCCAAATGATTCTTTTGGGCTGCTAAAGAAACGAAAGGTAGCGGTTCGTCCGTGCGACCTAAGTAGCCGTTTGGGTACACCGAAAGTGGCACGACAAAGGTGGGAAAACCATATTGTAAAACCAGCTTAAAGCCATCTGGTAAATGCTTGATCAGTGTTTCCTTCATCAAAAAGTAACTAGCTCGCCATTTCTCTGGCAGCTGTGCTTCATATTCTTCAATCGTTTCCATGACAGCCTCCTTTAGTAGTAGCTGGATAGCTATTTATACTTAATCCCTTGTTTCAATAAATCAATCATTTCTTGTTTTCGTTTTACTTGTGTCGCTTCTTGCTTAGCGCTGTAGACATAGCGGGCCCAATTTCTTTGATAGCCTGGGGTTAATGATTTGAAAAATTCTAGAGCTTGCGGTTCGGCTGCGAGTTCTTTTTCTAATGTTGGAATAAAGGCGACGTAATCACCCACCGATTGGCTGGCAGCTGTCTTTGTGTTCTTTTTAGTAACACGTTTCAGGCCAATGAGGGTATAAATTTCATCGAGTTTGACCATTTGATTGAATTTGTAATCACTACCGGGGATATAGCCATCTTCTTCATCGACTTTAAGTGCTGGAAAAATTTCATCTCGATGGACAAAGGTTTCAAATTGTTTATTGCCTTTTTTAGGATAGGCAATCAGCAAGCGACCGTTAGGAACGAGTAAATTTTTCTTCACAATAGTTAAGACCTGTTCTTTGAATTCGTCGATGGTTTTGACAAATAAAATGATCGTTTCGACAGGTTCTGTTGGATAAGCTTCAGAAACGTTCAATTCAGCAAAATAATCCGCACTCGGACGCTGTAAAATTGTGACCTTCTGATCGGGTTGTAGACGTAATTTTTGTAGCAGTGTTTGTGCCATCAAAAGCACCCCTTTCTCAAAGCAAAGTATACACGAGAATAGCTGAGTAAAGCTACTTATTTTGACTGGGATTCAGCATTTATAGGAAGACGTTAAGTGAAATGGGGAGGGAGTCTTCTTTTAATTAAAAAAGTTTCCTCAGACTTTTAGGCAAAGCTTAGCGAGGGTCAAAAATTCAGATTTGGCTATTTTTCTGATTTTCCGTTAAAATAAAGAGTCGTATTAAATTTGTACAGATTGTGAGGAATCAAGATGTTTACGGAAGAAAGTTTTGACGTATTCGCTATAGATGGATTGGACGAACGAATGGCCGCGATTCGCGCGGTAATTCAACCGGTATTTCAGGAATTGGATGATTCCTTTAAAGCGTTATTAGAGAAAGAAGTTAACGAAGCGTTGTTTGTGCATATCGCGCAGCATCGTAGACGGACGGTTTATCCGCCGGAAAATACTTGGTCGGCGATTAGTCGTAAGAAGCGCGGTTATAAAATGGAGCCTCATTTCCAGCTAGGTATCTTTCCAGACTATGTATTTATGTGGCTATCCTTCATCGATAATCCTAAAAATGAAAAAGAGATGGCACAGGCGATGCTAGATAAACCGAGACTTTTTGGCAAGTTGCCTGAGGATACGATGGTTTCATTTGACCATACGATTGATAAAGTGGAGCGGCTGACCGATGTTGATTTGACGAAAGGTTTAACGCGTTTTCGTGATGTAAAAAAAGGCGAGTTTCAGATTGGTCGCATCATTCCTAAAGAGAGTGAGTTATGGCAAAAACCTGAAGCAGCTAAAGAATATATGTGGGCGACGTATCAATCGCTATTACCAATTTATCATGAAACGATTGGCTATTCACCGAAATAAGCAGCGTGCGTGATGCGTAACAGAACTGATTTTGTTTAATAATAAAAACAATAGAAAAAGAGGAGAATAATGATGACATTTGAAGAAATTTTACCAGAATTGAAGAACGGCAAGAAAATACTACGTAAAGGCTGGAGCGGCTTTGAGTTGTATGTCACTTTGGTTGAAGGCGATGAATATGATGGCTCACCAGTGACACCGTATTTGTTAATTAAGACATCGGATGAAGGATTTTCTAGCTTTGCGCCAACCGTCTGCGATATTTTAGCAGAGGACTGGATGATTGTTGAAGGATGAGCGAGGTTGTTTATAAAGAGTTCGCCAATCAAACCGTTTTAGTGACTGGGGCTGGATCTGGGATTGGCTATGCGCAGGCGGAAGCTTTTTTGGCTCAGGGAGCGCGAGTCTACGGATTAGATTTACAAGAGCCCAAAATGTGTCAGTTACAAGCAGCTTACCCAGAAACCTTTGCTTTTCAAGTGGGCGATGTGAAGGAATTAGCGGTATTGCGCTTGACGGTTGAGGCTTGTCGTAGTCGCTTTGGTGAGATTGATATTTTGCTGAACACAGCCGGCATTCTTGATGAATATCGCCCTTTATTGGAAACCAGTGAGGAGCTTTGGGATGAGCTGATGGCAGTCGATGTCAAAAGTGTCTTCCAGCTGACAAAATTAGTCTTACCTGAAATGCTTAAACGCGAGTCTGGCACAATTATTAACATGGCTTCGATTGCGAGTTTGGTCGCTGGCGGTGGCGGAATTGCCTACACAGCAGCGAAACATGCGATTGCCGGATTTACCAAACAATTGGCTTTGGATTATGCCGATAAAGGAATTGCCGTCAAAGCGATTGCGCCGGGAGCAATCCAGACCCCGATGAACAAAGCCGATTTTGAAGGCGATGGCGCGATGGCCAAATGGGTAGCCGATGAAACGCCGGTTAAACGTTGGGCGCAGCCGGAAGAGGTTGCAGCGTTAACGCTATTCTTGGCTAGCCGTCAATCAAGCTATTTGCAAGGGAATGTTGTTCCTATCGACGGCGGTTGGTTACTTAAATAAATTCTGACAAACAGTCTCTTCTGATAAATCTGAAATTTTTCTTGAAAAAAACATTTTTTCGAGTATTATAGATAGCAGTGGGTTCGCCCACACTGTGGCACTTCAGTTGGAGTTTACTAGAGAGTGATCTAGTGCTCCCATCCTTTGGTCACAGTTATACGCAAGAGCAATCTTGTAAAGGAGAATGACAAATGAATCAGAACAAAACGCGTACCACCACTCGTTGGACGGTCTCGGAAACGGCAAGAATGGCGCTTATCACAGGGCTATATGTCGTGATTACGGTCTTCTTATCCGTGATTAGCTTTGGAGCTATCCAAATTCGTCTATCGGAAATGTTTAACTATCTATCTTTGTATAACAAACGCTACATCATTGCTGTAACGCTGGGCGTAGCAATCGCCAATATGGCGTCACCACTGGGAATTATCGACGTTGTTGTTGGGAGTGTCTCGACGTTTATCGTCTTAGTCGTGAACTATTATGTGACTAGAAACTTGAAAAATATGAAGCACAAAATGATTGTAACAGCAATTTTATTTGCTTTTTCAATGTTCACGGTTGCTGGGCAATTAACCATTCTGTATGATGCACCTTTCTTCCTGAATTGGGTCGTTATTGGCGCTGGTGAATTGGCTTCTATGACAGTCGGTGGGATTATCATCCATTGGGCTAGCAAAAAAATTGATTTTACGAAGTAGAGAGTCGCTTTACTTCTTATATAAATGAGTAACACCTAATCATAATAGAGATACGCAACTAAAAGAGTAAAATCTTTTGGTTGCGTATCTTTTTTGCATGGCTCTAATTATCAAATTGAATGTTACCGAAGCAGCATTATTTCGATAAGTAAAAGAATTTACTTTTATTTTCGTAAACGCAAAGAGGGAATTCGTTTTTGGATAAAAATTCCTAAATAACCGGCGGCTACAGCTTTGATAATTCCTGGCAGGATGAAAAAGACGAAGCCTGAAGAAAAAGCCGATTGCCAGCTTAGATCCGCACTAATTTTAAGCCAAACAGTCCCGAAGAATAAGGTAACCATGGCGCCGATAGTATTAGCAATAATCGCCCAAGAGTAGGTGAAGGCAGTCTTTTCTAAGATGGCCCCAGTCACTAATCCGTTGAAGATAAAGCCAATCAAGTAGCCACCAGTTGTCCCAAATAAAACGCCGAAACCACTGGTCATACCAGCGAATACTGGAAGCCCAACAAGTCCTAAGAGTAAATAAATTAAAATCGCGTAGGTGCCTGTGCGCTTTCCGAGTAAGGTAGCCGTTAACCCGACAGCCAGCGTTTGGCCAGTCAAAGGAATCAATCCTAGAGGAATCGTAAATTGGGAAAGTACCGCAATAATTGCTGCAAATTCAGCAGCCAGAATCCATTCTTTCAGTGAAGTTTTCATAGCTCTCTCTTTCGTTAACTTTATTTTTATTATTGGTTAACGAAATTATAGACTAAATATTCCTGGATGTCTAGGGGGAATATGAAGGCGTAAAATAGACGGGAGAATTAAGAAGTTTTACTCAGTAGATCAGACGAAGGATAGTAATTTCAAGCTAAGTTTTTAACTGACAATCAAAAAAATAGCGGCGCCATTCAGTCGCCGCTATCAGTTATTTAATCAGAGGTTAAATCAGTTTGGTTTATTGAGTTATCTAGTTTGAGTAGTAAAGATTAATTCCTATGTTTTGAGGGTGGTTTCCAAATGATTCACCAAATATGGTTAAGCCACCGCGATGTTTTGCATCGTGCTTAATCAAAAATTTAAGTGAGATAGTTGGACTTGATTTTAAATTTAGGTCAGCAATTGTCTTATCAGATAAGACTTCACCATCGATACTTGTGTTATATCTATTGATACCAATTCGTTTCAATAGACCGTATTGACTTAAGACATCATCCCACCAATCTGGTGTTAACAAGCCTCGTACATCTGAGTAATTTCCTGGGATTGTGTAAGTACCGATTTCTACATCATTAATCAAAAAAGTGACATCGCTAGGCCAGTTATTATTTGAAAAAACAAATTCTGAACTGATTTCTGTGCTAATTTCTAATACCTCGGGATTATCATCTTCACCAAGTGGATTGGGAATTTTATATTCGATAAAGCCTTCTGAAAACCAGAGCATCGAGGCATTGATTCTTTCATTATCAGAAAAATACTTAGGTTGATCAAAAATGCCGATTTTGCCAGTCGGACTAACGAGACCACATGTAGGTAGGACATAATAGTCCGTGTACAGGCCGATACCGATACTTGATGAGTAGGAAAAGAAGTCTGGGAATAATTTTTTTGGAAATAAAATTCGAATTTCCTCAATATTAAGCGAAACAATTTTTTGTATTCCAGATATCCCAGCTTTTTTTTCTATTTTAACGAGTCGAGCATCTAGTAATTTTTTCATGTGCTTGGTAATCATGGGATTACTCAAGTTTAATTTGGTTGCAATCTGGGATAAATTTAGGTTTGATTCTTCTGATAAAAGGTTGATGATATCTAATCGGGTTTTATTCGCTAAGGCTTCATATACGGGTAAAGATTGTTCGTCAGTTTTTAATTCCATGAGTGAACCTCTTTTCTTTATTTGTAAATATAGTAAACAAAATGAAGTGATTATACATATATAGTAAGTTTATTTAACAAAAAAAGCAACTTAAAATATGTTGATTTATAGCTGTTTATAATTTAAAATCAGAAATGTAATCGATTGCAAGTTGTTTGTTTCATTATTTTATTAAATTGGAAAACGAGGGGATAAAATGAAAAAAATTACATTGTTTTTGGTTTTATTAAGTTCAGTTTTAGCAATTGCTGCATGTGGTCCCAATAAATCTAAAACAGAAAGTAACAAAGATTCAGATGTTGTAAATCTTAATTTTACTTTTTGGGGAGACACACTTGAGAAGGAGTCAGTTGATAAGCTGGTGAATACCTTCAATGATTCTCAGGATAAGATTAAAGTGAAATCGCAACAAATTCCGTATGACAATTATATGGAGAAATTGAACACAATGGCAAGTACGAAAACATTGCCTGATGTTGGGTACATGGTTGAAAGTAGTACAGCTGAGTGGGGAAACAGCGGCAAATTAAAAGATTTGAGTGAATTGTATGCAGAAGGAGGCGCTTTTGAAGGGAAGATTGCAGAAACGACTTCTAAATATCGTAATGGCAAAATTTATGGCTCTCCAGCAGGACCAGGTATGCTAACGATGTTCTACAACAAGAAATACTTTGAAGAAACTGGTGTTGAATTACCACCTCATGAAGTAGCTAAAGCATGGGATTGGGACACATTTGTTGAGAAATTAAAAGAATTAACAGTTGATAGAAATGGCAAACATCCTGGTGAAGATGGATTTGATGAAAAAAACATTGCCACTTATGGAATTTCTAATTTTACTGGTCTAGGCTATGAATCATTCTTAATTGGTAATGGTGGAGGATTGGTTAGTGAAGATGGGGAAACAATCTTGCTAGGTAAAAAAGAATCGATTGATGCAATCGATAAGCTTCAATCATTGATGTATGAACATTATGTAATGCCTAAACCATCACAAGCAAGTACGATTCCGTCTACAGATACTGCATTGCTAACTAATCGAGTGGCTATGAGTATTACTGGCTCTTGGGATTTAAGATCATTGAGCGCAGCAATGAAAGATAAAGGCCTTAATTTAGCAATGGGTGTTTTACCGAAAATGGATCAAAAAGTTGTACAAATGAACTTTGGACCTCCAATTGTTGTTTTTGATAATGATAATACAAAAGAAAACTGGGCGGAAACACAAGAATTCTTGGAATTCTTACTAAATCCAGAAAATAGTATTGATGTAATTAACTCTGGCTTATGGTTACCTAATCAAAATGATTGGTATACAGATCCTGAAAAATTAGACATCTGGGCAAATCAAGAAAACTCTCCTGAATTTAAAAAAGAAGCCTTAGTTGAAGCAAAAGAGAATGCTTTAGCGAAAAACAAAGCATTTTACGTTGAAGATGCAACAACGATTGAACAAATTGTAAATCCAGCATTAGAACAAGTCTGGACAGGCAAAAAGGATGCAAAAGATGTCATTGAAAATGAAATCATTCCTAAATTAAAGAAAGAATTAGGAGATAAATATAAGTTTGAGTAAATAATATTTTGAAACTAACTGGCAGCTGTTTAAAAGCTGCTAGTTGGTTTTATAGGAGTGGTGAGTGAGTTTGATGAATAAAAAGAAGAAAAAATTCAAATTAAAACAAATTGAAAATTTTTACGGCTATTTATTTGCTTCTCCAGCGATACTTGGCTTATTGATTTTTACAGTCGTTCCAATGATAGCGAGTCTTTACCTGAGTTTGACTGACTATAATGTTATTGCTGATTACAAATTTGTTGGGCTTGATAACTATAAAGAAATATTTTTTGACGATTTGTTTTTCAAAAAATCGTTAGTAATTACCTTTATATTTGCGATTGGAAGTACTGTATTAACCTTGATTTCAGCACTAATTCTTGCACTATTGATGAATTCTAAAGTTAAAGGGCAAGGCTTCTTTAGAACTTTATTTTATTTGCCAGTAGTGGTTCCAGCAGTGGCTTCCAATATCCTTTGGTTGTGGTTGTTTAATCCGGATTTCGGTTTATTTAATTCCATTTTAACAAAATTAAATCTGCCAACATCGGATTGGATTTTTGATGAAAAAACGGCAATTCCGTCGCTAATTTTGATGGGCGTTTGGGCTTGTGGAGGGACGGCTTTGATCTTCTTAGCAGGGTTACAAGATGTACCAACACAATTATTGGAAGCTGTTGAAGTGGATGGCGGCAACTGGTTCCATAAATTTAGATATGTTACTTTACCTTCGCTGACACCAATTATTTTCTTTAATCTAATTATGGGATTGATTGGGGCATTTCAAACGTTCTCTCAAGCCTATATCATGACTAACGGAGGACCGAATAATGCGACGTTATTCTATGCGCTACTGATTTATAGAAATGCCTTCCAGCAAAATCAGTTTGGCTATGCATCAGCATTGGCATGGATATTATTAATTATTATCTCAATTTTTACTTTATTTATTTTCAGAACAGCTAAAAGTTGGGTATATTACGGTGGAGGAGAATAGAGATGAGTAAAAAGAAAGCTAGATTAATGATGTATGTTCCTTTGATTTTCATAGGAATTGTCTCGATTTTACCATTTCTATGGTTAGTCAGAAGTTCTCTAATGAATTCAACAGAAATCTTTGAATTTCCACCTAAAATGCTCCCAGAAACATTTATGTTTTCTAATTATCTGAAGGTATTTGAAGTGTTGGATTTTAAACTGTATTTAACAAATACATTCATAATTATTATTCCTGTAATTTTTGGGAATGTAATTACTTCGGCATTCTCTGGTTATGCGTTTGCCCGATTAGATTTTAAGTTCAAAAACTTTTGGTTTGCTTTAGTAATCGCTACGATGATGTTACCAAGTGCGGTTACTTTAATTCCAATTTTTATGATGTGGTCTGAACTAGGCTATGTTGATACATTTGTACCATTAATCGTGCCAGCATTTTTTGGCGGCGGCGGATTTAATATCTTTTTGATGCGACAATTTTTCGCAGGAATTCCTAAAGAATTAGATGAAGCAGCTATTCTAGATGGTGCAACACATCCCCAAATATTTTTCAGAATTATGTTACCTCTTGTTAAGCCAGCTATGATGGTTGTAGGGTTCTTTACTTTCATGAATACGTGGAATGACTTCTTTAGTCCCCTTATTTATTTGAATAGTCCAGAAAAATACACACTCGCACTTGGTTTAATGCAATTAAAAGGCCAGTATTCTTCAGAATGGAATACGATGATGGCTGCTTCAACATTGATGACAATTCCAGCTTTATTAATTTTCTTCTTCGGACAAAAATATTTTGTTCAAGGGATTAGTATTGGTTCTGGTACCAAAGGTTAATAATAGGATTAGTAGGTGAATTATGTATAGAGAAGAGTATCCCAGACCCAGTTTAGTCAGAGAAAACTGGTTGAATTTGAATGGGCAATGGGCATTTGCATTTGATGATAAAAATGAAGGTTTAAATGAAAAATGGTTTCATCCGGACAAAGAGTTTCCCTTAAATATCGAGGTTCCTTTTGCTTTCCAAAGTAAAAATAGTGGGATTCATACAAATGAATTCCACGATTACGTTTGGTACAAGAGAACGATTAACGTACCTGAGGAATGGAAAGGGCAACGTATTTTACTGCATTTTGGTGCAGTGGATTATCAAACAAAAATATATCTGAATGGTTCATTTGTGGGTGAACATATTGGCGGTCATACCTCATTTTCTTTAGATGTCACGAATGAGTTGAACTTTGAAGAAGATGTGCTGACTGTCTACGTTTTTGATCCAAGTGAAGATGAGCGAATTCCTAGAGGGAAGCAGTACTGGAAGAAGGAATCTCGAGCTATTTGGTATACGAGAACAACGGGGATTTGGCAAACCGTTTGGTTAGAGCCAGTAGCGAAACAAACGTATATAGATAATTTGTATTTCACGCCCAATTTTGATGAAGGCGAAATCAAAATCGATTATCAATTTGCTGGAGATATCCTGAAAAAAAGAGTAAAAACGGTGATTAAATATGATGGACAAACATTAATTGAAGATGAAAATGTGATTCATGATACGTATACCAAAAAAAGCTATTATTTGTTTAATAATGAAGTAGAACGTAGTGATTATCATGGTGCTGGTTGGACGTGGACTCCGGAAACGCCTAATTTATACGACGTATCCATAGAGGTTTATGATGACGAGCAGCTGATTGATGCGGTGGATAGCTATTTTGGTATGCGGAAGGTCCACACGTCCGAAGGGATGGTCTTTTTAAACAATCGCCCTTATTATCAAAAATTAGTCTTAGACCAAGGATATTGGCCGGATGGCTTGATGACAGCTACTACGGATGAAGATTATAAAAGAGACATTGAGTTAGCTAAAAAAATGGGCTTTAATGGTTGTAGAAAACACCAAAAAGTCGAAGATCCAAGATTTCTATATTGGGCAGATAAACTCGGATTTATTGTCTGGGGAGAGTGCGCATCACCTTCCGTTTATTCAGAGGATACAGTTGCCTACTTGACCAATGAGTGGTTGGAAATTATCAAAAGAGATTATAACCACCCATGTATTATTACTTGGGTTCCAATTAATGAAAGCTGGGGCGTGCCGGAGATTAGCGTGGATAGAAGGCAACAACATTTTTCTCAAGCAATTTACCATTTAATTCATTCTATTGATAAAACTCGGTTAGTTATTTCAAATGATGGTTGGGAAATGACTGAGACTGATATCTGTGCAGTTCACAGCTATGCGCATGGGACAGTAAATGAAACGAAAAAATATGAAGCTTTCACGGAATCACTAAAAAATAAAGCAAATATTTTATCACCCTCGCATAATCGCCGATTTGTGTATAATCATGGATTTGCCCATAAAGGTGAACCTATCTTATTAACTGAATTCGGTGGAATTGGTTTTGATATGAGTAATGAAAAAGGCTGGGGATATACCACTGCATTTTCTAAGAAAGACTTTATCTCTGAATATGGCCGTGTGTTAGAGGCTGTACTTTCCTCAGAAGTTTTACATGGATTTTGTTATACCCAACTGACGGACGTTGAACAAGAGATTAATGGGTTACTGACCTATGATCGACAAGAGAAAGTTCCGTTAGAGGAAATTAAAAAAATCAATGAAGCCTGGCACCCGACAACGATTGGGAAATAATTAAGGGTTTAACGAACTGTTCAGCTGTGGTGTAGAATCTGAAAAGCGTCAGTTCTGCTACTGAATAAGCTTGATAGAAGAAAATAAGGGAACCAAGAATCGCCTATCAGTGCGATTGCTGGTTCCCTTATTTGCGTGTTCTAGGTTAGTATAATAATCCCGTGGTTTCATCTAATAATCAAAAAATAATTTATGACGTTTGAGATAGACAATCAAAAACTCGAACAAGAATAACAGGACTGAAAGAAATGCGAGACATACGATAAATATGGGATTTGCGGCTAGCCAAATATTCATGTTGTAGAAGGCATCGACAATGGGTTGCTGGATTTTTTCATGCAGAGTAGTGACAGCTACTTGATACATCTCAGCGGTATAATCGTCGCCTAATGAAAAACTATGGGCGCCGTAGCTCTGATTACCGATAGCGGTCCAGCCGATGGTCAGATCACCACTGGCAAATACACCCATGGCGATGTTGCCTAAGACGAATAAGCCGAAAGCGATATTTCCCAGGGCAAAGATGCCAATGGGGGTATTCC
Organism: Candidatus Enterococcus huntleyi; assembly: GCF_009933175.1. Taxonomy (GTDB): domain Bacteria; phylum Bacillota; class Bacilli; order Lactobacillales; family Enterococcaceae; genus Enterococcus_K; species Enterococcus_K huntleyi. Next base: position 83,311 of record NZ_MAEJ01000008.1, on the reverse strand, counting down.
CAGTTGCCACTACACCGATAGCGAGTACGCCAACTGACAGTAGTCCTATCGACAAAACGCCTAATGAGAGTAAGCCTCGCGTAATTAGACCGATGCTGATGAGTCCTTTGGCTGATACGCCGATTGCAATCACGCCGTTAGCTTGCGGAATTTTACGCTTCATTAGTAACTTCCGATTGATGAACAGATTGTTATAGGGATTGTATCGTCTAAATGTCGGTAAGACAATATGGATGAGTGGCTTGCCCAAAATTTGTCGCCCACTTTTGTATTCGTAATAATTTGGGCTTGTGCGCTCGCTGAGTAAATCATCGACGGTTGTGTCGAGTAACTGGGCGATTTTAGGTAGCATATTCAAATCAGGGTAGCCTTTGTCTGTCTCCCATTTTGAGATGGCTTTATCCGTGACAAATAACTGTTCGGCTAATTGTTTTTGGCTGAGCTGATTTTCTTTTCGGTACTGTTTTAATTGTTCACCTAGATTCATAGAGAACACTCCTTTGCTCCGTGCTTTATCTACTTTAAGTATACCTGATTGTGCTGAAAAGTCACTCTACGTTGCGTAGAAGGCGCGCGGTGTCAAGGTTTTTAAACTGAACTGTTAAATGAGGATTCTATGGAGTTGAGGAAATAAGTGTAGGTGGAATTTGAGTTGAAATGGAAATAAGAGAACGAATAAGGTGAAACTGATGTCTAATCCCAATTTTAAAATTAATTATTAGATGGGGATTTTGTCCGAAAATAAAGCAGCTTAACATTCAAATGTTCATTTGATTAATAAGTTTGAACATGCTATTCTATAATCAAATATATATTTGAATGTGAAGGAGAATTGTATGAAGAATGACATCTGTGAAGTGACTTGTATTCACGAAGATAAAGTGGCGCGCGCAAAAGAGAATCTGGAAAAGCAAGAAGTCACAGCATTAAAAACAATTTTCAAAATTTTAGCGGATGAGAATCGTTTGAAGATTATCTATGCTTTGAATAGCGAGGATGAATTGTGTGTCTGTGATATGGCGGCGATTATTGAGGCGACCGTGGCGACAACGTCCCATCATTTGTTAACACTGAAGAAAAATGGACTTGTTGAGAGTCGTAAAGTGGGAAAATTGGTCTATTATTATCTGAAAAACAAAAAAATTATTCAGTTGTTGGATGCGCAATTATATACAGAAAACGAGGAAATCGCATGAGTGAACAAGCAGGCAAACACGTCTATCGGATTGAGGGATTGAGTTGTACCAATTGTGCAGCGAAATTTGAACGAAATGTTACTGAATTACCTAACGTGACCGCGGCCAAAGTCAACTTTGGTGCGGGAAAAATTTCGATTGAGGGAGAAGCAACGTTAGCTGAGATTGAAGCTGCCGGAGCTTTCGAAAATTTAAAAGTCCAAGAGGAACAGGATACCACCGTTAGAGTGGTGGAAAAAGAATCGTTCCTGAAAAAACATAGCCAGTTGCTATTGTCATTGGGCCTAATCATTTTAGCCATGGCCTCGCAACTGATCAATGGCGAAGAATTCATCCTCACAGAAGGTTTATATATCCTGGCGATCGTGATTGGCGGGGTGAGTTTATTCAAGGAAGGGTTAACCGATTTATTCAAATTGAATTTCTCGATGCAATCCTTGATGACGATTGCGATTATTGGCGCGGCCTTGATTGGTGAGTGGGCGGAAGGCTCGATTGTCGTGATCTTATTTGCGATTAGTGAGGCTTTGGAACGCTTTTCAATGGATAAAGCGCGGCAATCGATTCGCTCATTAATGGAGATTGCACCGAAAGAAGCGTTAATCAGACGTAATAATTTGGAACAGCTATTACCTGTCTCGCAGATTGAAGTGGGCGACATTATGATTATCAAACCAGGGCAAAAAATTGCGATGGACGGGCAGGTTATTAAAGGCCATTCGTCAGTTAATCAAGCAGCGATTACGGGAGAATCAGTGCCGGTTGAGAAGCAAATCAATGATGAAATCTTCGCTGGAACCTTGAATGAAGAAGGTTTGCTAGAAGTTGAAGTAACCAAGCGGGTCAACGACACGACGATCGCGAAAATCATTCATTTGGTGGAGGAAGCGCAAGGCGAGCGCGCACCAGCACAGGCTTTTGTCGACAAATTTGCAAAATATTATACACCGGCGATTATGGGGATCGCGGCGCTCATCGTCGTGGTGCCACCAGTCTTTTTCGCTGGCGACTTTCAGATGTGGCTGTATCAAGGGTTATCCTTATTGGTTGTCGGCTGTCCGTGTTCCTTAGTTATTTCAACGCCGGTCTCGATTGTTTCGGCGATCGGTAATGCTGCTAAAAATGGCGTGTTGGTCAAAGGTGGCATCTATTTAGAAGAGATTGGTCAGCTTAAAGCAATTGCCTTTGATAAAACGGGTACGCTGACTAAAGGAACGCCAGTTGTGACGGATTTTCTAACGACAGATAGCACGAAGGAAGACGAATATTTCACCCTGATTGCAACATTAGAGGCTAATTCACAACATCCATTGGCTTCAGCAATTTTAAAAAGAGCCGATGAAAAAGCGTTGCTGTATCAAACACTGACGGTGGACGATTTCACGTCAATTACCGGAAAAGGACTGCAAGGAACAATTGCTGGAACGACTTATTTTGTCGGTAGCGCGAAATTATTTGCGGCGATTTTACCAGAGAACCCAACGATTAACGAAACCTATCAAGCCTTCCAGCAACAAGGAAAAACAGTCTTGATGTTGGGCACTGCCGAAACAATTTTAGCCGTCATCGCTGTAGCAGATGAGCTGAGAGAATCCAGTCAATCGGTGTTGACGCAGTTGCACGAGATGGGGATTGCCCACACAATCATGTTGACCGGGGATAATCTGACAACCGCGCAATCGATTGGTCAAAAAGTTGGCGTCACCGAAATTAAAGGGGACTTGATGCCGGAAGATAAATTAACCGCCATTCAATCGCTGAAACAAACCTATGAGAAAGTTGCGATGATCGGCGATGGCGTCAATGACGCACCTGCCTTAGCCGCGTCATCAGTGGGAATCGCCATGGGCGGCGCCGGCACGGATACAGCATTAGAAACGGCGGATGTTGCCTTAATGGGTGATGATTTACAAAAATTACCATTCATTGTCAAATTAAGTCGCCAAACCTTGTCAATCATCAAACAAAATATCACGTTCTCACTAGCCATCAAATTAATCGCTGTTTTACTCGTCATTCCCGGCTGGCTTACCTTATGGATCGCGATTATAGCCGACATGGGCGCAACTTTATTAGTCACTTTGAACGGATTACGATTAATGAAAGTCAAAGCAAAATAGGTGTCTTGTTACAACTTTGTGACGGTTGATAAGTGACGTTTGTAGCATTGGGGCGTATACTTGTTTTGGTGAGGTGGGAAAAGTGAAAAAATGGATATTTTGGCTATTTTTAGCTGGACTGCTGGGGTTTGTATTAGCTTTACTACTAAAGGCGACCATTATTGTCAGCGTATCAGGTCTTCTTATCTCAGCGGCTATTGCTCTAACAGCCTACAGATTAGGAATACAAAAAGACAGCTCGTTACTTAGTGTGAATTTGGGAGAAACGTATCGGAACTTCGTTTCAATTTTACTATTAATTTTAAGCATTGCAGGTAGCGTATTTTTTATTCTCATTAACTTCATTCATGCAACTATGAAGTTCTAATTGATGAAGATGTGTGCTGTGTGGATGGTCAATAATCTCAAAAAAAGCCAGGCTCTCAAATTGAGAACTCTGGCTTTTTGAAATTTCCACGAAAAAAATTAATAGAAAGCAATCATTCTCGCTTCCTAACGAATGAAAGAAGTGAAACCAAAATAGCCTGATAAAATAACTATCCAAAAGAGAATCTGCAGAACAAAAGCTATGCTTTTCGCTACCTTAGGATTAAGCCTAGATGGAATTTTGGAAAGTGTGTGTTCATTAAATAGCATACTGAACACAATAAAAATACAGGGCAAAACCCAAATAATCATTCGTCCTCCAGGGTTAGACGGGGTACCATCAAATTGGAAGTAATTGGGTATGATTGAGGGGAGTTTGGGATAAAGGTAGAAATTATAGAGAACAGCCAGCAACGCCCACAAGTAATTTAGCTTAATAATTTTACGATAATTGTTAGAAATAAAAGTCAACATCCTTCATCCATCTCCAATTTTGTATGTCCGAACAGTTTTATTTGCATACATAATAACGCATGATCTTTTTATTTACAACACTTAACAATCGGCTTAAAAAAGACTGAATCACTAATAGAAAATCAGAATAGAAATCCCGTCATTCTGGCTTTTTTCTTTAAGTTGTCAGTAATAGGGCCTGTCAGTTCTTCTATTTAAAATATTGAATTTTCAGAATGCTCAACGTATAATATAAAAAAGTTCAAAGGAGGTCGTTATGTCTATAGGTTTATATATTGTTGCAAATGAAGAATTTCAAGAAATTACTAGAGATGATGATTTTAAAACTTTAGATGAATTATTACAGGCAGGGTATTCAAAAAGAGAATTAACAGAACTTTTAAAAAATATGGGAATTGATGCTAAAGAAATTGCTTCTGACGAAAAAGTATTTTATATTGACAACTCCCCCAATTCATTGTCATTTCAAATTTTTAAAGAAGATGGAGAAACAATTGATAAATACATAGATAAAAATTTTAAGTATTGTTATGAGATATTTATTGAAGATTTAAACTCTTTTTATTTAGATTTTTCAGAATATCTAAAAAATTATAATTTTTCGTATGAAATTTGGAAAATACGGGAAGATTTATATGAACCAGAAAATATTAAATTTTTAGATTCTATAGATATTTCGCGAGAAAGCTTAAAAATGATTGTTGAAGATTATTCTTATGCCTACCCTGTTGTAGGGAGATTTTAGATAAAAGGCATTACTAATGAACCAATTGATGCTGCTTATTCAGAATTTGATGGAGTCATTATTAATTTTAAGAGAACAAAAAAAGCCAAAGTCTCGAAAGACTTTGGCTTTTTGAAAACTCTTAAAGTTTTTTGTTGTAGAATCTTTTTTGAGGTTTCATTATCTAGAGATAGGTAGCAAAAAGGCTGATATAAAGCCATTCTTTCATTTTGCTGAATCAAAGGATGGAGATGACTATTTTTCGAAACTAAGTCAAAAACTAAGTCAAAACTAAATTGAAAAAATGTGGGGAACTAGGTAAAGTAATTGATCTATAATAGTATATATATGTTTAACGAAGATAAAAATCAGAATAGCGGAATCTATTCTGATTTTTTTGTACACCTTAAAGGGATTATAAAAAATAAGGGTGCTAGAAAGCTTTTAATGATAAGCTTTCTAGCCCTTTTCATTTGTCCAAAATCTATGTAAATAAGAATATGAAAAAGAATCTTCTTCAAGCTATTTTCTTTGACAAACATAAGCATTGGGAACGTTTCTTGATTTAGTTTGTATAATGCTCGATTAGCCAAGGGCTGTTTGGCACGTTTCGTGATACAGTTCGCTGGATGCTTGATGATGGACTGGATTTGTTCATGACGACAGAGTCGTAAGACTCGCTTGTCATTGACCGTCACTTCATGCGTGAGCTTCGATTCATCCTTGATCCGTCGATACCCCACCTCTGGGTGGTCTTCGTGAATCTTGCGGATCGTTACCACCAACTGTTGATTGGCTTGTTCCTGTGCACTTTTAGGTAGTTTCAACCAGCGATAATAGGCCGAACGCGTGACCTGAAGTCGGTCACACATCTGCTGGACCGGCTAGCCCTTTTCTTCATGCAAACGCTGGATGGCTTGATAAGCCGCTACTTTTTTGAATTGTCCTAGCGATTCCTCCTTCCAAATTCCCTCACTTTTTTTAACAGGTCGTTCTCCATTTTTAAGTAGTCATTTTCTCGGCGCAGTTTCGCTAGTCCGATTGACATTTTTTCTTCGGGTGTGCGGCTGATTTGGTCGGCTTTTCGTCTGCCACGACGGTCTTGAAGTCCCTCGTAGCCAAGCCTTTCGTATTTCTTCACCCAGTTATAAACATTTTGATAGGAAACCTGATACTTGATGGCCATTGCGCTATACTCTATTATCCTTTGAAGTGAAATTTCCTTATAATATTTTGGATAATAATAAGTTCATAAAGAAGAGAAACTACTTGATAACAAGGATGTAAAATGTTACCTTAAAAAAAGGAACGTTAGTTCGCTTTTAGGGTTCACTCAACTTTAAGGACTAGGGGGATAAAAAACAATGGATAATATTCTAATTAATTCATATTTGGCTGGAAACAAAAAGAATATTTCAAACTTTTTAAACAAAAACAAAATTGAACAAGGCAGTACTATTCTGTTTATTCCAACTGCTGGAAATGTCGAAGAGTACACAGAATATATTGAAGAGGGAAAAGATACACTTAGTGACTTAGGGTATCAACTAGAACTATTAGATGTCGCCAAAGAGGATAAAGAAGTTTGTTACCAAAAAATTAAAGAAGCACAAACCATTGTCATTTCTGGCGGAAATATCTTTTATTTATTACAGGAATTGAAAAATAAAGATTTATTACTACCTTTAAAAGAGCAAATCAAAAAAGGGTGTCCCTACATTGGTGAATCTGCTGGTGGAGTAGTATTAACATCAGATGTTGATTATGCAAGATTTATGGACGACCCACAAGAGGGAAAAAAACTAGATAATACCAAAGCATTAAGTGTGATTAATTTCTTTCCCCTGCCACATTATATAGAAGAACCGTTTACAGAGAGTGTAAAGGAAACATTTAATTTATATAAAGATAAACTTACTCTAGTTCCCATAAATAATTATCAATCCATTATTGTAGAAAACAGTCAGTACTATGTAGTAAACGAACTCAATTAGAAGCGTTTTAATAAAATATATGACAAGGGAAGGATTCTAGTAGTCCTTCTTTTTTTGTGTCCAATAGGGTATAGTCTTTGTCATGGGCAAGGCAGTCCAATACGATGGCATGACGTTCTTCTTGGCTGGTTTCACGGGTTTGACTCATTCTACTTCCACCACTTTCTGATTTGAAGTCTTTATGAGCATTTTGGGATAGTTCTTATTTTTCTTGGCAGCTAGCAAGCCAGTGGGTCCTTCATTTTCATACAAGGTGCACCAATTTTTAATTGTCATCTAGTTGACACTGGCTTCCTTAGCGGCACCACTTATACTCATTTCATGCCTAATACAACTTTCGACTATCTTTAGACGTTCTTCTGGCGTGAGCTTCATACTTCTTTTTCTCATAACAAATACCCCTATCTAGAATTTACTTATTTCTTTGTCCTAGATAGGGGAGCATATCAAAGAGAGGCTGATTAGTACTTTAAGGTTGACTATGGTATTTTAAATCATCGGAACCGACCATCTACGTGCGATGATAAGTTAAGCCCATTTGGATACACACACGCAAATCATCCATTGGTAGTGACTGAGTGGGATCAAGAATGATTGCTCTATTTTTAGAAAATTCTAAATCTCCTTGAAACATTTCTCGGAATTGTTCAATAAGATGTGTTTGGCAATGAAAGAAAAGGGCAATCTTATCCACACCAAAAGTATCTAAGCGGATAGGTGTTCCCTTTTTTACGGCATAGGAAGGTTGATTCCACTTCAAACTTTCTATGATACTTTCATCAGGGGATAGGTCTCTAGCAATATCAAAAATCAACTGGCGGATTTCTAATAAAGCTTCTCTTTTAACAGATGGGTATCCATCAAATTTTCTTTTTTACGTTAAGGTCAGAAAAAGCTTCCATTTGTGTTACCTCCTTTTCACAGGTATCCATAATTCACTTCGGTATGATTCAGCAGACATATCTCCTTGAAAATAAATTTCGAAACGAGGGAATGGCAACTGTTGAAATTCGGAGCTTGGTAACCAGCTATAAATAATTTCTTTTTTCAAAGCCATCATAGCATTCGGAATAGGGCCTGTACACTCGAATTTAAGCCATTCAGCTTTAGGAAAATCAATGTGTTCCAATCCTTCTTGTTCATCTACCTTACTAGTTGTTCCAATAACGTAGTTAAAGTTTTCTTCCCCACGTTCGTCAGAAACACCTAGAAAGCCATTCACTTCACCGTCAGAAACGGATAGTAGCTGAGACATTTTTTCAGGAGTCAGAGCCGCCCACATAGAAGCAATCTCTTCAAAATTTTCTTTCCTATCAATAACTGGAAATTGGTTTTTAAAACCGAGTACTTTAAATGCTGCTTTTTTTTGTAAATGTAGATTCATTAAATATCGCCGCCTTTTCTTTTTATATTGATAGTATGCACTACCAACACTGACAACTATATGTCATCATTTAAAGAATTATTTATTTTTTGTATGATTCGTGTGTATTGTTGCTTCAACTCATCTGGTTCTAAAATAGTTACATTTCCTTGGAATCGAAGAAGGTAGGTTGCAGTTTCTTCAATGGATGAAGAGGAGAAATGTACGTGTATTTTATCTTCAATAATTTGCAGTTCCTCTTCTATATAGTAATCATACAATTTACCCAACATTGATCTTTTGAATTCCAACTTAATTTGAAATTCTTTAGAAGGTGCAAGGTCAGCTTTGTCATCAAATCTTAGATTAAAATTTTCGGAGGTTGAGACAAAAGATCGGATTCTAGTTACTTTAAAAAAACGAAAAGCTTGCCGTTTCTCACAATAAGCGCGTAAAAACCAGCTTCCGTTGAAGAGTCCCAACTCGTGGGGGTGAACTGTCCGAGTTGTTTGATCACCTTGGCCATCTATGTATGTGATCACCGCTTTTAGCTTTTCATTCAGTGATTTGCGAATTTGCTTATTTATAGCATAGATATGGTGCTCAATCACTGGGCGATGAACAGTGGGAGAGCCCAGTGACAATGACTGATCTTCTAGAGCAGCATTTGCTAATAGTCGAACCTTTTCTTTCAAAACACTTGGTTCAAGGGTTTCACCAATTATTTTTTCGTTGATCGCTAAGGAATCCAAAATGAGTTTCTTTTCAACCTCTGTAAGGCTTAATGATCGAAGCTTGAAGGAATCAATAAGTGAGATGCCACCATTTCGACCATAGCTGGAGCTGATCGGAAAGCCTGCATTTTCAATTGTTTGGATATCTCGAAAAACAGTTCTTTTAGATACATCGAATCTTTCCGCTAACTCCGAAGTAGTGATAACATCATTTTCTAAAAGCAGCACAATAACCGCCAGTATTCGTTCTATTTTTTTCATTTAGTTCACCATTGTCCTAGAGTGAGAGCACGGTCTGTTACTATGAATTCTCATTCTTTTTGAATTTTCATAGATAGTCTTCAGCCATTCTGGAGAAGCCACTAACAAAACGATACTCCTGTTTTTAGTAGATTTTACGATCCAGCCCTGTCGTAAAAAGGTTGAACAAATCTCTGAACCTAAAGTCCCCGCAAGATGGAATCTGCGTTCACTCCAATCCATACAAAGCTTTCCATTTAAGGATTCGGGCGCTCTTATACCAATCCTTCTGAAAAATCCAGTGTCTGCTTCAGTCATAGCATCCTCATGATTTTTATTTTCCAGATAATGCTTTTCTAGCATAAAATCAAACAGGTCTACTCCGAACTCACCTGCTAAATAAGAATAACAGGTGCGCGCTTCTTTTATTTCCAAGTACTCTTTCTTTTGGTTATAAGAATTGATTTTTTGGGGTGCGGAGATTGTCATTAATAATTCTATGATGTTGGTAATAGAATCGTTAATCAGTCCATAGTAGACATTTTTTCCTTGCTTATAGGTGTCTATCCATTCTATGTTAGACAATTTCTTTAAATGGTAGGATGTCGTACTGAGAGAGACATGCGTTCTTTTTGAAAGCTCAGTGACCGTATAATAGCGATTTTCGATCATACCTGTCAGTAATTCTATTCTTGTAGGATCGCCAATAAGCTGGATTGTTTCTGGAAGATTTGGTGTGCCATCCATTCGTTTCATCTCTTTTCTATACTTCGACCGCCATCAAAGTATCTTTATAGTAATTTATAATCATCATATCAGAAGAGAGAAGTGAATAGAATGATTATTACTCAAAATCAAAAAGACAAGGCAGCTCAATTTCAAGAAATGCACAAGCGAGAGGGAATATTCGTGTTGCCAAATATTTGGGATGCTGGTGGAGCACGGATTTTTGAAGAAAGGGGCTTTGAAGCCCTTGCGACTACTAGTGCGGGAATAGCTTTTGCGAATGGCTTTTCCGATGGTGAAGTATTACCACTTAACATCCTACTTGAAACTGTTAGGAGAGTTACGAAGAGAATTACGATTCCGTTATCTGTCGATTTTGAAAGAGGTTATGGCGAGAATGATAGCCAAATTTACGAGAATACTAAACAATTGCTATTTGGCGGAGCTGTTGGCCTCAATATTGAAGATGGCTTGCCTAATAAAAAAATTTCTGATGCGCAAGTCATGAAGAATAAGCTTGATTGTATGAACGAATTGAAAAAAGAGATTGGGCTCCATTTTTTGACATTAAAGGGATTATAAAAAATAAGGGTGCTAGAAAGCTTTTAATGATAAGCTTTCTAGCCCTTTTCATTTGTCCGGAATCTTTGTGAAATAAGGGTATGAAAAAGAATCTTCTTCAAGCTATTTTCTTTGACAAACATAAGCATTGGGAACGTTTCTTGGAGAGATATGGACGAAGAATCCGTCCTGTGGTTAGGAAAGAAGTCAAAAAATTTCAATTCTGTAGAGATATCCAAAAGGGCTATCGATTGCTGGTTTGCGACGGCTGTCATGACGTGAAGCTCATTCCATTAAGTTGTAAAGGGAAGTTTTGTCCAACCTGTTCAGTAGGCGAAAGTCAAAAGTGGGCAGAGGTCACAGCCAATGATTTGTTTCGTGTGGTTCATCGACATGTGATTTTCATGATAGATGAAGGATTGAGAAATATTTTTTTGATTGCCGGCTATCGAGAAGCTCTTTCGAAAGGTTTGATGGACGAAGCGGCACGTATTGTCCTAGAATTTTTTGGAAAGCATCATATGCAACCTGGCATTGTGGCTACTCTGCATACCTTTGGCTCGAAATTAGAATTTAATCCTCATGTTCATATGGTGGTCACCATGAGAGGCGTGACCGAACAAGGAACGTGGGAAACATATGACTATATTCCTTATTCGATGTTGCGAAAATATTGGCAAAACGCTGTCTTAAAGCTAATTCGTCGTATACTACCTGATTGGCACAAACGAAGAGTTCAAGGAGCTCTTCAGAAAGCATACACGAAAAATGGTGATGGATTTTATGTATATGCGCCGAAACGAAGTCGGACGAATACGAAGGGACTATTAAATTACATTAGCCGCTATATGAAACGAGGGCCAATCGCCCTTGGTCGGTTAGTAATGTATGACGGGGGAATGGTGATGTTTCATTAAAAAGACAAGCGAACCAAATACAAAAGAAACGATGACCATGACTGTAGAGGAATTCATAAAGGCACTTATTCGTCATATTCCAGATACTCATTTTAGAATGATTCGTAGATTTTGTACGTCTTGTCTCATAAATTAATATATATTTAAAATTTCAGTTGGTATTCTTATAGGCATGAAAGATATGAAACTAGGAGCGCTTTTACAAGTTATTGTTGTTCCTTATATTAATGAAGTTCAGAAGATAGTATTTCGACTATTGGCTCAATCAGGAATGAGGATAGGTGAATGTACAGCATTGAATTGGTCAGACATAGATTTCGAGAAATGTACAATATCGATTACAAAGACATTTACCTTTACCGATGAAGGTTGGGTAGTTGGAACACCAAAAAATGTTGCCTCTAATCGAGTGGTCATAATAGATGAAAACACATTAGAAAGGTTATCCTCATTTAGAAAGAAGCAAGAGGACTATTTTACTATCGTTGCGCGAAAAGATACTGCTCATATATTTCTTTCAAGGAATGGCAAGATCCTTCATAATGCAAGTATCTATGATATGTTAAAAAGAATCACTAAAAATGCCGGGCTGCCCGATATCAATACGCATGGGTTGCGCCATACTCATGCGACTCTTTTATTCGAGAGTAAAGCCACAGCCAAAGAAGTTCAAACTCGACTAGGACATTCTAGTATAAAAACAACATTGGATACCTATACTCATGTTGGAGAAGGCATTAGTCAAAAGACAGTAGATACGTTGATGAATTATTTTGCTGAATAAGTAACTAAGTCAAAAACTAAGTCAAACCCGATTTTATTAATTTTAAGAGATGAAAAAAACACCCAAATCCTTGATATAAAAGGATTTGAGTGCTTTGTAAAAACTCTTAAAGTTTTTTGTTGTAGAATTCAACGATTAGAGATTCGTCGATTTCAGGATGTAATTCGTCACGTTCTGGTAAACGAGTTAGTGATCCTTCTAATTTTTCAGTATCGAAGCTTACGAATGCTGGACGTCCAACAATTGCTTCAACTGCTTCTTTAACAGTTACGATGTTTTTAGATTTTTCACGGATAGAGATCACTTGACCTACTTCTACGTGGTATGAAGGAATATCAACGCGTTTTCCATCAACTAAAACGTGACCATGGTTAACTAATTGACGTGCTTGACGACGAGTAGTTGCTAAACCAAGGCGGTAAACAACGTTATCTAAACGTTGTTCTAGTAAGATGATGAAGTTAACCCCATGTTTACCTTCTTTAATTTTGCTAGCTTTTACGAACATGTTACGGAATTGACGTTCGTTGATTCCATAAGTGTGACGTAATTTTTGTTTTTCAGCCATTTGCATACCGTATTCAGATAATTTTCCACGGCTGTTTGGTCCGTGTTGACCAGGTGCATAAGGGCGACGTTCTAGTTCTTTACCAGTTCCTGATAAAGAGATTCCTAGACGACGTGATACTTTCCAAGATGGGCCAGTATAACGAGACATTTAAAGTTCCTCCAATAAAATAAGTTTTTTGGAGTAAAATAATCCGTTGAACAATTCATATTCGTACAGTTTGTTCTCCAATCTTCACCTTTGCAGCCGCGGTTACGCAATTGAACCCGAAACGGGGCAACAAACTGGGGACGAGCTATTATTCTTCTGCTGCATTATTTTACACAATCACTAGTATACGGCATTTTTTCAAGTAAAGTCAAGTAGTTTCGGATGTAAATAGTGAGAAGTTTTTCAGAAAAAAGTCAATATTTTCAAAAATAACTTTACAAATTAACGTTTCCTCTTTAGAATATAATTGTAGATTTTTGTTATAGAAAAGGAGAAAAAAACATGAATCCTGTATCACCTTTATTTGAGAAGATTGATTCTTCTATAGAAAAGAAAGTCAATCTAATTGAAAATAGTTACATGCGTTATGCTGTTCGTGCGATGCTGGCTTGTCTATTTTTAACGTTAGGTACTGCTATTGCGTTTGCCATTGCGATGAAAGGTGAAGCGATGGTGCATGGTTTAGGAAAGATTCTTTATGCATTTATGTTTAGTTGGTCTCTTGTCATGATTTTATATATGAACGCAGAATTAGGAACGTCGAACATGTTATATATGACCGTTGGAGTGTATCGTAAAAAAATTAATTTATCGATGGCTGCTAAGATTTTATTCACCTGTATTTTATTCAACTTAATTGGTGGATTAGTCTTTGGTTACTTGATTTCGTTGACTGCACCTTTTCAAAATTTGCCACTGGATAACTATATGTTTGAAGGAATTACGGCAAAATTAGAGAAGTCGACCATTCAGATTTTAGTAGAAGCGATGTTTGCAAATATTGTCGTAAACATAGCCGTTTTGGTGAGTATGAGAATGAAGGATGATGCTGGTAAAGTAGCAGCGATTATCTTCATTATCTTTATCTTTGCCTTCTTAGGCTACGAACACGTTATCGCAAACTTCCCAGCCTTTACTTTGGCTTATGCAGCTTCAAATGGTGGACTAGCAGCAATGACTGCTGGTAGTGTTGCTCACAATTTAATTTTCGCTTTAATCGGGAATTATATTGGGGGTGGTTTAGTGATGGGTCTAGGTTACGCATGGCTAAACAACTCAAAATCGAATTATGTAGATTAATCAGCGGAAGTGGTGCGTGTTTGTGCACCACTTTTTTCTATTTTGAAGGAGGATAAAATGGAGCCTTTAATTTTTCCTAATCAACCTGAACAAGCAGCACCTATGAAAAAGTATATGAAAAATCATTTTCCCTTTGCTGGTGTGCCAAAGCCTCAAAGAGCTCAGCTGGAAAAAGTCTATCTAAAGGAAAGTCTAGCTTGGTTGCTTCCGGAACTCTTGTTAGTGATTCAAGAAAATTACCACAAAGAAGCGCGGGAATATCAGTATTACGCGATTGATCTGGCTTTGAAAAATGTCCGACGTCTGTCGCTAGATTTTATGAAGGCGCTCTTGCCTTTGTTAGGTGAAAAAAGTTGGTGGGATAGCATCGATGCGTGGCGTAAAGTTTATAGCGAATGGGTCAAACTGCATCCTGATGAGTTACATACAGTGTATAATTGGTTTTACGGCCATGAAAATTTTTGGTATCGTCGAATGGCTTTGAATTTACAGCTGCAACATAAGGAACAGGTGAATCTTGATTTATTGAAAAAAGCGATTATCTATGATAAGTATACAGATGAGTTCTTTATTCAAAAAGCCATTGGTTGGGCCTTACGAGAATATAGTAAGACGGATGCTACTTGGGTTATCGAATTTTTAGCGGCCGAAACATTGAGCCCGCTTGCCAAACGAGAAGCAAGTAAATATTTATAAGAAAGTGAGACGAAATTTATTTATGAGACGAAAATTATTTGCCTTTGATATTGATGGAACATTGCTAGATAGCAACAAAGAAGCATTGGATAGTACGCGTGAAGCGCTAAGTATTTTGAGAGAAAAGGGACATTTGGTTACGATCGCGACAGGACGTAGTCGATTCCACGCTCAAGACGTTTTGAGAGATTTAGAGTTTAACAATTATGTATTGTGTAACGGAGCAGCTGCATTTTTAGACCATCAACAAGTTTATCAAAATTTATTGGATCGCGACGAGTTATCACGATTCGTCGATGAAGCCAATGAGTTATCGATCGATACAGCCTACGTAGGCTTGGATACAGCCAAACGTTCAACCTCGAACAATATTGAAAAAATGGACGAAGCCATGAAATCTTTTGGGGCAACCTTGCCAGAATTAGATGAATATTTCGTCGAAGAACAGGACGTCTATCAAGCTTTAGCCTTCTTTGATCGTTCGTTCGATGCACGCTTTGCTGAAAAATATAAAAAAATCCGTTTTGTTCGCTGGCATGAAAATAGCGTCGACGTGGTACCATACAACGGATCAAAAGCAGCGACATTATTGAACCTAGCTAAAAAAGTTAACATCAAAACCGAAGACATTATCAGCTTCGGTGACGGCGAAAACGACCGCGAAATGCTCCGCCTATCCGGTATCGGTGTAGCCATGGGCAATGCCACACCAGAAGTCCAGGCAGAAGCCAAAATAGTCACCGACACAAACAATAACGACGGCATCTGGAAAGCCCTAAAAGAATTAAAAATGGTATAACAAGGATGAAAAAAAAGCGTCCAGCTCCGAGACATAAGCCAGAATTCATAAAAATTGTTCTTCAAATTTTTGATGAAGTCGGACTTATGTCCGAAGGAGCTGCTTTTTTTTCACCGTTTATCAAGAGAAAACTCAAAAACGCTCAACTTGCCAGTTCCACTTACCAAGTATCGCAGTAGTTGCCAGTTCCACTTACCAAGTGTCAGAGTAGTGGGATGGTAAACGTTGTGCGATAATAGCGAACTGGAACAGTTCGCTTCTTTACCTCAGCACTAGTAGGAATGGTATGCGTAGGACGATTAAGTGAAATGGAACATTTCACCACCGTACCCGTCCCTAGCTGCTCAACACAATATATACATGTTCATTTAATTGAAGAGTTCCCTGACTTTGATCAAAAAAATTTGAAGAGCTAACAACTTGGAATCAACTTCCTTGTTATTGGCTTTTTTCATTTTAAACGTTAAAGAAACAGCCTGCATAGAATATGATGTGTAGATTGAACAGAGCGTATCGTTATTCAACTTAGAAGGATAAATAACACATTTGAAGTTAGGTTCACATTCAAAAAAAATGAATTATCTACTGAAAAAGACGAAAAATATCGTCTGCAAAATTTTCTTATAATTTTTAAGGAAAACGTGCCTTTTGTATTTTTTGAGAAATAATAAATTGAAAGTCCCAAATTAGACCCGAAAACTTTAAGTATACCAAATTTTTGGAATAACCTTCCTATCACGCGTCAAAATTCTTCAAAAGCTAAATTGGCAAAACATTAAGTATACTTAAATTTTTTCCTTTTTCTCGATTTAACAATTAGTTGATATCCTGAGTTGAGAAATGCTTGGCAAAGTAAGATTATCGAAAAAGAAATAACAGGGATTGAAAATATTTTATCGACAAATAAAGCGCCTAGCATTTTCTGCTGGGCGCTTTTTTACTAACTAATATTCATTTATTTCTGTCTTTCTTTAGTAACACTTGGAGCACTGTGTTAAACCTCGTCCTAGTGCTTCGGAGAGTGTTGCTTCATAATAATCGCCATTTCCGCATTTATATGTGTGGTATTTTTTCCCTGTTCGAGTGACCAACACGTGTTCTTCGGCTTGATTGGCTGCCGCTGCTTGGTTCGCTTCTTTTTGTTGGTGAGCTTGTTCTGCTTGCGCGAGTTGTTCCTTTTCGCGCTGTTCTTGTTCCTGCTTTTCTTTTAGCGCTAGCTCTTCCTGTTTTTTGACTGTCTGTTGCACGGCCGCGACGCGTTTCGTCAGGGCTTCATCTTCAGCCGGTAATTTTGCTAACGCATCAGCGGCAGATTTGTGGGCATCTTTTGAAGGAGATTTTTCTGCATTTTCGACGGCTTTTGTCGCTTCAGCATAGAGTTTGTCCTTCGCTTCTTTTTCTTCGACTTTTGTTTTTAGAGCAGTCACTCGTCCAACTAAGTCTTCTTTGTTTAGGCTGGCTAATTCGACCTGCTTCTTCGCTTCATCAAAATCTTTTCGAGCTAAACTTTTTTCCGCCGTCTCGACTGCTAGGTAAATGGCGATATTTTCCTTGATGGTCGCCAAGCGTTCGTCGTGGTCATCGTAAGTTTTACTTAATGCTTCGACTAACGTTGCTGCCTCATCAAAATTTTTCTGATTTGGTTCAGACTCAGCTAATACAAGTGCTGTTTCAGCTTCCGCAAGTAATTCCTTTTCTTTTTGCTCCGCTTCTAAGAGTGCCACAAATTCTTTGGACGGTGTGACAACGATTTTCTCGTCTTTGTGCTCTTTATCCAATGTTGCTTTTAGCACATATGTATGTTCTTTTTCGCTATCTAATTGGATCGTTTCTGAAAAAGTTCCTTTGTTATTTTTTATTTCTTCGCCATCCAAATGGAGCGTTGCTTCCTCACTCGTTTCACCTTTTATAACGGCTGCACCCTGTGCATCAGTGGTGAGTTGCACCGCATCCACCGAAAGAGTCAGTGGTGCCGCACTCGTAGCGATTCCAATCACTGCAGCAATCGCGCTTACTCCAAGGGCAATCCCAGCAGATTTCTTTGGCCGTTTACGAAGGACGGAGAATACCAAATATCCCAGACTCCCAAGCATTCCGACTAACCCAACCAACAAAATAATTCCACCCATAAAAAATACTTATCCTCCTAATATAATCATTTACAATAATCTTCCTTATTATAACATGAGGGTTATTTAATATGAAGCGCTTTCGCGGTATTGTGGATAGAATATAACATATTTCCCGCGTGATAATATACGTTATTTTTTGTGGCAATACATAGTGGTATTATCTATTATTGCATACAAAATGAGGTAAGAGTATATATAGATTCAAAGAAATTAAAGAATGTAATAGTTGTCGAAGAAAGGTATCTGAAAATCTTGAAAAGCAGTTATAGGGATCAAAAAGTTTTTTTATTTGGAAAGGCTAGAGCTCGTGAGTTTGTACTAATCATACATGTGAACTAATATCATACTGATGATATAAAGAAAAAAATTTTCGTTCTAGTGAAAATTATTTTCTTTAAAAATGTATTGATAAAAATAATTTCATGTGATATATTGTCGTTGTAAGCGCTAACGAAAAATGAGGTGTTAAGTTTGATTGAAACAATGAAAATGTCAGAGATGGAGGTATACAACGGGGAAAGAGAAGTGCCAAATGATTTTATTGAATTTTGGGCTATGCAATTAGCTCTAATTCAGGAATTACCAGAATATCGAATGATAGAAAAAAATTTTTTTTTGAAGAATGCGAGTTGTTTTGATTTTTATTTTCGTGGGACGAATAGATCACAAATATATGCGAAAGTGATTTTCCCAAAACAGAAAGATAACTGTCCTGTAATTTTTCATTTTCATGGGTATCAAGGAAGAAGTAGTGACTGGTCAGAGTATTTAAAGTTTGCTAGTGAGGGTTATGCTGTAGTTGCGATGGATGTTCGAGGGCAAGCTGGAAAATCTGAAGACAAAGGATTGTTTTCTGGGACAACCGTAAAAGGTCAAGTTATACGAGGAATGAGAGAAGGTCCCGAACATTTATTTTACAAAGATATTTATTTAGATGTGTATACATTAATTGAATTAATTGCTACATTTCCGCAAGTAAATTCTCAACGATTAATGACTTATGGGGCTTCTCAAGGAGGGGCACTTGCGATAGTAGGAGGGGCATTAAATAGAAAAATTAGTAAAATAGTAGCTATTTATCCGTTTCTATCTGATTTTCCTAGAGTTATTCATTTAGGACAAGAGACTGAACCATATGACGAATTATTTCGCTATTTTAAATTTGTTGATCCATTGTATGACACACAAGAAAAAATATTTTCAACTTTGGATTACATAGATATCAAAAATTTTGGTTCTATGATTTCAGGACAGGTCAAATTAGTAACAGGCTTAAGAGATGATGTTTGTCCACCATCTACACAGTTTGCTTTTTATAATCGAGTCAACTCAGAAAAAGAGCAAATTATTTTGCCCGAATATGGTCACGAAGCAATGAATGTGATGGTAAATGATAAAATTTTTAATTGGTTAACAGAATCAAGTATTGAAGAGGTGTAAAAATGGATTTCAAAAAAAATGTACAAAATGGATTAATTGTTTCATGCCAAGCATTAGAAACAGAGCCACTACATAGCTCATTTATTATGTCCAGAATGGCTAAAGCGGCACAAGAGGCAGGCGCGGTTGGTATTAGAGCAAATTCTATTGTTGATATTCAAGCGATTCAAGACGTTGTAGACCTGCCTATTATTGGAATTATTAAAAAAGTATATGAGGATTCAGAAGTATTTATTACCCCTACATTGAAAGAAGTGAGGGCAGTTTGCGCAACAGGAGTCGAAGTTATCGCAATGGATGCAACAACCAGAAGAAGGCCAAATGGGGAGAGTTTAGTTGATATAGTATCTACTATTAAAAAAGAATTTCCTGATACATTACTCATGGCAGATGCAGCTACATTAGAAGATGTCGCTTATGCAGAGAAGATTGGATTTGATTTTATTGGTACAACATTATATGGATATACAGAAGAGACAAAAGGTAAAAATATTGCAGATAATGATTTCTTACATCTAAAACAAATTATCAGTCAGACAAATTTGCCGGTCATTGTTGAAGGGAAAATAGATACACCGACTAAAGCGAGAAAAGCGTTAGATATTGGTGGTTATAGTGTTGTTTCGGGTGGAGCAATTACTAGGCCACAGGAGATTACGAAACGCTTTGTCGATACTATTCAGATGCAAGGAACTAAAGATTGAGGGGAGAAGAAGATGGAAACTTCAATTGGGAACAAGAAAGCGAAGGAGAAACGCAACTTTTTTTCTAGAAATAAAGAAACCTTTACAGGCTATTTATTTGTTGCACCACAGCTAATTTTATTTTTACTCTTTATTGTCTATCCAGTGTTTGAAGGATTCAAGATGAGCTTGTTTAGACAAACTTATACTGAGGACATATTTGTGGGTTTAGAAAACTATAAGGAACTATTTGCAGATCCAGTGTTCTTAAAATCAATAATCAACACAGTATTATTTGTTGTAGCAATTGTATTTTTAACAATCATTTTTGGTTTATTCGTTGCAACGACTGTTTATGATAAATCAGCTAAATATATTTCATTCATTAGAGGAAGTTTTTACTTACCTGTAATGGTATCTATGGTTGTTATGAGTATGGTTTGGAATTTCCTTTTAAATCCAGCTAATGGATTAATCAGCTATATTTTTGAAAATTTTGGAGTAACAGATGTTAATTTATTGGGTAGTAGTACATGGGTTATGCCAACTATTATATTTGTAACATTTGTTGGAAATGTAGGACAATCAATTATTTTATATGTAGCGGCTATGATTGGTATTCCAGAGGATTATTTCGAAGCCGCTCAGATAGATGGAGCGACAAGATGGCAGAGAATTACAAAGATTTTAATTCCTTTAGTTAAACCGACAACCTTATATTTGACAGTTATTAATATTATTGCAGTCTTGAAAATATTCGTTGTTATTCAATTGTTGACGGGTGGAGGACCTAATAACGCGTCTGTAACGATGATGTATTATCTGTATCAAAATGCATTTGTTTATAATAATACCGGTGTTGCTTCTGCGGTGGGTGTTCTGATGTTTGTTGTAGCGTTATTACTATCATTACCACAATTTAAAACGTTTGGAAAGACTAAGTAAGGAGTTGAAAAAATGAAACTGTTAAAAAAATTGAGGAATATGGAGAGGTATGACTTAATCTCGAATATTATTGTGTTTATCTGCGCGTTACTTAGCTTGTTTCCTATTGTGTGGCTATTGACGAACTCGTTTAAAACTTCAGCAGATATCTATAAAATGCCTCCAGATTTATTGCCAAAATCACTTTATCTAGGAAATTTTAAAGAATTATTTAATAATCAACCAGCTTTGAGGTGGGGGTTTAATAGCTTCTTTGTTTCTTTTGTAACGACGGGTTTGAGCGTTGTGATTTCTTCTGCAGCTGCTTACGCTTTTGCGAAACTAGAATTTAAGGGGAAAAAAGTTTTATTCGCTCTGTTTATTGCTTCGTTGATGGTTCCCAAAGAAACATTTATCGTTCCATTGTTCAAAATTGTTGTTGCTTTTGATTGGGTGGATTCTTATCAATCATTAATTATCCCTAACTTAGCTATGTGTTTTGGCGTATTCATGCTTAAATCATTCTTTGAATCAATTCCAGACTCAATTCGAGAATCTGCGAAGCTTGATGGGGCAAGTGAATGGACTATTTTCTTCAGATTGATGCTACCAATTGCTAAACCTGGGATAGGCGCATTATTTATATTAAATTTTGTGACATTCTGGAATGATTATCTATGGCAATTACTTATGGCAAGAAGTAAAACTATGAATACTCTAACCGTGGGGGTTGCAGGGCTTATGCAAGAAATTAATCCAAATATTGGGCTACGAGTTGCTGGTGCGGCTATTGCAGCACTCCCAATGATTGTTGTGTTTATTGCGTTCCAAAAATATTTTACTAAAGGAATAGCAGCAGGAGCTGTTAAAGAATAAAGGAGAGAAAAATTATGAAAAAGAAAGTATTGGGTTCTCTTGTACTGATTAGTTCAGCTATTTTATTTTTAGCTGGTTGTGGTGGTGGATCGGCAAAAGAAGAAAAAGCGGATGGCCCAGTTGATGTAGAAGTTTGGTTAACTCCTCAATGGAAAGGCGTCATGGATTCGACGGAAGAAGGAGCCGATTATGATAGCTTTTTTAAAGAGGCGGCAAAGCGCTACAATGAAAAAAATCCTGATGTTAACATCAAAGTGCAAGTAATTCCAGGTGAGCAACGCTCGGATAAGTTAAGCGTGGCAATCCAAACAAAAACATTGCCAGATATTTTCTTTGATTCCAGTTTCGCATTAAGCGAATATGCCCATATGGGTGTATTAGAACCATTGGATGACATTATTGATGATAAGACCAAAGGTGATATCCCCGAATCAATTTGGGATAATGTTCAAATTAATGATCAAACATATTTCTATCCATTTGGTCACAATCCAGGTACTTTAGCCTATAACGCTGATATGTTGAAAGAAGCAGGCTTAGAACAATACATTGGTGATGAGCATGAGATTAAAACGTGGGATTTAGAAGAATTCAAAACAATTTTGACTACACTGAAGGAAAAAAATAGTAAAGTTGCTCCATTCGGTTTATATGCAAAAAATAATCAAGGGGATACTTGGAATTTGTCGTATATGAGAATGTTTGGAAATGAATTTTTTGATAAAGACGGGAAAATTATTGTGAATGAGGAAAACGGGGTTGAAGCATTAAGTTATTTGAATGAGCTACGTGAAAAAGGATTGACAACTTCTGGTCCTGAATCATTGACAAGTAACGATGTGAATGCGATGTTCCAAAATAAACAAACGGCTATCAACTTTACAAATAGTGTTTTATTCGCTGGCATACAAAAAGACATGAATGATGGAAAAGTAGAGAAATTTGATATGCGACTTGCTAACATTCCTTCTGAATCAGGCAATCCTATATCATTCACCTACGTAACAAGTTCAGTTGTCTTTAATACAGGAGACAAAGCCAAAACGGAGGCTGCAAAGGATTTTGTTAAATTCTATTCAACAGATTCTGAGTTGGTAAAAGCTTCACAAAATACATTGCCAGTACGTGATTCGGTTTCTAAAGAGTTGGCACCAGATTTGCCTTATTTGGATGCGTATAATAAAAACTCAGAATACATTATTAATTTCTCAAACAATGCACCAGGTTATGCTGAATTAAGAAATGCATTTTTCCCAGAGCTTCAAGCAGTATTCACTGGCGAAAAAACAGAAAAAGAGGCATTGGATAACTTTGCTGAGCAAGGTAATAGAATCATCGAAACAAATGAAAAAAAATCTGTAATTCTTAAGTAGGATGTGGCTGGGATGATATATGCTGATTTTGATTTTTTAGAAAAGGTCGGATCTATTCAAAAAGAATTGATACTCATAGAAACGTACATTAAAAGCTTAGATGAACAAAAATTTGCTGTACAAAGCATTGAGCTTGATGAACAAAAATTTGCTGTACAAAGCATTGAGCTTAACGAAAAAATTAAGGCTAATTTTATAGAGTATCCGACTTCAGATGAGACTCAAAGGGTTTGGGAAGCACACAAAGTAGCGGCTGATATTCACTATATAGTTGCTGGTGAAGAAATGATTGATATTGGTAATGATTTGCAGGCAGAAGACTACCATGAAGAGGAAGATTATTATCTTCTTCATGGTAAAAAAAATAGAAGCATTCGGATGAGCAAAGGACAATTCTTAATTTTATTTCCTGATGAAGCACATAAAACAGGTGTTCAAATCGATGGCGTGAGTACCAAGATTAAAAAAATAGTTTTTAAGATACGGATGTGATTGAGTGAGTAACTATCTTTGTATTGATATTGGTGGAACCGCTATAAAATATGGCTTATTTGATGGAATGGGAAATAAGCTAGCCAAATTTGAAGCGGATAAAACAGATAATCGAACCAATGAGAATGGGATTTTGATGACAATTTGTGCAAAAATATCCGACATCATGATGGACCATCCTTTGGCTGGAATCTGTGTTTCTTCTGCTGGCGTTGTCAATCAGATAGAGGGTAAGATTATCTATTCAGGATACACGATACCTAACTATACGGGAACTGAGATCAAAAAAACGTTAGAAAATAGATTTTCGATTCCATGTGAAGTTGAAAATGATGTCAACGCAGCATGTCTCGGAGAACACTGGAAAGGCGCATTAAGAGGGATTGAAAACGGGGTGTGTTTAACTGTAGGAACTGGAGTAGGGGGAGCTATTTTGCTCGATGGGGATATCTATCATGGAACAGGATTTACAGCGGGTGAAGTAGGATATTTGACAGTTGATGGAACAAATTTTCAAGATTTGGCTTCTACATCAGCGCTTGTCACTAGAGTCAGTAAAAAAAAGGGGAAGCTATTAACAGGTGAGGAAATATTTATCTTAGCTACTTCGGGCGATGAAGAATGTCTGAGCGAGATTGAGGTATTAGTTGATAGTCTGAGTACAGGGATTGTGAATATTATGTACTTATTGAATCCTGAGTGTCTCGTATTGGGTGGTGGAATTATGGCTCAAGAGGAATTTTTGAAAGAGAAAATTCTAAATACTGTGAGTCATAAAATACAACATCCTATATTTAATCAGACACGAATAAAGTTTGCAGAATTAAAAAATGATGCAGGAATGGTAGGCGCGTTGTATAATTTTAAGAAAAGACAGTCAGTGAGGCGTTAAAAAATGAGTATTCTAGAAGATATTCAAAATAAATTCCCATCATTTTCAGAAAAAGAAAAAAAGTTGGCAACTTACTTATTAAAAAATAGTAATACAATGATGAATATCAATATCTCTACGCTTGCTAAAGAGACAGGGACATCCCCAGCTACTATTACTAGATTTGCTAAAAAGCTAAATCAAAAAAGTTTTGTCGATTTGAAGATACAATTAGGCTCTCTACAAACAACACAGAGACAAAACAAAATGGAACTAAATAATGAAGTATATGATTACTATTCGAGAGTGATAGAGAATACTGAGAAGCTTACAAATCAAGAAAGTTTAAAAGAAATTGTACAATTAATTATGACCACACCGAGAATATTTATTTTTGGTGTAGGTAGTTCTGGTTTGACAGCACTTGAGTTAACCCAGCGGTTATTAAGAATGGGATTGAATGTTATATCTACAACAGATTCCCATATGATGCTGATTACTAGTTCGATGGCCAAAGAAGGGGATTTAGTTATTGGAATTTCTACTTCTGGTGAAACGAAAGAAGTCAATGATTCTTTGAGGAATGCTAAACAAAATGAGGCTCGTATTATCAGTATCACCTGTTTTCCTGAAAGTACATTAGCTAATCTATCAGAGCAAACATTGATTGCATACAGTAGTTTATTTATTGATAATCAACGTTTTGTAAATTCTCAATTTGCAATTATGTATCAAATTGATGTAATTTCTACGATGTTATTAGAGAATGAAGATTTAAACGAAAAAATGAGTCGAACAATTAAGATAATTACTAGAACTGATGAAACTTAAGGAGAAAATAAACTTTATGAAAAATTTAGACAAATATAAAGGGATTATTCCCGCATTTTATGCATGTTATGATGATGAAGGAAATATTAGTGGTGAAAGGGTTCAAAATTTAGCTAAATACTATTTAGAAAAAGGAGTAACTGGACTTTATGTTGGCGGTAGTTCAGGTGAATGTATTTATCAAAAGGTTGAGGAGCGGAAATTAGTATTAGAGAATGTCATGTCTGCTGTTGGCGGGAAAATGACAATTATTGCCCATGTGGCGGCTCCATCAACGAAAGAAAGTGTTGAGTTAGCGAAGCATGCAGAAAGCCTTGACGTGGATGCTTTAGCAGCAATCCCACCAATTTATTTTTCACTCCCTGAAAGAGCGATTAAAGAGTATTGGATGTCTATGGTGAATGCAACGAAATTAGATTTTATTATCTATAACATTCCTCAGACAACTGGGTATGCCCTATCTATGGATTTATTTAAAGAAATGACTGCTCATCCGCAAGTAATAGGTGTGAAAAATTCATCAATGCCAGTACTAGATATCCAGCTATTTAAATATTTTGCTGATAAAGAGACGATAGTCTTTAATGGTCCGGATGAACAATATATTGGTGGTCGAATAATGGGTGCTGATGCGGGAATTGGTGGTACGTATGGAGCTATGCCAGAATTATTTATAGCTGCTAACCAAGCTTTTGAGGAAGGAAATATCGCCAAAGCGCAAGAGATACAAGTAGCAATCAATCAAATTATACTGAAATTGACTAGCTGTGAAGGAAATATGTATGCAGTGATTAAAGCAATCTTAGCTAAACGAGGAGTAGAGGTGGGAAGTGTTCGCGCACCACTGCTTCCTGTTACATCAAATGATCAACTGCTTATAGATGAAGCAGATAAATTGATACAAACGTATGTGGCAAAATTTAAATAATATTGTAATGAGCAAAAAGTTGCGTTGAGAAGACGTAACTTTTTTTGTACAATTTTATTTTAACCCTTTCTCCCCGTGGCTTTTCTTTCTTTCGAAAAACAACTATAATAGGGAAAGATGTGAATAGAAAAGAGGAAAATAGTGTGCGTTTACTATTTATTGGAGATGTTGTGGGTTCAATGGGTCGCCAAATGTTGACTGATTACCTACCTAAAATGAAAAAGAAATACCGTCCACAGGTGACGATAGCTAATGGTGAGAATGCGGCGTCGGGTCGCGGAATTACAGAGAAAATTTATAAGAAATTTCTGCAAGATGGTGTTGATGTCGTGACACTGGGTAATCATACGTGGGATAATCGCGATATTTTTGAGTTTATCGATGATGCGAAAAAGATGATTCGTCCGGCGAATTTTCCGGAAGAAACGCCGGGTCAAGGAATGGTTTTCGTGCGCGTGAATACGATTGAGCTTGCGGTGATTAGTATACAGGCTCGGACATTCATGACCGCGATTGATGATCCGTTCAAGAAAGCCGAGGAATTGGTGAATATCGCCCAAGAGCGGACGCCGTTTATTTTTGTTGATTTCCATGGCGAAACGACGAGTGAAAAGCAAGCGATGGGTTGGTTTTTAGATGGTCAAGTTTCGGCTGTGGTGGGGACGCATACGCATGTCCAAACGAATGATGCGCGAATTTTGCCGAATGGCACGGCGTATTTAAGTGATGTTGGCATGACGGGGCCTTATGATGGTATTTTGGGGATGAAGCGTGAAGCAGTGCTTGAACGTTTTATCACGACTTTACCTCAACGTTTTGAAGTGGTGGAACAGGGCCGTTCATTATTGTGCGCGTGTGTGATTGATATTGATGAACAGACTGGAAAAGCAACGTCAATTGTGCCTATCCAAATTAGTGAAGATCGCCCATTTTCCGAATAAAGGAGAAATTATGGATTTATTAGAACAAGAACTGGCAGTAAAGGCTGCTTTAGATAAATTAAGTGAGTTGTTGGATGGAAATGAAGTCATTCAGCGGTACAAAGAGTTGAAAGCTCGCGTTGAAAAAAATGCCTATTTGGATGAATTGGTTGAACAAATCAAACAAGCGCAAAAGGATGCGGTTCAGTTTGCCCATTATGGTAAGCCGGAAGCGGAACGTGTGGCGCTCAAAGAAGCGGATCGCTTAACCACGGAATTTAATCAACATCCGTTGGTTTTGGCTTACCGTGAACAGCTGATTGAAGCCAATGATTTGGTACAGCATATCACAGATTTGATTCAGAGAAACGTCAACAAAGAATTAGAAGGAGGATTAGTTTATGCCTCAAAAAACTAAGAATACACCGATGATGGAACAATATTTAAGCATCAAGGATCAATACCCGGATGCTTTTTTATTCTATCGTTTGGGTGATTTCTATGAACTATTTTATGCAGATGCTGAGAAAGCAGCACAAATTTTGGAGCTGACTTTAACTAGTCGTAATAGAAATGCCGATGACCCGATTCCGATGTGTGGCGTGCCTCATCATGCGGCGCAGGGCTACATCGATACGCTGATTGAAAAAGGCTACAAGGTGGCGATTTGTGAGCAGGTGGAAGATCCAAAAACCACCAAAGGAATGGTCAAGCGTGAGGTGGTTCAGCTAGTAACGCCGGGGACGGTCATGGATAGTAAGGGGCTGTCTGCCAAAGAGAATAACTTTTTGACTGCGGTGGTTGCTGGGGCGTCTGGTTTTGGCTTTGCGTATGTCGATTTGAGTACGGGAGAGTTGAAGACCGCGGTGCTTGCTGATGAAGAGGCTGTTTTAAATGAAGCTTCTGCACTTCAAACGAAGGAAATTGTCTTAGGTAGCACGTTGCCAGAGTCGTTAGAAAAACAATTGCGCGAGCGCTTGGGTCTTGTGTTTTCGACGCAGGAAACGGCGGAAGAGAATGCCGAGTTTAGTTTTCTCACTAGTGAATTAGAGAATGCGTTGGAAAAAGAAGTCACTGGTAAACTTTTAACTTACTTATCTGTGACCCAAAAACGAGGCTTGGATCATCTGCAAAAAGCGCTGGAATATCAACCAGATCATTTTTTGAAAATGGATTATTATTCGAAATATAATTTAGAGTTAAGTCAGTCGATTCGTACGGGCAAGAAACATGGCACGTTATTGTGGCTGTTGGATGAAACGAAAACGGCGATGGGTGGCCGCTTATTAAAGCAGTGGCTGGATCGTCCTTTAATTCAGCAGAAACAAATCTTTTCACGACAAGAGATGGTGGCTTCTTTAATTGCTGCCTATTTTGAGCGAATTGATATCCAAGGTGCCTTAACGAAGGTCTATGATTTAGAACGGTTAGCGGGACGTGTCGCGTTTGGGAATGTCAACGGGCGTGATTTGATTCAATTGAAAACGTCGTTAGAGCAAGTACCGATGATTCGAGAATTAATAGAAGGAATTAACCAAGGCCAATGGAATGACCTTTTATTAGATATGGAGCCGATGGATGAGCTGGTTGAGTTGATTAATGAAGCGATTCGTGAAGAAGCCCCCTTGCAAATTACAGAGGGAAATGTGATTAAGGATGGCTTTAATGAGCAGCTGGATGGCTATCGAGAAGCGATGAAAAATGGCAAGCAGTGGCTAGCCGAGTTAGAAGCACGTGAGCGAGCGGAGACTGGGATTAAGAACTTAAAAGTTGGCTTTAACCGTGTGTTTGGTTATTATATCGAAATCACTAAGTCGAATTTAGCCAATCTTGAAGAAGGTAAATATGATCGGAAACAAACCTTAGCGAATGCTGAACGTTTCATTACGCCGGAATTAAAAGAGTTAGAAACGCAAATTCTAGAGGCGGAAGAGAAATCAGTTGATTTAGAGTATCAGCTGTTTTTAGGTGTCCGTGAAGAGGTCAAAAAAGCGATTGCTCGTTTGCAAAAATTGGCTAAGTCTTTGAGTGCGGTAGATGTACTTCAAAGCTTCGCGACGATTAGTGAACAATATCAATATGTGCGACCTGAAATGAAGAGTAACGGGCAGAATTTACAAATTACTGAGGGCCGACATCCGGTTGTTGAGAAGGTTCTAGGGCATCAGGAATACATTCCAAATAGTGTGCAGATGAATCCGAACGAGATGATTCAGTTGATTACTGGGCCGAATATGTCGGGGAAAAGTACGTATATGCGTCAGCTGGCTTTGACGGTTGTGATGGCTCAAATGGGTTGCTTTGTGCCGGCTGAGTCTGCCGAATTGCCGATTTTTGATCGAATATTTACCCGGATTGGGGCTAGTGATGACTTGATCGCGGGTCAGAGTACCTTTATGGTGGAGATGATGGAGGCCAATCAAGCCTTGCGACATGCCACACCGAATAGTCTAATTTTATTTGATGAATTAGGTCGAGGAACAGCGACGTATGATGGGATGGCACTGGCTCAGGCGATTATCGAGTATATCCACAAAGAAGTGCGTGCGAAAACCCTCTTTTCTACCCATTATCATGAATTAACCGTCTTAGATGAAGCTTTAGCTCATTTGAAAAATGTCCATGTCGGGGCGGTTGAAAAGGATGGCGATGTGGTCTTTTTACACAAAATGATGGCGGGACCAGCAGATAAGAGTTACGGAATTCATGTCGCAAAAATTGCGGGCTTACCCACGAATTTATTAGAACGGGCAGCGACCATTTTACAGGCTTTAGAGGCGGGGAGTCACACCGTTGAAAAGAAAGAGCTTGTTGAAGAGGAGACGCAACAGTTGTCCTTATTTACAGAGGTATCGACTGAAGAGTTAGGTGTTGTGGATACGCTGAAAAAATTAAACTTACTTGAGATGACACCAATGGATGCCTTAAATACGTTATATGATCTTCAAAAACGAATCTAGGAAGAAGGAGAGATTATGGGGAAAATCCAAGAATTATCAGAACGCTTAGCCAATCAGATTGCGGCTGGTGAAGTGGTGGAACGCCCAGCCTCCGTCGTTAAGGAGCTTGTCGAAAATGCGATTGATGCAGGTGGCACGCAGATTGACATTCTAATAGAAGAAGCCGGTCTGAAGACGATTCAAGTGGTGGATAATGGCGAAGGGATTGCCGAAGAGGATGTCCTGAACGCCTTCAAACGCCACGCGACGAGTAAAATTCATAGCCGCGATGATCTCTTTAGAATTCGAACATTGGGTTTTCGTGGCGAGGCCTTACCTAGTATCGCTTCTGTTTCAGAGCTAGAGGTGGAAACAGCTGTTCAAGGGGCGGAGCAAGGGTCATTTATTTCACTCAAGGGTGGCTCAGTTGAGGTTCATACTGCGGCGGCTTTACGTCAGGGAACGAAGATTACCATTCGTAATTTGTTCTTTAATACGCCTGCTCGCTTAAAATATGTTAAATCAATTCAAACGGAGTTGGCGAATATTGGTGATATCGTCAACCGCTTAGCTTTGAGTCATCCAACGATTGCCTTTCGCTTAGTTCATGACGGGAATCGGATGTTAAATACAGCTGGAAATGGTGATTTGAAGCAGACGATTGCTGGGATTTATGGGTTGGCTACGGCGAAGAAGATGTTGGAAATTCAAGCAGAAGATTTAGATTTTAAAATTACTGGCTATGTTTCTTTACCAGAAGTAACGCGAGCGAGCCGCAATTATTTGTCGACAATCATCAATGGTCGTTATATTAAGAACTTTGCACTGAATAAGGCGATTGTGGCTGGCTATGGGTCGAAATTGATGGTGGGGCGTTTTCCGATTGCGGTCATTGAGATTCAGATGGACCCGTTATTAGTCGATGTTAATGTGCACCCTACAAAACAAGAAGTGCGTTTATCAAAAGAAAAAGAATTGATGGCTTTATTATCAGAAGCGATTCGTGAGGCCTTGCAGGAAGAGAATTTAATTCCTAATGCAGCGGATAATTTGCGCTTCAAAAAGAAAGTCGCGGATCAGCCCAAAGTGGAACAACTAGAAATTGATCTAGTGGAGGAACAAGAAACGACCATTTCCACTAAGCGGACACCAGGTAGCTTGTCCTTTGATCGAGAAACCGGCGACTTTTTCGTCGAAAAACCAGCTGTCCACAACACTGTGGATAAACCGGTGGATAACTCTGTGGAAATCACTGGAAAACATGAGGCAGAGGAAAATCAATCCACAGAAATGTTGGTAAATCAGCTTGAACAAGATGAATCTGTGGATAAAACTGTTAGAAAGACAAAAGAAAATCAAGATGGACTTGTGGATAACTATCGAGTGTTTAGTCAGGAGTCTCCCCAATCTGAGTCTAAGATGGTGGAAAAACCTGCGCAATCATTGGAACCTGTGGATACAGAGGGTGAAAGAGAAAGTTATCAACACCCTGAGTTTGATTTTCATGGCGGAACCAGTGAGCGAGAATTGGCTCAAGCAATCAAAAAACTTGAACAGGAACGGCCGAAGCAACGGTTTCCGGAGCTAGAATATTTTGGTCAAATGCATGGCACGTACTTATTTGCCCAAAGTAAAGATGGCTTGTATATTGTCGATCAGCATGCCGCACAAGAGCGAATTAAATATGAATATTTCCGTGAAAAGATTGGCGAAGTAAGTGATGACTTGCAAGAATTGTTGGTACCATTTATTTTGGATTATCCAAATAATGATGCCTTAAAACTGAAAGAACAACGGGAATTATTAGAAGAAGTCGGTATTTATTTAGAAGACTTTGGTCAAAATAGTTTCATTGTGCGCGCTCATCCAACCTGGTATCCAGCGGGTCAAGAGGAAGATATTATTCGCGAAATGGTGGATATGTTGCTGACGACGGGGAGTGTTAGCGTCAAGAAGTTCCGTGAAGCAACGGCGATTATGATGAGTTGCAAACGTTCGATTAAGGCCAATCATTATTTGAATGAGGCACAGGCACGTGTTTTACTAGAGGATTTAAAAACCTGTGAGAATCCATTTAATTGTCCACATGGTCGCCCTGTCTTGATCCATTTTACGAATTCTGATATGGAACGAATGTTTAAACGTATCCAAGATCCACATTAATTAAGACTCTCAGTAAATAAAATCCTCAGTAAATAAGTCCTTCAGTGGATAAGAGGGCGTAGGACTGCGATGTCCGGTTTTAAATAAATGCTAAAGGAGATACTCCTCTATGAAAATTATTCTTGCTTCTCAATCACCGCGAAGAAAAGAGTTGTTAAGTCAGTTGGTTGACTCATTTGAAATCGTACCAGCTGATATTGACGAGACTGTCCGTGAAGGGGATACGCCAAAAGAATACGTTGCTCAGATGGCGACTGCCAAAGCTGCGGCGATTGCTGAAAAGTATCCTGAAGCATTGATTATCGCTTGTGATACGATTGTCGCTTTAGATAATGAGATTTTAGGAAAACCTGTGTCGCGAGAAGATGCGTTTGGTATGTTAAAAAGAATGAGCGGACGGAAACAAATGGTCTACACGACAGTTGTCTTACGAAGAGGGCAACAGATACGTGAAGAAACTGTGCCAGCGGAAGTCACTTTTTTTGAGATTACAGACGACGAAATCAATGATTACTTGGATATTGGCGATTATGCAGACAAAGCTGGTAGCTATGGAATCCAAGGTGCTGCGTCAATTTTTGTCAAAAAAGTTGAAGGTGATTACTATAGTATTGTCGGTTTTCCGGTCGGTGTCGTTCATCAGTTACTAAAAGAATTTCTGTAAGCTTGCCAGATTAACTAGGCGTGATTAGCGAGGAATATGCGCAATAAGCTACGGATAAAATATAAATAAAGTCTAAAAATAAATGAGGTGTCTATCAGCTAATTGGTATACGCCTCATTTTTTTTGCTGAGAAAATAGAGCGACTAAAATTAATAGGGGATTTTATTTGACAAATAAAAAAAATCAAAATTTTTTTTATTCAGGCTGTTGACACAGCTATTAAAATAACTTATGGTATAATAAGTCGTGTTATTTGAGAGCGGAATTCGGTGAGATAAATCGAATCTGGCGCTTTTATAGTTGAAAATGATTTGCAGAAATTTTTTCTGAGAATGAATTTTTGATTGATAACAGTGGACGAATCAAGGGGTAGTTGACATCAGTATGACAATGTTTTGGGGATTACTTAGTTTGGGACTGAGTAAGTGTCATTTTTTTGGATGGGCGATGAACAAATGATTTGTTTCAATAAATAACTGACGATACATAGAAGAGGTTGCGAGAGTGGGCTTAGAAATAGGCTAGAAATGCTAGCACCTTGGTAGATAAGCGTGAGCAATACATAAGAAAAACTTGAAAAATAGTACAGAAAAGCAAATTTAGCGAGCGCTAAAAAAGTCGAATTTGCGAGAGGTACTTAAAAATTTAGAATGCCTAACAGCAAAGTACGACCCATTTAATTTAAAAGACAGATTTGTATCGAGAATTCAGAGATGTTCTAATTGAATGCATTATGCCTAATATACATGAATAGGAGTTTTCATTCATGTATTTATTTTCCACATAAATATAACCCTAGTTATTCTAGTTGATTAAAAGCTAGCTGATGTTAGTGTTTGATCTATAGAAGCAACATTGAGTAGGAAATTTCTACTTGAGAGGAGGTGAGAAAATGAAAAAGAATGCACTAAATAATTATTTGAAAATCGTTATGTTGGTTGTTGTAGCTTTAATTGGGGGAGCTATTATCAAAGGGATTCAGCCTTTACAGGCCAAAGAAGAACCGTATCAGTTATCTCTCGTAGAAACCGATGCTGGAAAAGCTTTGAAAGTCAAGGTAACGGATGCCGATGAACAATACACATTAGATTTAAAAGGGATGCAAGTCATGGGGGATTTTGCAGCAGAAGAAGAAACAGATAGTTCAGAAACAACATCTAGCGAAGAAGATGTAGAAGTCGTAGAAGGATTTACAGATTTTGAAGTCAAAGAAACAAAGGATGCTGAAAGAGTTAAATTTACATTTTCTGAAAAAGTGAGTGAAGGTTTAATTCCTGTTCAATCTGATGATTTTTCTGAGGCAGAAGCAGTCCTTAACTCTGGGGAAAACAAAGTAGCGACTTTGAAAGAGGAAAAGGCAGCAGAAGATACAAAGGAAACAAAAGCAACAAAAGAAACATCGAGCGAAAGTTCAACAGCTTCTGAGTCTACTAGTGAGACGAAGGAAACTGAAAAGACTGAAGAGTCTGAAGTGGTTGAAAGTCAGTATCCATTGATTACACCAACGATTACGGATCATCTTAACAAGCTTCTAGATAATACGAAACCTGATACGCAAGCATCTATCTATGCGCAAGCGACGGAAGGTAGCTTTATTCCGGCAACTGCTGCAGAGATTGCAGCAGCGAATGCGAAGCACGGGAATTTTAATCCGAATGCGAATGTCAAATATGTATCGACGTGGGCGCAGTTTTACGCTGCCTACAATGATCAAACGACGACAAAAATCGTGATGCAAGGACACATTACCGATCCTGGTACTTCTCTTTCGTCAAGATTGGATGAGCGACAAAAATCGATTGAAATTGATGGACAAGGGTATGCTTTGTACTTAGCGCGTGGTCATAACTTGAGAACAAACCTCAGACCTAATTCGTTTACTGAAAACGGCAGAAGTCGCGCATTTTTCCATATGCATGATGTGGTTGCTATTCAAGGAACAAACGCTGTTGGTAGTACAAGTACTGTATCTGGTTGGATAGGGGGGTCAGTTCCTGAAGCACCAGGCTCATGGTCATTTGTAACGGGTGATGGGATTAATGAAGATTCTGGTCAGGATTGGTACTATCGATTTGGAAATATCCGGACGGTTCATGATCCAATGACTGCTCGTGGAGTTGCCCGTTTAGCCCGTGCGTATTCTGGTGAAGTAACTATGTATGGTCATAATGACATGCCAACTATCGCAGAAAACTTTTACGCAGGAAGTGTTGTGATTGAGCCAGGTACCTTCTGGTTGAATACATGTACTCACTACGACTATTCGACGCTATGGTATCAACATCTAGCTGATGCTGCTGATACTGGTGGAACGAAAGAATATACAGTCGGAGAGAACTCCTTTGTCTATAATCGAAATACAAGTGCCGGGTATATTTTCCCAGCTATTTACCATCATTATGGAACAATGACTATTGGCGAGAACGCAACGTTCAACGCGAATATGACAGGAAATGCGGTTCGTTTTGACGATAATGGGTCTAAGTTTGTTGCTAAAAAAGGCTCGACTGTCAACTTGTTAAGCCGAGGTGGTGCTTCGGTAGTCAATTATTATGCGAGTAATTCATCATTTATAGGAGAACCAGGATCAAGTATCTTTATTGCTGGACAAGTTGAGGGTACAGATATCCCATTACAAGTGTTTGGTCAAGGGATTATAGAAATGAATGGCTATCTCAATAATATGACTGGGAACAAGTTCTTGCTTGATTCGCCGAAAATATTTGATATCCGAAATAGAAATGCTGATAAGGATTTCCGAAGTAGAGCCATAGATATAAGTGCATCTTCAGGTACGTTTGAGATTATTTCTTCTGATATCGACCTGTGGAAGAATACGAGTCATGTAATGGGACCATCGGATTATACGTATGAGAGAGTTCCTAATATGAAGTTCACTGGTCAAACACCAAGCTCAACGAATTCTGATTTATTGAATGTCTTGAGGACTATTAAATACAATGGCTTCAGACGGATTGCCGGAATGAATGTAGCGCCGCAAACGGAATGGATTCCTGTAACGGATGCCGATAAAACCTATGGCGTTCGCGTACTTATCGGGTACACGCCTGCTGATGACTTTGATGAATTTGGGAATGCAGTTTTAGTTCCAGTCTATGCTTCAGAAGGCCAAGCGGAAGTCACATTTGTGGATACATATGGTGTAAAACGTGTTGTACCTACTGATGCAGATGGTTATGCGAAAGTCACGGATACTCGATTTAACGTAGCAGGGAAACAAATTACTGCTTCAGCGAAACGTGGTCCGTGGGTTCAAGAGGAGATTGATGCTACAACTGTTCTTGATGTTACGCCGCCAGAACCAAAAGGGATCGTTGGTAACAAAATTACCAATGCGACTAAGCAAATCTCTGGTATTGGCGCTGAGAAAGGTGCCATGGTTCGCGTGACGATTGAAGGTGGTGGACTCTTGTTCGCTGACTATGTCGATGAGTTTGGCATGTGGGAATACAACTTGCCTCGTTATCTAGAAATTGGTGATCGCGTGACGATTTATTTTGAAGACCGTTCAACCTTACCTGCTGATTTCGATCAAACAGGTCTAGAAAAAACGCGCATCAAAACGGGTAACCGAAATCCAGGAGATACAGATGTTAAATATCGTGATGCGACATTCAAGAAAGCTATTACTTACACAGTGGAAGATGTCTTACCAAATTCCGCAACCATCAATAAATCAGTGGTTGTTGAAGGTGGGGCGACAACGACACAAGTTGGCGATACCTTGATTTATACCTTGAAAGTCAAAAACACGAAAAATGCGATATTCAAAACAACGTGGAAAGATGTCAAAATCGAAGATATTCTGGATGAACATCTAGAATTCGATGCGACAAGTGTTGAAACAGCGGGAATTACTCCTGCCGATACAACCTTCACGTATGATGAAGAAACCCGCAAACTGACGATTGACCTAGGCGATTTAGTGTCACAGGCAGAAAAAACCGTGACCTTTAAAGCCAAAGTTAAACGGAATGCTGTCGGTGAAATCATTTACAACAGTGCCAAAGCGATCGGGTTTACCCCGAGAGAAGCTGGAACTTTTGTCCCTGGTTTTGTTGAAAATCCAACGTACCAAACGTATGAAGTTAGCACAAGTCGAGCAATCCCGAACCCTGGTGGTGCCGTTTACGGTACTTTGAGTTTAGTCTCTGCACCAGAAAAAATTGATTTTGATATTCGAGAAATCAATGAGAAAGCGACACATGTGACGACGCCTACGTATAGTAATCCGTTGGTCGTTGAGGACACGCGTGCAGCCAATCGTCAAGATCCATGGCATATCACCGTGAAATTAACGCAAGAATTGACCTTAGTCGATGAGAATGGCGACCTTGGCACAGATGTGTTAAGAGACGCAATTCGCTTTGTCAAAGGCGATAAAACGACTACATTAACGAATCAAGCGATGCCTTTAGTCGGTAACGACTATAAAGCACCAGATGCTGAAGGCTTATATAACTTAAGTGAAGGTTGGACAGATACAGCGACCACTGATGGATTTGAGTTATACGTCCCTGCTGGAAAAGTAGAGAGCGTCGGTAAATATCAAGCAGTCTTGGAATGGAATATCGAAAATACGCCATTACCAGCTGCGGCCAATATTTTACCAGGCGAATAAAGAAGGAGTGCTGAAATGATGAAAAAATTAGCTAGCGCTATGCTAGTTATCGTGCTCTGTTCTTTTTCAACGCTCTTGTTTACAGATGTTAGCTATGCTAATGAGAAGGACGGCGGCTCGGTAAAAAGCCAGGGAACGATTACTTTCGTTGAAGGAAGTAAGAAACCTGGTGTAGTCACACCTGGCGTGAAAAAGCCAACGCCCAAAACGCCAGGTACCGGTAAAACCTTCCCTAAAACCGGGGAGTTAGTCACCAAAAGTCTCTGGATTAGTGGGGTAGCGCTCCTATTTATAGGGTGTTATTTCCTAATCTTTAAACGAAAAAGTCAGGAGGACCAAAAGAATGAAGAACATGTCTCTTAAATCGTTCTTACTTACTTCACTTACCTTGATGGTAGTGGGTCCCCTGGCTCTGGCAAGTCAGAGTGCTTCGGCTACGTCAGACGTTTCGAATAACGGAACAATCAAGTTCACCGGTGAATATGATTGGGAAAAGGTCGATCCAGAAAATCCTGGAAAGATTGTTGACCCTGGTGAAAGTGAAACAACCGGCAAATCGTTACGGATTGATTATGTACCGACCTTGGACTTTAACCAACAGGTAGTTTCTTCAGAGGATCAGGTGTATCCAGCGAAAGCGCAATTGTTCCATGATGGAACACCGGCGCGGGCGAATTACGTCCAAGTCAGTGATTTCAGAGGAACAGGCAAAGGCTGGACCTTACAGCTCTCTCAAGATTACCAATTTCGTAATCCAGAGGATAAAAACATCATCTTGAATGGGGCAGTGATTTCACTCAACCATTCATGGGCCAACTCAGCGAACCAATCAACGGGTAAGCCGGAGGTCCAAAAAGATGTGATTGAAATGATGCCAGGTACGACCTATGATCTAGCGACGGCAAAACCCGGCGCTGGTGAAGGCACATGGTTGATTTCATTTGGTGCTTCTGAAACAAACAAGCTGTCCATGAAACCTTCATTGGAACAAATGCTTGTGGATAAGAAGCCCGTGACGGATCCCGTCTATAAACAGGATGTATACGTAAATAATTCTGTTTCCTTACTCGTACCAGGAAAAACAGAGAAAAAAGCAGTACCCTACCAAACGGTGTTAACTTGGACATTGTCCGAGCTACCATAAATATTTTTTATACATACTAGGAGGAAACAAAAAATGAAAACAAGAACACTATGTTCAGCAGCTTTACTAGCATTAGTAAGCTCAGCAGTATTATTACCAGTAGGCGCTTCAGCAGCACCTGTAGCAGGACCAGTACCAGTAACAGGTACAGGTTCAGTAACTTTTAAACAAGGTAACGAAGAACCAATCGTAACTCCTCCAGGAGAAGAAGGTCCAGTTATTACTGAACCAGGAACACCTGAAGACTATAGCCCGTTAATGATGATCGCGGCTACACCTTTAAACTTCGATGAGCACAATATTGAAGGTTTCACAAAAGAATTAGTGTATAACGCGAAAAACTTTACAACAACTGATACAGCAAATAATCCTGTAACAACAGAAAACTTTGTAAAATTCCGTGATATCCGTGGTGTTAAAAACCATGACTACACTGTTAGCGCTCAGTTAACTAAACAATTCACTGCAACTACAGATGAAAGCTTAGTACTTAAAGCAGCTACTTTAAGCTTCGATAACGCTAAATTAGTAACAACTGAAGGTAACGCAGCGAACTTACCAGAGATTGACTCAGCGAACACAACTCTTAAATCAAGCTTCGTATTAGCTCCAAATGCTCAAACTGGAACA
This sequence comes from Candidatus Enterococcus huntleyi, assembly GCF_009933175.1. GTDB lineage: Bacteria > Bacillota > Bacilli > Lactobacillales > Enterococcaceae > Enterococcus_K > Enterococcus_K huntleyi. The sequence goes on along the minus strand of NZ_MAEJ01000008.1, from coordinate 44,107 downwards.
GTTTCTGCAGAGGCAGCTGGTGATTCAGTAGAAGTATTATCTACTACTGGCGAAAAAGGTTTCGGCGTATTCGATATCAAATTTGGTGACCTAGCTACTCCTGGAGCAGCAGAAGGTAAAACTCAATCTGAAGAATCAGTTAAATTAACTATTCCAGCAACTGCTCAATTAACAGCGAACACTTACCAAGCTGAAATCACTTGGACAATCGCTGAAATTCCAGCAACAACACCAGAAGTATAATTATTACTTAACTAAGTAAATGAAAAAATAGTTGGTACAGGAGAAATCCTGTACCCTATTTATTCATAGTAGGTTGAGAGACAAAATCAGGCAGCTTTTGTGTCTTAATCTATGATGAAAAGAGGAGGACTTATATGAAGAAAAAAATACTCATGATCGTCATGATCGCTTGTGGCTTATTCTTAGTACCCAGTGTTGCATATGGGGTAGGAGAGGAGAAAGCAGCAGAAACAGCCAGTAGCACCGAAGGGCAAAGCCCAGCCGGTTTTGAATACCAAGTGATGCATCCAGAGAACCAGATTAGTGAGAGTGGTGGACTGGATCTGAAGATGACGCCGGGTCAAAAACAAACGGTCAAGATTAAAATTAAAAATACGTCTGATAAACCCATGACCTTATCGCTTGAGCTGAATAGTACGAAAACCAACTCAGCGGGTGTCCTTGAATGGGGACCAAGTCTAGTGGAAAAAGATGCGTCATTGAAGTATGACTTTGTCGATATCGTCAAAGTGCCGGCAGAAATTACCGTGCCAGCAAAAAGTGAAGAAGAGATTCCTGTCGAAATCACGATGCCCGATGTTGCCTATGATGGCGTGATTGCAGGAGGAATCCGCATGATCTCGAAGGATCAAGGGGAAGTCGATCCGAACGCGACAATTATTAACCGCTATGCCAACTTGATTGGGGTGTTACTAAAAGAAAGTAGTACACCTGTTGTACCTGAATTGAAAATGAACAAGGTTTACGCGGGGTTAAGTAACTATCGCGGGTCAATCTTTATTAATTATTCAAATATTAACGCCATTTTTGTCGCTGATATGAGTGTTGAAGCACAAATCTTTGGCAAGGATTCCGATGAAGTCTTATATGATAAGAAACAAAGCGGGATGAACATGGCACCAAATTCTCAAATTACGATTCCAGTAAGTATGGAAGGTGACGAAATGAAAGCCGGCGATTACCGGGCGAAAGTCGTCGCAACGATTGGGGAAAAGAAATGGGAATGGACCGAAGAGTTCACCATTACCAAAGAAGAAGCAGATAAGTTTAACCAAGAAGATGTCGGCGTGATTCAAGAACGCGGGATTGATTGGACCTTGATCGCTATGATCGTTGGTGCCGGTGTTGTCGTCGCTGTTGGTCTATTCGTGGGGATCCGTCTCATGAATAAGAAGAAACAACAGAAACTAGCAGAAGCGCGCAAACGTCAGCGAAAAGCGCAAAAATCAGCGAGTAAAAAAGAAACAGGTAACGGGAAGAAACGCCCAACGCGGAGTACAAAAGAGCCTGAGGAAAAATGACCGTAACCGTCATTCCTAAAAATCAGAACAAGAAAATGAGGGGAAGAATATGAGCATTATCGATTGGTTATTTATTGCTTGTATCAGTATTTCGATTTTATGTGGGGTCTTTGGCATGGTCTTTTTCATTCGAATTTTTGGGACGAAAAAAGAAATCCAGCGTTTGTTGGCTATGACACCACCAAAAAGAAAGAAGAAAAAGCGTCTATGGATGCGCAAAATCAAACAACTGAGACTGGCGCGCAAGAAACAGCGGACCACGGCCATTTCCTTGTTTTTGATTGGCATTTTGTTGGTAGCTGGTGGCTTTGGTGGTCGTTATTATCAATCCACAGCTCTTTCAAAAGACGATACGTCAGCGATTGTCTCAGGGTATTATTTGACGAGCGAGATGCAAGGACAGCTGGCCTTGATTGAAGAAGATCCGAGTCGCGCACGGACCAATATTACTGAACTTTCTGGCCGAATGGCGAGTTTCGGAAGTAAACGTGCCGATGGCCGAATCAATGTGCAGGGGCAGCGGATATTAAATCGCTATTACAAAAAGATGAAAGAATTTGGCTTGAATATTTCTGCAGATCTGATCCAAATACTGGAGGATGAAGAGAGACGTCAGAATTATGTCGACGATCTATCAGGCATCTTAACGATTCAGAAAGAAGTCACGAAGCATTTCGGCTTGAAAGAAGACGCATTATCGAAACGAGAGTGATCGTTTATGCAGGAAGAACGTCAAAGAGTTCCTAAAAAAAAGCACACACATGTAAAAAAAAGCGCGCACACATCGAAACAACTACGAGCCAGAAAAGAACGAGCACGGCGTCTGCGTAAGAAGCGTTGGTTGATGGAACAACGGCGCAAGCAGGCGAGAAAGCGCACGATTCGGATGGCGCTGGTGTCAATCGGTAGCGGTTTGTTCTTTATGGCGATTGTCTTTTTCTACTTTTTCTCAGTCACTAAGGTATATGGATATAGTATGTTGCCTACCTTAGATGACGGAGATGTAGTGATTGTCAATCGCCGCCAACCGGTCACTCGTTATCAATTAATCGCTTTTCGGACAGTGAAGGGTGATGTGATTGTGCGACGGGTGATTGGCTTACCGGGGGAGAAAGTTGAGCTACGTCAAGGCAAGCTGTATGTGAATGATGAAGAGCGAGTCGAGTTTTATTTGACGAAGGAATCTGTCCCAACAGAAGAGGCCACAAAGCTTGGCGAGTTTTCGGGACAAGAAGTTGAAGGCATCCAGTCGGTGCCGAAGAATACCTATTATGTATTAGGCGATAACCGATCCTATGCGACAGACAGCCGATATTTTGGCCCAGTAGCAGAAGATCAGGTAATCGGTGTTATCAGTATGCGAGAGTCGGAGGGGGAGTAGCAAATGGATTTAGAGAAGAAATTCCGTTCAAAAAAAGAAGGTCAGTCTTTAAATAAGACAGCAAAAACATTGTCTACTCCTGCAGACTCTGTGCTTAATTTAGACAAAGAAACGTTTACGAATAAAGAGATGAACAATACTGAAAAGGTGAATCCACTGGGGAAGTCAACCAATCATTTACCTACTACTGAATTGGCAGACACTTATACACAGAAATCACCGCAGAACCCGCCATTAAACCCGCAAATGAACTCGTCAGATGGACCTCGTAAAAAAAGCACTCATTTAGAAAAACAACACCCTTCACAGAGTATAACACACGCGACAAACATGCTTGCTAGTGCAGCACGGCCTAAAGAAGAGCCACCTTTACAAAAAGGGCCAGCTAGAAAAAAAGAATCAGTGAGAAAAAAAGGCAAGAAACGCTCAGAAGTGTCTGCTGAGGGATCAGCCGGACAAACAGCTGCGCCGAAAAAGAAACGAAAAAAAAGAACACCTGCTGAACAAGCGGCTTATGAAAAACGCAAAGCAGCTTTTTTAGAAGAGCAGAAAAAGAAACGTAGACGCAAACAATTGGTCAAGCGTATCTATGAAAGTGCCTTGCTGACTATCGGTCTAATGGTGTTAGTATTTGCCCTCTTTAAAATTCGAATACATCGGATTGAAGGACAGTCTATGAGTCCGACATTAAAGGATCAAGAGATTGTATTTACAGAGAAAACCAAGAATCTTAAAAGAGGAGAATTGGTGATGTTTCAGCTGAAAAATACAGATGAGACGTATGTAAAACGGATTGTTGGTATGCCAGGGGATGCAATTTGGTTGTCTGGCAACACATTATATATTAATCCTTACATTAAAGCTGCGACAACCATTAATCCTTCAGATGGGCAATTGCCTAGTGGGACGATCACCGTTGAGCTGAAGATGGAGGATTTAAAAGGAATTCAAGGATTTAGTACAATCCCGTCTGACAGCTACTTTGTACTGGGAGATAATTATGAACAGTCGGTGGACAGTCGGAATTTTGGCTTTGTCAGTCGTGAGATAGTGGTTGGAAAAGTCTATTAGTTAGGTAAAGTAAAACAACAGAAAAAAATTTCAAAGGCGCTGACAGATCACTAGTTTAGATCAGTTTTTCTGGCTAGTGATTTCAGTAAACCTTTAAGAAAACAAGGCAAATTGAGTCATTCATTTGATTAATTAAAAATTATAGCTAGGAATAATTGCAGAGGATGTCTTCGGCAAAGACAGAACTGTTTGCGCAGACAATAGCTGTAGGGGAAATCTGTTTATTATTGTTGGATAGGAGGAGAGAAAATGGAAATAAATCACTCAGACTACATACATCACTTCGAAGCTATCTACAAGGAAGAGCATTTTCAACAAAAATATCCCAAAATTGCTGGGAGAATGCAGGAAATTTGTACATCGATTGAGACAATCATTCAAGAGATATCTGAACAAAATGCCTTGTGGAGTATCGGTAAATTACAAGGATATGATGCCCAGCTGCAGATTATTCTTGATTTAAAAGGCATACTGGCTGAAGAAAAGGTGATGGAGATAGCTGAGAGTGGCTATAAAACCTTCGCAAAAGAACAGTTTGGTTACAAATTAAACGAGAAAGCACCTGTCTCACTTTTTCAAATGGCTAGATATGTGTAATAGGTAACAAGCGAAACGTCAAAGGCAAAAGCAATCGGATAGGGCTAACGAAATGGATACCGAGATAGACGTGGAAATTAAAATAGCTAGATAAAACCGATTGATTATGAGCTGAAAGGTGTTTTTCATGATGAAAAGTGCCTAGACAACACATAGAATAAGTGAATAACAACAGGCAACCAGCCGGATAAAGGCTGGTTGCCTGTTGTTATTTTTATAGTATTTTTTTAATGCACGAGTTGGTGCTGGGTTACGTGAAATTATTTTACGTCAGCTTCACCAATCTGTTGCGCATGTGTGACTGAGCCAGAAGCTGTGAGCTTGAAGTCTTGAACACGATCATCGTTGGTTAAAGCGACGATAATATCCGTTTCTTTTCCAGCTTGTTTAATCTGCTCAATGTTCATGTCTGCCAACAAGGTATCAGGTGTCACTGATTGGTTCACTTTGACATGTACGTGGAAAGGCTCTCCTTTGAGCTCAACAGTATCTAAGCCCATATGGACAAGCACTTCTACGCCATTCGGAGTCAAAATACCAATCGCATGTTTGGTGTCAAAAATATTAGTAATCTGACCCTCAACAGGTGAGTAGATAGAAGGATTTGTTGGCTGCACAGCATAGCCATCACCCATCATTTTTTGTGAAAAGACTGGATCTTTCACATCTGTGATTGGCAGAATAGTACCATCAGCTGGTGAAAAATACATTTCTGTTTTGATTTGAGTAGCTGAAGCTGTTGCTCCCGTCATATTTGTTGCGTTAGTTGAGCCAACACCTGCAGCAGCTGAAGCTAGTTCGGGTGCTGTATCTGCGGCATATAAGGCGCCACCATTTGCTCCGACTGGATCTAGTTTGTTTAAAATTCCTTGACGTCTGAAAATAATTGTTAAGATAATTGGAACAACGACAGCTATCACCATAGCTATAATGTAAGCTAGCCAGCCGCCACCAATTTTTGTGTTGATTGCCAGAAGGCCAGGTAAGCCACCAACTCCAATTGCGTTGGCACGAACACCCATTAATGTTGAGAACATACCAGCAATTCCAGAACCTATCATAGCTGCGACAAAGGGATAAATATACTTCAAGTTAATCCCGAACATTGCGGGTTCTGTCACGCCTAGATAACAAGAAATCATCGCTGGAATAGAAACTTGTTCTTCTTTTTCATTGCCTCTGTGTAAGAAAATTACAGCTAATACAGCAGAACCTTGAGCAATATTAGATAGTGCAATCATCGGCCATAGGTTGGTTGTGCCAAAGTCAGCAACTAGCTGCATATCAATGGCATTGGTCATATGATGGAGTCCGGTAATTACTAATGGTGCATACAGGAAACCAAAAACAGCACTGAACAGCCAGTTCACCGAAGAAGTTAAGCCAGCATTTACGATAGATGAAATCCAGCTACCGATGACCCAACCAATCGGGCCTAAAATAACATGGGCAGCAATGATTGTCGGTATCAAAGAGAACAAAGGCACGAAAATCATCGAGATGGCTTGCGGAATAATCTTACGGAAGAAGATTTCCAGATAAGCCAGTAAGAACCCAGCTAACATAGCGGGAATTACTTGTGCTTGGTAACCAATCATTTGAACTTGAGCAAAGCCAAAGTCCCAAAACGGGATGTCAGCCGCTGCCGTCTGTGCAACACTATACGCATTTAATAATTGCGGTGAAACTAAAGTAATCCCTAAAATAATTCCTAAAATTTGTGTTGTCCCCATCTTCTTGGCAATACTCCAAGTAATTCCGACAGGTAAGAAATGGAAAATTGCTTCACCAGGTAGCCATAAGAAACCATTGACTCCATTCCAAAAGACTGATTTTTCAACAATTGTTGAGCCGTCAAATTGAATCCCCTCTAAAACATTTCGAAAACCGAGAATTAACCCACCCACAATGATAGCTGGAATTAGTGGTGTGAAAATTTCTGCTAGGACAGCAATTGCTCGCTGAACGGGATTCAGATTTTGTTTGGCCAAGGCTTTACTTTGATCCTTCGAAACACCCTCAACACCAGAAACAGCAACGAAATCATTGTAAAATACGGAAACATCATTCCCAATAATGACTTGAAATTGTCCAGCATTGGTAAACATTCCCTTCACGCTAGGAATATCTTCAATAGCGGCTTCGTTGGCTTTACTGTGGTCATTAAGAACAAAACGCATTCTTGTCGCACAGTGACTGACTGCTGCAATATTTTCTTTGCCACCGACTTCTTTTAGAAGCTTCTCAGCATCTGCTTGATACTTACCCATAGTTTTGTACCCCTTTCTTTTTAACTTGTGTATACAAGTTTGTTAATTCGTTTTCATCATACCTTTGAACAAGAAAAAATGCAAGCGTTTTAATATATTTTTTTCGATCTTTTCTAGTTGTAAAAGTTTCCTTCTATAAAATGAACGGCAAAAATTCGCTTGAAAATTAAATGAGTATTGGGAGTGAATGAATACTTCAGTGGAAAGATGGATTCAGTAATCAGGGAAAAGTACGCCTAATTAAAAAAATAGAAAAAAGAATCGTCCTGTTTTGGAGGGGCTAAATAGGCGGAAATAAAAGAGAAGGCCAATTTTCTATTAGAGATTTATCTAGGTGCGAAAAAAATAAATTACTTGTTTTTATTGAAAAAGCTTTCACTATCATTTATACTCATGGTAACATGTATAGACAAGTGAAAGGGTGTCGAAAAATGCTAACGATTAAGCGAGTGAAAGATGAACTGATAATAAGCGACGAGAAGAAGGAGTTGCGCTGGGCAGGGACGTACACCCAGATAGATGTTAGACAATTGGCAGAAGAGATTGCGGAAAAATTCCCTCAAGCGACAAGTGGAATGATCCTGACTGAAACAGAAAAACACTTAGAAAGTCCAAAGGGAATCGTGTTTGAAGACGCAGTGCAGAGTTTTCGTCAGGCATTGGGTGAAGCGTGGAATTGTCCGGTTATCTTCGATAGTGAAGTGACGACATCAGAAGCAGAGGCGCTTGAGCAAGAAAAAGAAAAGATGGGTTGGCTTCTTCGTTATTATGGCTATCAACCAGGGAAAGACGAGTATGCAGCGGAATCTCTATTGACTGTCGGAAACGGCTTTATCGGATTAAGAGGAACGACGCCCGAGATGCGGATTAGCGAGGATCATTATCCTGCTACTTATTTAGCTGGGTTATATAATACAGCTGTTTCGGAGGTTGCTGGCAAAGAAATTAAGAACGAAGATTTCGTCAATGCCCCTAATATGCAAGGCTTGACTGTAAAAATTGATGGGGAAGAGTTGCTTTTTACTGAAGAACAAGTTGGCTATTTTGAACGAACACTTGATATGCGGACAGGATTATTTACGAGTACGACTCATTTTAAAACAGCTAGTGGAAAAGAAGTTGAAGTAGTCGCCAAAAAAGTGGTTAGTATGGCCGACAGACATCTCTACGCGTTATCTTATCAAGTAACACCATTGAATTTCTCGGGTGAGATTGAATTAATTAGTGAAGCAGATGGCGGCGTTTATAATTACAATGTTGCGCGGTACCGTAGCTTAACGCATCATCATTTAGAGGTGCTGGAAATTGGGTCTGAAGGGACTAAAAGCCGCTTACTTGCGCAAACTCGCCAATCGAATATACTAATTTGTCAGCAAGCAGAATTAAAGAGTGACGCTATTTCATTTGAGCATATGACTAGTGAACAAACCGATACCAAGGTGCGTCAGATAATTCCCGTCGCTGTGACAAAAGGACAATCAATCAAGGTGGAGAAGATCGTTTCTGTTTACTCAGAAAAAGCGCGTGCTAAGGCTCGTTCAAATGATACGCTAAATTCTGAAATATCAAGTATGGAGGCCAATCCACCAGCTGGAACATTTGAAGAAATCACGCGTGCCTCTAGTGAGTCTTGGGCAAAATTGTGGCAACGAGCAGAGATTAGTCTGGCTGGCGATCGTTTGTCTGAAAAAATGCTACACCTGCATACGTATCACTTATTAGTCTCTGGTTCTCCAGTGGGGAATCATCAGTTGGATGCCTCGATTACGGCGCGGGGGTTACATGGTGAGGCATATCGCGGACACATTTTCTGGGATGAGTTGTTTATCTTACCATTTTACATTATTCATTTTCCGGAAACGGCGCGACAATTATTAATGTATCGCTATCAACGATTGGATACTGCGAAACAAGCGGCAAAAGAGGTCGGCTATGAAGGAGCAATGTATCCGTGGCAATCAGGACTTGATGGAACTGAGCAGTCACAAGAACTGCATTTGAACCCAATTAGTGGGGAATGGAGTGAAGATCATAGTCGTTTGCAGCGCCACGTTTCACTGGCAATTGCCTATAATGTTTGGCTATATACTCACAATACTAATGACCATGAATTTATGGAAAAGTATGGGATTGAGCTGTTGCTAGAAATCGCTAAGTTTTGGCTAAGTAAAACAGACTTTAATCAGGAGACGGGGCGTTATTCGATTGCTGGTGTAATGGGGCCTGACGAATTTCATGAAGCCTACCCAGACAGTCAGACAGGCGGATTAACGGACAATGCCTATACCAATATGATGGTGGTGTGGTTGTTCGAAGAAATCGAAAAAATTTATCAAACCTATCAACCGTCTGTTTTATCAGCTATTCAAGAGAAGGTCGCTTTGACTGAGGAACAGCGTAAGCAAATGGAACAAATAAAACATGCCCTGCATTTGGAAATTAATTCGGAAGGGATTATTGCTCAATTTGAAGGCTATTTTGATTTAGAAGAAGTTGATTGGACCTATTACAAAGAAAAATATGGCAATATCTATCGAATGGATCGGATTTTGCAAGCAGAGGGTCGCTCAGCGGATGAATTTAAGGTGGCTAAGCAAGCCGATAGCCTGATGATTTTCTATAATTTGCATAAAACACGGGTTGATCAGCTTCTAAAGGATATGAATTATCAATTGCCTGAAGATTATTTGGAAGAGAATCTAGCGTACTATCTGGCTCGGACTTCTCATGGTTCGACACTTTCACGAATTGTTCATGCACAGCTGGCGTCGATCGTCGGTGATCGGTCGCTTGCTTGGCAGTTGTACCAAGAAGCGTTACAGTCTGATTACCGAGATATTCAAGGAGGGACGACTGCCGAAGGGATTCATGCAGGCGTGATGGCGGCTACTTTATTTATCACTCTGACGACCTTTGCGGGCATTGATATTAGACAAGAACGAATTCACATGCAACCTCGTTTACCTGAGCAGTGGCAAGAGTTATCGTTCAAGTTGACAATTAGAGGCATTCATTTTTCATTTACTGTCTCGCACACACAACTTATAATAGAAGCAAGTGAAGCAGTTGAGATGACGGTCGACGATCAGGTCATTCAACTTGTACCGAATAAAAAAATGGAAATCAGATTAGGAGAATAGTAGATGAAAAAAGGGTTTATTTTTGATTTAGATGGTGTGATTACGGATACGGCTAAATATCATTACGTGGCTTGGAAACAGCTAGCAGATGAGTTAGGCATTTCGATTGATTTGAAATTTAACGAACAATTGAAAGGCATCAGTCGGATTGATTCTCTAGAACGGATTCTTGAGTATGGTGGAAAATCTAAGCAATATTCTACTGCAGAAAAAGAGGCATTAGCCGAAAAGAAAAACACAGAGTACGTCCAATTGTTACAAGATTTGACACCGGCAGATTTACTACCTGGCGTAGAAGCTTTTCTTCAAGCAGCAGCAGCGAAAAACGTGCCATGTGGAATTGCTTCAGCTTCAAAAAATGGACCATTTATTTTAGAAAAACTTGGAATTAAAGAGCAATTCTCGGTGATTGTTGATCCTAGTTTGTTAAAGAAAGGGAAGCCAGACCCAGAAATCTTCCTTCGAGCTGCAAAAGATTTGGGGATTGAACCAAGTGAAGCAGTCGGATTTGAAGACGCACCAGCTGGAATTGTAGCCATCAAAGCGGCGGGCATGTATGCAGTTGGCGTGCAGACAGAGGAAGTATTAGAAGGTGCTGATCAAGTAGTCAGCCGATTAGATGAATTATCAGTCGATGAATTATTAGCTAAATAAAGAGTAACTCACATCAGCAGTGGCTAGTGTGATAGATAAGTGGCGGATAGGTAGAATTTTCTTGTTCAAAGAGAAGTCTGCCTATTTTTCTTTGATTTTTACTGGAAGAAGACTGGATTTCTGTGCGACTAGTGGTTGATTTAAAAAAAGCAGACGATTATACTTGTAGGTAGTCAATCAGATAAGGAGCCGGTCATGAATAAGTTTAATGAAATTTTTTTAGACCTCGAACGAAAGATTTTAGAAAATGAATACCCACCGCAGACATTGCTGCCAAGTGAAAATCAATTGATCAAGATTTATGGCGTCTCTAGGGAAACCATTCGTAAAGCATTGAATTTATTAACTAATGCTGGTTATATTCAAAAAAAACAAGGAAAAGGGTCAATTGTGCTAGATTTGAATCGCTTCGATTTCCCAATTTCTGGGTTAACAAGCTATAAAGAATTACAACAGACTCAAGGTATTCCTAGTCAGACAATTGTACATACATTGGAAGAGACGGTTGTCCCTAAAAAGTTAAGTGAGCTAACTGGTTGGTCGACGGACGAAGTTGTTTGGCAATTGATACGTCAACGGAAAATTGACGGCGAAATTGTTATTCTAGATAAAGATTATTTAGTGAAGTCAATCATTCCTAAGCTACCTAAAGAACGAGCAGCCGATTCGATTTATGATTATTTTGAAAATGATCTACAACTAGAAATTGCCTATGCACAAAAAGAGATTACAGTGGAATCGGCCAGTAAAGAGGTCCAAGAATTAATGGAATTAAAAGAAAATGAACCAGTCGTTGTCATCCGAAGTTTAGTTTATTTGGAAGATACACGCTGCTTTGAATATACTGAATCGATTCACCGCTTAGACAAGTTTCGATTTGTGGAATTCGCTCGCAGAAGAAAAGTTTAATGAAGAAAAAATGGAAGGAAGAGATTTATGTCTGACTTAACGATTAAAGAACTCGCTGACGAACTGGGAGTCAGTAAAGATAAAGTAAAATACCGTGTACGGAAATTACCTAGCGATTTTACCTACAAAAAAGGAAATGTTACCTACCTAACAAAAACTGCTGTAACAACGATTCGTTCGGAATTCAACGAGGTAGAAACGGAAACAGTACCTAGGGAAACACCTAGTGAAGTACCTAGCGATTACCCAGTCCATAACGATGATTTTCTAAAGGGTATCATCGAGAAGAAGGACGAACAGATAGAACACCTACAAGAGATGCTCAAAACACAACAAAAATTAGTGGATCAGCAACAGCAATTGACCTTACATGCCAATAAGCAAATTGAATTGTTGCAGACACAGGTGAAAGAATTAAAAGCGCCTGTAGAAGTTGGTCATTCTTCAAACCAACAACTTTCAATAGAAGGAACTAAGCCTGAAGAAAAAGAAGATAAAGAAGCAAGTGAAGTAGTAGCAACGAAGGCTAGTGAAACGGTCGAAACGCCGCAAGAGGAAAGTTCATCCGCGGAGACTAGTAAAACTGATGAAGATCAACAAGCTGAGGAAGCAACAAAAGCTGACGAGTCAACTGAAAACGAAGTGACTGAAGAAACGACTGACGATAGTGTGAAAGAAACTGAAGTAGATTCAGATGAAAAGGCAGAGTTGAGTGAAGAACCAACTGAAGATTCAAATGAGGAATCAGGTTCGACAACTGGCGAGACCACTGAAATCGCAGATAAACAAGTGGAGGCAGCTTCAAAAACAGAGGCGAATGAAAAAGAGCCATCTGCGACAGAATCGAACGAAAAAACTGAGACAACTCAAGCAGATACCAGTGCAAAAGCGACTGCTGAGACCAATTCGAATAAAACAGCTGAAGCAGCTGTAAAAGTCGAAAAGAAACCTGGGTTGTGGGCTAGATTATTTAAAAAATAAGCTAACAAGAAAATTGGATAGCATACTGTAAGTGTAGATGGCTATTCACTTAAATGAATAATAAAAAGGAAGGTCCTCGCAAAATGTGAGGACCTTTTTCTACTAGTCGCCATTCGCACTGTTTTCTGGGATTTTAGCAGAGAACAAAGTAGTAGGATTCCATTGCCTATTAGGTTTTGCATCTAGAATCATCATTTTTACCTCGTTTTTCACCATGAAAAGTGTGCGAATGAGGACTAGTGGGGAAAAAGAGGTCCTTTATTACTCAAAAAATGTGATTTTTGGAACTCATAAAAGTCATAGAACCGTATAGAGAAGGGATTGTGCTGAGATTTTCCATGAAAATACATTCGGTACTATTAGTGTTAATTAACTTGAAACGAGAAATAGTCCACTAGTCTTCATTCGCACTGTTTTACAAGATTTTATAGGTGCTTCAAACTGCGAGAATCCATTGGATACTGGGTTTCGCTGTTAAATCAATCTTTTTTCACCATGAAAAGTGTGCGAATGAAGACTAGTGGGAAAAAGAGGTCATTTATCGTCCGATTGAAAATTAAAATATGGTGACAATTAAATTAGGATTGACTAATCTATTCTTAGTTTGGTACGCTTATAAGTAAAAAAACTGAGAGGTGTCATATGAGAAAGATTGGGATTATTGGATTGGGGAATGTTGGTAGCACACTGGCGTATTCATTGGTATCAAAAGGGATTGCTGACGAGCTAGTACTGATTGATAAGGAAGAGAAAAAGGCGGTGGCTGAGCAATACGATTTATTGGATGCACAGGTTCATTTGCCGAGTAAAACAGTCGTAAAAATCCAGAGCTATGAGGAGTTATCTGATGCTGATATTATCGTATTTTGCCCAGGGAAAATCACTGTCTTAGCGGGTGAAGGCGGGCGCTTATTGGAGCTACGTTTGACCAGTAAAATGGTTGAAGAAATAGCACCAAAAATTAAGGCTTCAGGGTTCAATGGGATTATCGTAGTAATCACGGATCCTTGTGATGTAATTACGACTTACATGCAAAAATTAACTGGATTACCGACAAATCAGGTGATTGGAACAGGGACTTTACTAGATACGGCGCGGATGAAACAGGCTGTAGGAAAAGCGTTAACCATAGATAGTCGTTCAATTGAAGGCTTTGTTTATGGTGAGCATGGAGAATCGCAATTCGTTGCTTGGTCGACGGTGACGGTCGGCGGAAAATCTATTTTTAATTTAGATGAAAAACAAGACTTGGAACAATTGAAAGAGGATGCTCGATTGGGCGGTTGGAAGATATTTTCTGGGAAAGGCTATACCAGTTATGGAATCGCGACCTGCACAACGGCGTTAATTCAAGTGATTTTCAACGATGCCCAGGCTATTTTACCTATTTCAGCATATGATGAATCAGCGGGAATCTATTATGGGCAACCAGCAGTTGTTGGAAAAAATGGGGTAGAACGATTGAGTCCATGCGTATTGACTGACGAAGAGTCTGGAAAATTACAGGAATCAATCACGGTGATTCGCGGAACATTTGATGGGATCGTAAAAGGTGAGTGATAGAATAGGAACGTTGGTTTAGTAGGGGAATGTTAAGAGTTGAGATTTTGGGTTAGAGGTAGTGTTTTACTATTGCTCTTAGCATGTCATTCCGTTAGGTGTTCCTGTAAAAGCGGAGCTGATAAAGCCCACCAGAGGGTAGCTGGTGGGCAAAGGAGTTAAAAAATGAAAAAGTGTTTTTGTTAGGGTTGTTTGTTGGTATGTATATAATATAACGAACAAGTTTGAATTAATTGTGATGAAAGTGTAGTAAAAGAGTAAAGAAACTTATAAGGAATTTGCTGTAGTAGAATTTCATAAGTTGATTGAAACGAGAAAGTTGTTTTACCTTCTTTTCTGATGCTAGCTATGTATTTCCATTGTGCTTAGTTGTAATAAAGACTATAACTAAGTAAGAGCGTACTTAGATGAGGAGAAAAATTATATGGAAGATGTATTGGTCCGAAAAATTGGGAACTCAATCGGCATTATTCTACCAAAAGAAAGTGACTTACGAGTAGGAGACGTAGTAGGTTATAAACAAGATGGTGAAAAAATAATACTGGATATCCAAAATGTTGGAAGAGAGCATGATAGAGAATTAATCGAAGATAGCTTTAAAAATTTTTCCATGGAAAATAGTTATTCTGAAGAAAAAATGAAAGAAAAATTTGGAGAGCATAGTTGGGGTTCACAAAATACTTGAGGTAGCTAGTATAGAGAAATCAACTAGATGGTTTTATAACTGTTGAATTGAGCAGCTAGGGACGGGTAAGGAATGAAAATGTACCATTTTCTTTATTGTCCTACGCATACCATTCTGCTAGATGGTTGTACAGCTATAGAGTTGAGCAGCTAAGAGCGTTTAAAGGAAGTGAATTGTGCCAATTCACAGGATTGCTCTACGCATACCATCCCACAAAATGGATCTTTAAAAATTGTATTGAGCAGCTAAGAGCGTTTAAAGGAAGTGAATTGTGCCAATTCACAGGATTGCTCTACGCATACCATTCCGCTACTGCGATACTTGGTAAGCGGAACTGGCAACTGGCAACTGACAAAAAAATAGCCCACCAGAGGGTAGCTGGTGGGCAATAGGAGTTAAAAAAATGAAAAAGTATTATTGTTAGGGTTGTTTGTTGGTATGTATATAATATAACGGATAAGTTTGAATTAATTGTGATGAAAATGTAGTAAAAGGGTAAAGAAAGTACTGAGAAAGTTCGATGGTTAATTGTTTGCCGGATGAATGTTCTAGCTGTTGATTTTATTGATTTCCTTGAGCATTGGAGCCCACTGAGTGGTGGATCGTGTGCTATACTTTTTCCAAAGTAATTCAGAGAATGAGTGGCTGGATTATCTGGAGGAGGATGCGATTATGGATAAATCTAAGGATGAATTGAAAGAGCGTTTATCGCCGATTGAGTTTGCGGTGACGCAGGAGAATGCGACGGAGCGGCCGTTTACTGGGAAATATGATGATTTTTATGAAAAAGGAATTTATGTCGATATCGTGAGTGGGGAACCGCTATTTGTTTCGACTGATAAATATGATGCGGGTTGTGGTTGGCCGTCATTTTCTAAGCCGATTGAGAAAAAAGGTGTCAAAGAGAAGGCAGATTTTACTCATGGCATGCATCGCGTTGAGGTGCGTAGTCACGAGGGAGATTCTCATCTAGGGCATGTATTTACCGATGGTCCACAGGATCAAGGTGGTTTGCGTTATTGCATTAATTCAGCTGCATTACGTTTTGTGCCTTTGGAAAAAATGAGCGCAGAAGGCTATGAGTCTTATGTCGATTTGGTGAAATAGAGAGTTGATAGGTTCAGGTAGCAAGATTCAGGCTATCTGAACTTTTTTCGTGGGCTAATTTGTGCTACAATAAAGCGAATATATGTTCAGAAAGGAAAAATACATGTACGAATATATTATTGGTCAGGTGACCTTTATTAGTCCCGCTTATATTGTTATTGAAACGCAGGGAATCGGCTATCAGATTGCGATGGGAAATCCCTATCGTTATAGCTCAAAATTAAATCAAGAAGTGAAAATTTATCTTCATCAAGTGATTCGAGAAGATGCTCACTCATTTTATGGTTTTAATAATTTAGAAGAGAAGCAATTATTTTTACGCTTAATTAGTGTCTCAGGCATTGGTCCGAAGAGTGCCTTAGCGATTATGGCAAATGAGGATCATGAAGGCTTAATTCAGGCGGTTGAAACGGGAGAAGTTGCTTATTTGACAAAATTCCCTGGTGTCGGCAAGAAGACGGCACAACAAATGGTCTTGGATTTGAAAGGGAAATTAGGCGAGTTAGCTGGCGAAGTGGCGGTGAAAGCTACGCCAAAAGTTTCCGGAAATCAAGCGTTGGAAGAGGCTGTATCTGCATTGACAGCTTTGGGCTACAGCGAAAAAGAAGCCAAACGTGTCGAGAAATTGCTTGAAAAAGAACCGGCTATGGCGACGGATGAATACCTACGCTTAGGCTTGAAACTCATGATGAAAAAGTAAGGAGGAGTCGTGATGACAGAGGAACGAATCGTCTCGCCAGAAACAAATGAGCAAGAGGAAAGCTTAGAAAAATCATTACGTCCTCAGTACTTAGCACAATATATCGGTCAGGATAAAGTCAAACAAGAGTTGAGTATTTACATTGAAGCCGCGAAAAATCGTGAAGAATCGTTGGATCACGTCTTACTTTATGGACCGCCGGGATTAGGGAAAACCACGATGGCGATGGTGATTGCTAACGAGATGCAGGTCAATATCCGAACAACTAGTGGGCCAGCGATTGAACGGCCAGGCGATTTAGTGGCTATTTTAAATGAGCTTGAGCCGGGCGATGTGTTATTTATTGATGAAATTCACCGGCTACCACGTGTAGCGGAAGAAATGCTGTATTCGGCGATGGAAGATTTTTATGTGGATATCATGGTGGGACAAGGCCCGACTGCTCATCCGGTTCATTTTCCACTCCCACCGTTCACATTAATTGGTGCGACGACCAGAGCGGGGATGCTTTCGGCGCCTTTACGAGACCGTTTCGGAATTATTTCGCATATGGAATATTATAAAGAGAGTGACTTGAAAGAAATCGTGCTTCGTTCATCAGATATTTTCGCGACAGAAATTGTTGAAGACGGGGCGCTAGAAATTGCCCGCCGTTCACGTGGCACACCACGAATTGCTAACCGTTTATTAAAACGTGTACGAGATTTTGCGCAAGTTCAATCAGATGGGGTGATCGACCGAAGTGTGGCGGATCAAGCATTGATTATGCTGCAGGTCGATCAGGCAGGTTTAGATTATGTCGATCAAAAACTGTTACGAACGATGATTGAATTATACGGCGGCGGCCCCGTAGGCTTGAGTACATTATCAGTCAACATCGGCGAAGAAACGGAAACGGTGGAAGATATGTATGAACCGTATCTGATTCAAAAAGGTTTCATCAAAAGAACGCAAAGAGGCCGAGTTGCGACAGCATTGGCTTATGAACATTTCAACTATCCTTATATGGGGAAAGATGAATAGGAAATATTATAGAACCAATTTATCTACTGAAACACATAGAGAACAAACTGTGAAGATATCAAATCTTCACAGCTTGTTCTCTTTTTTAGGTTCTGCTATTCGTCTACCACGTTTTGGCAGTGGCGCGTTAAGAAAAAGTCTTTTAACGTATGGGCGATGGTTTTTGCTAGTGGATTGTCTTTCGTTAAATTGGATGATAGGTAGATGGTTCGTTCAATCGGGAAATCTTCAATCGGGCGAATGACGAACGGGTCGTTTTGATCATAGGACCATGAAATCTTTGGGAAGAAGCTAATTCCTAATCCTTGTCGTAGGACGGATCTGAGGGTTGCTGGATCGTCCATGACAGAGCCTATCGTTAGTTCGATTCCTTTGCCTTCTGCGGCTAAATCAATCGTTTTTCGGAAAGCATTTTTCTTAGAGAGCATGGTGATTGGCACGCGTAAGATGTCTGCTAGATAAAGTTTTTCTTTTTTAGCTAGTGGGTGATTTTTAGGCAGCGCAATATAGACGGGTTCCGTTAAAATCGGGCTATTGATTAAGCCTTTTTTCTCCTCAGAAGTAATCGACAGAACATTTGCCTGGGTATAGTCGGGCAAGGTGTCGTGTTGCATGATGGATAGCTGAATGTCTGGATGCTTTTCTGAAAAAGTCCGAACCAGACTAGGTATCGAGATTGAGGCTACATCTAAATGAAGCTCAATAGAAGAAATATCTTGATCGTTTAAAGAACGAAGCACGTCTAATCCGTCATCGAGTGCTTGAAGACTTTTGACAACGTAAGGATAGAAATTTTCTGCGTAGGCAGTTAATTCAATATTACGACCTTGGTGAGAGAACAGAGGCACATCCAAATTTTTTTCTAAGTTCTTCATTGCTCGACTTAATGCAGGCTGAGAAGTATAGAGTTCTCTGGCTGCTTGAGTGATATTTTTTGTCTCAACGATTTTCTTAAAATAACGCAGATGTAAATAATTCATCAGTCGTTTTCCTCCATCCATATCTTTATGGTTATAGGTTGTTATCATATCGATATTTATCATTATAGCAGAGATTCGTTAAGATAGTCATAGAAGCTCTTATATGAAAGGAGGTGCAGTGATGAGTAGTGGATTTTTATTTCCCGGACAAGGGGGGCAAGGCTTGGGTATGTTGAAGGATGTGCCTAAGGAATATATCGAGGCTTGTCAAAAAATAACCGGCATTTTGTTAGAAGAGACGCCATTGTGTTATGAGGATACGGTGTTCACGCAATTAGCGTTAGTCGTAAAGGCTGCTTTTTATACGGATGAGTTGAAGAAGCGAGAGATTTATCCGGAGTTAGTTGCGGGTCATTCGATTGGCGCATTTGCCGCAGCTTATGCGTGTGGCGTACTGAATCTAAACGAGATGCTCGCGTTGGTCTATCATCGGGCTTCATTGATGAAGAAAGCTTATCCCAGTGGCTTTGGTATGGGTGTGATTGTTGGCCTGACGCGTTCAGAAGTCGAAGAATTGGTTGCTAAAACCTTCGATGAAGCTCATCCGGTGTATGTTTCTAATGAAAATTGTCCGATGCAACAGACAATCTCAGGGAGTATTCAAGGAATGGAGCATACGCTTGAGGCAGCGAAGCAATATCAAGCTCAGACAGCTAAGTTATTAAAAGTAGCCGTTCCTTCCCACTGTTTATTAATGGAAGATACGGTCGAAGCTTTTGCACCTTTTGTTGAACACACGCAATTAGCACCTCCTTCTTGTACGTATTTAAAAAATACTGATGGGCGCGCAACAACTGATAAAGAGGAGATTCGTCAAGATTTACTGAACAACATTGCCCACCCTGTTCAATGGAATAAAATCATGGATGTGACAAAAGAACTGGGCATGAAGATGGCCATCGAGCTGCCACCGGGCAAGACGTTAACGAATCTTTATCAAGCGAAGTTTGGTGAGGAAATCAGGCTGCTTAACCTTGAACAGCATGGAATGGAAGATACAGTCTTTCTATATGAAAAATGGAGATGAATTTGATAATGGAAAAAGAAAAAAGAAATTGGGCTTCAAAACGTGAGAAAAAAGCGAAGACAATGGCGAAAATCAGTGAATTGATGGATGGAAAATACATTCAAACTGAGGCAATTGTTGAGGTCTTGGAACGCTTAATTACACCGGGCGACAAGGTTGTTTTAGAAGGCGATAACCAAAAACAAGCGAGCTTTTTATCAAAGAGCTTAGAAAAAGTCAACACAGAGAAAGTCAATAATTTGCATATCATTATGTCGAGTATTTCTCGCCCAGAGCATTTAACAATCTTTGAAAAAGGGATTGCTGACAAGATGGACTTTTCATATGCCGGTGCTCAAAGTGTGCGCGTCGCACAAATGATCGAAGATGGCACGATGAAGTTAGGCGATATTCATACGTATCTAGAATTATACGGCCGTTTATTTGTTGATTTAATTCCAAATGTGGTCTTAGTTGCTGCAGATAAAGCAGATAAAGCAGGCAATCTTTATACCGGTTATAACACAGAAGAAACACCGACGATTGTTGAAGCGGCAGCCTTCAAGGACGGTATTGTGATTGTTCAAGTGAACGAAGTGGTGGATAAATTACCACGTGTCGATATCCCAGGTGACTGGATTGACGTGATTGTTCAGTCTGATGAACCGTATCAATTAGAACCACTATTTACACGTGACCCACAAAACATCACGGAGCTCCAAATTTTGATGGCGATGATGGCTCTAAAAGGAATTTATGCAGAGCATGAAGTACAATCATTGAATCACGGGATTGGCTTTAATACCGCAGCGATCGAATTATTGTTGCCAACGTATGGCGAAACTTTAGGAATTAAAGGGAAAGTTGCGAAGAATTGGGTCTTAAATCCACATCCAACGATGATTCCAGCGATTGAGTCTGGTTGGGTTGAAAGTATTCATAGTTTTGGTGGCGAAGTTGGCATGGAAAAATATATCTCGGCTCGTCCAGATGTGTTCTTTGTCGGCAAAGATGGCACCATGCGTAGTAACCGTGCTTTATCACAAACAGCCGGCCAATATGCAGCGGATATGTTCATCGGCTCAACTTTACAATTAGATTATGAAGGCAATTCTTCAACGGTTACAAAAGGTCGTCTATCTGGTTTTGGTGGCGCCCCTAACATGGGCCATAATCCTGGCGGACGTCGTCATTCAACACCCGCATGGCAATCATTACGTCAAGGGGACGATCCATTAGGCAAAGGCCAAAAATTAGTGGTTCAAATGGTTGAAACCTATGGCTCAAACAAGAAACCAGTCTTTGTCGAAACGCTGGATGCTATCGATGTGCAAAAACAAGCGGGACTTGCGAATGCACCGGTGATGATTTATAGCGAAGACACGACGCATATTGTGACTGAAGAAGGGATTGCTTATCTCTACAAAGCCAAAACAAAAGCTGAAAAACAAGCAGCGATTGCAGCGATTGGTGGCGTGACACCGATTGGCATGACTAGCACAAAAGCGTCATTAGATGAATTGAGAAAAGCCGGAATTGTTAAATTGCCAGAGGATTTAGGCATCAAACGTAGCGATGCTAAACGTTCTTTATTAGCTGCTCAAACCATCGACGATTTAGTTGAATGGTCAGATGGCTTGTATGAACCCCCAATGAAGTTTCGGACTTGGTCATAAGAAGGAGATAGAGAAGATGGAACAATTAACGTATACCTATAAAGCAACCCAACCAATTAAAGAAAAAGTGCATGTGGGCGTAGTTGGCTCAGGTGACTTAGAAATATTACTGTTTCCAACTGAAAAAAGTGAAGCGACTGTTCGAGTATGTACTGGTAGCGATAGCTTTGATGAAGTGTGGAAAAATGTTTTGACGCGATTTTTTGATCGTTATCCTATTTTGTCAGATATCGTAATTAATGATTTTGGTGCGACACCAGGTGTTGTTTATTTACGATTGACACAAGCAATGGAGGAAATTTCAGATGAAAAATAGTTTTGTTGAATTAGCAGCAAGAGAACGTGTCGCGGCCTTATTAGATGATAAAAGCGGCCGCGAATTGATTGATCCTTTTGACCAAATGATTGCTCCGAACTTGGTCGCACAAGGGATTGTCCCAGAAAGTGATGACGGGATCGTAGTTTGTCGCGGTACGATTGATCAAAAAGCAGTCGTTGTGATTGCGACAGAAGGAAAATTCCAAGGAGGCGGGATTGGCGAAGTATCAGGCGCTAAAATTATTGCTGCCTTAACCCACGTTCTAGAAGAAAATCAAGCAGGAAATGAAATTATTCCAGTACTGATTTTAGATACCGGTGGCGTGCGTTTGCAAGAAGCAAATTATGGCCTACTTTCGATTTCAGAGATTGGTAATTTAATCGTGGCTTTGAAAAAATATGTGCCAGTGATTGGCGTCGTTCCTGGACGTGTCGGTTCATTTGGTGGCATGTCTATAACGTCAGCTCTAATGAGTTACTTGATTTCAACGAAAAAAGCCCGAGTTGGGTTGAATGGACCTGAAGTCATTGAACAAGAAGCTGGCGTGCGTGAATTTGATGCGAGCGACAAAGACCTCATTTGGAATACAGTAGGTTCGCGTCAACGGTTGAATGCGCAGGTGGTCGATGAAGTGGTTACGGACTCAGTCGAAGCGATTCAGGCAGCGGTAAGTACGGCAATCAAAGAAAGAGTCGACAGTCATCGCAGCGAACGAGCTGACTTTTACTTGTCGCTTCTATCAGAATTAGACCTATCTAAACCGATGACTATTGAGGACTACAACCAAGCATTGAACAATCATAAAGAAGAGAAAGTGGCGTTACCAACGATTACTGAGTCACAAGAATTCGTGAGTGATAGCGTGGGATACCAATGGTTCCAAGCGTTAACTAACTACAGCCAACCTAAATCTTCTGTCGGAACAGTCTATTATGGGGCATCTGATAAATTTTCGGAAGAAGCCGTCGTGACTAGCATTATTCCAGACAACGAAAATCCGATGTATCGTGTGAGAAATGGCGAAGTGGGTCTAGTTGAAGGCTTTCGCATGGGACAAATTCTTGAAGCAATCTATCAAGAAGATAAAGACAAATCAGTCAAGCGTCCAATCGTAGCAGTTATTGATGTGCCAAGCCAAGCTTACGGCTACAATGAAGAATTGATCGGGATCCACATGGCGCTAGCAAATAGTGCCGCAGGCTATGCCAAATTACGTCAAGCGGGTCACCCAGTTATTGGCGTGATTGCCGGAAATGCTATCTCAGGTGCGTTCTTAGCACATGGCTTGCAATCCTCTCGTTTAATCGCCTTGAATAGTCAAGAAATCAATGTCCAAGCGATGTCTAAAGCGAGTGCTGGACGGGTAACTAATCGAACGATTGAAGAAATTGAAGCGGCAGCTGAAAAAGTACCAGCAATTGCTTATGATGTGAAAAACTTTACTCGATTAGGCGCTGTCTATGCATTTTTAGAAACAGTTGTCAGTCAAGAAACAACGGAAGATAGCGTTAATCAAGTAATTTCTGCTGTGAATGCAGCCATCAAAGATGTTCGAGAAACCAACGACACGATGCTAACTAATCGTTACACAAATCAAATTGCGGTCGATGGTGGACGTGTAGAAACAAATAAAGTGTTCAAAAAAATGAATGAAGAATGGAATGGATAAGTAATGGATGCTCATGATATTGTGCAATTTCAAAAAACGGAAGCTCTTCAAGTTGACTGGCCAGATTGGTTTTGTGAAACAGATCCGCTCTATGCAACCGTGCGTCGAGGAACAGCCACGCAAAATAAACTACCTGTCGGCCTCAGAGGCAAAGAACGCAGTCAACGATTTGCTTTTGAGCTGCCTCAAGAAGCCGTGACAGCAGTCATTCATCCGTGGCAGCTGACCGAAAAAGAGAGCTTTCGTAAAACTGAAATTGCTCAATATCCTGTTTATCTTGCTTTCCAACAAGCAAAGAAAATTCTGAAAGGATCAAAATGGGGTGTTGGCGGGAGTTTAGGCTTTGAGCTAGCCACAGGATTTCCAACTGTGAAGGAAACCAGTGATTTTGATTTGCTTATTTATACCAAGGAGCTAGCTGATTTACCTTTAACGGTCATTCAGCAAAACCTTGAATATTTTCACCAAGTAGACACACAAATCATCACTGAAAAAGGCGGTTTTGCTTTAAAAGAGTACCTCAGAAATCATGGGAAGAAACTCCTGCTTAAAACCATTACAGGTCCTGTATTAACGGATGAGTTATGGTAAAAAAATACAGAAAAGTGAGAAGATGACATGTTTGAAAATAAAGAAATCAAGATTAATGTAAGTGATTTTCAAAAGGTGTTTGCCGTAACGGCCGTAATGATGCAAACGATTTTGACCTTTGCCTTGAGCAACACACACAATGAAACAACGGCTACCTTCATCGGTGCTTTTTATGTGATTATGAAATATACGGCGCCAATGTTTATTTTTGCAATTGTTTATAACATGGTAAAAACGAGTCAGCATTTAACCTATATCGAATTTTTGAAGGAAAAGTTTTTTGAATTGGTGGTGCCCTATCTTTTATGGACAAGCGTTTATTTATTCGTCTTTCCAGCGGTTCAACAAAAGGTTCCATACACTGATACAGCCAGCTTTCTTTTGAAATATGTCACGGGTGACGGTGCGCCACATTTGTGGTATACCGTGATGATGCTCCAAATTCAATTACTAATGCCTTTCTTTGTTTGGTTAGGCTACAAGGTATTTAACAAGAAAAAACAAGTGCTTCCTGTGTTATTTTTAGCGACAGTTTTGTATGTCGTTTGGTACCTATTCTATCAAAATCAAGTCTTTGCAGGTGTCCACAATGAGGACTGGTATTTACTTGATCGTTTAGTACTCAGCTTTTTAATCTATGGCATTTATGGTGCGGCAGCCTTCCGTTATCATGAAGAGTTGTACACCGTTCTTAACAAAATTCGTTTCGCGTTGATTCCTGTAGGAATAGCTATTACAATGTTCGCGATTAAAGCTATATTAGCAGCACCCGGCGAGGTTAGCTTCGGCAATGCGCCGTACCTCAATACAATTCAAAGTCTCTATAGCTTATTGATTGTGCTTGCTGTTTTCTTATTTGCTTCTAAGATGATTTTGAAAAATTCGTTCTGTTTACCTGCTTTCAAATGGCTCTCAACTTACGCATACAGAACCTATTTAGCCAACGTCTTTGTTTTCCAAACGTTATTATTGGTCTTCAAAGATACTTGGTTGAAATTACCAACAGGCGCGATGATTATTTTTGCTTACTTATTGACAGCAACCTGCGCCTTCTTCCTATCGTTCATCTTGCATATCGTGTGGTCATGGGTTAAAGGACTAGTGCATCCACAAAAGGAAGTTGCTCATTTAGTTAAGAAATAGAGAATCATAGGAATTCGTAATCGGAAGGACCTATTTATTCAATAAATAGGAATAATAAAATGAAAAGAAGGAGTGCAGAGGATGAATAAAGTGGTTGAAAAGAGCCAAGTAATTAGTTGGACACTAGCGAAAAAGGTGGAAGCAGCCTTGATTGAGGAAGTCAGTCTAACGCCAAAACCAGGCCTAGTGGATCGACTAAATAATGGCTCTCATGAAGACATGAATTATCAATTATTCATCAAATCAGCTCGCGCGTTAACACCTTATTTTTATGAAATGGCTCAAGCAGCATGGGGCAAACCCGTCAATCAGGAACTAAGAGAAGCGATTGCGCAGATTGGTCGACAAGCAGAAGAAGCGATGTATCAAGCAACCGACCAAGTCAATACGCATAAAGGTGCTATCTGGTCGTTAGGCTTGTTGGTCAGTGTATCGGCTAGCCAAATGAGCTTGCAAGGCTTCGTCGATACGCGAACAATCTTTGACGAAGTTGCAAAACTAGCGGCTTATCCCGATCGGACCTATCAGAAAGCACCAGTCAGCCGTGAATCAAAAGTTACCCACGGGCAAAAGGTCAAACAACAATTTGGCGTATCCGGAGCCTATGGGGAAGCAGTCGCTGGCTATCCACATGTCCAACTTGCATTGGACGAGTACGAACGCCATACTGACGAAACCACACAAATGCGCAATCTGCACATGCTCTTAGCGATTATTGGTTCATTAGATGATACGTGTATTTTATATCGTAGCAATCAAGAAACACTGACCCATGTCCATCAGCTTGCCAAAGAAGCCAATCAAACTGCCCTACCCAATCAAGCATTTCTAGCGCTGATCGCCTACTGTGAGGAAAAACAAATCTCGCCAGGAGGAAGTGCTGATCTGCTGGCAGCCAGTCTTTATGTTCAAGGAATGAAAGAACAGGATGGACTGTTGTAGAGAATTGAGTTGGGAAAATCTAGACAAATAAAAATCACTTCCTTTTGGGGAAGTGATTTTTTTATTTGTCTTTTAAGTTGTGGTTCCTTGAATTAACTTGACGGGTAATAAATAATTTTTCTCAAGTGGTTTATCTGGTACTTGAATTCGTTGTAGTAATAAATCAACCAGAATTTCCGCATAATCAGCTAACGGCTGAGCAATCGTTGAGAGCTGAGGGAAATAATTTTGAACGAATTTTGTCCCATCATAGCCAATAATTTTTAGCTGCTCTGGCACTTTGATGCCTAGCTGTTGGCATTGATTGTATGCCAGAATTGCCGTTAAATCATCGGTACAAAATAGACTATCAATCTCTTCTGATTCTAGGATTCGTTTGATTTCTAGATTCTTTAGCGTGGTCGAGCGAGCAGTCGATTGCAGGTGGAAAACTTTAGGTTCCAGTTGCTGCTCCTCTAGAAATTTTAGATACCCATTTAAACGATAATTCGTTGGTGAGTCAGATTCTTGCGAGCCTGTAAGCATCGCAATCTTTCGAGCACCACGCATATATAAGGTTTCGGTAGCTAAGTACCCGCCTTGGAAATTATCACTTCCGATAATCGGAATGTTATCGGCTAAATAACGGTCGAAAGAAACAATCGGTAACTCAATGTCTTCATATTCTGAAATCCCCAAATTATGGGCACCAGCGATAATACCGTCAACTTTATTTGCAGCTAGCATGTTGAGATAGTGGCGCTCTTTTTCTTTGTTATTGGCGCTGTCGCACAGAATGGCGCGGTAGCCTAAATCAAATAATTTACTTTCGATTCGTTCAACCAATTCTCCGAAAAAAGGGTGCGCAACTGTCGGGAAAATCAGGCCAATCAGCTGAGTATTTTTTCCTTGTAAGGAACGGGCAAGTGAGTTTGGCTGATAGTTCAGCTCTTTCATCGCTAGATTTACTTTATCAATGGTTTTTTGACTCAATGAGCCATAGTTATTAATGACACGAGAAACTGTCGTAGGTGAGACACCCGCTTTTTTGGCAACGTCTGTTAGTTTGACAACCATTTTGTCCATCCTTTTATAGCACTGTATTTTTTCGCAGTTGCCATAGCGTGCCTGTATAATTAGTAGAACAGTCAATCTGAAAACCTGTCTGTTCTGTCGAAGGGAAGGCGCGCATTGTAGCGACTTCTTGTCCTTCGTTAATGAAGACTTCAACAACGGAAGAATCGACAAAAATTTGCAAGCTGAGTGCTTGTTTTTTGATTGAGAACTCTCTTGTTTGGCCATAGTCTTCAGCAAAGGGTACGCCAGCTAAGCTGCGATCTATCTTTATTTTACCATGCTTAGAATCAAAATTAATCATTAATCCCTGATTTTGTTCTGGATGACTAAATAAAGTGAGCGTACCGACTGCTCCTTCTTCAAACGTTAGATTCAGCTCATAGCAGTTTGTTTGACTGTCATAGAAAAATGCTTCGTTGTTTTCGAAGTTGAAAGGCTCTGTACAGCGACGTTCAACCATCTCTTTGACGGGTTGCTGATACAGTATTTGATCTTTCACCGTGAGTTCTTTTACCATGCTCAGACAATGGGCCCAATTTTCTTGATCAGTGGGATAATCGATCTCAGGCAGTCCCACCCAGCTGATAGCAAGCATCCGGTTATCAGGAGCTATAAAGGCTTGGGTAGCATAGACATCAAAGCCTTCATCTAAATTTTTAATAACCGAAGGATTCACCAGCTGATTTTCAGTTCGGTCATACCGTTCACCAATCGTATACATATTAGGATAAATATTTTGATAAGAACAAATCGCTGGATCTAATCCTTGAGGACAGAAAAGGAGTAAAGCAAATTCATCTTGAATTAAAAGGTTAGGGCATTCAACCATAAAGCCCATTTTCTCTTCAGTAAAGCGTAAATTTCCAATCAGCGTCCAGTTTAATAAATCAGCGCTACTATAGGTCAGAACTTCGCCTGCTTCTTCTTGATTCTGGGCTCCAATCACTAAAAGATACTCTTCTTTATAACGGAAAATCTGGGGATCTCTGAATTCAGCTGTATAACCTGCTGGAGGTGCGACAATCAAAGGCTGCTCTAATTTTTCAATCTGCCCATCCTTTGTCATGAAGGCACCGAGTTGATAGGAATGCCTTTGCCAAGTTTCATCGCGCACATTTCCTGTATAGGCCATAAATAATTTATCGTCTAGCGGAAGTGCAGAACCCGAGTAGACACCATGGCTATCGAATGGGCCATCTGGTAAAAGAGTGGTTCCTTCTGCCTGCCAATCAACCAAATTAGCAGAACTCATGTGATACCAAGATTTAATGCCGTGAACCGGTCCCATAGGGTAAGATTGATAAAAGACATGCCACTTTTCATTAAAGTAAGAAAAGCCATTTGGATCATTTAGTAAGCCAGTCTGCGGTTGGATATGGTAGTGTAAACGCCAAATAGAGGCATTAACCGTTTGCTCTAGAGCGTTGAAATATTCTTGTGGCCATTCTTTATAAGGACGGTAGCGCTGTGCTTGCGTCCACTGTTTTTTTAAAGGCATGAGTTGTCTCCTTATAAGCGTATTCTTGAGCATATTTTATACTGTAATAAATAATATGTCAAACGTATAACAATTATAAAGTTAATTTCAAATATATCATTCTCGCGTTTGTCGTTTTAATTAAAATTAAAATTGATAAACGTTTGACAATTTTGAAAAAGAATGGCATACTTTGTTTTGAAAAAGCGATTTCACTTATCAAATAATAGAATTAACTTAATGGGAGGAATAAAAATGGATTACAAAAAAGTGGCTGAGGAGATAAATAAAGCCCTCGGAGAAGACAACGTACAAGCGGCGGCCCATTGTGCAACTCGTCTAAGACTTGTCTTGAAGGATTCATCGAAAGTCGATCAAAAAGCGTTAGATAATAATGACGCAGTGAAAGGCACTTTTGAAGCAAACGATCAATTCCAAATCATTATTGGCGCCGGGGATGTCAATAACGTGTATGATGAATTCGTGAAAATCACGCATGTAAAAGAAGCATCAACAGCTGATTTGAAGGAAGTGGCTGCAGCAGGGAAAAAGAATAACCCTGTGATGGCTTTTATTAAGGTCTTATCAGATATCTTTGTTCCGATTGTCCCAGCTTTAGTTGCTGGTGGTTTATTGATGGCAATCAATAATGTCTTGACGGCACAAAATTTATTTGGCCCGCAATCGGTTGTCGAAATGTTCCCGAATGTCACTGATTTTGCTAGTATCATTAACTTACTCGCTTCCGCGCCGTTTGCATTTCTACCAATTCTAGTTGGTTTTTCTGCAACAAGAAGATTTGGCGGAAATCCTTATTTAGGAGCAGCGATGGCCATGGCGATGGTGATGCCTGATTTGGTCAATGGCTATGGGGTAGCCAATGCAATTGCTGAGGGTACCATGCCTTACTGGAATATTTTTGGGATGAATGTTGCCCAAGCAGGTTATCAAGGTTCCGTGTTACCAATCCTTGCTGTGTCTTATATTTTAGCTATGTTAGAAAAGTTTTTCCACAAACGAATTCCGAATGCGTTTGATTATACGTTTACACCGATGTTAGCTATTATTATTACTGGATTTTTAACGTTTATTGTTGTCGGTCCATTTATGCGAATCGTTTCGGATGGTTTAACCGAAGGGCTAGTTTGGCTCTATAATACGACGGGTGCAATTGGTCTGGGTGTCTTTGGCTTATTCTACTCACCGATTGTTATCACTGGGTTGCATCAAAGTTTTCCTGCAATCGAAACAACTTTATTAGCAGATATTGCGAAAACTGGCGGCTCATTTATTTTCCCAGTTGCTTCTATGGCAAATGTTGGACAAGGAGCTGCGACGCTTGCTATCATGATGCTTACGAAAAATCAGAAACAGAAAAGTTTAGCAACCTCAGCGAGTATTTCAGCGATGCTAGGTATTACTGAACCAGCAATCTTTGGTGTGAATCTAAAACTGAAATTCCCATTCATTTGTGGGATGATTGCTTCCGCTGTTGCCTGTGTCTTCATTGGCGCATTCCACGTCGTTTCAGTAGCGATGGGACCAGCGAGCGTGATTGGTTTTATCTCAATTGCTTCAAAATCTGTGCCATTCTTTATGATTGGGATTGTTATCAGTTTAATTGTTGGTTTCTTAACGACTTATTTTTACGGAAAAAGTCACATGTCATTATTAGCAAGCGAAGAAGTTTCAGAATCTGCTAATCAAACTGAAGAGTCAGCTGAAGTTTCAGCAATTGCTGCAAATTCAGCGTCTAGTCAAGCAGTGAAAGACGACGTATTGGCGGCCCCTGTTAGCGGAACAGTTGTCGAATTAAGCCAAGTCAATGATCCAGTATTTTCTACAGAAATGATGGGAAAAGGACTGGCATTCAAACCTACTAAAGGAATTATCTACGCGCCAGCTGATGGTGAAATTACGGTCAGTCATGCCTCAAAGCATGCTTACGGACTCCAAACAGCTTCGGGTGCAGAAATTCTGATTCACATTGGCATTGATACAGTGAAAAGAAATGGTGACGGCTTTGAAGCAAAACGTGCAAAAGGAGACAAAGTCTCTAAAGGCGATATCTTGGGTACCTTTGATCGTGAAGCGTTAGAACAAGCCGGCTTCGATACAACGGTCATGTTGATTGTGACCAATACAAAAGCTTATTCAGCAATTAATCCATTGTCGAATGGTACTGTCGAGGGTGGGCAAGATATTTTGACAGTCGTAGCGAATGACAATAACTAAGTAAGTGCAACAAAAAAAGCGCCTAGGCGCTTTTTTTGTTGCACTTGTTGAGAGTTAAGATAATTTTGTGAAGTGCAGTGAGAACCCTTTGAAATCACCTTTGATGCGCGGAATTAAGAGTCCAGCATGGTTCAATTCACTGCCACTATAGATGTTTCCTGTCTGAGTTTCTTTATAGAGAGCTTCCTCATCCAAATAGGTTGTTTTCAGGTATTCAACGGTTTGGGCAGGACGAGCGAGTCCATGGGAATAGATAAGTAAAGCATCCGTGTCATTGACAAATAACCAAGCGGTAGATGCCTGTTCATCGAACGGTTTGAGTCGATAAAAAGAACCAAATTGAATCAGTTTTCGATGTGTTTTGTAAAAAGCAATCTGCTCTTTAATGGCTGCTAGGTCCTCTTTTGTTTGTCGTTCAAGAGAGAGTTCATAGCCAAAGTTGCCGCTCATGGCAATCAAGAAACGCGTCTCTAAAGGTGTTTCTCGGCCAATCTGGTGATTAGGTACTTCTGAGATATGCGCACCTAACATAACTGGTGGGTATAGGAGACTATAGCCATATTGGATCTTCGAACGACAAATGGCATCCGAATTATCACTGGTCCAGGTTTGAGGCATGTAAGCCATCATTCCTGGGTCGAATCGTCCGCCACCGCTAGAACAATTTTCAAAAAGAACCTGAGGATAGCGTGTCGTGACTGTCGCTAAAATCCGATAGAGACCTAGTACATAGCGATGGCTGACTTCTTTCTGCTGGTCATGAGCAAGGCCAAAACTCCCGACCTCTGTTAAATGCCTGTTCATATCCCATTTGATATAGGTAATCTTTCCAGAAGAGAGATAGGTATCGAAGACTTGAATTAAATAATCCTGCACATCACGTCTACTCAAATCTAACACAAGCTGTTGACGCCCTTGCGTTTGCGGATAACCAGAAACTTGTAAACTCCATTCAGGATGCTTTTTATAGAGGTCACTTTTTTCTGAGATCATCTCTGGTTCAAACCAAAGACCGAACTGTAAGCCCATTTCTTGAATGGTGGTCGCTAAATGATCAATGCCATCAGGTAGCTTGTTTTTATCTACTGACCAATCACCAAGAGAGGTCGTATCATCATTACGTTCGCCGAACCAACCATCATCTAAAACAAATAGCTCAATCCCTAATTCTTTTGCCAGAGTCGCTTGTTGGATAATCGTTTCTTGGGTGAAGTCAAAATAATTTCCTTCCCAAGAATTTAATAGAATAGGACGTTCAGTCTGACTCCATTGGGTAGGGACCAAATGCGTTTGGTATAGCGTGTGAAAGTTCTGTGACAGTTGATTAAAGCCGCGGTTGCTGAAGTTTAAGACAGCCTCAGGAGATTGGAAAGCCGTCGAAGCTTCCAGTTTCCATTCAAAGGTTTCAGGATTAATCCCTAATTGAACCCGTGTACTCCCATACTGTTCAACCTCTGCTTGCGCTACAAAATTACCACTATAAATAAGATGAAAACCATAGACAACACCACTATCTTCAGTTGCCTGAGAATCTGCTAGAGCGAGAAATGGCTGATGCTGCGGGCTGCTTGTGCCACGAACAGACTCAATTTTTTGAATCCCTGGATGTAGTGGTTGACGAGCAATATTTGCTTCATTCGTATGCGCACCGTATAGCGTAATAAAGTCGTAATCACTTCTCGGGAAATCAAGCATCATCGAACCCGCATTTTCAAGATAAATCGCTTGAGTTCCATGATTACGATACTCAACGCTACGAGTAAGAATGTCGAGCGTTTCATAAATCGTATAGCGAAGAACCATCTCTAATTGCTGCTGATGATCCACTAAATATATTTCCAGAGTCTGTGTCTGCTCGTTTTCACCACGTACAGAAGGTAACCCAGATAGAGTCGGCTTTTCATCGAGAATTTCGTAATGATCATAAATAAAATTCGTGACACGACCACCAGTATTGTTGCGGAACTGATAATTACTAATGCGGAAATCCAGACTACCCTGAGTACTTGTTTCTAAAGGTAAAGCATTTAAAGAGAAATTCCGTTCTTCATTAATTGGATTCGTAGCAAATCCTCTGTCAATATAAGGCAGTTGATTGACTTTATGATAGCTTTCAAGTCGTTGGCCAAAATAAAGATGGGTAATATATTTTTCTTTTTCTATTCCGATAATATAGCTCATCGTTGAATTGCTTAAATGGAAAAATTGTTGTTGTTCATCAAATAATATTGTCAATTATCGCACCTCTTCCGTATTTCTTTTATCTTATCTAGTATAATGAGAAGCAACAAGAGGAAATAATTTCAAGGAGGGTAAAAAATTGCAGAATTTTGTCCGTCAATTTTATTATCTTAATGAGCCACAACTACCCGTCATACGAGGAATTGGAATTGGGCAAGGAAGTGCCAGCTATGATTGGGATGCCAGCGTTAGAAAAGATCAACTAATTGTTTTTCAATTAACCATAAGTGGAACTGGTTATATAGAAAGAGGCGGTAAACAACAACGATTGAATAAAAACCAAGCATTCTTTGCTAAAATACCTGGACAGTATCGCTATTACGGAGAAGAATGGCAATTTCTATTCATCGAGTTTTCGGCCGTGATGCTGCAATGGCTAGAAACGCCATTTTCAATTATAGAAGGTTCAGATGAATTTGTAGAAGAATTATTGGCGTTGGCAGATGAACTAAAGTCAGGAGAAATCAGTGCGTTTGAAAATGCTCGAATCTCCTTCGATTTATTTCTGAAGCTAAAGGAATACACGCAATCCCAAGAACAGAAAAAGTCGAAAACCGTCCAACAGATAAAGGCTTATTTAGATACGGATTATATGAGCGATATCAGTTTGGATCAATTGGCAGATAGCTATGGCATGTCTAAATATAAGATTATTCGTCAATTTGAAGAGGCCTATAAGATAACACCGATGAATTATCTGAAGCGAGTACGCGTCAGTCAGTCACTGTCATTTTTATGGCAAGACGACCCCATTGAAACCGTCGCTACAACAGTCGGCTTTTCGTCAGGCAATTACTTCAGCAAAGTCTTCAAAAAAGAAATGGGCATGACGCCAAGTGACTATCGCAATCAGAAAGCTCTTTATTATCGGGAGTTGTAGAAGATGCAAACTATTCCATAAAAATTTGTCTTAGTCGGCTAATGTAACTACGAAATAAACTAAATAAACCGCCAGAAATCTTCTTTCAAAAGAGAGAAAGATTTCTGACGGTTTATTTTGGTGAGCAAACTTTTATTCACGGCTTCCATTTATAGAATTAAGTTAAATTGGCGATGACTAGCTACTTTGACCTTGTAGCCAGGTATCGAGTTTTGTGAATAGCTCTTTGACTGATGGTTGATCGGTTTGCTTTAAAAAGTCATGGTCGAGATAGTATAGCGGAACGAACTGGCTGCCGGGAATTGCTTTGGCTAACTGTTTACTATAGCGAAAAGGAATTTCCTTGTCGGTGGTGCTTGCTGTACTGAAGCAGATAGGAAAGTTGGCTAAGTCTGCTTGTGTGAGTCTGTATTTTTCCGCTGTTTGTGTAGTCAGTCCATAGTAATCAAGGAGTTTTTGTTGCTGTACAGCAAAATGATAGAGCAGGAAGCGTTCTAAAAATGGATCATCCCAGACAGCTGCTGTTGGGCTGGTATCAATTGTCTGAATGTCTTTTTCTGTTATCTCGGTTGGAATAAGTGTTCGTTCCACATTTAGAAAAGCCAAATCAGTATAGCCGTAGAAATTCACTAAAAATTCTGGTGCAAGACTAGGAAACTGTTTGAGTAATTGGAGCATCAAAAAGCCGCCTGCTGATCGACCACAGAAACTGTAAGGTCGGTTTTTAGTGATTTTTCCTTGAACATACTGAATGGATTCAAATAAGGCTTGAAGGATTTCTTCGAGTGTCGCATTGGGTGCAAGTAAATAGTCGAAGACGATGACCTCGTACTTATTTTTTAAGAAAACTTCGGTAAGCTCGGTGGGTAAATCACTTTTTGTGCCGTAAACAAGTCCGCCGCCATGGAAATAAAAAATATAGTTTTTGGGCTGAGAGGTCGGAAAATCAGATTGATAATAATCGATTGCTGAACCGTTAGGTAATTTTAGGGTCTTTTTCACGAGCATTTCTCCTCATTTTTATAATGTAGGCACCAATTTCATGATTCAGTAATTGCAAAGGATTGCTGAAGTCAATCGCCAATAGACGTTCGATTTTATTTAAGCGATAGCGAATCGTTTTTGAATGCAAAAACATCTCGTCCGCTGTTTTATTGAAGTTACGATTATTGCGTAAAAACTGATAAAAGGTTTCAAAAAGATCGTAATTATTATTTGCTAAAGCAGCTAAATTTTCAGGAATAAAGCTATCCATTTCTTCTAATTGTTCATTTTGAATGAAATAACGGAAAATCCCGATATCTGCTAGACTGACAATCGCATCACTATAAAAGGTTTCGTTGAAACGCAAAATATCCAAGCACTCAACAAGGATTTCTTTGATTGCCGACTTAGGTTTGACGTTACTAATAGAAAAAGCCAATTCAGGATATTTTTCGATTGTTTGACCCAAGAGCTTTTGAATTCGTTGTTTAGTGATAGAGCCATTCGCCTCGTCAAAATTAAATAAGACGATTGAATAGCTGTGTTGATCAAAGAAGATGGAGTGACTTTTTAGTGATTTTAGCTGGATTAAGATGCGTTCCTTAACCAATTGGATAGTCGTCGAACGTGTTGAAAAAGCAATCGCCTGATAATCAGGATAATCCCGCATGTTGGCTTCCGATAGAAGACTGTCTAGCTCAAGCGGGTTCGCCGGCGTGTTTTGTAAAATCGCATCGGCTAAATTGTTTAGGCGAGTGTAGCGTTCTTTATTTAATAAACGTTCGGTATTGAATTTTTCCTGAAGCACGTCAATGGTATTTTCAATGATTACTAGATTGGTTTCTTTAATCTCTGGGCTATCCAAATAAACGAGTAATAGACAGTTGCTGGAGTAACTATTGAAGATGCTGACCTCGATTGCTTTTTGTTCCTGTGCTGTAGATTGTGAATAGAGTGTGAGAAGAGAATAGTCATTTTTAGTGAATTCACCATTCGCGATGGGCTCTCTCGATAGCACAATACAGTTACTTAGTTGCTCGCCAAAACTAACCTCGACTTGCTTATCGACAAGCTTTAAAGAGCAAGGATGACCAATCATTTGATAAAATTCTTCCATAATTGCTTCTATAGAAGAGTTATTTTTTTCCAACTGGGTGAACCGTTGTCTCACCTCATAATAGGTCCGCAAGATGTGCGTTTGATGATTGAGTAAGGGTTCATAAATCGTTAAAAGAATTTTTTCATAGCTAATTTCTTGGGCAATCTTAATTAGTGGAATTTCATACTTGAAACATAAATCGATGAACCAGACAGGAATCATCGTAATGAAACGATCCATTTTGACGACTAGTCCGCTTACACCAATCTGTTTCATTTTTGAAAAGAATTCCTCGAGTGCTGGCATCTCCAATCCGCTGAAAGCGTAGAAGGAGGTCAAGATTAATTGATTATTCTTACTCCAAACCTCAATATCAATCGCCTCTAAGACCATCGCTGAATCAACTTCATTCTCCAAACCAATCTCTTTTGTTAAGAGTTTACTCGTTTTTAATTCACCAATCGATAAAAGCTCTCTTAATTTCATAGAATTCTCCTTTTTGTCCCTTATGGATAAAAATTATAACACTTATTTAGAATATTGTCCGATGAAAACCCATACAATTAAATTTACAATAGGTATTGTATTCAATGATAGGGGGATAAATATGTTAAATACTGTTATTTTAAAAAATAATTATCAAGACTCTATAAATCTGATGCTACTGACCAATCGAATCAATGATCTCGCAGAAGTTGAGATGAGTCAATTGATGATGGGAACGGATGCAAATAAAGATATTTTACAAAACACAGGGCTGTTGACGCAAGAAGCAAAAGCAGCTTCACCTAATGATCTGATGATTGTTGTGGATAGTCAGTCCGACTCAGTAATGGATTTAGTGTTACCTGAGGTGGATCGTTTCTTAGGCGATTTATCTTCGAAGAGCCAAGAGACTACTGAACGTGTTTCGACGTCGTGGAAGGAAGCTTTAACTAATTTACCAGACGCTAATATGGCGCTATTCAGTATTCCAGGTGAATACGGGGCTGCTGAAATGGAAGTTGCGTTAAAAAATGACTTACATGTATTTTCATTTACAGACAATATTCCGATTGAGGATGAGGTCCGTTTGAAGAAATTGGCTCATGAAAAAGGTCTCTTGATGATGGGACCTGATTGCGGAACCGGAATTATTTCTAGTATCCCGATTGCTTTTACCAACGTTATCGCGCCTGGCAATATTGGCGTCGTGGGCGCATCGGGAACTGGGATTCAAGAAGTAACGACGATTATTGATCGCTTAGGTGGTGGAGTCGTTCATGCAATTGGAACAGGCGGTCGTGATTTAAGTGATGCAGTCGGTGCCATTACTATGAAGGATGCCATTGTTGCGCTTGAAAATCATGAGCCAACAGATGTCGTGTGTGTTATCTCGAAGCCACCTGCAAAAGAAGTGCGTGATGAAGTGGTTCAATTGTTACAAAGTATCTCGAAACCAGTCGTAGCAATCTTTTTAGGTGAAAAACCGGCATCTCATGAAGGTAAAGTGTATTTAGCCCATACGTTAGAAGAAACGGCGAAGATTGCAGTGGATTTAGCGAATGAAGTGGCGATTAAAAAGAATTATTTTGAAGAAGTTTCACTGCCAGATGTACCACAACTTGATGAAGACAAAGTCATTACCGGTTTATATTCAGGCGGCACGTTGGCGGCAGAAGCAGGCATGCTGATATCTGAAGCGGTCGGTCTCGAAGGCTTAGTTAAGAAATCTGGATTCGTCTTGCAATCGCATGGCTATGATGTGATTGACCTCGGCGATGATGTCTATACTCAAGGAAAACCGCACCCAATGATTGATCCAGAGGTACGTATAAAGAAAATTAAAGAGTATGCAGCTGACGAGAAGACCGGCGTTATATTATTAGACTTCGTGTTAGGCTACGGCGCGCATGAAGATATGGTCAATGCTCTATTACCAACTATTAAGGAAGCGCAGCAAACTGCAGCGGAAAATAATCGGCCGCTTTATTTTGTAGCAACAGTTGTAGGTACAAACAATGATCCGCAAAATTATGCCCAAGCGGTTCAAACGTTGAAGGAAAATGGTGTTTTTGTAGCAGAAAGCAATGCCAAAGCTGTCGCTCTGGCTTTGGGCTTAAAAGGCTTGAAGGTGACGGAAGCGGATAAAGACGTGCGCGAATATACCGGCGAAAAAGTAAGTATTCCAGAAATCAGTCCTAAAATAATGGAATTATTGACTACGAAACCACGGATTATCAATATCGGGTTAGCTAGCTTCAATGAATCAATCCATAAATTTGATGGGCAGTCCGAACAATTTAGTTGGAAGCCACGGGCCAATGGCAATAAAAAAATGATTAAAATTTTAAATGCTTTAGAGGAATACGACGAACAAATTGAAGTAGAAAACCAAAAAGTGACAGACAAGATTAAAAATGCGCAGCCGTTCCTAATCGATGTTGTACCTGCCAAAGACGCGATTCCTGAGTTGAATGAAGAGAAGAAAACAATTCTTCATGCCGGACCGCCAATCACTTGGCAAGAAATGACGGGACCTATGAAGGGAGCTGTCGTCGGCGCCGCTATTTTTGAAGGCTGGGCGAAAAATGAAGATGACGTGACCGAGTTAATTAAGCAAGATGAAATCCGCTTTATTCCTTGTCACCATGTCAATGCAGTCGGTCCAATGGGTGGAATTACCTCCGCAAATATGCCCGTGCTAGTTGTTGAAAATCGCTTAGATGGCACCAGAGGTTACTGCACAATGAATGAAGGAATTGGGAAAGTCTTACGCTTTGGCGCCTTTTCTGAAGAGGTTATTACGCGTCTAAATTGGCTACGTGATGTCTTAGGACCAACACTTTCTAGTGCCTTAAAGAAAACAGAGGATGGTATTAATCTCAGTGTTCTTATCGCACGTTCTATAACGATGGGGGATGAATTCCATCAACGGAATTTTGCCGCTTCACTAAACTTTTTACGGGAAGTTGCCCCATATATTATCTTAGTGGACATGGATACACAAGCCCGTTTCGATGTGATGAAATTCTTAGCTGATACCGATCAATTTTTCTTAAATATTATGATGGCCGCTGCTAAAACGATGGCTGATACAGCAAGAAAAGGTGCGAAGGGCACGATTGTTACAACACTTGCTAGAAATGGTGTCGAGTTTGGGGTTCGGATTGCTCAAACCAACGATGAATGGTTCACGGCACCAGTTAATACGCCAAAAGGCCTCTATTTTACTGGCTTCACTGAAGACGATGGCAAT
The DNA here is from genome assembly GCF_009933175.1 of Candidatus Enterococcus huntleyi. Classification (GTDB taxonomy): domain Bacteria; phylum Bacillota; class Bacilli; order Lactobacillales; family Enterococcaceae; genus Enterococcus_K; species Enterococcus_K huntleyi. The sequence continues at coordinate 4,949 of NZ_MAEJ01000008.1, read as the reverse complement.
CCTGATATGGGGGATAGTTCAATTACTGAAACGGTCGGTGTTGGTGGTATGGCGATGGTGGCAGCACCTGGCGTGACGCGCTTTGTCGGCGCTGGTGGTTTCCAGGATGCACTAGATACCTCCAACGAAATGGCTAAGATTAGTGAGGGTCATAATCCAACTTGGACGATTCCGACGTGGGATTTCCAAGGGACTTGTCTAGGGATTGATATCCGCAAAGTCGTTGAAACTGGCATCACACCAGTCATTAATACAGGCATTGCTCATAAAAATGCTGGCGTTGGTCAAATTGGTGCTGGAACTGTTAGAGCACCGCTTGCGTGTTTTGAAAAAGCCTTGGAAGCTTACGCACGAGATTTAGGAATTGAGGTCGACTAACGACTAAAAGGGGGAAAGCCAATTTGTTAAATGTAATTGCACTAGGGGGAAATGCGATCCTCGATAAAATACCAACCGATGAAGGACAACGTGAGGTTGTACGCAATGTGGCGCGAGAATTGGCCAAGTTTATCCAACAAGGAGAAGAGGTGGTCTTGTGCCACGGCAATGGTCCGCAAGTCGGAAACTTGTTAGTTCAACAAACAGTCGGGGAGTCCGACAAAACTCCGATGATGAAATTAGATACAAACGTTGCAATGACAGAAGGCAGCATCGGTTACTGGATTCAGCAAGCACTTCAAAACGAACTTGCCGACTTAGGAATTAAAAAAGAGGTCGTGAGTATCGTCACTCAAATGGAAGTTTCCGAAAATGATCCTTCTTTTGAAGTGCCAACGAAGCCAATTGGTCCTTTTTATACAGCACAAGAAGCACAAGAAAAACAAGCGAAAGGAGAAGGCATTTACCAAGAGGATTCAGGACGCGGTTATCGGAAGGTCATCGCGTCACCAAAGCCTATTCAAATTATTGAAAAAGAGACTATTTTGTCATTAATCGAAGCTGGGATTATCACAATTTGCGTAGGTGGCGGGGGCATTCCTGTGATTAGAAATGAAGAGGGCGCTCTGACTGGTGTCGAAGCAGTCATTGATAAAGATCTCTCTGCACAGAAGCTGGCGGAAGAAATAAATGCAGATCGGTTGATTGTTCTAACCGGAGTTGATTATATTTATGTCAATTACAATCAGCCAAATCAGAAAAAGATTGAAAAGATGACCTGTGAAGAAGCCCAAGGGTATATTCTTGAAAATCAATTTCCGCCAGGGAGTATGCTACCTAAAGTTGAATCGGCGATGGCGTTTGTCAAAGCACATCCTCACAGAGAGGCGATTATCACCTCAATCGAAAATTTAGGAAATATTCCTAACGGATTCGGTACCACCATTGTTTGTTAATCCAACAAAAAGGAGAGAAAAACGAGATGAATAAACGCAAGAAAATAATGTTTCTGATAGTATCGATACTTTTTGGAGCGGTATCAGGGGTCAGCGCCTATGCCGCCGAGATTGACAGTATTGTCGCACCAACAGGACTGAAAGCTTTATTAGTTTTAGTGCCGTTAATCTTAGTTTTGGTCTTATTATTTAGAAAAGTAGATATGATTATTGCTGGGTTGGTCGCCGGTGTGTTGGCCATGATTATTGGTGGAATTAGTTTAGCCGATGCCAACAAACAGCTCTTAGAAACGATTCCGTCGATGCTGAGTATTACTGTACCTATCATCAATTCTGCTATAGCGATGGCTGTCTTTAAGGTGGGGAGTTACTCTGCTGCTTTGACGTTAGCGAAACGTGGCACCAAAGGGAAAGTTGAATATGTCTCAGCATTTATTGTTATTCTATTAGCTGCAGCAACCTACATGTCAGGGATCGGTGGCGGGAGTGCCATGGTTATCGCGCCGCTAGCTTTTGCCGCAGTTGGCGTGGTACCAGAATTAATTGCTGCGATGTCTCTTGCTGCTGCAGTCTCATTTACCACTTCACCAGCTTCCTTAGAATCAAGCATTGTATCAAAATTAGGGGATGTCAGTGTTTCAACGTATGTGGCTGAAATGCGTCCATTCTGGTTAGTATTTGTTATTTTAGCAATTGTTTTAGCCTTTTGGGGAACAAAACGTCGTAATATCGGCTTTAAAGAATCAGAAGATGATGAGTTCGAAAAGAAAAGTAATGGCGAGCTATTTAAAATCACTTTACCAGCCATCTTCTTATTATTTGCGGTAATCTTTGGTCCTATCGTAAATGACTTAATTAACTTTGCTTTCTTCACGCCATTAGTATACATGGTCCTAACCTTAGCGTTAATTTACCTATGTACAGACTTCTCGATGAATAAATCGGTCGAAGCGATGGTTGATGGCTCGACTTATATCTTAACGAGACTGTTCCAAGTTGGGATTTTCTTAGCCTTTATCAATGTGATTGCCCAAACGGGAACCTTTGCCGTGATTGCTGGGGTGGCCCAAAATGCACCTGAGTTTATCGTGGTTCCGGTAGCTATTTTGACCGGCGTTTTGATTGGAGTGCCCGCCGGTGCTTACGTTGGCTCAGTGCTTACGCTAGTCCTGCCTGTCGCCGTGTCATTAGGATTTCCACCAATTGCCTTAGGTTTTGTAACTATGGGTGTCGGTTTAGGTAGTCAAATGAGCTTCGTTAACATTACGATGCAAGCGTTATCTTCAGGTTTCCAGATTCCTATTTTAGAGGTGGTCAAAGGGAACGTCAAATGGCTCAGTATGGCTTCAGTTATCTTGTTAGTAATTGGTTTAATTTTTGGATAAAACGAAGGAGTGGAAGAAAATGGATTTATTAATCAAACAAGTACGAATCAACGATGGTGAACCTTTGCAAGACGTCGCAATTACTGACGGGAAAATCACCGAAATTGCCCCGACTATTGCAGGCACAGCTACGGAAACCATCGAAGGAAACGGCCGCGTATTAATCCCAGGTTTAGTAGAAAGTCATATTCATTTGGATAAAGCCTTGATTGCAGATCGCGAACCTAATAAATCGGGTACCTTGAAAGAAGCCATCGAAGTGACAGCCAAGTTGAAACCAACGTTCACTGAAGAAGACATTTATACGCGTGCAAAAAAAGCCTTGGAAATGATTATCAGCCACGGCGCGACAGCTGTTCGGACCCATGCTGAATTCGATCCAGCACAAGGCTTCACAGGCTTTAACACAATTATGCGTTTAAAAGAAGAATACAAAGAGTTTATCGATATGCAAGTGGTGGCCTTCCCACAAGAAGGAATTTTCAAAGCGCCAGGCACTGAAAAAATGATATACGAAGCGATGGAAATGGGCGCAGATGTGGTCGGTGGGATTCCGTATAACGATGCACCAGCCAACGAACACATTGATTTGATTTTTGAAATTGCTAAAAAATATGATAAAGACATCGATTTACACCAAGATTTTGCCGATGAAGCAGATAACACATCGATCGAATATCTATGCGAAAAAACGATCAAAGAAGGTTATCAAGGGCGCGTTTCAGTCGGACATTTGACAGCCCTTCATGCGATGGAACCGGAACGCTTAGAAAAAGTCATTGCCAGTATGGCAGAGGCCAAAATCAATGTCATGCCACTGCCAGCAACCGACTTACATTTAGGCGCACGAAATGATTCATTTAACGTGAGACGAGCGGTGACACCAATCCGCAAATTGCGTGATGCTGGGGTTAACGTAGCACTCGCAACCAATAATATTCGTAATGCCTTCACACCTTATGGTAATGGCGACCTCATCCAGATTGCGATGCTCGCTGTGCCAGTCGGACATTTAGGCGGCTCAGATGATTTACCAACGGTACTACCGATGATTACGGAAAATCCAGCCAAGGCGTTAGGCCTAAAAGACTACGGCTTAGCTGTCGGTAAAAACGCCGATTTAGTCTTGTTAGACACCACATCAATAGCAACAGCTTTGATTGATTTCCCAGAGCGTGCCTATGTGATTAAGAACGGTCGAGTAACCGTAAAAGTTGAAAAAACAGTTACTATCATGAAATAAATGAATCAAATTAGTCCAAATAAAGAGTAAAATGGAGATAGAAGAGAGCTCAATCCTCTTCTATCTCTCTGTACATAAGAGGAGAAAGGTGGGAATTAGCATGACTCAAACAACGATCAGTTCCTATTTGATGCCACTCACACGATGGGGTTCGATGAGGAAGATTCATAGTATTTTTGAGCATTCTCTCAATATAATCGTCGGGCAGCGTTTGATTAATTTGACGAGCTATCCCACCTTTCTCTCAAGTTTTGGTTTGCGTGTCACCGAGGCAGACTTCCAAGCCATTCGTTCTTATACAAAGGTAGGCGACTTGGTAAAAATTTCAGAGAGTCAATTGGTGATATATAGCCGCCAAAAAGTTCAAATTCTTTCATTAAAACCCACCAAAGTAAAAGATTTAGCAATCGGGGTGGTACCTTATAGCGAAGGACACCTTCAAACAGTGGTTGACTCAATAACGGACCTAGGATTACAAAAGAAGTTAGGGCTAGAGTTTGCAGACAAAGAAAAACGTTTTGCGCGACAGCTTGCGAAAGCCGAAATAGAGCCAGAGATGATTACTTATTTTATAGGTCGAGGCAAAGGCTTAACTCCCAGTGGCGATGACTTATTATTAGGCTATCTATACATGCTCAAACTCTATCAAAGATCACAAGCTGCAACGCTACAAAAACTAATCCAACAATCAATCAAGAGAACCACAATCATCAGTGAGAACTATTTTTTAGCTCTCGCAGATGGCTACGTCAGCTCAGTATTCAAAGATTTAAATGACTATTTAATCAATCCAAATTCGCTGAATCTTGACGAGATAATCCAAGCAATTTTGGCAGTCGGACATACGTCAGGGGCAGATATGTGCTACGGCCTGTTGCTAGGGGCTAAAGCTGTGCAAGTGAGTGAAGCTGAGTAGTTGTGAAAAAGACTTATAAAATAGAATAATTAAAAAAGAACCTGCGACAGTTTGGTATGCTACCCCTATCT